>NZ_JBIFXS010000001.1:0-658562 GCF_043558645.1 Mariniflexile sp. HNIBRBA6329 | reverse complement strand
GGTAAACCTAAAAAATGGCGAAGCCTTTAAAACATGACCACCGTCAAAGACGGTGGTTTTTTAGACTGAAATAAAAAACAAATAAAATAAGCAGATGAAAAAGGTATACTACTTAAAAACATGCAGTACATGTGTTAGAATTTTAAAAGAATTAAACCTACCCTCTGAATTTGTGTTACAGGATATAAAAACCGAAGCAATAACCGTTAAACAGTTAGAGGAAATGAAAGTGCTTGCAGGAAGCTATGAAGCGCTTTTTAGCAAACGTTCTAAACTGTACAAGGAAATGGATTTAAAAAACCAAAAACTTGAAGAACGCGATTATAAACACTATATATTGGAACATTACACGTTTTTAAGCAGACCTGTTATTATTGTTGATGATAATATTTTTATTGGGAATTCTAAAAACGTGGTTGAAGCCACAAAAAAAATATTAAATAAATAGTTACAAAACATAAAACCCATGCAACTTGCATTTTATTGCAACTACATGGGTTTTCCTAATAAACAACTAAACTAACTATTAATATCCATTGGTGCCAAATTCATCGGCATTTCCGATAGCATCAAGAAATGTTTGAGGAATTGGTCTTATTATATGTTTTCCATCAACAAAACCTGTAATGTCTGGGTTAGTAACATTCAAATAGGCATTGTTAAGTTTTCCAAATCTTTTTAAATCTTCCCAACGCACTTGTTCGCCTGCCAATTCACGTGCTCGTTCAGCTAAAATAAAATCTAAAGTAACTTCACCTGGGGCAATAATCATTTCGTTTTCACGACTGGTAATTGCAGCACGTTTGCGTAACGTATTTATATACTCTGCGGCTGTTGTTTGACTTCCACCTGAACGAAGCACAGCTTCAGCGGCCAGTAAATAAACATCTCCTAAGCGTAAAATTGGTACATCGCCCATCCATCTTTGATTATTAAAAATCCAATGGATAGATGAGAATTTATTAAGAGACGGGTGGCAATCTTTATAATAAGCCCCCAATCCCCCTAAGGAAGTTGCTGTAACCCACTTACCATTTGGTTCAAACATTTCATCTGGAGTTACAATAAGGAAAGGTAGTGAATACTTTTCTGAGGCAGTCATGGCGTAGTTTGGAGTAAATATTGAAAGACCGTCTAACCAACCATCGTTATCATTATCTACCATATTAGAATGTTGAGACGCTCTTACAAACCCATAAAAGTTTGTTTTTCCCCCATAGTGCACTTGGCCTTCTGTATAAGTTCCTAAAGTGCCTTTAATTACGTGCCCTACTAAAGCTGGGTCTTTCACATATTTATTTATAACGTTTGCAGTTAGTGTCCAATTCTGGAATGATGATCCACTTCTCCTGGAATTATAGTACTCAGTAAAGAATGTGTTTTCAAAACGTGTATCAGCAGGATCTTTTTCAGGTGTAAATATTTCTGTTAATAAATACTTAGTAGGTTTAAGACCTCTACTATTTGCTCTCCCATACCACTGATCTTCTGATTGTGTTGTTCCCCAATCTTCACCTACGTGTCTTAAATCCATCTCATAATATTGACGGGTACGACCGCGATTTGAACCTTCAGGGTTTGCTAGTGTTTCGAGAACCGGGTCAATAGATTCTAAAAACAAAAATTCCGTATTCATTTTGTTATTAAGACCGTCCCATAATTTGGCATATCCTGATGTTGTAGGATCACTGGTATAAAGCGCACATCCATAAGCCACTTGGTTGTCTATAAGGTCTTTTGCAACAGCTAAGGCTTTGGTTGCATATGTGACTTCGTCTCCTAAACGGGTTCTTTGAAGATAAGCTTTAGCAAGCATGCCTAATGCGGCTTTTTTTGAAGCACGTCCTCTTTCGGTACCCTGGCTAACGGGAAGGTTTTCTGCTGCAAATTCTAAATCGCTTAATATTAATTCATATATTTTTTCCTCACTACTACGAATTGGGAAATTTTCTTTTTCTGAATCAATTGATGAAGGTAATGTACGCAGTACTACGCCTCCATATTGTTCAACAATCTGTAAATAAGACCATCCTCTAATAAAATGCGCCTCAGCTACTTTGGCTTTTTTTTGATCTTCAGTATAATCAGTAACCTTATCGGCATAATAAATCGCAAGGTTGGAGTAGTTAACAGCGGCATAAAACCCATCCCAAAACACTCTGTTTTGACCCTGTGTTGTGGTAAGCTCGCTACCGTATTGCGTATAGGGTGCTAAATAGGATTCAGACCACCATAAATCGGTGCCCAGCTCCTGTGCTCCAATGCCATCTAATTTGCCATAGAAATAATATAAACTATTATAAGCATAGTTAATAAGACCTTCATAACCTACAACAGAGGTATAGACCAAATTAGTATCTTGAACCTCACGATTCACTTCATCTATATCACAAGACATTGTTACTAGCAGTAAGGATATTACTGCTAGCGATCTTTTTAAATTTAATATTTTTTTCATCTTTCTCAATTTTTTAAAATGATACATTTAAACCAAATACCATTTGCTTGTATAATGGGAACGAATCAGAAGCTCCTGATTCAGGGTCTAATCCATCTAATAAGTGGCTTTTTACAATAATTAATGAATTATAAACGGTACCGTAAACTCTTAAATTAGTCAATCCAACTTTACTTGCAAAACGTTCAGGAACTGTATAACCAAGTGTTATGTTCTTGATTTTGAAATAAGAACCATCTACATTGGTAAGGCCTTGAAGAGGCTGAGAATTGTTGGTGCTTCTAGTAATGTAAGGTCGTGGAAAATCGTTTGTTGCGTTGGTAGGAGTCCAATAATTATAGTTATCTGGTAAATTTAATGCTCCATACCTCATATATCCTAATAATTCTCCTTCAATCATTTGGCCATAACGTGCTGTTGCAAAGATGCTTAAATCAAATGATTTGTACACAAAAGTGTTATTTAACCCAGCGGTCCAATCAGGAGCCCTATGGCCAATAACTTGGCGGTCTTCATTGGCATTTATAGTATAAGGAGCGGCGGCAGTATATGTTTCCTCAGTAGTAACGCCGTTAGCATCAGTAATGGTTCTTGTCCACACACCTTCAGATTGTCTGGTTAAACTAGACTGAATCTTTACATCGCCAGGCTGCAAACCAAATACAGCGGCATCAGCTTCCTCTCTTAATTGCCAAACACCAATTTTTTTATAGTCATAAAATACTCTGCTTTGTTCCCCTATAAATAAACCAAGGGAAACTAAATCCTCAACCTCTACATTTCCCAAATTAACTTCGGTTACTTTCTCCGTATTCTTAGCAAAAGTTAGTGTGCTAGACCATTGGAAATCTTTGGTTTGAATATTTTGTGTTTAATGTTAATTCAATACCTTTATTGTTCATTGATGCAAGATTTGCTTCCTGAATGAATGATCTCTTTGGTCCTACACCACCAACTGTTGTAGGAAGAGGTCTTGGATAGATTAAATCTTTTGAATCTGTATCATAATATTCGATAGATCCATTAATTCTGTTTTTAAGAAAACCAAAATCAAGACCTATATTAGTATTATATGATTTCTCCCATCCAAGGTCTGTATTTCCAACGGTTTCTGTTGGAATAAATGTTTGCACTTGTCCGCCACCAAGATCCAATAAATCTAATCCGTTAGTAACCCCTGAAAGCGTTGTATATGGCCCTACGTTTCTACTTCCTGCAACCCCGTAGCCAATACGCAGCTTTAAATTGCTTAACCAATTAATACCTGCCATAAAATTTTCATCAGAAATTCTCCAAGCAACAGCTCCAGCAGGAAATACATCCCATTTATTGCCCTCAGCCAATTCAGAAGCCCCATCGGACCTTACAGAACCGGTTATAAAATATTTTCCTTTATAATTATAATTTAACCTTCCTGCGTAAGACATGCGTTTATTCATACTATAACCTGTATTAAGGATTTGGTTGGGGGCAGCCCTTAAATTATACCATAAGCTGTTGTCTGAAGTAAACCCAGAACCAAAGATTTCTGCATTCTCACTTTGATTATACATATAGGAAGTTATAAAGGTACCTCCTAAGTTATGATTGTTGGCAATGGTGGTTTCATAATTTAAAATATTTTCCCAGTTGTATCCATAACCAAAATTAGTATTATAGGATCCGGTCCTTTCAGGAGAAGAACTCCCTGTAAGCTTTAAATAAGTTTCATCACTTTCATATTGTCCACTACGAGAGTTGGATAAAGTTACCCCCAAAATAGACTTAAGCGTTAAGCCTTTTGCCAAGTCAAAATCAACATATGGATTTGCTGTAAAAATTGTCGACTTACTATTGTTTAAAAAAGCTCCTGGAATATTATTAGCGAGTATACTTGGCTCTTGATCACCTGCAATAGGATATTTGTTAATTTGACCATCTGCATCGTAAACATCACCAAGAGGCACCCAGCCAAAAGCCCTGTTTACACGACTTCTATTTTGGTTTTGGTCTTTGAATATTAAGCCAGTAACAACTCCAAATTCCATCCATTTTGTTGCTTTAATATTTAAATTGCTACGCATGGTATATACTTTAATATCATCTCCAGGATAAATACCTTCTGTTTTGTTAAGTCCCGCAGAAAGGCTTCCCTGTAAATTATCATTACCCCCACGTATTGAGATGTTATTATTGGTTTGAATACCTGTTCTAAAGGTTTCATCTGTCCAATCCACATATTTTCCGCTATCAATATAAGGGTTAAGATCTGTTGTTGATAAGCCCCAAGCAGCAAGTAATGCATCCCTATCTGGAGAAGAATTGCCGTTGTTGGATGCCTTGTAACCATCTTCAAGATAATTAAACCAAGCATCTCCCTGCAAAGGGCTTGGGTAAGATGGATTCGCATTGATACTTATATATGAGTTAGCATCCACCTGAATTTTACCTTTTTCTCCTTTTTTAGTAGTAATGATGATAACACCGTTGGCACCCGATATACCATAAATGGCGGTTGATGAGGCATCTTTTAGCACATCAATGGAAGCAATGTCGTTAGGGTTTAAATTATTAATATTCCCTTGAATTCCATCAATAATATAAATAGGGTTACTATCGCGTGTAAGCGATTTATTTCCACGAAGTATGATATTAAATCCTGAACCAGCACGTCCATCATTACGTGAAATATCTATACCAGCAACCCTTCCTTGAATTGCTTCAATAGGGCTAACTACAGGCGCAATGGCAATATCCTCGCTATTTACCGAAGACACAGCACCAGTTAAATCACGTTTTTTTACAGTGCCGTACCCAATAACAACAACTTCATCTAAACCTGAAACATCTTCATTTAAAGTAACTTGTATTATTCTTTGTCCTTTTACAGGAATTTCAACCGTAGTAAAACCCAAATACGAAACAACAAGTGTTGCATTTTCATTTGAAACCGTTAATGAAAAATTTCCGTCGAAATCTGCTTGTGTACCATTATTAGTGCCTTTTTCAATAATATTTGCTCCTGCTAATGGTTGTCGATTAATATCTATAATCTGCCCCTTAATTTGGTGTTGCTGAATAATGACTTCTACCGGATCGATAGCTGATGTTTTAATAGTAGTAGGAAGGGTTTTCTTTACCGTAAGCAAAATTTGACGATTATTCGTTTTATATTCAATGTTTGTTCCACTAAATAACACTTTTAAAATATCGTCTATTTTTTTCTTTTGAACATCTAAGCTTACTTTACGGTTTAAATCTATCTTATCGCTTTCAAATAAAAATCTGAATTCAGACATCGATTCTATTTGATTAAAAACATATCCTACAGTTACATCTTTAACATTTAATGTAAGCTTGGTGTTTTGAGAATAAGTATTTGCTTGAACCCTAAATAACGAAACAATAAGTAGTATGGTGGTTAGCTTCATTTTTAGACTAATTTTAGGGAAATAAGGCTCTGCCAAACTCCTCTTAATTATTTTTTTCATAATTTTGATTGGTTTTAAATGATTTATTTAGTTCTTCGTTTAATCCACTTAGTGAATCGGAAAATATTGGTAGTATTTTCCGGTTTTTTTTTTAAAGTGAACTTAGTTGGTAATGTGTTTCACTTTTACTTCATTGGCTAATGTTTTTAGTTGGTTATAGTTATATTTCTGTTATTGATTTTATATATAAATGGGTGAATATGGCTTAAGGCTGTCATAACATCTTCTATGTTTTCAATGTTTACATTAAAAGATGCGTTAAACTTTAATGTATTTAGTAATTGATTATGGTTTGTTATTTTAACATTGTAGCTTCGTTCCAATTTTTTTGCCATATCGTTAAATGATGATTTTCTAAAAAGCAAATCGCCTTTAATCCATCCTGTATATAGACTCGTATCTACTTTTTCTAAAGAAATGTCTGATTCTAAATTAGACTTAGTTAAAACACCTTTAGATCCTGGTGTTAAAATAGCTTCATTTTTTGGTTTTAAATCGTTTGATAAACTAACCGATCCTTCAACCAAAACAGCACTTATTTCAGTATCGTTTTTATATGAAGACACATTAAACTTTGTGCCTAAAACTTTCACATTCATTTCGCTAGCGTTTACAATAAATGGATGCAATTTATCTTTACTTACTTCAAAATAAGCTTCACCTTCTAAAAACACTTCTCGCTTCATCCCATTTAAAAACTTAACAGGGTATTTTAAACTTGAGCCTGAATTTAAATATACAACTGTACCATCGGACAATGTGATATTAAAAGTTCGTCCGTTAGGGATCTTAAGTTTATTGTAAACTAATTTATCTACCGCTGTGTTTGAACTATAGTCTATTTTGTCACCGCTTTGTTTACCTATTACTTGCCCATTTTTATTTATTATTTGCTTCTCGCCACTTGCTGAAATAATTTGTACATCACCATTATCTAAAATGAGCTCTATAGAATCGGTTACTATTTTATTTTCTGGCTCAGAACTTGCCATTTCTTGATAAAAGAAAACAAGTCCTATAATACCTATAAAAATTGCGGCATACTTATACGCCCTTTTCCACAAAGGAATGGTTTTGGTGTAAGTATGCTGTTTAAGTTTGGTTTTTATTTCTTGCCAACTTCCTTCGCTGTCTATGGATTCTGAAAAAATTAATGCTTCTTTAACTAGACCACTATTATAAATATTTTCAATAAGTTCCTTTTCTTCTGGGCTCAATCGTTTTAAATCCTTAGAATCAAGACTTCCTGTTCTATTTATTTTCTTTAAAATCTCAATTATATTGTAGTCAATTCTCATAAAAACAACTTGTTTGTTATCTACATGTTCACTTAATGTTAATTTAGGGTGACACTAATTTTGAAAAAAAATATCAAATACATTATATTTATGTATGTTTTTTGTTATATATGCAAATCCTAACTAGTTTTTTAGTCAAATTTTTATTCCATAAAAATGTCTTATCAAAAAGATATAAATAAGTTTGAATGCTTATATAAAGAGTATTTTGTGTTTTTGTCTTTGGTTTCTTTCCAAATAACTAAAGACAAGGATGCCGCTAAAGATATAGTACAAGATTTTTTTGTTTACCTATGGAATAAAAATGAACCTATAATTTTTAATACATCATTTAAAGCTTATGCGAATAAAGCAGTTAAAAATTTAAGCTTAAAACATGTTGAAAAAACTAAAAAAATTGTTTTAGAAGAAGGTAACCTGCCAATTCCAAACTATGAACAGCCTATAAACCTCGAAAAAGGCGATGACAGTAAAATTACTAAAGTCCTTAAATTATTAGATAAACTTCCTGAAGCTAGAAAAAAAATATTCATCTCTCATGTTATAGACGGTTTAAGCTATAACGAAATTGCCGAAAACCAAAATATTTCTATTAATACTGTAAAAACGCAAATGAAGCGTGTTTATGCTTTTATTCGAGGGGAAATGAACAACACTTCATTAGTATGGTTGTTTTTATTCCTATTCATAAAGAAATAAACCTCGAATTGATAAACTAATACTTTGGTTTCAAACTTGTTAACTACACCAGTAAAGCAAAAAAAGACCTTACATTTCTGTAAAACTATAATAAATCGGAATCTTTCTAAAGCTCTTAATCTACAAAAATAAAGTTCCTTTTCTAAACACTTGTTGGTCAAAAAATGCTTCAATAGCACTTTTATGGCATGCTATTTTTCATTAAATTAGTACTCAATCTTTTACACAAGCATCCCAAATATGTATGGCCACTTAAACCTTCTATTTTAGAATCCATAAATAGTAAAAGTGCAAAAGAGTAACTAAACAAAAAATTAAAATGGAAAACAAAAAAATTATTACAGTATTTGGGGCAACAGGAGCCCAAGGAGGTGGACTTGTACGCGCTATTCTAGCAGATAGCCTTTCACGGTATAAAGTAAGAGCCGTAACTAGAAACGCTGGTTCTGAAAGCGCGATGGCACTGGCACAAATGGGAGCGGAAGTAGTAGAAGCAGACATTAACGATATAAAGAGTATTGAAAATGCTTTGGAGGGAGCTAAAGCCGTATACTTTGTCACCTTCTTTTGGGAACATTTTTCAGCTGAAAAAGAGTATCAACAAATAAAAAACTTTATTCAGGCTGCCAAAGGAGCTGATTTAGAGCATATCGTTTGGTCAACACTAGAGGATACCAGAAACTGGGTGTCATTGGATGACGACCGTATGCCAACACTGCAAGGCCAATACAAGGTACCCCATTTTGATAGTAAGGGTGAAGCAGACCATCTTTTTTCAGAAGCTGGTTTACCGGTTACTTTTTTGAGAACCTCCTTCTATTGGGATAACTTTATCCATTTCGGGATGGGTCCACAAAAAGGTGAGGACGGAAATTACTATATTGCCTTTCCAATGGATGATAAAACACTGGCAGGTATGGCTGCCGAAGATATTGGTAAATGTGCTTATGGGATATTCAAAAAGGGCAGTGAACTAATTGGTAAAACCATTGGCATTGTTGGTGAAAAGTTAACTGGAAATGATATGGCTGCCAAACTATCCAAAGCCTTAAATATTAATGTAATATATAATAACGTAAGTCCAGACATCTACCGTGGTTTTGGTTTTCCAGGAGCCGACGATCTGGGAAACATGTTTCAGTTTAAAAGAGATTTCAATGATGATTTTAATGCCATTCGTGATGAAACTTTGTCATTGCAACTGAATCCTGAAATTCAAAATTTTGATAATTGGCTTTCTCAAAATGGATCACGTATACCATTAAAATAAACAGTGATGCCGTGGTATTCAGTCGCTTTTTTAATCTTTTCAAATAACGATAATACATCAAATCCCTTGTAGATACCGTATAAAACCAAAAAAGACCTTACATTTCTGTAAAGTCTTTTTCTTGTTTTTGCTCCCCCTCTTGGGCTCGAACCAAGGACCCTTTGATTAACAGTCAAATGCTCTAACCAACTGAGCTAAGGAGGAGTGTTTGTTTTTCGCCTAAGCGAGCGCAAATATATATATCTTTTTAATTACTGCAAACATTTTTTAAAAAAATTTTAATTAAAAATTGCTTTAAAAATATCGTTACCGTTTGCGAATAAAACTAAAGCTATTAATATAAAGAAACCTACCATTTGTGCGTACTCCATAAACTTATCTCCCGGCTTTCTTCCTGAAACCATTTCATAAAGTAAAAACATAACATGTCCACCATCTAACGCAGGAATAGGTAATAAATTCAATACCGCCAACATAATGGATAAAAACGCTGTTAAATACCAAAAGGCCTGCCAGTTCCATTGTGCAGGAAACATGTTGCCAATAGCAGCAAAACCACCTATTTGAGAAGCTCCTTTTTTAGTAAAGATGTATTTAAACTGCGCTAAATAATCTTTAACCTCCCAATATCCTTTGCTTATGCCTCCTGAAATACTTTCAGATAAACTATATTCTTTATTTTGTACTGTGATATAATCCAAATCGGATACCGTTGATAGGATTCCAATCGTTTTATCTTCAGCTCGTGTTATACTTAAACTTTTAATTTCATTATTACGTTCTATTTCAACGTTTAGGGTGTTATCGGTATTATTCTTTATCTGATAGGTTAAATCGGAATAATACTCTACAGGCTGACCGTTTACTGCAACAATCTTATCGTTAGCTTTTAATCCTGCTTTATCTGCTGGCGAATCTGCAACTACTGAATCTAACTGAAACGGATAACGAGGTGCCATAGCTGGTATATCGCCTGCTTCAAAAAGTTTCGTACCTATATCTTCTGGAAGTTGAATATCGGCAACCGTTCCATCAGGATGTTCTACTTTAATAGACCCAACTTCTCTAAACATGATATATTTATTGATATCTATTGTTAGATCTTCGTAAGGCTTTCCATCAACAGATATAATTTTATCGCCTTGCTGAAAACCGTAAGATTCCAACGTTTTTGCTACACCAAAACCATATTTAATATCATCTTTTGTTGTGTAGTTGGTACCCCAAACAAAAAGCATCATTATAAATAAAAAGAACGCTAAAATAAAATTCACCGTTACACCACCTAGCATAATAATAAGGCGTTGCCATGCAGGTTTTGAACGAAATTCCCAAGGTTGTGGTGGTAAAGCCATTTGCTCGGTATCCATGCTTTCGTCTATCATTCCAGATATTTTTACATAGCCACCCAATGGCAACCAACCAATACCGTAAACTGTATCGCCTATTTTCTTTTTAAAAAGTGAAAACTTAACATCAAAAAACAAATAGAATTTTTCTACTCTTGTTTTAAACAATTTTGCTGGGATAAAATGCCCCAATTCGTGTAAAACTACCAATATGGAAAGGCTTAATAATAATTGAGCCGCTTTTATTAAAAATACAGACATGTATTACGTTTTTTTTATAATCGGACAAAAGTAAGCTTTTAAGACCATTTAGAAAACATAATACGAAGTATTGCTAATTTTTTAACACCGTTTTATTAATTATGCCTGTATTGGTATGAAACTGAACAAAAAGCAAACCTGAAGCAAATGGTGATACATTGATTATGGGCGACCAATTGGTTTTATTTAAAAGTTGACCAAGTGTATTGAATATCCTTACTTCATTTACCTCAACATTCTCGGGTTTAACTACATAAAACGCATTGGTTGAAGGATTTGGGTGAATTACAAATTCCGATTGAAAATCTGTGTGGTTGATTCCTAAAGAAACATTGTTGTTTTTTGAAATTAGATCTGATTCTGGATCAAATTGAATGGATGCTACCGTAAAATTAACCGCGCTTAAAAAAGTTTGATTATTAACCGTGTTGTTAAGGGTTACATCTAGCGTTTCGCCTAAAGTTCCTGTTAGCCGTAAAGTTACCGGTGCTTCAAAAAAATTAACAGAAGCATCACTTTGCGTTTGCGAAATATTAATTGAAACCTGATTAGAGTTGGGTTGGTTCCACTGTACTGTGTACGATGGATACCCCTGATTATATAACCAATCGTTAAAAAACTCGGTTAAGTTTTCACCGCTTGCAGTTTCCATAATACTTATAAAATCGGGTGTTTTTGCATAGGCATAGGCGTGGTTTGGGTTGCTTAAATAATTTTTTACTCCTTGAAAAAAGTTAACATCACCCAGTTTCTTTCTTAACATATGTAAAACCATAGCCCCTTTATTATAAGTTAATCTACCACTAAAAATTCTACCCACATTAGTTGTATCAGCATCTGTTAAATATACCGCACCGTTAGTTGCCGATGTAATGGATACATTGCGTTCTTGTTTCCAAGTTGTAAAAGCATTATTGCCATCAAGGTTTTCAATTGTTAAGCCGGATAAATAGGTGGCAAATCCTTCGTTCAGCCAAATATCTTTCCAACTACCGCAGGTTATTTTATTTCCAAACCATTGATGCGCCAGTTCGTGGGCAATTAAATTTCTGCTAAAATTCCCCATAAACGATACCGTTGTGTGCTCCATACCGCCACCCCAACCAAATTGCGCATGGCCATATTTTTCGTTTGCAAACGGGTATTCTTCAAACAAATTAGTGAATAGGTTCATAATATCAACCGCTATGGGCGTGCTGGCTTGGGCATAACCTAGGTTTTCAGGATACACATAGTTTACAACATCAAAAGGATTTCCATTGTTTGGTACTGTATGCGCATACACTTCGTAATTGGTTACAGCTATCGCTATTAAATAGGCAGGAATTGGGTAACCGTGTTTGAAATGTGTGGTTTTATTGCTTCCATTAATTTTTTGACTTTGCTCTAAACCATTTGAAACCGCCATGTATTCTTCGTTTGAAGGATTGAACTGAGGTGTTGTAATGTACACATCAATATTATCAATTTTATCGTTTAAATCTTGTTTACACGGCCACCAGCCTTTGGCGCCATAGGGCTCTGAAAGCGTCCAAATTACAGGGTCACCTTCATGTTGGGTTTGTTCAAAAGAGCCAAAACCGGAACTGATTGGGTTTCCAGAATAGCTTATGGTTAACGAATCTAAAACGCCTGTGCTTTGAATGGTTGGCAAGGCTATAACCAACTCGTCATTGGTATTTTGAGTAAACGAAATCGTGTTTCCGCGTTGTGTTACCTGTGAAACTGTCATGTTATTTGCCAAATCGAAAGTCACTTGGTTTAAGTTTGTTTTAGCTTCAAAATAGGTAGTAACGGCTCCCGAAATAAAAGCTACCGATGGGTCTAAACTAAACTCCAAACGGTGGTATTTCACATCATAATTCCCTGTATTTGCATTGGCTTTTTGAAGCATTTTTTTCATGGCAGATGTAGCTTCAGCAGTTCTGATAGCCTTTAATGTTTCATTAAAATCCTGTCCGAAAAAAGCCAATGAAAACAAATAGAATACAAATAATAGCCGTATTTTCATTTATATGATTTTTTAAAGCATTTAAGTATTGTTAAAAATACCAATTTATTATTTATGTGTCGTATTTTTGCCACTTATACTTACTAAAGCCTTAAATTATAATTGAATGCTTTCTTTTTTTAAAGACTATAAAACGTTTGGAATTGTATTTTTGATCTTATCCATCATCATTGTTACAATAATTTACAACACATTAAATGTGTACCAACCGCTACCTGTTTACCAACCTGCCATGGTAAGCACCGAGTTGGTGGATAGCACCATTCAATATCAAAAAAAATATCATAGAATAGCCGATTTTAAGCTTATCAATCAAAACGGGAAAACCATTACCCAAAACGATTATAAGGATAAAATTTATGTGGCCGATTTCTTTTTTACAACTTGCCAAACCATTTGTCCGATTATGACAAACCACATGGCGCAAATACAAGATAAAATTAAGAATGATGATGCTGTGATGCTGCTATCGCACACCGTAACGCCAGAAATTGATACCGTGGCACAATTAAAACGTTATGCTTTGGAAAAAGGTGTGATGGACGCCAAATGGAATTTGGTTACAGGCGACAAAAAACAAATATACGAATTGGCAAGAAAAAGCTATTTAGCCGTTAAAGATTTTGGTGATGGTGGCCCTTTTGATATGATACACACCGAAAACTTTATGCTTATTGATAAAAAGCGTCAAATTCGTGGGTTTTATGATGGTACCAATTCTGAAGACATAAGTCGATTGCTTGATGATATTGAGATTTTGAAAAAAGAGAAATGATGTTTGCTGTTTGTAGTGGAGTTGTTTAGTTGATTCACAGCTTAACAACATACAACTTAACAACGAACAACAAACGACTAAACTTCTTGAAACTTTTAAACCTTAAACTTTTTAACTTTAAACTTTTTAGGTACTTTTGCTTCTTTAAAATCAATCTAAATAAGTTGCAAAATACATTAGCTGAATTAAAACGAGGGGAACGCGCTACTATTGTTGATGTTTCTTCCATTCATATTCCATTAAAACTTTTAGAAATGGGCTGTTTGCCTGGTAATTTGGTAGAACTTGTTCAATTGGCACCTTTCCAAGACCCCATGTATTTAAACATCAATGGCACACATTTAGCGATCAGAAAAGAAACGGCTATTCATATTTTAATTGAAAAAGAAATATGAGCAAGCAAATAAATGTAGCCTTAATTGGCAACCCAAATACGGGGAAAACCTCGGTTTTTAACGCGCTTACTGGTTTAAACCAAAAAGTTGGAAATTATCCGGGTATTACGGTTGAAAAAAAGGAAGGTATATGCAAATTGCCTCGTGGCGTTAAGGCGCATATTATAGATTTACCGGGTACTTATAGCTTAAATGCATCATCATTAGATGAAAATGTTGTTATTGAACTGCTTCTGAACAAAAACGACAAAGATTTTCCAGACATTGCTGTTGTTGTTACAGATGTTGAAAATCTAAAGCGCAACCTGTTACTTTTCACACAGATTAAAGATTTAGAAATCCCTACCCTATTGGTTATTAATATGGCCGATAGAATGCGTTATAAAGGCATCTCATTAGACATCGATTATTTAGAGGCACACCTTCAAACTAAAATAGCCTTAATTAGTACCAGGAAAAAAGAAGGCATTGAAAACTTAAAACACTTAATTGCCAATTACAAGGATGTTTCTGTTACACCGTGCATTAAGGCATCAGACATTGATAAGGAATACTTTGAAAATCTGCAAAAAGCATTTCCTAATCAGCTTCTATACAAACTATGGTTGGTTATTACCCAAGATGTTAACTTCGGAAAAACAGACCGGAAAGAAATAGAGGCAGTTGCCAATTTTAAAACTAAAAGTAAAGCCGATTTAAAACGATTACAGCAAAAAGAGACTATAAAACGCTATCAGTTTATAAACAACGTGCTTAAACATGGGCAAACTATTGATGCATCGCAAGCCAAAGATTTACGCTCGAAACTAGACCGCATTTTAACCCATAAAGTTTGGGGTTATGCTATTTTCTTTGTCATCTTGTTAACCATATTTCAAGCTATCTACGATTGGTCTAGCGTCCCAATGGACTTTATAGACAGTGCTTTTGCTTCTTTAAGTGAATGGACAAAAAACCAAATGCCAGAAGGCGCTTTTACCAGCTTGTTGGCCGAAGGTATTATCCCAGGGCTTGGTGGTATTGTTATTTTCATTCCGCAAATTGCCTTTTTATTCTTGTTTATTTCGGTATTGGAAGAAAGCGGTTATATGAGTCGCGTGGTATTTTTAATGGACAGAATCATGCGCCGTTTTGGTTTAAGTGGAAAAAGTGTGGTACCCTTAATTTCTGGTACCGCCTGTGCGATTCCTGCTATTATGGCAACCCGAAATATTGAAAGCTGGAAAGAGCGTTTAATAACCATTTTGGTAACACCTTTTACAACCTGTTCTGCGCGCTTACCCGTATATTTAATTATCATATCGCTCGTCATTCCAAAAGGGCGTTTTTTAGGATTGGGCTATCAAGCTTTAACCCTCATGCTTTTATATTTTATCGGATTTGCAACTGCAGTGCTTGCAGCGAAAATTTTAAACAAAGTTTTAAAAATAAAAAGCAAAACATTTTTTGTGGTTGAAATGCCAAATTATAAGCTCCCCATGTTTAAAAATGTGGCGTTAACGGTGTTGGAAAAAACAAAATCATTTGTATTTGGTGCAGGAAAAATTATTCTTGCCATCTCTATTATTCTATGGTTTTTAGCGTCTTATGGCCCTGGTGATGATTTTAACAATGCAGAATCAATCATTAAAACCGAATATGCATCCCAACAATTATCTGAAGAAGAAATAAATCAACATATTGCTTCATATAAGTTAGAGCATTCCTATATAGGTATCACAGGTCGCGCTATAGAACCCGCTATAAGACCTTTGGGTTACGATTGGAAAATAGGCATTGCCATAGTAAGTAGTTTTGCTGCCCGTGAAGTATTTGTTGGAACATTGGCAACTATTTACAGCGTTGGAAATGATGATGAAGCCACCATAAAAAACCGTATGGCTGCCGAAGTAAACCCCATTCTTGGAGGGCCTTTATTTAATTTTGCATCGGGTATTTCATTGCTGCTCTTTTATGCTTTTGCTATGCAGTGCATGAGTACGCTTGCTATTGTTAAAAAAGAAACCAACAGTTGGAAATGGCCCACATTACAATTATTTATAATGAGTGGCTTTGCATACATTGTTGCTTTAATAGCTTACCAATTATTGAAATAACAAATTCTTGGGAAATCAGGAATCTTTTGAAATGAAACTAAAGTAACGTCGACCAAATAACTATGAACACCATCATTCAAAACATATTGGTTTTTATCGCCATTGGATTTGCATTAATCTTTTTGATTAAAAAATTCTTTTGGAAAAAACCTGCTTCTAAAAAATCCTGTGGTGGCGATGATGGTTGCGGGTGCCATTGAAATAATTACTTAGCTTACAGCTTTTTTACACTTTTTTTACAAACAGATTACTTGCTACTGTTTGAGATATCGTCATTGAAGTCTCTCCAATTTTAATGACCATGGAATCATCAAAATCTTCTCTGGATAAAATGGTTATTTCTGAGCCCAATGCTATTTTCTGCTTATCTAAATATTTTAAAAACACAGAAGACGTGTCTTTAACCCCCACACAAATACCTTTTGTATTAGCCTCCAAATTAAAAAGCAAGACTTTATCGGTCTTTTTTATATCCCCGGATTTATCTGGAATGGGATCGCCATGTGGGTCATGTGTAGGATAATCCAATAATTTATCCAATTCATTAATAAGTTTCTCTGACTTTATATGCTCAAGTTGTTCCGCAATCTCATGTACCTCATCCCAAAAAAAATTAAGTTTTTCAACTAAAAAAACTTCCCACAAGCGGTGTTTTCTAACAATCTCAGCTGCTATTTTTTTTCCTGTTTCAGAAAGCGTGACCCCTTGATATTTTTTATAGTTAACATATCCCTTTTCAGCCAATTTTTTCATCATATCTGTAACCGAAGATGCTTTGGTATCCAGTGCATCTGCAATGCTATTTGTGCTTACAGTATGCACGCCATATTTTCCTAATTGATATATGGTTTTTATATAGTTTTCTTCCGTTAGGGTAATCATAAATACAGAATTATACCGCTAATATAGTTTATTATTTTAAATTTAATTTTTAGATTAATCTAAATTAATATTTATATTTGTAAAAAATTATATTTATGAAATATATAATACTATTTTTAAGCATATACGCAACATCGGTAAGTGCTCAAGAAATATCCGGAAATGTGTTTTCAGACGGCGAACCATTGCCTTATGCAAATGTTTATCTTAAAGGAACATCTAAAGGCACCACAACCGATGAAAATGGATTTTACAAAATTAATGCAGTTGATGCAGGAGCCTATACTATTTTGGCTTCATTTACAGGATATGTAACCCAAAGAAAAAACATAGCTGTTTCATCGAAGCCTAGCATTATAAATTTCGATTTACCAGAATCTGAATTACTCGATGAGGTAGTAGTTACAGGAACCCTAAAAGCGGTGTCTCGATTGGAAAGCCCCGTTCCAGTAGAAGTATACACCCCTGCTTTTTTTAAAAAAAATCCAACTCCCAATATTTTTGAAGCACTACAAAACGTAAATGGTGTACGCCCTCAAATTAACTGTAATGTATGCAATACGGGCGATATTCATATTAATGGTCTAGAAGGTCCCTATACCTTGGTTCTTATAGATGGCATGCCCATTGTAAGTGGGTTATCAACAGTGTATGGCCTATCAGGCATCCCTAACTCACTTATAGAACAAATTGAAATAGTAAAAGGGCCTGCTTCTTCTCTATATGGAAGTGAGGCTGTTGGTGGTCTTATTAACATCATAACCAAGCTTCCAGAAAATGCCCCTCGCTTTTTTGCAGATAGCTATGTCACTGGTTGGGGAGAAGTCAATCTGGATTTAGGATATAAAACCAATGTAGGGTCGAAAGCCAGTCTTCTTACTGGAATCAATTATTTTAATTACAATAACCCCGTAGATAATAACAATGATAATTTTACGGATCTAACCCTTCAAAATAGAATTTCAATATTTCAAAAATGGGATTTTGAACGAAAAAATCAAAGAGAATTTTCTCTTGTAGGACGTTATTTTTACGAAGACCGATGGGGAGGTGAAATGCAATGGAATCCTTCATATAGAGGTGGCGATGAGATTTATGGAGAAAGCATTTATACATCACGCTTTGAAGCTTTAGGAAAATATCAACTACCTGTTGAGGAAAAAATATTGTTTCAGTTTTCATATACCGATCATGATCAAAATTCGGTTTATGGCAATGTTCCCTATTTGGCTCAACAACGTATTGGTTTTGGACAATTTACTTGGGATAAAAACTTAAAAAATCATGACCTTTTATTTGGAACGGCATTGCGCTATAATTTTTATGATGATAACACCCCTGCTACTAAAGAAGCGGATAAAGTTGTGATTCCTTCTGTGTTTTTACAAGATGAAATAAAATTTAATGACAAGCATACCATGTTATTAGGAACCCGTTATGATTTTGATAAAAGGCATGGCAATATATTTACCCCCCGAATAGCATACAAATTTAAACCTACCGCAAATGATATTTTAAGATTAAATGCTGGTACAGGCTTTAGAGTTGTTAATATTTTTACTGAAGAACATGCCGCATTAACAGGAGCCAGAAATGTAGTAATAGCTGAGGCTCTAAAACCCGAACGTTCTTACAATGTAAACATAAATTATTTAAAGAAATTTTATACCAAAAATGGTATGATTATGGGATTAGACGTTTCTGCTTGGTATACCCATTTCACCAATTTAATTCTTCCAGATTACGACACAAATCCTAATGAAATAATTTATGACAACCTAAACGGAAAAGCTGTTACAAAAGGCATAAGTATTAATTACGATGCTATTATTACTAGTGGAGTAAAACTATTGGTTGGAGGCACATTTCAAGACGTATCTCAAACAGAAAACAATATTACAAAACGTCAAATTTTAACCGAACGCTTTACAGGAACTTGGGCTGCATCCTATAAAATTTATAAATATAACCTAACTTTAGATTATACTGGCAATATTTATGGTCCTATGCGTTTGCCTTTGTTAGGTGATTTGGATCCTCGGAAAGAGAATTCGCCTGTTTGGAGTATTCAAAATATTCAATTAACCTTTGATGGTTTAAATAATTTCGAAATATACGGTGGCGTAAAAAACCTATTAAACTGGACCCCCAATAAAGGGAACCCTTTTATTATTGCTAGAGCACACGATCCGTTCGATAAAAATGTTGATTTTGATAGCAATGGCAATGCTTTGGTAAATGATGATCCTAATAGTCCTAAATATAACCCATACGGATTAACGTTCGACCCATCTTATGTGTATGGCCCAAATCAAGGAATACGTTTGTTTTTGGGATTACGATATTCTCTTAACTAATAATTCTCCAAACTTGAGCCACTAAAAAGGTAACAATGAATCCTAAAATTACTGGCATTATGGATGCAAAAGCAGTCCACTTGGCACTTTTAGTTTCTTTGTAAATAGTATAAATGGTGGTACTACATGGGTTATGCAACAAACTGAAAATCATGAGGTTAATAGCTGTTAATAAAGTCCAGCCTCCTGCCTTTAAAACATTGGCAGTAGCATTAGCAGAATCAAGTTCAAACATGACGCCTGCTCCCGCACCTCCATCGATACCGGTTACCAAAACAGTTAGCATCAATATGGTTGGGATTACGATTTCATTTGCAGGAATTGCTACAATGTATGCTAATAAAATAACACCGTTCAAACCTAAAAGAAACCCAAAACCATCTAACGAATGTATGGCCCATGCGGCGACACTTTCATTCCCAATATAAATATTAGAAATTAACCAGATTACTGCGCCAGCGGGTGCAGCAAATACAATGGCTCGCCATAAAACAATTAATGTTCTATCGATTAGAGACGTGTAAATGGTTTTCCAAAAACGTGGTGGACGGTAGGGTGGCAATTCTAAATTAAAAGTGGACACTTCTCCTTTTAACAATGTTTTGGATAAAGCCCAAGAAGTTCCAAACATAAATGCCATACCCAAAACCGCAATACCAATAACAGCCAATAGTGAAATTAAGCTAGAAAATGCCGATGGCACTACCACACCAATAAATATGGTTGCAATTAAAATTTGCGTAGGCCAACGCCCGTTGCAAAGCGAAAAATTATTGGTAATAATAGCAATTAATCGCTCTCTAGGGCTATCGATGATACGGGTGGCTACAACGCCTGCGGCGTTACACCCAAAGCCCATGGTCATAGTTAAGGCTTGTTTTCCGTGGGCACCCGATTTATTAAATAAACTATCCAAATTAAAAGCAACACGGGGTAAATAACCAAAATCTTCCAAAAGTGTAAACATGGGGAAAAATATGGCCATGGGCGGCAACATTACTGCAATAACCCAAGCCACTGCCAAATACACACCATCAATTAAAAAGCCATCTAACCACCACGGCATATTAATACTTGCCGCAAAAGTTTTTAATGCTGGATGTATATTATCCAATAAAAGTTGTGCTAATAATGATGATGGGTAATTTGCCCCAATAATAGTTAACCAAAGTACCGTTGCCAATATTAGAAACATGATGGGAAAGCCAAAAGTTTTGCTGGTTACTATTTTATCAATTTGTCTATCTAATCGAAAACGTTTTTTTGAATCATCAACCTGTACCGTATCACTCACAATTTGAGCCGCATCAGCATAAATGCCTTCGGTTAAATTATCATGAAAATCGTCACCAATTTGCCAACGTAATTCATTCGATAATTCTAAAATATGCTCTATATTTTTATTTGCCATAATAAGATTTTAAACAAGTTCGCCAGTTCTTAACGCATTTATAATTTGAGTATCGCCCTCCAACAATCGGAAAGCAATCCATCTACTGTTCGGGATGTT
The DNA here is from genome assembly GCF_043558645.1 of Mariniflexile sp. HNIBRBA6329. Classification (NCBI taxonomy): domain Bacteria; kingdom Pseudomonadati; phylum Bacteroidota; class Flavobacteriia; order Flavobacteriales; family Flavobacteriaceae; genus Mariniflexile; species Mariniflexile sp. HNIBRBA6329. Next base: position 637,731 of record NZ_JBIFXS010000001.1, on the reverse strand, counting down.
TGGAAATTCCTTTTCAATTTCAGCCGAAAGTGTTTTAACTGCATTTTCAATATTGCTTGGTACATTTTTAATTCGGTGTGGTTTACAAACAATATTCCCATTGGCAATCTCACTAATGGTATGGATTAACTCGGGAATGCCTTTACTGAATCTAGCACTGGTAGCTACTACGGGAATTCCTAAATCACGCGCCAAGGTTCTTTCGTCAATGGTTATATGGTTACGTTTAGCTTCGTCCATTAAATTTAAACACAGTACCGCTTTATCTGTAATTTCTAAAATTTGAAGCACCAAATTTAAGTTACGTTCCAATCGGTTTGCATCCACTACTATAACGGTAACATCGGGTTTTCCAAAGAGAATAAAATCCCTTGCAGCTTCTTCATCTTCAGATGTTGAAAGCAAGGAATAAGTTCCTGGTAAATCTACCAACTTGAATTTTTGCTTATTGTATTCAAAACCACCTTCGGCCCTTGTAACGGTTTTCCCTGGCCAGTTTCCAGTATGTTGGCGCAAACCTGTTAAGGCATTAAAAACCGTACTTTTTCCTGTATTGGGGTTGCCGGCTAAAGCCACTACAAAATCTATATTGCTAGTATTTACCCCTAGTTTTTTTAATCCTTCGGCATTAAAATGAGTACATGTTTCGCAAGCACTTTTTACTTTAGTTTCCATGATTTAATCTTTTTTAATGAGAATTTTAGCCGCTTGGTCTTTTCGTAAGGCAATAGAAGTCCCTTTAATTAAATAAGCGTTTGGTTCTCCTAGCGGATTCATTAAATCTATTTTTATATCGGCTCCTTTTACAAAGCCTAAATCTAACAAGCGCCTTCTGCTTTCTCCCCTACTTTCTTTTGAAATCCCTATAATTTTTGCCGTTTCTTCTACTTTTAAACTTGATAATCTGGCAATATTATCTTCAATAACTGTTTCCTTTTCAAAAGGGGCTACTGTTAAATTTGCAGCAACTATGGGCGCCAGTTTAAATTCTTCACCCTCCGATTGAAAAACAATTCTTGTGGTATTGTTTTCAATAACTCTAATAAGCGACCCAATGTGAATATTCTCAGCTAAAATCTGTTTATAGATAATTTCAGGCTCGTCTTCAATATGTGTAATTCTACCAATGGTGTTTACTGGCAATAATGGTAATTCAACACCATTTACTTTTGCCATTTTTCCTGTTTTGGTTGGAATAGGATCGCCATGTGGATCGAATTTAGGGTTCCCTAAATGTGCCGATAGTTTTTCAACTTCTTCATGGTTTAACTTATGCTCCATCAGTTCTGCTCTATCATGCCATTCTTCTCTTTTAAAGCCTGTTTTATCTGCCAAATAACGTTCCCAAAGCCTATGAACACGCACAATTCTAACGGCATAATCCCTTCCCGTTTCGGTTAATTTCAAAACGTCCGAATCAAAATAAATCAAATTATTAATGGTCATTTTTTTTATGACTTCAATAATTTGATTGTTATTGAATTTTAATACCTGCACCAATGTTTTGGTATCTACTTTGTTTCCTGAGTTTTCGAAATGGTAGAGCTGCTTTAAAATATCTTCAATAACCACCTTTTCGTTGCTTTTAAAATTGTTCTTTATAATCCAGAACCAGCCTTTTATAGGACGAAAAAGCACAAATAAAACACCGACTATTATAAAAAACAGGATAAGCGTATTTATAGGGTTATAAGTATTCATAATTACTGACTTAAGTATAAATTTTTGGCAACTTCTTTAGAGATGATGATTTGTTTGCCTTTAGTTTGAATGGTAACCGAATCGTCAAACGGTTCAAAATCTAAAACTTTAATAACATCTCCCAAAGCCAAATTATTTTTGTTCAAATATTTCAAAAACACATCTGAAGCATCTTTAACCAGCGATAAAACACCTTGGGCACCAATTTCCATTTCTAAAATGCTAACGCTTTTTGTTTGGGCATAGTTTCCGTCTTTATCTGGTATAGGATCTCCATGAGGGTCGTGTGTTGGGAAACCTAAAAATGCATCCAATTCGTTTACCAATTTTAACGATTTGATATGCTCCAACTGTTCTGCAACATCATGTACCTCATCCCAAGAAAAGTTGAGCTTTTCAACTAAAAACACTTCCCATAGACGGTGTTTTCTAACAACCAAAGCTGCCGCCAAACGTCCATTGTTCGTCAAACTAACCCCTTGGTACTTAACATAATTCGCTAAGTCCTTATCGGCTAATTTCTTTACCATATCGGTTACCGAAGAGGCTTTGGATTCTATTTTTTCGGCAATGGCATTGGTACTTACCGCCTCTGTGCCCTGTTTACCTAAATGATATATGGCTTTTAAATAATTTTCTTCAGATAATGTGGTCATACGTTAACTTTAGACTACAAATATACTCATTTTTACTTAGAAGTAAATAATTTTTTAGCCTTGTCTAAAAAATGACAAATGAATGATATTTTATGTATTTTAGATTTTTTAATTTTTTAGACCTCAACTTTCACAGGAAACTATAATGGCACAACACAACGAACTTGGTAAAAAAGGCGAACAAATGGCAGTAGATTTTCTATTGAAAAACGGCTATGCCGTTATGGAGCGTAATTTCCGCTTTGATAAGGCTGAAGTTGATATTATTGCTATAAAAGACCAAATATTAGCCATTATTGAAGTAAAAACACGTTCGACTTCAGATTTTGGCAACCCCCAAGATTTTGTGAAACCTAAACAAATACAACGCTTGGTAAAAGCAGTTGATGCATACGTAACAGAAAACGCGCTAGATGTTGAAGTCCGCTTTGATATAATCGCTATTGTGAAAGAGAAAAACGCATTTAACATTGAGCATATTGAAGATGCTTTTTTTCATTTTTAATTGTTAAGTTCTATTTGACTAAAACTGCTTTTAAAGCCTCAAAATTTTCAGGCTTATTGATAATGCGCTTTTCCTTATTAAGTAAAAAATAAGTAGGGGTTGCTGTTACGCCGTATTTATTACCAATAGGATTTTCCCATTTACCCAATCCAAGTACATGGATAAATTCTGGAAAAGCTTTAATTTTCTCTTTCCAAATTTTATTATCGTCTTCTAAACCAATGGCAATTACTTTAATTTTTTCTTTGGTGCGTGTTTTTAAAAATTTTTGCAATTGCGGAATTTCATCTAAACAATGCGAACACGTGCTGCTCCAAAACAAGACGATATACTTTTCGGCGCTGTTTAATTCGCTCAACTTTTTAGTTGTTTTTTGTTTGTCTTTTTCAACTACAAAAGAAAAATCGGGAGCTTTATGTCCAATAGATAGGTTGGTATACTGTATCAAAGCATCAACAAGTTCATTATCTTTTAAAAGTTTGGCAACGTCTAATAAATAATGATTTGAAATATGATTTGCAACGGGTTCCAGACCCAAATCCACCATTTCTTGCCATAAATCAGTTAATAAAATGCGTTTAACATTGGCCGGAACTGTTTTAATCGCATCACAAAACACATCAATATTGTTTTTATAATTGGTAATATCGTCCTTTCCATCGGTAGATATTCCAAATACATAATTAAGCATGCGTTCTTGTAAAAAACTAGAACTTTGAAGTATTTTGTTGTTAAAATCTATATTATCAAAATAATGGATTTTTAAATTCTTTACATAGGTTTTTACATCTTCATACTTTTTTGGAATGTAAGGCCTATTTGCCTTAATAAAATGTAGTGTAATGGTATTATCAGCCAGTTTTTCGTAACGGGTTTGTGCTTCTCGTTGTGTTTTAAAAATGGTTTTCAAAGCCAAAGTGTCTTTACGGCCTTCCCTGAAATAATTATTAATACTTTTAGTAATTGCCGACATGCTACTTGTATATGATGCTAGCAGTTTATTTTCGGTAGAAGATTTAAACGAAACACCCGTTTCAGAATTAAAAGCTAGCACAACATCTTCTTTTCCGTTGTAAATAACATCGAAATTATAGTCTTCTTGTGGAACCGCATAAACAATCCTATAAATACCTTTTTCTGCGGAAGCATCTAATTGAAACTGAAAGCTTCCATCCTTTTGCACTTCGGTATTGGTAATATATTCTGATACTGTTGGCGTTACTTTATACAACAAAACCACCTTGTAATCTTTAGCTGGTGTAAACACGCCTTTAATGGTGTGTTGCGCCAAAAGAACATTTGGTAGCAATATTAATAAAGCAACAATTCTAAATAACATGTGTTTAAGTTTCTAATCTTCCATTTAATAGGTACAATAATTACACCACAATAGGTTGTAATACTTTCAATGCTTGTTTTACCGATTTTATATTTTCAAAAGTGAGCATAAGGCGTAAACCGTTTCGGGTTTGTTTCTCCTTCATTTTACAAGTGTTTGAATTAGATTGTACAAATTGTAATACCCGTGTAAAGTTACTACTTTGGTAAAAACTACTTTGTTGATCGTTTATGAAATATCCAATAAGCTTCCCTTGTTTCATAACAATTTTCTCAAAACCAGCTTTGGTAGCAATCCATTTAATTTGAACGCTATCCAGCAGATCGTTTACTTGTTTTGGCAATTCACCAAAACGGTCTATTAATTCGGTTTCAAATTTCTCTAATTCTTCTTCGGTTTTAATGTCGTTAAGTTTGGTGTATAAACTTAAACGTTCAGCAATATTATTTACGTAATCATCAGGGAAAAGCAATTCAAAATCTGTATCGATAGTTACATCTTTAACATAGACTTTTTCAATTTTATAGTCTTCATATAAATCTTTAAACTCATTTTCCTTGAGTTCTTCAATAGCTTCGTTTAGTATTTTTTGATAGGTATCGAAACCTATTTCATTGATGAATCCGCTTTGTTCGCCACCCAACAAGTCGCCAGCTCCCCGAATTTCCAAATCTTTCATAGCAATATTAAAACCACTGCCCAATTCGGTAAATTGTTCTAAAGCGGTGATACGTTTTCGGGCATCATCGGTCATAGCTGAATACTCAGGCGTGATAAAATAACAAAATGCTTTCTTGTTGCTACGTCCTACCCTACCACGCATTTGGTGTAAATCGCTCAAACCGAAATTATTGGCATTGTTTATAAAAATGGTATTCGCATTTGGCACGTCTAAACCACTTTCCACAATGGTTGTACTTACCAACACATCAAAAGCACCGTTCATAAATGCCAACGTCAATTCTTCAAGTTTTTTACCGTCCATTTGCCCATGACCAATACCAATTTTAGCATCGGGCACTAAGCGCTGAATTAAACCTGCAACTTCCTTAATGTTTTCTATACGGTTGTGGATGAAGAAAATTTGTCCGCCACGTTCAATTTCATAGCTCACAGCATCGCGAATGGTTTCTTCATTAAAACGAATCACATGACTTTCAATAGGATAACGGTTTGGTGGTGGCGTGGTGATGACCGATAAATCGCGTGCCGCCATCAAGCTAAATTGAAGTGTTCTAGGGATGGGTGTTGCGGTTAAAGTCAACACATCCACATTATCTTTTAAGGTTTTTAGCTTTTCTTTTACTGCGACGCCGAATTTTTGTTCCTCATCAACAATAAGCAAGCCTAAATCTTTAAATTTCACGGTTTTGTTAACCAATTGATGCGTACCTATAATGATATCGACTTTACCGTTTTCTAAATTTTCGAGGGTTTCTCGTTTTTCTTTGGCAGTTCTAAAACGATTAACATAATCTACCGTTACCGGGAAATCTTTTAAACGCTCTGCAAAAGTTCTGGAGTGTTGATATGCCAAAATGGTAGTTGGCACCAAAACAGCCACTTGTTTACCATTATCAACCGCTTTAAACGCTGCACGAATGGCAACTTCGGTTTTGCCAAACCCAACATCACCACACACCAATCTATCCATGGGGCGTTCGCTTTCCATATCAGCTTTAATATCGGCCGTTGCGGTGCTTTGGTCGGGTGTATCCTCGTAAATAAAAGAGGCTTCCAACTCGTGTTGCATATAACTATCGGGGTTATATTGATAGCCTTTTTCAGTTTTACGTTTTGCGTAAAGTTTTATCAGATTAAATGCTACATGTTTAACCCTAGATTTTGTTTTCTCTTTCAGCGTTTTCCACGCGGTACTACCTAGTTTGTAAATTTTTGGTGGTTTCCCATCCTTACCATTAAACTTGGTAATTTTATGCAGAGAGTGAATACTCAAATACAACACATCGCGTTCGCCATAAACCAATTTAATGGCTTCTTGCTTTTTGCCTTCAACATCTATTTTTTGAAGTCCACCAAAACGCCCAATACCATGATCGATATGCGTTACATAATCGCCAATATCTAAATTGGTAAGTTCCTTTAAAGTGATGGCTTGCTTTTTGGCATAACCATTTTTAACAAGAAACTTGTGGTAACGCTCAAAAATTTGATGATCGGTATAACAAACTATTTGATTGTCGTGGTCTATAAAACCTTGATGTAATGATAGTACTATGGTTTTATAAGGCTTCACTTCCAAATGCGAATCGTCAAAAATATCGTGAAAACGTTTTGCCTGTTGCTCGCTCACGCAGGCTATATAATTGATATAACCCTTGTCGCAATTGCTGTTTAAATCTTCAATTAACAAATCGAATTGTTTGTTGAAAGAAGGTTGTGGAGAGGTGTTGAAGATGATGGCGTCATTCTGAACTTGTTTCAGAATCGCATCTTGGGACGTCTCGACTGCGCTCGACGTAACATTAGATTTAAAAAATGCCGTAGTACCAAATTCAACAATTGAAAAATCCAATAATTGCTTTTTTAACACCGTTGAATTACAGAATAAAGCTTCGGGTTCTGCGTGTTTGATATCTGAGGACAGTGTTTTAAAAGCTTCTTCAGCTTTGGCATAAAAATCGTCAATTCTTGAAAAGAATAAATCGACATTTTTAAAACAAACTACCGTTTTTTGCGCCATGTATTCCAAAAAGCTTTGCCTACTATCTTGCAACAATTTGTTGGCTACATTAGGTATGATGTTTATTTTTTTAATCTGCTCTATGGAAAGTTGCGTTTCCACATCAAAGGTTCTAATACTATCAACCTCATCGCCAAAAAATTCGATGCGGTAAGGTTCATCGTTTGAAAACGAAAACACATCTACAATGCCACCACGCACGGAGAATTCACCGGGTTCAGTAACAAAATCGACACGCTTAAATTGGTATTCAAACAATACTTCGTTTACAAAATCGATGGATAATTTATCGCTTACAGACACTTTTAAAGTGTTTCTTTCCAACTCTTTTCTAGTAACAACTTGTTCAAAAAGGGCATCTGGATACGTAACAATAATAGCCGGTTTTTTTCGGGAATTGATGCGGTTTAAAACCTCGGCACGCAATAGCACATTAGCGTTATCGGTTTCCTCAATTTGGTAAGGCCTGCGATAACTGCCTGGGTAAAACAACACATCTTTATCGTTACAAAGTTGTTCTAAATCATTTAGATAAAAAGCGGCCTCTTCTTTGTCGTTAAAGACAAGTAGAAAAGGCAATTCATTTTGATTGAAAAGACTTGAAACAACAAAGGAAAACGAAGAACCCGTAAGTCCTTTTAAATGTGTTCTACTTTTAGTTTGGGCAATAGCATTTTGCAGATTTTGCGTTTGCAAAGTCTGTGCATAGGTTTGAGAAAGTGTAGTTTTACTCACCTAAAAATCGGTTTTTGAAGTGCAAATATAAGGCTTAAGATGATTCTTTTCATATTTTGACTAGAATTCACAAATGTTTTTGCTTTTTGAAATGTTGCTAGTTCTTCTGTAGTTACATTAGCGATTACTCATACATTCTATTTTAGATTGAAATCGTGAATGTATCACAATTTAAAACGGCTTCCTTTTTGCCATCAAAAGTAAGAAGATATAGCTCTTAGACTGCACACAGGCTAAACTCAAAACGCAAACTTTATAATAATACCCAAAAAAGGGTTTTAATAGATTTTTAAAAATGATTTTTATTGACTAACTTAGATTAAAGGAATTTTTTTAATGTTTTTTCACTTTTGTAATTACAGAAAAAACGAAAAAAATATGTAGGTTTGCACTCTTAAAACAAAAAAAGATATGTCGTTTTCAGATTTATTTGATAGTGGATTTAAAAAGCGTAATGAAGACCATTTTGCAGCTATTGTTCGTGTAGCGATGGATGATGGTGTAATTAGTGATGATGAAAAAGCGTTTTTAGACCGTTTAGCTCGTAATTTAGATATTAGCGAAGCAGATTATGCTATAATTTTAGAAGATTATAAATCGCACCCAATTAATCCGCCAGTTGAATATGATAGACGTTTAGAGCGTTTGTATGATTTGGTGCGTATGGTACATGTTGACCAAATAGATGGCGATCCAGAACACAAACTTTTAAACAAAATTGGTGTTGGCTTAGGGTTTCATGCTGTAAACGTAAAATATATTGTAGACAAAGCTTTAACCTTAGTGGGTAATGGCGTTGATTTAGATACGTTTGTAAAAGAAATTAAAAACATGAACAAGTAATTTATACTTGTTTTAGTTTATAAAATGCGAGCTTAAGGGCTCGCATTTTTTGTTTTATAAATTTTATTACTTTTTTAACACACTTTATTTATACATTTACACTTTGTAATTTTAACTAAAATGCTAAAATTTAACGGCTTAATTTTAACGCTTGCGTTAAGTTTATTTACCTTGTTCGTTTCTGAATCTAAGGGTGATTTGGCTACTAAAAAAATTACGCACACACACGATCTAAAAATTGATCATTCCTATAATACCTTAGCCATTTCTACGAATAATTCTTTCCTTGAATTGGCAGGTTTTGAAAAGGAAAAAGAACAAACTTTTGACAATAATTTTTTTGCTAAAAAACCTATCTCTGAAAAAGTTTTAGAAAGCGATTTTCAATATTTAAAAGTTTGCGATTTTTTAGATTTAAATTTAACTACCCGGAGTATTATTTACCCTTTTCATTCCTTTTTGTAGTGAATAAATTTTACTGAACACAATTAAAAATGAATCATTAAACATTTAATGATTGGTTTTTCCATTCACAAAAATTAATTAAAAACATACAGAAAGATGAAAATTTCATTAATAATTATTTCTACGCTTTTAGTTTTAAGCGTATTCCTTCCTTTTATTTTATTTATTTACAACGGAACAAAAAATACAGTTAGTATAAAAAAACAAGCCAATGCCCTAGTAAAAAACAATGGTATTACATATAGCCAAAAAGAGGTTTGGCGTAAAAATTTTATAGGCATTAGCAGCGATAATAAGGCGTTAACATCTATAAAATTCAATACGAAAAACCCTAGTGTTGTTAGCGACATTAACCTCAACGAGGTAAAGCAATGTAACATTATTAAAAACTATAACAATGGTGCAAACAAATCGCTGTCTTTAAAAAATTTAGGATTGGAATTGGTTTATAAATCATCTGCAAAACCAAATGTTATCATCAACTTTTTTGATATTGATGAAGATTTTAGCGAAGACTTTGAATTGCAACGTATTGAGAAATGGCATGAATTGATTAAAAATGCCATCTCAAGTCCTCAAATTGTTAAGATGGCGTCTTAATATAACCTAGAGTAATGTCCGTTTGAGCGAAGTCGAGAACTTCCAAGCAACACCATGAGGTCTCGTCCCAATATCTAACGGGAGCGCTCGAACGGACATTTACATTACTTATGCAATTTCAATTGAATACGCTTTCGCTGAACATCAACCTCTAAAACCTTTACGATAACTTGTTGGTGCAGGCTTACATGCTCGTTCACATCTTTCACAAAACTATCGGATAGATTTGAAACGTGAATAAGGCCGCTTTCTTTGATGCCCACATCTACGAAACAGCCAAAATTGGTAATGTTGTTCACAATACCCGGAAGCAATTGCCCTTCTTTTAAATCGTTAATGGTTTTAATATTTTGATTAAAGGTAAATACTTTGGCTTGCTCCCGAATATCTAAACCCGGTTTTTCAAGTTCGTTTATGATATCTTGAAGCGTAGGTAACCCAACGGTTTCCGTACAGTATTTTTTTAAATCTATTTTTTGAAGTTGATCCTTGTTTCCAATTAAATCGGATACATGCTTGCCTAAATCTTTCGCCATTTTTTCAACTATGGCATAACTTTCAGGATGTACCGCCGAATCGTCTAACGGGTTTTTAGCCTCTTTAATTCTTAAAAAAACGGCCCCTTGTTCGAACGCTTTTCCGCCCAAACGTGGCACTTTTTTAATCTCGTTTCTAGAAGTAAATGCCCCGTTTTCATCGCGATATGCTACAATATTTTCGGCTAGTTTTGGCCCAATACCCGACACATAACTTAACAAACTTGTACTTGCGGTGTTTAAGTTTACACCAACGGCATTTACGCAACTTTCAACTACCACATCCAACTCTTTTTTGAGTTTGGTTTGATCAACATCGTGTTGGTACTGCCCAACGCCAATAGATTTGGCATCAATTTTAACCAATTCTGCCAAGGGATCTTGCAAGCGTCTGCCAATAGATACCGAACCACGAACAGTGACATCGTAATTAGGGAATTCATCACGTGCTATTTTTGATGCCGAATAAATACTAACGCCCGCCTCACTTACCACAAACACCTGTACATCATTCTTGAAATGAATTTTTCTGATAACCGCTTCAGTTTCTCTAGATGCAGTTCCGTTTCCAATAGCAATAGCTTCAATTTGATACGCCTCAGTTAAGGAACTTAACTTTTTCATAGCGCCCATTGTATCGCTTTTTGGCGGATGCGGATAGATGGTTTCATTATACAACAAACCTCCTTGCGCATCTAAACACACCACTTTACAACCGGTTCGAAACCCAGGGTCGATTGCCAAAACACGTTTTTCACCTAATGGCGACCCTAACAAAAGTTGTTTCAAATTTTTTGCAAAAACTGATATAGCAGCTTCATCGGCTTTGGTTTTTGCATTTTGCAATGCTTCGTTTGAAAGTGACGGCAACAATAAACGTTTGTAGGCATCTTGTATAGCTATTCGAATTTGCTCACTACAATCGTTGTGGGAGCGTATGATGCGGTCTTCAATTTTTGTTAAGGCTTTTTCGTCATCAATTTCAATTTTCACTTTTATAAAACCTTCGCTTTCAGCTCTTAAAATAGCGAGTAATCGGTGGGAAGGAATTCTGCTTAAAGCTTCTTCCCATTCAAAATAATCTCTAAATTTTTGAGCATTTTCATCTTCTGCTTTTGTTTTTACCACTTTCGTGGAAATCATAGCAAAACGTTCCAATTGCTGGCGGATATTATTTCGAATATCTGGGCGCTCATTAATCCATTCTGAAATAATATGACGTGCGCCTTCTAACGCATCTTCAACCGACTTAATTTCACCTTTTACATACTTATATGCTACCGATTCAATATCGTTCGCATTTTGGCTCATAATTATTTTCGCCAATGGTTCCAATCCGTTTTGTCTTGCCGTTTCAGCCTTTGTTTTTCGGCTTTTCTTGAATGGTAGATATAAATCTTCAAGCGTTGTTAAATCTTGGGTCGCTTTAATTTTTTGTTTTAATTCTGAAGTTAAAACTTCTTGCTCTTCCAAAGCTTTTAAAATAGTGACTTTTCGTTTTTCTAAAGTTTCAAATTGCTCTTTAAACTTTACAATATCACCTATTTGAACCTCATCCAAATTTCCTGTGCGCTCTTTTCTGTAGCGAGAAATGAACGGAATGGTGCAATCTTCATTTAATAATTCAACTGTATTTTTAATAGAAACTTCGGAAAGTTGTGTATGGGAAATTATGTATTGTAATAATTGGTTCATTAACTTTATTTTAAATGAAAAATCTCGTTTTCAAAGTAACATTGAAAACGAGATTTTTACAAATTTATATTGAAAATAATTAATTTCCAGCTTGGGCTTTTGCGTCTTGAATCATTTTTTCATTAGGCAAAATAGCAACGTTTACACGTCTGTTTTTGGCGCGTCCTTCAGCAGTTGCATTGTCGTGCAATGGTTGTGTTTCTCCAAACCAATTGGTAGTTAAACGTCCTGAAGAGATCCCATTACTTGATAAATAATTACTTACTGCATAGGCTCTGTTTTTAGAAAGCGTCATATTATACGCTTCTGAACCTTGGCTATCGGTATGTCCAACAACTAAAATATTGGTATCTGGATATTCTTTAAAAACATTTATTAACTTATTTAAACTTTGTTGAGACGCCGTGTTAATGTTATACTTATTAGTGTCAAAATACACACCGCTACCTTCGTCAAAAGTTACTACAATACCATCATCTATACGCTCTACTTGTGCCCCTGGTATTTCTTCTTCAATTTTTTGTGCCTGTTTATCCATCTTGTTTCCAATAAGAATACCTGCACCACCACCTACAACGCCACCAATAACAGCACCCAATTCGCCATTACCACCTTTACCAACATTGTTTCCTATAATGGCTCCTAAAATAGCACCACCAGTGGCACCAATAACGGCACCTTTTTGTTTGTTATTTGCATTTTGTATCGCTTTACAGTTTGTTAAACTTATAGCTAGAACAAATGTGAAAAGTAAAATTCCTGCTTTATTTATAATTGTTTTCATCTTTGTTTGGTATTTATTTTATTGTTTTGAAAAATTCATGTTTAAAGTAAGCGTACTACCTGCTACACTTACTGTTTGTTGCCACTGCATAGTATCATCAGACAATGTAGCCAATTTTAATCTAAAACCTTGATTGGTTTCCGATTTGTGCTTTTCATCGGTAGGTTTAAGTAAAAAATCATATAGACCAGTTTCAGCATCTACTTCTTGAATGGTGAATACAAAATGTCTTTCACCTGTTGCACAACTAGCATCGTTAATGCTGTAAACTCCCGTATTGTTATTAGGTACAAATTGCCAAGTACTACCTTCAAAACATGCTTTTGATGCGTCGTTAAGTAAAGTGACATTATAATTTCCCGCTTGGTTATAGGTTACTGAATTTAAAACCCAATCTCCTTTAATAACTTTTTTTGATACTCTAACGGTTTTAGAAGCACCGCAACTCACCAAACTAATGGCTAAGCATAATAATATTAACTTTTTCATAAATATTTTACATTAAATTACATTACAAAGATGCAACACTAGTCTGACATTTTTGTTATACGATTGTCAATTTTGATTATAAAATTTCCACTTATCTTAGTTTATCGGTATAGAAAACCTATTTAATGAAAAAGGAAAGATTATTAATCTAATTTTATGTATAAAAATTTTATTCAGTTTCAACAGCTTCAAAAATAGCTAAAGGTGCCATTCTTGCTTTGTTTAAAGTCATTGTGCCACGATTAAGTGAATAGTTGTCTGCTTTTTCTAAAACTTCAATAAATTGGGTTTCAACGTCCATATCAATACAGGCCATTAAAGTAGCTGCTATTTTAGACAACGTTATTTGGTTTCCTTCTTTAATTTGATACGTTCCGTTAAAGTTGTTGCAACTACCATTGCCAAAAACTTTATCATCATCCCTGGAAAATGTGATGAACGCATTTTTATCACTTACATCTTTACCCATTAATGTTACTAGCTTCCATCTAATATTTTCAATAGATGTGATTTCTTTTGATGCTGTAGCAGTTGCTGTTTTAGAAGTATGACAACTTGTGAATAGCATAAGTATTGCAAAAATGTTTAAAGTAATTAATTTCATAAGGTATTTTGATTAATAATTCTTCTGAATAAAGCAAAAAGCAGACCATATTTTAAAATATGGTCTGCTTTATATTAATCATTATGAGTTTGATTCTTCTTTTAGGAAACTAAGCTACTTTTTTAAGTAAATCGAAGCAAGGGCATTTTCCACAACGCTTGTTCTCACCTTTCTTATATTTTTCGCAGCAACTACTTTTTACTTTACTAGGAAGTTTAATCCCAGCTTTTTCAAGTTTTTTAAGCGCCTTTTTTTGTTTCTTCTTGCCCAAGAGACTTATTTATAAATAAATGATGGGCAAAAATAGTTATTTTAATTAAATCTAAATAAGATTAAATGTTAAAATTACTTTGGCGTAGTTGAAGCTGCAGTGCTAACCGTTAAATTTTGTATATCTCTATCAAACAAGTACAAACCACCTTTATCATCGCCAATTAAGTTAATCTTGTCTAAAATAGTACGTGCCATCGCTTCTTCTTCTATTTGCTCAGCAACATACCATTGTAAAAAGTTATGCGTAGAATAATCTTTTTCTTGTAGACTGATATGAACCAACTCGTTGATGCTTTCTGAAACAAAAACTTCATGCTTATAAAGTTCTTCAAACATCTCTTTAAACGATTTAAACGTTACGTTTGGTGCTGAAAGTGCCGAAACTTGCGCATGCCCTCCGCGTTCGTTTACATACTTAATCAATTTAAGCATGTGGTCGCGCTCTTCTTGCGATTGCTTGTACATAAACCCTGCAACACCTTCAAGTCCTTTCACTTCTGCCCAACATGCCATTGCTAAATATATTTGAGATGATTCTGCTTCTATTTTAATCTGGTTATTAAGTGCTTTTTCTATATTTTTTGATAACATAATTTTGCGTTTTTTGTAAAGTTAATGAATTCTTTAAGGTCTTCAAAGTTGGTCTAACACAATAATTTTGTGTAAATCAAATTTTTAATAAGATTAAGTCTATTTAATCTAATAACTATCAATCATTAAACCTTTTTAAAATATATGATTTAGACTTTGAAATATAATTACCAAGAATAAAATAGTTTTTATATTTAAAAATAGTTTTTCCTCCCAGCAAGTTTCCTGGCTCTGAGTGGTTCTTTATTTTATCAAAAGAATTGTCTTTAATAGCTCCTTTAACATGATTAAAATCCGAATCAAATAAAGATTTTATATGAACAGATTTTGTAGTTGAATATGAATTATAGGCATAAAAAGTGGGGTTGAAGAATATGTTTGCAGAACCAATGGAAGCTATTGGGATACCACCAAAACCTCCCATAGGCATCATCATACCGCTACCGCCACCGACTTTAATTTCTTTTTTACTGCCTATTGTAATTAAATAATCATCTCTTTGCTTATATGCAGAAATTCCTAAATCGGCAGATGTTAATTTTCTTAGAAATTTTCGCGAACCTTCCAATTCTCTATATTTATCATAAACACCTCCTTCTTGAATTATTGGTGTGTTTTTAAAAGTTATGGAATCTTCTTTAGTTACCAAAAATTCTTTTAAAACCTTCCTTGTTTTAAAATCTTGAATCATGAAACCTAAAGAATCATTTGTTGATGCGATTGTAAATATTTTATCGTCAGAGATGAATGAATTACTCTTTTTCTGGTGTGGTTTAATTTTTAATAATGGTTTCTGATACGATTTTATATCATAACTATAATCCATAGGATTGATGGTTAAAATTTGAGTAACATTTTTATTGTTATCAAAAGTGAAAACAATTTTATCATCAATAATATATAGCTTTTTTTCTTCTGAAACGACTTCTATGGAGTTTGGTGTATCATCTTCAATTTTATCTGTTTCTATTCCAACAAATAGGCCGTTACTTTTAATTTTAAATAAGCTATAAAGAGGCACTTTATCATCATCCCTACCTAAAAAAAATTCATTCTTCAAATCAATAGAATATGGTTTTGGCGAACTAATACCATCTAACTTATATATCTTTAAAACTGAACTTTCACTTAGTATTGATATTAAATAACAACTATTTTTGATTGTTACCGTTTGAACAAATTTTTCGTTGGAATTTTGAAACTCAAATTCATTAAGTAAAGAATTTCCTCCGTTAAAAGAGAAATTTATGCCAGCAAATTTATTGCTTTTATTATTGGTTAGATACAAGTTATAATTTAAACTGTCCGTTACACTATAACCAATAATTGTATTGTATTTTCGTCTTCTATCCTCTGAACTAAGTTTTTTAATTACTTGGAAATTATCATTTAACAAGTATCCATATACCCGTTTGGTATTCATAAAGAATAGTGAAATATTATCGTTATTTTGGTTTACAACAGGTATAACCTCTTTTATGGAATATTTGGAATCATCTAAATCATTTTTAAATGTAACCAGCTTTTCTTGAGCAAAAAAAGTGCTGACAAATAAACAAATTACACCAAATAAAAAATACTTATGTTTCATATATTAAAATACTGATTTAACTTATATACAAACCATTTGGCACATGGGCGTCATCAGGGTTTACAAACACCAATTTGCCTTCAGCGCTTTCAGTCATTAAAATCATACCTTGGCTTTCAACTCCTCGTAATTCCCTTGGAGCCAAATTTACTAAAACCGTTACCTTTTTTCCAACTACTTCTTCAGGTGTAAAACTTTCTGCAATGCCCGAAACAATGGTGCGTACGTCCATACCTGTGTCAACCTTTAAAACCAACAGTTTTTTAGCTTTTGGCATTTTTTCAGCTTCCAAAATAGTACCCACACGAAAGTCCAGTTTTGTAAAATCATCAAAAGTAATGGTCGGTTTTTGAGGTTCTACAGCTTTATTTGCAGCTTCGTTAGCTTTTTTGCTAGCTTCCAATTTATCTAGTTGAAATTGAATGGTTTCATCTTCAATTTTTGAAAACAGCAATTCGGCTTCTCCTATTTGGTGCCCGACTGGGAGCAATGCGTCTTTAACTGAAACATCATGCCATTGAGATGCTTCGACAAGCTCAGCAGGACTAGCGTTTCCATTATTGTGATTCAGTTTCAAATTAAGAATACTTTTCAGTTTTTCAGAAGTAAACGGTAAAAACGGTTCGCTTAAAGTTCCTAAAGCGGATGCTATTTGAAGCGCAACATACATAATGGTTTGTGTGCGGGCTTCATCTACTTTTATCACTTTCCAAGGTTCTTCATCGGCAAGATACTTGTTTCCAAGTCGAGCCAAATTCATTAGTTCTGTTTGGGCTTCTCTAAAGCGGTAACGCTCAATAGAACTTGAAATCACTTCTGGATAGGCTTTTACAGCGGCCAAAGTTTCTTCATCTACTTGAGAAAACGTACCTGGATCAGGTACAATGCCGTTATAATATTTATTGGTTAATACCACAACACGGTTGATGAAATTTCCAAAAATAGCTACCAATTCATTATTATTTCTAGCTTGAAAATCTTTCCATGTAAAATCGTTATCCTTAGTTTCTGGCGCATTGGCGGTTAGCGCATAACGCAACACATCTTGTTGATTTGGAAATTCTTTTAAATATTCTGGCAACCAAACTGCCCAATTTTTTGAGGTAGACAATTTATTCCCTTCTAAATTCAAAAACTCGTTTGCTGGCACATTTTCAGGTAAAATATAAGACCCCTCTGCTTTTAACATCGCTGGGAAAATGATGCAATGGAACACAATATTGTCTTTCCCTATAAAGTGCACCAACTTCGTGTCGTCGCTTTTCCAATAAGGTTCCCAATCCTTTCCTTCGCGTTGTGCCCATTCTTTGGTTGATGAAATATAACCAATAGGCGCATCGAACCACACATACAGCACTTTGCCTTCGCCACCTGGCACCGGTACTGGAATACCCCAGTCTAAATCGCGGGTTACGGCACGCGGACGCAAACCATCATCTATCCAAGATTTTACTTGTCCGTACACATTGGGTTTCCAATCTTTTTTATGGCCTTCTAAAATCCACTCGCGTAAAAAGGCTTCGTGTTTATCTAAAGGTAAAAACCAGTGTTTTGTTTCTTTTAGCGTAGGTACATTGCCTGTTAAAGCTGATTTTGGATTGATTAAATCCGTAGCATTTAAACTCGTGCCGCATTTTTCACATTGGTCGCCATAAGCTTCTTCGTTACCACATTTTGGGCAGGTTCCTGTTACAAATCTGTCGGCTAAAAATTGGTTTGCTTTTTCGTCGTACAACTGCTCGGTAATTTCTTCAATAAAATCGCCTTTATCATATAAGGTTTTAAAAAATTCTGAAGCTGTTTCATGATGAATTTTAGCCGAAGTACGTGAGTAATTATCAAACGAAATACCAAATTCTTCAAACGATTGCTTGATGATCGCATGGTATTTATCTACAACATCTTGCGGTGTAACACCTTCGTTTTTTGCTTTTATGGTAATCGGCACACCGTGTTCATCACTACCCCCAATAAAAACCACATCGTTTCCTGTTAAACGTAAATAGCGTGCATAAATATCGGCTGGAACATAAACACCTGCTAAATGCCCAATATGAATGGGTCCATTGGTATAAGGTAATGCAGAGGTTATGGTGTATCTTTTTGGTTTGTTCATCAATCTGAAAATTATATGTTACCGTCATGGCGAGGAATAAGCGACGAAGCCATCTATTAAATTAATACTTCAAACAAACAGATTCCCACGCTTCGCTCGGAATGACGTGTTATTTTATAAGCCGCAAAAGTACACAATTTGACTGCGATTTAGAAAAAAAATGTACATTTACATTATGTCTAGAATCACATTATTTACAATCCTACTTTGTGCTATTTTTTTCTGCGGAAAAACAACTGTTTTGGCACAAAACACAACCTTTAATAAAACTACTACTTTGATACGTCCACCTTATTTGAAAACTGGCGATACTGTTGCCATTGTTGCACCATCGGGCATTTTAAGAAACCGAACTGCTGAAGTTGAACAAGCAAAAAACCTGCTTAAAAGTTGGGGCTTGCACGTGGTTGTTGGTAAAAACCTTTTTAACCAAAACAACCACTTTGCGGGAACAGACGCTGAACGTGCTGAAGATTTTCAAAAAGCGATGGACGACCCAAAAATCAGTGCTATTTGGTGTGCACGTGGCGGCTACGGAGCGGTGCGTATTTTAGACAAACTGAACTACACTAAGTTTAGAAAACAGCCTAAATGGATTATTGGGTATTCTGATATTACGGCAATTCACAATCAAGTTCACAATGAAGGTTTTGAAAGTTTGCATGCCATGATGTGTACCAGTTTGCAAGATAATAATGAAACCATCAAAGAAACCATTGCTACCTTTAAGGATGCCCTTTTTGGCAATCCGTTATCTTATACCTTACAAGGTTCAAAATACAACAAAACAGGCACCACTTCGGGACCATTGGTTGGTGGTAATTTAAGTATTTTGTACAGCATGTTGGGATCTAAAACCAGCATAGATACCGCAGGCATCATATTATTTATTGAAGAAATTGGCGAATATGAATACCATATAGACCGCATGTTGCAAAGTTTAAAACGTGCCGGTTATTTTGAAAATTGCAAAGGTGTTATTGTTGGCGATATCACCAAAGTAAGAAGGAACACCACCCTATGGGGAAGCTCTGTGGAGCAACTTATTCTTGATGTTTTTGCAGATTATAACATACCTGTAGCTTTTAATATGCCCGCAGGACATGAAAAAGATAATCGTGCCATGATTTTTGGCAGATCGGTTCAGCTAAACGTTAGCAAAGACCAGTCTACAGTTGTTTTTCAAAACTAGACCCAAGTATTCAAGTTTACATTTTTTTTATTGATTTTTTGTGAAATGGAAATTTTATAATACATCCAAAAAATATTATAACACGTTTGGATGATTACAACCTCATCTTTGTATTGTAAAATTTTAAAACAGAAAAATCATGAAAAACATAGGAAAATTTTCGGTTGCAGTGCTTTTATTATTTGGATTAACCTCAGCAGCTAATGCACAAGTTACCGAAGCACAAACCCCTCAATTTGGAATAAAAGGTGGTGCTAACTTCTCAAATTTATATACCGATGATGTAGACGATAATAATGTGTTAACCAGTTTTAATGCTGGTATTTACACCACGTTTCCTTTAAATGATTTCATTGCCATTCAGCCCGAACTCTTGTACTCCAGAAAAGGCTCTGAATTGGTTTATGATAATGCTTTTGCTTCGGGAACTGCAAAATTCAAACTAAATTATATTGAATTACCTGTACTTTTGAAGATTAATTTAGCAAAGAACCTTAACATTCATGCAGGTCCTTACTTTGCTTATTTGGTAGATGCCCAAATTACAAACGAATCGGATAGCGGAAGTTTTGATTTTGAAGAGAATTATGATAATGACGATTTCAATAAATTTGATACTGGTATAGCTGCAGGTGTTGGGATTGATTTGGATAAAGTTGGTATTGGCCTAAGATATAATTACGGACTGTCCACGGTTGGAAAAGAACGTACCGTTGGCGGACAAACTTACACCATTCCTGATGGAAAAAACAGCAACCTTAGTTTGTACTTGACCTTGCAATTAAACTAATTGCAGGTGAAAAATAGAAAATATATGGTTAGTGCTCGTCAATAAACGGGCACTAATTTTTTTCAATAAAATTCATTGTTTGGAGTCTTTATTATTTAGAAAAATAAACAGATTGCTTCCCTGCGTTCGCAATGATACTTTACTTCAAACCATCAACAGTAACACTGATATTACCTTTTACCTTTAAAAATGCCAAAATAGCAGTATTGGTTAACTGTACTCTTTGAAAATCGATATCTTCCATAGTACCTTTTACAAAAACCCCAGGCATTGGCGAATAGTTATTTAAATAGTTTAACATGGTTTTTTTGCCTTCATCTAAATTAGGCTGTATGGAATATCTGCAATTTTCTTGTATCCGTTTTAAAATCGTGCCTTTTGCCAACCAATTTGCGGTTTTCAACAATCGGCTTTTTGTATCTAAAACGTAATCTAAATTATCAAAAAACAATTCTTTGGTAACATTATTATAAAACGGCACGCCTTCTAAATAAATCGTGCCATTTACCGATCCTTGAAGATCTAAAGCAATTACCATTTTTCCTTGTTTATGCCAAATATCAACCTTTTTTACCGTTACCTTTTTTGAACCAGAACCAAATTCTTCACCTGAAAAATTCTTGGTCATTATTTTAGAAGCATCTTGGTAAGTAGATATGGCAACAATATTGGATGTTACATGGTTTGGCATTTTAGCAACTGGCTTTAACACTATTTTTTTAGCATCAAATTTAGATTCGGGTTGCTGCCCAATAACGGTTTCCATATCGCATTTCATTCCCATGTCGAGCAAAACCTTATCGTTTTTTAGTTGGGCATCGGTACTATAAATTTCAATAGGCACAATCCTTAACCAACTTTCGTAATCATCGTTCATTTTAAAAGGCACAGTCAACTTTTCTATGGCCTCCAAAACGTTTGGTTTAAAATCCATAGATGCTTCAATGGCTGCATCAATACTTTTTTCCATATCGGCTCTAAATATTTTTATGGCAGGGTTTACAAGGTAGGTAACCGGTAAATTTTTTCCATAAACAACCATGGAGGGACTTTCTTTCCAAACCAAATCTGTAATACGTGTTTTAGATTTTAGTTTCCAGTTAGACAAACCAAAATCGCTACTTAAAGTAACCACACCATTAAGGTTGAATTCGCTGGTTTTATATAGATTGACACCCAAAGTTTGTGTACCAATTCGGTACTTTATAATAGCTTTTAAAGGAAGAATGGTTTTAATTTTATTGCCCGAAGAAGCATCGTGTTGAATCGTGATAGGGGCTTGTTTCCAAACTTTTATTTCAATATCATCGTCTTCTATGGTTTTATCTTCATAAATCAACCCTTTCAATATGCTATTAATCTGGTTTTCGATGTCTTTCAACTTAACACTTACAGGAACATTGATAAACGATGGAACATTATCGTATACCAAAGGCGAAACAGCTTCTTCAGGCTCTGGTTTAAGTGTCATGAGCTGTTGTTTGGAAGCGCAAGACGTATTAAAAACAAGACACAATAGCCCTAGAAAAAACAAAACACATTTAATCATTTTAATGCTTTTTGCGGCAAATGTAATTAAAGACATTGTATTATTTAAAAAACAATGATGAAGCCTAATTTACTTAAAAATGATTGCCTTAACGATTAATAACAGTCAATCGTCTATTATTTTTAAGGGTTATCATATTATACTATAATCTTGCTATTGAATTTAATAATCTTAAAACAGACTCCAAATGAAGAAAACATTACAATTATTAGCTGCAGCAATGATGCTTTTGTTAACTGCAAATGTAAATGCAGACACCATTATCAATTCAGATTTAAACCTTTATAATCCAGATGTACGTAAATGCCTTTTAGACGCTTCAAAAATTGAAGGTTGGGAATTAAAATCTATTTACATGAACGATGACAAAAAACTTGTTTACGTTTTTTCAAAAGGCAATGATGATAAAGTTTATTTAAGTAAATAATTTACTTTTTATAATTTTAAAAGTCAACCAACCTTAAGGTTTTGGTTGACTTTTTTATTGGGCAAATTTTAATTTCCTACAAATGAAAATAATATAAAAATTATAAAAAATGTTGTAATGCATATCTATGCAATCTACACCATCTTTGTAAAACAAACTTTATATTATGGAAAAGAAACAAGGCAAAGAAGATTTTGAAATTGTAAAAGACCCAGAAAACAACAAAAAAAATTACATTTTTCAAAAAGACGGCATTACTAAAAAAACAGGGCTATTTATTGTTATTGTTTTGATATTATTAATTACTGCTGTAGTTTTATCTGGTGTATTTTTTGAAGTTCAATAATTAAAAAAATAAGAGCATTAAAATCCCCGCTCTTTCTGTAATTGGTCATAAGCATCTTGCACTTGCTTAAACTTTTCTTCAGCGCCTTTTTGGTGCTCTTGCCCTAAATGGATGACTTTATCGGGGTGGTATTTTTTAGCCATAGTTCTGTAGGCTTTTTTAATCTCATCGTTAGTTGCAGTTTTTTCAATCTCCAGTATTTTATAAGCACTATCTGTACTTTTGTAAAACATGGCTTTTATACTTTCATAATCGTTGTGGTTAATCCCCAAATAACCTGCTATGGTAAAAATTTGATGTGCTTCATCATCGGTTACTTTCCCATCAGCATTGGCAATACCAAATAGAAAATGTATAAGTTGCAAGCGCGATGCATGTTGCATCATTTGCCTAATTTGAAAACATACTTGCCTGGTAGAGATATTTTGCTGTTTATTTATTTCCTTAAACAACTTAAAAGCATGGTTTGCGCGCTCTTTACCATACATGTTTACAAACTGTAAACGCACAAAATCCAATTCCCGTTGATCTTGTTTACCATCGGCTTTTATAACAATAGACGCTAAAATAAGTAAACTCACTTCAAAATCGCCCGATTGCGTTTGTGAGCGTTGTTGCGGTTGTTCTCTATACACTGTATTTCCATTTCCGTTAGACATACCGTCTAAAACACTACCCAATGCCAACCCTAAAATAGCACCAATAGGACCCCCAAACGACCATCCTAAAGCTGCTCCAATCCATTTTGAAAAACTCATGTATTATCTTTTTGTTTTAATAGGTTTCAAATATACCAATGTTAGTTGAGTTTTATAACGATTTGTTAGTTTGATGTTAAACACTAAGTTATTTCTCGCTAATTAGATAAATTTCAATCATCATCTGTAAACTGAGGTGGTAAACTGCGACTACTTACTAAATACTTTTCTGTATCTTTGCAGTCTAAAATTGTTAATTATAAAATTTAAAAAATATGTATCCAGCAGAATTAGTAAAACCAATGCGTGAAGATTTAACCAAAGTTGGTTTTGAAGAATTACATACTGCCGAGGCTGTTGATGCTGCTTTAGCAAAAGAAGGAACAACACTAGTTGTGGTTAACTCTGTTTGTGGTTGTGCAGCAGCTAATGCACGTCCAGGAGCTAGAATGAGTTTACAAAATGCAAAACGCCCAGACCATATTGTTACGGTTTTTGCAGGAGTTGATAAAGAAGCTGTTAATGCAGCTCGTGGTTATATGGTACCGTTTCCTCCAAGTTCTCCAAGCATGGCTTTGTTTAAAAATGGTGAATTGGTACACATGTTAGAGCGTCATCACATTGAAGGCAGACCTGCAGAATTAATTGCAGAAAACCTTACCGATGCTTATAATGAGTATTGTTAGACGTTAGACGAAAAATAAAATTATTAAAAACCACGAAACTCAATCGTGGTTTTTTTGTTTTATAACGCAACCTTTTTGGTGAACTTTCATCTAACAATAAAATAAACAAATGAAAAAGTTACTCCCATTTTTATTTATTACTTGCTTGTTTTTTATGGCATTTCAATGTGAAGATGATAACGTTACAACGCAAGAAAGTGAACAAAATGCTTTAATTGCTTCTAAAAAAGCAATTGAAGATTTAGCCGCAACTTCCGTATGTAACGATACTTATGAATGCAAATTTATTGCTTTAGGCAGTAAACCATGTGGTGGTCCATGGGGCTATGTGGTGTATTCAACTTCAATAGATACTGAAAAACTTAAAAAAATGGTTGAAACACACAATAAAAATGAAGCCGATTATAATAAAAAATGGGGAGCTGCATCAGATTGTATGTTCGTAACACCTCCAACAAGCGTAAATTGCGAAAATAACAACTGTATAGCTATTTATTAAAACCCGTTTTTGTTTATTTTTGGGGTATGCAAAAACTAATATCATACCCTTTAAGTGTTATTTATTATCTGTGTTTTTTTTTAACACTGGTTGTATTTCATCCCATTCAATGGTTTTGTTTTAACGTATTTGGATATCAGGCTCATAAAAAAAGTGTGGATGCTTTACAATTTTGCCTAATGCGTTGTGCAAATATTTTAGGTACACGTTTTACATTTACCAATCCACACAATATAGATACCAACCAACCTTTAATAATTGTTGCCAACCACCAAAGTTTACACGATATATACCCAATTACCTGGTATATGCGTAAACACCACCCAAAATTCATTAGCAAAATTGAATTAGGCAAAGGCATACCCAGTGTATCATACAATTTACGTCATGGTGGCGCTGCCTTAATAGATAGAAAAAACCCACGACAATCATTACCCGCGCTCATGAAATTTGGCGAATACATTGAAGCCAACAAACGTTCTGCTGTTATTTTTCCTGAAGGAACCCGAAGCAAAAACGGAGAACCTAAACCATTCCAAACCAAAGGCCTAGAAGTATTGTTTAAAAAAATACCATCAGCACTTGTGGTTCCCATTACCATAAACAATTCATGGAAAATGTTAAAATATGGTAAATTTCCAATGGGTTTGGGCACACATATAACTTTTACCGTGCATAAGCCTTTAAAAGTTAGTACCTTTGTAAACAAAGAAGAGCTTATTAATAGTATTGAAATCACTATTAAAAACAGTATAAATCATTAAAAATATAAAGATGTCGTTAAAAAATGTAAGATTAGAAGTAATGCAGTTTTTGGAAAAAGACGTAGAATCTTTAATACAAAAATATTTAATTCCCATTGACAGCATATGGCAACCTACCGATTTTTTGCCAAACTCGGAGAGTGATACTTTTTTTGAAGAAGTTAGAGAAATAAGAGAATTATCAAAAGAATTACCATATGATTTTTGGGTAGTTTTAGTAGGCGATATGATTACCGAAGAAGCGTTGCCAACCTACGAATCGTGGTTAATGGATGTAGAAGGTGTTGGGCAGGTTGAACGCAACGGATGGTCTAAATGGGTACGCCATTGGACAGGAGAAGAAAACCGCCATGGCGATGTACTTAACAAGTATTTATACCTTTCGGGGCGTGTAAATATGCGCGAAATAGAAAAAACAACTCAGTATTTAATTGCCGATGGTTTTGATATTGGTACCGATAGAGACCCGTATAAAAACTTTGTTTATACTAGCTTCCAAGAGTTAGCAACCTATATCTCGCACAACAGGGTTGCCAAAATAGCCAAAAAAAGTGGCAACAAGCAATTAGGCAAAATGTGCCAAATTATTTCTGGAGATGAAATGAGGCACCACCACGCCTATTCTGAGTTTGTTGAGCGTATTTTTAAGGTAGATCCAAACCAAATGATGATGGCATTTCATGATATGATGAAGCTTAAAATTACCATGCCAGCGCACTTTTTAAGAGAATCAGGCAACAAAATCAGTTCTGCTTTTGAAGAGTTTTCTAATACCGCACAACGTATAGGTGTTTACACATCTACCGATTATGTTGATATTTTGGACAAACTAATTAAGCGTTGGGAAATAGATAAAATTACGGGACTTAATGATGAAGCTGAAAAAGCTAGAGATTATTTAATGAATTTGCCTGCAAGAATGTATCGTTTATCAGACCGCATCAAGATACCACAAAACTCATTTCAATTTAAATGGGTTGAACCTGCAGTATCTAAGTAAACCTTTGCATTTTAATTTATAACTAATTCCTTTCTAATCCGAAAGGAATTTTTATTTTTATGCGCTTATGACCTCAAAAGAAATAATAAATAAAACCATTGCATTTGTAAAAGAAACACTTGATGGTGCCGAAGGTGGACACGATTGGTTTCACACAGAAAGAGTCTATAAAAATGCTTTGCTTATAGCAAAAAACGAGCCTGTAGATGTTTTTACGGTATCGTTAGGTGCTTTATTACATGATATTGCCGACAGTAAATTCCACAATGGCGATGAAACCATTGGGCCTAAAATAGCACGAGAGCTTTTATTTAACCTAAATGTAGATTCTCAAGTCATTGAACATGTTGTACATATTATTGAAAACATCTCTTTTAAAGGTGGAAATGAAGCTCAAAAGTTTAAATCGGTAGAACTGGATGTTGTTCAAGATGCCGATAGATTAGATGCCATTGGCGCTATTGGTATTGCACGCTGTTTTAATTATGGAGGTTTTAAAAACAGGGAACTTTATAACCCCGATATTAAACCGAATCTTAATATGAGTAAAGAAGCATATAAAACGTCGAATGCCCCAACAATTAATCATTTCTATGAAAAATTGCTGCTTTTAAAGGACAAGATGAACACTAAAACTGGTAGAAAAATTGCTTCAGACAGACACGCTTTTATGGAATCTTATCTTACCCAGTTTTATAAAGAATGGCGAGGTGAAAGTTAATTTACTCCTTTTGTTGTATAATTAACTTTATTTCTTTTCTATAATTTGAGGCACTTTTACCCGTAATCTCGTTAAACTGCTTGTTGAAATGCGAGAAATTATTGAACCCGCACTCAAAACAAATATCCGCAATACTTTTTTGACTTTCGTTGAGTAGCTTTGTAGCATGTACCACACGATACTCATTTACCAATTGTGTAAATGTTTTTCCAGTAGCCTTTTTAAAATATCTACAAAATGCGGGCACCGTCATACTAACTTCATCTGCTATTTCATCTAAAGTAATATGATTGTGAAAGTTTTTGTTCACATATTTAAAAATAACATCAATTTTTGAACTATCCTGAGCCTCTGTTTCAAAAGCAAAACCATCTGCATTTAACAGGGTATAATCATCGGTTTTAGCCAAATAATCTAAAACCTCTAAAAACTTTAAAACACGTTTTAAACCTCCGTGTTCTAATAGTTTTTCTATTTTCGGACCTATTTTCTGTTTTGTTTCTACTTTAAATCGTATGCCTTTTTTAGCTCTTTCAAACAACGATAATATATTTGCCATTTCTGGTACATTCAAAAAATCGTCTCCTAAAAAATTAGATTTAAACTGTATGGTAGTTTCGGTACCATTCGCAGTTAAACGGTCTGTGAAACCATTGTGCGGCAAATTAGATCCAATAAGAATCAATTGACTATTGTTAAAATAGGATAAATGGTTTCCTATATGTGTTTTTCCTTGCCCTTTGTTTATATAAATAAGCTCTAATTCTGGGTGAAAATGCCAGTAAGCGCCGTTTTTATCTATCGTTTCTACATGTTGTTTAACTAATATAGAACTTCCGAAACTTGGGGTCAGCTTCCTAAAAGTTGGTTTTTTATTAATCATAACATATTTATTCTAATACAAAATTACAACATATTAAATTCAAAACATATATTCTATTGTCTTAAATGTATGTTATTTTAACACAACATTCTTTTAACATAGAATTAACAGTTAATATAGCATATAAATTGGTTAAATTTGATGTTTTAATAACTGTTCTACAGCCGTAAATTTGTCCTGTTGATTGTTAACACAATATCTATTCCAAGATTTAGAGATTTTAACTTTCAAAAAAGCAATATAAAAAATTAGTAAAACATATAAATAACTCTGATAAAAAAGAGTTCACAAAATTCATTAATAATTAGTTTAATGTCTTATTTAGTTTAGTTGGTAAAGTGAGCTGTGGTGGCTCACTTTTTTTTTGACTAATTTTTATCTAAGTGTCTTTAAGGTTTTCTCATGTTGTCCCCAATTGCACATTTTTACCCTAAACATATGCTATTTTAACTTAACATAAAGTTGATGTTAAATTAACAGATAAAATAGCATACAAATCCATCAATATCAATGTTTTCTTACTTGTAATCCTGCCCTATCTTTGCCTTGTGAAACGTTAAAAAAACCAAATCATGAAAAACGTATTAAACAACTCAAAAAAAGGAATCTTAATGGTAACACTATTTGCTACCTTGTTAAGTTTCGCAAATGAAGGATCATTTTCAACAATTAAAGATGACGCTAAAACAACGGCTCTAACATTAAGTAATGTAAAAGCGGGCAACCTATTATATATTAAGGATGCCAACGGTGAAATATTATATAGTGAACTTATACAGAAATCTGGAATATACATTAAAGGTTTTGATTTAACTTCTTTACCTGAAGGAGAGTATGTTTTTGAATTGGATAAAGATTTAGAAACTAAAACCATTCCTTTTACAGTAAGTTTTAAAAACATTGTAATAAACAGAAGTAAAGAAACTACAAGTTTCAAACCTTATGTGTCACAAAAAGGAAACTTACTATTTGTTAGTAAGTTGTCTCCAAACCAAGAAGCTGTTAAAATTAGTGTTTATGCCGACAACAATAGTGAATATGAATTACTTCACTCAGAAAAAATTGAAGGTATTCAATCAGTAGAACGCGTTTACAAATTAGAAAAAGGAAATTATAAAATAGTAATTAGCTCTAATAACAAAGAGTTCACAAAATTCATTAATAATTAGTTTAATGTCTTATTTAGTTTAGTTGGTAAAGTGGGCTGTGGTGGCCCACTTTTTTTTTGTCCAATTTTAAGGTCTTTATTAAAAAGTAGCCACTTATACACAATTAACCACATTATATTCTATTTTAATTTAACATAAAGTTGATGTAAAAATAACAGATAAAATAGCACATAAATCAGTCAATATCAGTGTTTTACAAACTATAAAAGCACCTTATATTTGTCTTGTGAAACGTTAAAAAACCAAATCATGAAAAACGTATTAAACAACTCAAAAAAAGGAATCTTAATGGTAACACTATTTGCTACCTTGTTAAGTTTCGCAAATGAAGTATCTATTTTTAACATTAAAAATGATGCTGAAAAGACCTCTCTTACTTTAAACAATGTAAAGCAAGGAAACCTATTATCTATTAAAGATAATAATGGTATTGTACTATATAAAGAGCTAATTCAAGAATCTGGAACTTACACAAATGGTTTTGATTTAACCACGCTTCCAAACGGTGGTTACATTTTTGAGCTTGATAAAGATGTAGAAATACAAACCATCCCTTTTACGGTATCAGTAAACACAGTTACTTTTAATAAAGAAATGGAAGCTACCATTTTTAAACCAGTAACTAGAATAAAAGGTGATGTAGTTTATGTTTCAAGACTTTCTTTAAACAAAGCGCCTATGGAAATAGCAATTTATTTTACTGCTAGTGAAAGTGCTTACAACTCACCAGAACTTATTTATTCTGAAACAGTTAAAAACACAGAAAATGCTAACAGAATTTTTAAACTATCTGGCAAAGATAAAGGCAACTACAAAATTGTTTTTACTACTGAAGGTAGAGTATTTACAAAAGAAATTTAATAACTAACCAATCCTAATTATTTTTTAAAAAGAGTGGGCATTTTGCTCACTTTTTTTTATTTAAAATAGTTTTAACTGCCCATCTTTAAACTGCTCATGCAATTTGGTGTTTAACTTAGGCATCACCTTATCTTTAAAATATTTTTGTCTTGCCAGTTTTACAAGATTATTTATTTGTTCGGCTATTTTACCTTCACCACGCATTCTGGTTCCGTAACGACTATCGTTTAAAGTTCCGCCGTGGCAACTTTCTATTTGATGCAGCACTTTTTCTGCTCTATCGGGCATGGTTTTATGTATCCAATCGGCAAAAATTTCCCCAATGGCACCATTAAGTCTTACAATAGTATGCGCTATGCCTAAAGCACCATTTTCAGAAGCTGCTTTTGCCAAAGGCAATATTTCATGACTGTTTATAGATGGTATTATGGGCGCCAACATCACATTTACAGGAATGCCATTTTCACTTAAAGTTTTTACGGTTTCCAAACGCCTTTTTATAGTAGCAGTTCTAGGTTCTAAAACACGTCTGGTTTCTTCTGATAGGGAAGTAATTGATACATTAACCCCTATTAAATTGTCTTTTGAAAGTTCTTTTAAAACATCCAAGTCCCTCAAAATCAAAGCATTCTTTGTAATAATAGCAACGGGGTGTTTATATTTTAAAAATACTTCCAAACATTGTCTGGTAATTTCAAATTGCTTTTCGGCAGGTTGGTAACAATCGGTATTACCAGACATTACAATGGGATGCGCTTGCCAACTTTTCTTTTTCAATAAGGCTTCTAAAAGTTTTGGCGCATCTTTTTTCACCATAATGCGACGCTCAAAGTCCAAACCAGCACTGTAACCCCAAAATTCGTGACTATTACGCGCATAACAATAAATACATCCATGTTCGCAACCTTGGTAGGTATTCATGGAATAGGCCATACCAATATCTGGACTTTCAACTTTATTGACTATGGTTTTAGGAAACACCTCTAGATAAAGTGTTTTGTTTTTATCGCTTTCTTCTCCTTCCTTATGGCAGAATTCTAAAAAATCATCACGCATTTCGTGGCTTAATTCGAAGAATTTATTGGGTACATTAAGCTGGGCGCCACGGCCTTTTATGGTAGATTTTGAGTCCATTTTTAATAAAAATAAAGATTGTATGCAGAAAGTAGCACTTTAAAATTACTTATAATTTTTACTGAAAACTGTTAAAACAACTATGGGTTATTAACAAAGTAAGGTATTGAAAGAAAACTTATCTTTATAAAAGAAAAAAATCCATTTAGTTTATAAGCACAAATTCGATCTTAAAAACAGATTCCATAATGTTTTATCAAATATGTGTTAAATTGTCTATGGAGTTAAAAAAATGCATATTTTAGACTTGTTCAAATTTTTTAAACTTTATTAAGGGATTTTAAGAAACAAACCATTATGAAAAAGCTTTATATATTACTTTTCGTTTTAATTACCAGTACTTTAACCGCTCAAAACAGAGAGATGCTCTCATATAAATTAGATGATGTGGTTAGTTTGGATGTTCCAAAAAATTTCGTGGAATCTGATACAATTGTAGATGGTGTACAAATACGCCAAATTAGGTTTAAAACCGATACTTACGATTTTATTGCGCAAAGAGTGCTTTTTGAAAATGAAGACCAAAAAACAAGTCTTTCTAGGTTGCCTTACGATTATGCAAGTTTAATAGATGAATATGAACGTGTTATCGCTAGAATGCGCTATAGAGTGCCTTATTATTTAAAAAACACGACACTTGTAAAAAAAGATGGTTTTACGGGTTATAATTTGAAATTTGAAAACGATTTAGGAACCCCTACCTACGAAGCTGAATTTTACTTATTAAACAAAAATTTATACACGTTTTTCTATGCCAGCGACACGCAGTTTAATGCCGACGTTAAAACCGAACTTTTCAACTCCGTTAAAATAAATACCGAGAACGATATTAGCCAATATTTAGGGAAAGCACCAAAATACAGATACGGCTACGTGTTGGCTACTTACTTCTTTTTAAGTTTATTTGTCATTTGGGTTATTATTATTTCAATTAAAATTTACAGAAAGAAAAAAGGGAAGTCTAGTATTTTTCATGAGTAGGATTATTATTATTTCTTGTTGATTATAATTTAAAAAAATAAATTTCTATTATGAAAAAACTGAATTTATTTATAGGTCTTTTAATAACACTAACTATTTTTTCTTGCTCATCTGACAATAATGATGAACCTAAGTCAACAATGGAAGAGTTATTAATTCAAGGAAGCCCTTGGACATTTGACCACTATGAAATGCTAAACATAATAGACGCTGGTAATTCAAATTACAATAAAACCGATATAGAAACTGACATAAATCTAGCTGTTAAGGGAGAAATTATTAAGTTTAATAGTAATGGAACAGGTTCTGTTACTCTACCTGAAGATGGAACAGATACTTGGGAATGGGAAATTGTAAATGGAAATCAACTTAAACTAACTTTTCCTAGTGGAGAAAGTGATATTATTGAAAATATTATTTTTAAATCTTCTAAAATGATTATTGAAGTACAGAGTGTTTCCTATGACGAACAAGCTAAATATGAGGTTTTACATAACGGAAAATATTATTATAAATAAAAACATTTTCCTGCATCAATTAAAATTACCTCTTAGTTCTAGCCTACCTCCCAGGAAAATTAGCCTTCCTTTTTTGTAAAAAAGCGGTAGTACCCTCAGTAAAATCATCAGTGCCAAAACAGCTACCAAATTCTTCTATTTCAACATCATAACCATTAACACCATCTTCAAAATAGGCGTTAATAGCTCGAATAGCAGAACTTATGGCAACCAACGAATTATTTGAGATTTTATTCGCTATTTTTTCGCAAAGCGGAAGCAATTCCTCTTGTGGTACTACGTGGTTTACCAAGCCATAATTTAAGGCTTGGTTAGCGTCAATCATACTCGCGGTCATAATCATTTCCATGGCGCGACCTTTACCAATTAATTGAGGCAAACGCTGTGTACCTCCATACCCGGGAATCACCCCAAGCGACACTTCTGGAAGTCCCATTTTAGCATTATCGCTCGCTACCCTAAAATGGCATGCCATGGCCAATTCCAAGCCACCGCCAAGCGCAAAACCATTTACAGCAGCAATTACGGGTTTTGATAGATTTTCAACAAAATCAAACAGCATTTCTTGACCTTTAGCTGCCAGTTTTGTGCCTTCATTTACATTAAAATCGGCAAATTCGCTAATATCGGCACCGGCAACAAAGGCTTTTTCGCCGCTTCCGGTTAAAATAACAACTTTAGTGTCGTCATCTTCTTCCTCATCGTTAAAAGCTTCGTGCAATTCTTCAATCGTTTCTTTGTTTAAAGCGTTTAATTTGTTCGGACGGTTAATGGTTATGGTAGTGATACCATTGTTTTCTTCTACTAAAATATTTTTGTATGCCATTGTTATATTATTTAGATGAGGCTGTCTGAAAAGTGTTTAATGTTTTATTTGTCAGGTTGAACTTGTCGAAACCGACATTGATTATCAATGAGTTGAAATATTTCGACAAGCTCAATATGACATAGAACTGCACTTTTCAGACAGACTCATTTTATTCCTTAGGAAAGGTTACTGTAAACACGGTACCTTTATCTTTTTCCGTTGTAAATGTAATGGTGCCTTTATAGGTTTCTACCATGTTTTTAACCATGGCTAAACCAAGTCCCATACCACTGGTTTTGGTGGTGAATTTGGGTTCGAAAACCTTATCTACGTTTTCTTCTAAAATACCTGAACCATTATCTGCCACCGTAATAATCACATCCTTAGCATCGGTAGATACATTAATGCTTATTTTTGGGGTTATAGTATCTGGTATAGATTGAATAGCATTTTTAACCAAATTGGTAACCACACGTATTAATTGGGTTCGGTCTAATTTAGCTATAATTTCTTCTTTCTCCGCTGAAAAATCGATGTAATCTTCATTAAATATCTCTAAAGCAAGCCTTACAATATTGACCACATTTAAAGTTTCGTTTTGTTGCGCCGGCATATTTGCAAAATTTGAAAATGCCGATGCTATAGAACTCATGGTATCTATTTGCTGAATTAACGTTTTACTGTATTCATCTAGTTTGGAATGGATATTTTCATCTTGAGGATCAAATTTCCGTTGGAAGTTTTGAACCGTTAATCGCATGGGAGTTAAGGGGTTTTTAATTTCATGCGCTACTTGTTTTGCCATTTCCCTCCAAGCCTGTTCGCGCTCACTTCGTGCCAATTGTATGGCACTTTCCTCCAGTTCGTCAATCATACTGTTATACGAACTCACTAGCGTTGAAATTTCTTCACTGGTATCGTTTACTATAATTTTTTGGTTGCTTTTTTCAAGTCGGGTGGTATTGATTTTATCACTAATGGCTTTTAACGATTTTGTAATGTATTTAGATAATAAAAACGCAATTGCAATGGCCATAAGCAACACAAACATAAAGGCAAAGGCGATACGTTTTAAAAATTCCAAAAGCTCTTTGGTTAAAAAATCGTCCTTTTCTAAATAGGGTAAATTTAATATGGCAATGGATTTAGATTTTTGGTCTACAAGGTAAGTGTAAGATGATTGAAAGGTTTCACCATTTTCTACTCGCTTAAAAACATATCGGTGGTGTGCTGTATGGGATAGGGCATTTAAAATTTCGGCATCTATACATTGGTCTGCTACATTATTTTGCAAACCTGCTTTTGAAGAAATCAATAAAGAGCCTTCTAAATCGTATAAATTAATTTGAAGTTTATGGATATCGGCAATGTTATAAACTTCTTCTTTAAAAATGATGGGGATGTTTTCCGTTTTTACTTCCCAAGTGTTTTGCCTACCGTTTAAAACCCGTCTTAAATGGGTTTGAATGTTCTCTTCTTTACGTTCTAAACGCTCTTTATGGTAATCGCCACTTTGTTCGTTGTATTGGTAAATGGCTACCGCCGAAATAAGTACGGATGCCAATAATACCAAGAGTATCATAGCTAAAAAAATGCGGGTTCGTAAAGAGAGTTTTCTTAGTTTCATGTTGTGAATGATGCTCTAAATATAGCAATAATCAAACCAAAATCCACAAGGGAAAATTTCAAATAAATAAAATCCAAATTCCAAGCGTCATTATTGGATTTTAGTGCTTAAAAATTGGATTTTCAATTAGGCTTCTGGATTTTTACTTCGGATGTTTTTATAAACCTTAAACCCTAACATGATTAAAACCCCCAAAACAATAATGCCCACAACGCCCCAAACCCAATTGATGGCACTTTTTAAAATGACCAAAAACACAACGGCAAATAGGATAAACGTAGCGCCTTCATTCCAAATACGCATAAAACTGGATGTTTTTTTTACCACATCATTTTGAAGTTGCTTGTAGTATTGATGCGTTTTTAGGTGATAAATGATAAGCAATAAAACGAATGCTAATTTTACGTGCATCCAAGGTTGTTGTAACCAAAACGGTTGTAAAACGAGCAACCATATGGCAAAAATGGTAGCTAAAATAGCCGATGGCCATGTGATGATAAACCACAAACGTTTTGCCATAAGTTTAAGCTGTTTCCCTAGAATTTCTTTATCGGGTGATGGCTTATGGAACGCTTCAATTTGGTACACAAACAACCGTGGAATGTAAAACAAACCTGCAAACCAAGTAATTACAAAAATAAGATGAAACGATTTTATGTAGTTGTAATACTCCATAACTAAACGGGTTGATTGATTAAAGTGGTTTTTACTTCTCTATTTAAAAAATAAGCGGTTACTATGGTTGAAAGTACATCGGAAATGGGGAAGGATATCCACACTCCTAATTCGCCATAAAATTTTGGCAATATTAAAATTAACGGGATAAAGAAAAACCCTTGACGCGTTAAAGTTAATAACAAGGCAGGAATTGCTTTCCCAATAGACTGAAAATAGGCTGCACCAATAAGCTGTATGGCTATAATTGGGGTAGCGGCAAATACCCAACGCATATCATTTGGTGTTTGTTTTATAACCTCTATATCGGTAGTAAACATACGGGTAATGGCTTCAGGAAAAAACATTAAAATAATGAATATGCAGGTTGATAATATGGTTGCATATTTTATGGCAATATTGATGCTTTGACGCACCCTATGATAATTTTGAGCCCCATAGTTAAACCCTGCAATGGGCAAAAAACCTTGTGTAATACCCAAAACCGGAAACATGGCAAACATGAGCATACGCCCCACAATGGCGTAAGCTGTTACAGAGATTTCGCCACCTAAATCGAACAAAATATTATTCATAAACAAATAGGTAATACTCACTACAGCTTGTCGTGCCAAGGTTACAAATCCTAAGGATGCTATTTCTAAAACTATAGACGGACTTAACCCAAAATGCAAAGCGTTAATTTTTAATTCGGAGTTTTTAGAAAGGAAAAACCAAAAAATAAAAACGAAACAAATGATATACGAAATGGAGGTTGCCCAAGCAGCACCTTCCATTCCAAAGTCCAATACATTTATAAAAATATAATCTAAAAGTAAGTTGCTTACCGATGGGATCATCATAGCATACATGGCAAATTTAGGCTTCCCTTCTGCCCTAATTACCGTATTCCCCATCATGCTCAATGCCAAAAACGGCACGCCATACAACACAATGGTATAGTAAATTTTTGCAGGTTCAAAAATAGCACCTTTTCCACCAAACGATAGGATGATAGCATCTGAAAAAAACAGTCCGATAACTACTAAAGAAACGGTAAGCAATAAAGTAAGCGTAATTTGATTCCCAAAGGTTTTAAGCGCTTTATCTTTACTTCCAGAGCCCAATGCCCTAGAGATTATAGAAGAACCACCTATACCAATGGCCATACCCAAAGCTGCTATAAAAAACGATACAGGCAACACCACATTGATGGCCGCTATGGCTGTAGAGCCTATCCAATGCCCAACAAAAATAGTATCAACCAAAATGTTTAGCGACATCACCAAAATACCAATAGATGCCGGAACTGCTTGCTTGATCAAAATTTTTCCGATGGGTTGCGAGCCTAAATCTTGTGATGATACTTTTGCCATTACACTTTTATTGTTTCAGCAGTTGCCCAATGATTGATCCATTTTGAAAGTAAGGCTACCCATGCATCATCATCATTTAAGCAAGGTACGGTTGTAAAATCCTTTCCGCCCATTTCATGGAAAATTTCCTGACCTTCCATGGCTATTTCTTCGAGCGTTTCCAAACAGTCGCTTACAAATGCTGGGGTAACAATGGCCATACTTTTAAGGCCTTTTTTACCTAACCGCTCGATGGTTCTATCGGTATAAGGTTGTAACCACGGGTCAAATCCTAAACGGGATTGGAAGGATGTTGAATACGAACCTTCCTTTAATTGAAGTTTTTCGGCCACCAATCTTGTAACCTCTAAACATTGGTGGCGGTAACAAAACTCATGTGCCTTACTTGGTGTTGCACAACAACTACCATCTATTTTACAATGCGATTTTGTAACATCGCTTTTTCGAATATGCCGTTCTGGAACCCCATGATATGAAAATAATAGATGTTCGTAATTCTTACCCTCCAAATGTTTTTTTATGGAATCTGAAAGCACTTCAATATAATCGGGTTTGTTGTAAAACGCAGGCACCGATTCAATTTTTAAATTAGGAAAATATTGCTGGCGAAGTTCCTCGGCTAAAACTGTAATGGTTTCGGTAGTTGCCATGGCAAATTGTGGATATAGCGGAAACAGCAACAGCTCATCAACACCTTTATCTACCAATTCTTGAAGCCCTTTTTTAATGGTCATACTGCCATAACGCATGGCTAGAGCCACAGGCGTTTCAACCTGTTTCTGTATTTTCTTTTGAAGCCTTTCAGAAAGAACAATTAAAGGAGAACCTTCCTCCCACCATATTTTTTTATAAGCCGCCGCCGATTGTTTTGGGCGTGTTTTTAATATAATGCCTTTTACAAGCGCTGTTCTAGCTATCAATGGAATATCGATAACGCGCTCATCCATTAAAAATTCGCCTAAATATTTTTTTACGTCTTTTGGGGTTGGGCTATCGGGTGAGCCAAGGTTTACTAGTAAAATTCCTTTTTTCATTTATAAATTTATTGTTTCTCAGACCTCACAGGTTTTAAAAACCTGTGAGGTCTACTTTCAAAATCAACCTTTATTCTCTTCAATTTTTTGTTGATGGTATAGTTTTGGGCGTTCTTCAGTATAATCGCAATCTTGAAAAATACCGCAAGAAGTACTGGAACGCACTAGCGATTTTGTGTTTGCATTTTTAGATAATGCTTCAATTTCTGGGGTTAAATACTTCATCTGTTAATTTTTTATTGTTCTAAAATTACCGCTTTAAACAATACAAAATACCACCTAAAAGGTGTTGTTTAAATTCTGGCTCTGCATACGATTCGTTGGTATGACCTAAACCTGTGTAAAACGAGCGTCCACCATCAAACTCATGATACCACGCTATGGGATGAAACGCGCCATTCTTTCCGCCTTCATAAGTGGATTCGTCTAAATTCAACAATACATTAATATCTTGATTGATGGATTTAAAGTTATACCATTCGTCGAAATGAACCCACTTTTCTTGCAAATGTTTTGTTGATGGATGCGTGCTGTTTATGCGTGTTATGGTTGCGCTCGATTGTTTTGGGTGGTTTAAAAAATAAGCTCCCACAAGTTTACCGTACCAAGCCCAATCGAATTCGGTATCGGTAGCTGAGTGAATACCCATAAAACTACCCCCATTTTTAATAAAGGTTTCAAAGGCTTTTTCTTCTTCAGCATTTAAAATATCGCCCGTTGTGTTAAGAAAAATAACCAGTTGGTACTGTTTTAAATTTTTTTGGGTGAACAACGTAGCATCTTCGGTGTGTGTTATTTCAAAATTATTTTGTTTGCTTAATGCTTCCATGGTTTTTACGCCTGTTTCGATAGATTGATGCCTAAATCCACTTGTTTTTGTAAAAACAAGAACCTTTTCAGGGCTAACAGGCGTATTTGTGCTTTTGCATGATAGTGTTAAAAACACAACAAAGACTATTAAAATATTCATCATGAAATTTAGCTTAAAGACATTAAATATTTTTTGGGCGTTGTGCCATATTTCTTTTTAAAAGCCGCAATAAAATGGCTTGCGGTACTGTAACCCACTTTTAATCCGACTTCATTCACGTTATTTTCTCCCGATTCTAACAATTTTCTAGCTACTTCCATTTTGTAATCGAACAGAAAACTGAACACCGAATCGCCATAAATTTGCTTAAAACCTTCTTTTAGCTTTTTTAGATTTAACCCAATTTCATCGGCAAGTTCTTGTAAACTTGGTGGTTCTGCCATTCGGTTTATTATGATATCCTTGGCTTTTCTAATTTTAATGACATTCGTTTCATCAACCAAAAACGGACATTGTTCAATATTGGCATCTTCGCTTCTGTTAAAATACAAACTTAAAAGTTCATAAGCTTTTCCTTTGAAATATAAATCTTTTATGGATTGATTGAGGTTGTAATTGATTAATTGATTAAGCACTATGGCCATAGAAGGCGTAATGCCTCCATCTTTATAATATTTTTTATCCTTGTTATCTTCATTTAAAAATGAAATATAATCGGCTTCTTGTGAAAACAATCCATGAAATTTTTTAATTGAAATCAGCACAGAAACCATCCAAGAATTTGGACTTACTTGAAGGTTTATTGGCAAATCACGTTGCGGGTTGTACAATAACAATGAGTTTTCTTCTAAAATATTCAGCACATAACGCCCTTCATTAAAAACAAATTTGCTTGAACCCTTTACACAAAAATGAAATTGGATACAATCGCTATATATTTCTTTAAGAAGACTTTGCGTTTCGCTTCCATCATTTTTATAAACCAAAACCAAAAAACCATCGTCTACTTTTGTTTCGTCAAAAGAACTTACAGCGTTATTTTTTTGCGAGCTTTTATCGTTATTTACAATCATATTATTTAGATTTGTTCTAAATTAATTTTTAAAAAC
Organism: Mariniflexile sp. HNIBRBA6329; assembly: GCF_043558645.1. NCBI lineage: Bacteria > Pseudomonadati > Bacteroidota > Flavobacteriia > Flavobacteriales > Flavobacteriaceae > Mariniflexile > Mariniflexile sp. HNIBRBA6329. The sequence continues at coordinate 597,867 of NZ_JBIFXS010000001.1, read as the reverse complement.
CTCTTTATTTACAGGCAAAAATATGACAAAAAACATATAAATATCAAATTATACATTAAAAAACCACAAGCGTTATTAAAAGTTCCTCTAGCGTTATTTTTTTATTAATCATAGACATACATTTGCTATCTGAATTACATAGATACTGATGCACCAATATAATATATCTAAAAGCAAATACTTCTATGCCATTGGCCTAAGTTACAAAAAAGCTGATGCGGACGTACGTGGGCACTTTAGTTTGGATGAAGCTGCTAAACTAGCACTACTTAACCAAGCTAAAGACAATGATATTGAAAGTTTGGTAGTAACCTCTACATGTAACCGCACCGAAATTTATGGGTTTGCAGAACACCCTTTCCAACTCATCCAATTACTTTGCGATAATACACGTGGCACGGTTGAAGAATTTCAAAAAGTAGCTTACGTTTATAAAAATAGCGATGCTATTGCACACATGTTTCGTGTAGGGTCTGGTTTGGACAGTCAAATTCTTGGTGACTTTGAAATTATCAGTCAGTTAAAAATAAGTGCACGCACTTCCAAAAAACTTGGATTGTTAAATCATTTTACCGAACGTTTGGTAAATGCGGTTATTCAAGCTAGTAAACGTATTAAAAATGAAACCGAAATTTCATCGGGTGCAACATCTGTTTCTTTTGCTTCTGTACAATATATTTTTAATACCGTTGAAAATGTTTCAAACAAAAATATTTTGCTTTTTGGAACAGGAAAAATAGGAAGAAACACTTGTGAAAATTTAGTAAAACATACTAAAAACGAACACATTACTTTAATTAACAGAACGAAAGATAAAGCAGAACAAATTGCTGGAAAATTCAATTTAGTAGTTAAAGATTATGCCAATTTACAAGAAGAAATCCAAACGTCGGATATTTTAATTGTTGCTACAGGTGCACAACGCCCTACTATTGATAAACACATTATTCAAACACATAAACCATTGTTAATTTTAGATTTATCTATTCCAAAAAACGTGGATGCCAATGTGGAAGAGTTGAATAACGTAACACTGGTACATTTAGATCATTTATCTCAAATTACCGATAAAACTTTAGAAGCTAGAAAAGCGCATATTCCACTGGCAGAAGCTATTATTGAGGAAGTAAAAGCGGAATTTAACAATTGGTTGGAAACCCGTAAATTTGCACCAACCATAAAAGCTTTAAAAGATAAATTGCAAGATTTTGCTACTGCGGAACTAGATACACAACGCAAAAAAAACAGTGATTTTAACGAAGCGCAAGCTGAGTTGATAAGCAACAACATTATACAAAAAATTACAAATCATTTTGCGCATCATTTAAAAGATGATGGCATTCCTACCGATGAAAGTCTGGAACTCATAAAAAAAGTGTTTCAGTTAGAAACAACAATACATGTCTAAAATTATAAGAATTGGTACCCGCGATAGCGAATTAGCGTTATGGCAAGCCAAAATAGTACAAAGTCTACTCGAAAATTTAGGTTATAAAACACAATTGGTCCCTGTAAAATCTACAGGCGATTTGGTTTTAGACAAACCCCTTTATGAATTAGGTATCACTGGCATATTTACACGCACCCTGGACATAGCCATGCTTAACCATGATATTGATATTGCGGTGCACTCATTAAAAGATGTGCCTACCGTTTTACCAAAAGGCATTGTACAAGCAGCCGTTTTAAAACGTGGCAACGTAAACGATACCCTGGTTTTTAAAAACAACGAAGAGTTTTTAGGCTCTAAAGAAGCCATTATTGCCACAGGAAGTTTACGCAGGCGTGCCCAATGGCTTAACCGTTTCCCAACGCATACCGTTGTTGGTTTACGAGGTAATGTGAATTCCCGTTTACAAAAACTGGAGGAAAATGAAGATTGGAACGGTGCTATTTTTGCCGCCGCTGGTATTGGCAGAATAGGAATTAGACCTGAAGAAGCCATTAATTTAGATTGGATGATTCCAGCACCAGCACAAGGTGCCATAATGATTACCGCTTTGGCTGAAGATGAATTTGTTCTTGAAGCATGTAAAGGACTTAACCACGAAGAAACCGAAATTTGCACCTCCATCGAACGCGAATTTTTAAACAAATTGGAAGGTGGTTGTACTGCACCCATTGGCGCTTTGGCCTACATTAAAGATGAAGAAGTAAATTTTAAAGGGGTTTTGCTAAGTGTTGATGGTTCTAAACGCATCGATGTAACACGTGTAAAAAAATTAGGCGAACACCACGATATTGCCAATTTCTGCGCTAATTTTGTTATTGAACGCGGTGGCAAACGCCTTATGGACAGCATTAAAAATGCCAATAAAAAAGCAAATGTGTATTCAACCAAATCGTTTACAGAAGCACAGCGTTTGTTGTTCCATGAAAAAGTAACGGTTGAAAGTAGTGATTTCATCAAAATAAGCTTGAATAGAATCCATCCACGTTTCGTAAAAAACGAGATTCAAAACGTTATTATTACCAGTAAAAATGCTGTGGAGGCGTTACTTACCAACTTTTCTCCCATCGAACTTCAGTTTAAAAATATTTATTGTGTAGGGCGTCGTACCAAACGCTTGGTAGAACAAAAAATAGGCAAAGTTTCACATTTTGAAAACAACGCTAAAAAACTTGCCAGTTATTTAGTGGAATACATGGAAGGAACAGAGGTTACTTATTTTTGTAGTGATTTAAGGTTGGATGATTTACCTACTGTTCTAGAAAAAAACAACATAAAAGTAACTGAGGTTGAAGCTTACCAAACCAAATATGACGGTTTAAAACTAGCGGACAGTGTTGAAAGCGTTATGTTTTACAGCCCTTCAACAGTTGAAAGTTTTGTTCAAAAAAACAAAGCAGAAATTATAGCTTTTTGCATTGGCGAAACAACCGCTAATGAAGCAAAAAAACACTTTAACGATGTTAGGATTTCTAAAGTTCCAACAGTTGAAAGTGTTATTGAATTAGTAAACGAGCATTATATTTAAATTGGCTTGCTATTTAGATATTTTTTATAAGTTTTAAATAAGGAGTATAGAATCTTCAACCTAAAACTTTATTTTTTACTTAAAGTGAAATAAAAAATTATAATGAAAGGAGAATCGTTACTCAACTATCTATATCGCTTTTTCGATATTATTGTTCTTTTCTTTATTGTATTTGATTTTGGTTACGATTTTGCCGAAAATTTTACCACGGCACATGTATCTAGTTTAATAGTTCTTTCATTTTTTTTACTGTTTTTCAATGCTGTTAAGTTTTTTGTTTATAAAATCAAAAAAAGTAAAAATGTAGCACTGGTAAACATGATTATTATTTCTGTTTTACTGGTAACTTCACTTATCATTGCTCTTGTTCATATCAAGCACGATTCCCATCATATTTTACAAAAAATCAAACCCATTCTGGAAGGTGGTTTAATATTATACTTCCTTTTAAGGTTGTTTGTTTTGGTAAGGCATATTTACGATGTGTATTTTAACCCTGCCATTGTTTTTGTGGGCAGTTTTTTAATCTTGGCGTTGGCTGGTGCATTTTTACTTATGCTACCAAGTGCCACTACCAACGGAATTAACTTTACAAATGCCTTATTTACAGCTACCAGTAGTGTATGCGTTACAGGTTTAGCGGTAGTTGATACCAGTACAGATTTTACCGTAATGGGGCAATCCATTATATTAACATTGATACAATTAGGTGGTATTGGTATTTTAACATTTACATCGTTCTTTGCTTTTTTCTTTAGAGGAAGTTCTTCGTTTAAAGAAGGTTTGAATACTAAAGATTTTTTAGCTCAGGAAGGCTTGAAAGATGTTTTTAGGGTGGCACTAAACGTGGTGGTTTTTACATTGGGTGTAGAAATTATAGGGGCATTATTCATCTATTTTTCAATTAGCACCAATGCAACAATAGGTAACAAGTTTTTCTTTTCCTTGTTTCATTCTATCTCAGCATTTTGTAATGCAGGATTTTCTATAGTGCCATCGGGATTGTTCGACCAAAGTATCCGTTTTAATTATTCCTTTCAATGGATTATCATGGTCCTTATTGTTTTTGGCGGACTCGGGCATCACATCATATTCAACTTTTTTAAGTATTTAAAAACGTATGTTTTGGAATTGTTCAACAAAAAACGAATCCATAAAAGTGTTCCCATTGTAACCCTTAACTCTAAAATAGTTATTTATACCACAATTATATTGCTGTTTGTTGGATGGATTTTCTTGTTCATTTCAGAATATAGCAACACACTTTTAGAACATACAACCATTTTTGGGAAAATTACCAATGCCGCCTTTAATTCGGTAACACCAAGAACCGCTGGATTTAATGTGGTAGACTATACGCAAATGACGGTGCCTTCGCTATTATTCATTATATTTTTAATGTGGATTGGTGCTTCACCAGCATCAACCGGTGGTGGTATAAAAACAAGTACCTTTGCATTGGCTACGTTAAACATATTTACCATAGCCAGAGGAAAAAGTAGAATTGAAATTTTTGGAAGACGTTTTTCGGCAGAATCAACTTCCAGAGCTTTTGCCATTTTATGTATTTCCTTAATTATAATTGGTATAGCAATCATGGCTTTATTAATTTTAGAACCCAAAGACACACCGCTGTTAACCGTTGTTTTTGAATGTTTTTCGGCTTATAGTACCGTTGGTTTAAGCTTAAATTTTACTCCAACACTTACCGAAGCCAGCAAATACGTAATTATAGCCGTTATGTTTATTGGTAGAATAGGAATGCTCAACTTGATGATTGGTTTATTACGACAAGTAAACCACCAATTTTATGAGTATCCAAAAGAAAATATTTTAATTAACTAATACGTTTTACAAGATGAAAATAATTGTTTTCGGACTTGGAAATTTTGGAATGTCGTTATGTTTTAGTCTTACTGAAACTGGCAACGAGGTGATAGCCATCGATAAACAAATGGATAAAATAAATCTTGTAAAAGATAAAATTTCGCACGCCATTTGTATGGATTCCACAAACGAATTGGCTTACGAAGCGGTTCCATTAAAAGATGCCGATAAAGTTATTGTTGCCATTGGCGAAAACGAGGGTGCTGCCATTATTACCGCCGCCATTATTAAAAAACTGTGCAATGTTAAGATTATTAGTCGTGCGTTATCACCCATACACGATACAGTTTTGGAAGCCATGGGCATACACAGCATTGTACATCCCGAGCAAGATTCGGCCGATAGACTTACAAAGCAAATCAACTTTAAATCCACCTTAGAAAACTATCAGTTGGATAATAATTATACCATTTCCGAAGTTAAAGCAAAAAAAGAATTTTATGGAAAAACATTGCAAGAATTGGATTCCATAGACAAATACCACCTCACTTTAATTACCATTATTAGGGAAGTTGAAAAAAAGAATTTAATAGGAAAGAAAACCATTGTTAAAGAAACCATTGGTCGTACATCACCCGATACCGTAATTCTAAACAATGACATTTTAGTGGTTTACGGGAACAATAAAGATATTGAAAACTATTGCATGGGTGAAGAAGAATACGATCTAAGAAACAAGAATATATAATGATAAAAAACGATTTATTTTTACGAGCATTAAAAGGAGAAACCGTGCAACGTCCACCAGTTTGGATGATGCGTCAAGCAGGTCGCTATTTACCAGAATTTATAGTGCTTAGAGAAAAATACGATTTCTTTACACGTTGCCAAACCCCAGAAATTGCCAGTGAAATTACGGTGCAACCCATCCGTCGTTACGGTATGGATGCCGCTATTCTATTTAGCGATATTTTGGTAATTCCACAAGCCATGAATATTGAGGTGCAAATGAAACCCAATTTTGGGCCTTATTTGCCAAACCCAATCCGCACATCTAAAGATGTAGAAAACGTTATTGTACCAGACGTTAAAGAGGCTTTGGACTATGTTTACCAAGCCATAAAAGCCACTAAAGAATTATTGAATGATGAGATTCCTTTAATTGGTTTTGCAGGTTCACCATGGACCATTTTATGCTACTGCGTACAAGGTCAAGGCAGTAAAACCTTTGATAAAGCTAAAGAGTTTTGTTTTACAAACCCAGTAGCTGCACATTTATTGCTTCAAAAAATAACCGATACCACCATTGCTTATTTAAAAGAAAAAGTAAAAGCAGGATGCAATGCGGTACAAGTATTCGATTCTTGGGGAGGTATGCTTTCACCAGTCGATTATCAAGAGTTTTCATGGCAATACATTCAACAAATTATCGATGCTTTAAAAGACGATGCACCTGTAATTGCTTTTGGTAAAGGTTGTTGGTTTGCATTAAACGACATGGCCAAATCTGGCGCCTCTGCTTTAGGGGTAGATTGGACCTGTTCTGCAAGAAACGCTCGTTATTTAACTGGAGGTAACATCACGCTTCAAGGAAATTTTGATCCTACAAGATTGTTATCGCCACCAGCCGAAATCAAGAAAATGGTGCATCAAATGATTAACGAATTTGGTAAAGACAAATACATTGTAAACCTTGGCCATGGCATTTTACCTAATATTCCGTTAGAAAATGCCCAAGCCTTTATAGATGCAGTAAAAGAGTATAAAGCTTAATTTTTGGGCGTTACCACAAGGGTCGCGCTTTCGCAAGTCGCACTCTGCGAGGTGCTCCAACAATTGCTCAATCGCTAACGCAAACCAACTTTATGGTTAAAAATATTATTTTGGGAATAAAAGCATATTTCGGGGCCTTTAGTTTAATTTCCAAACTAAAACTCTGGAAATTCTTTGCTATTCCTATGCTAATCAGTTTTGTAACAGCAATTCTTATAGGCATTTCGGCGTATGGCTTGTCCGATAATATTGGATACTACATATCCAAACTTTGGGTTTGGGAATGGGGAAAATCCACTTTTGCAACCATTGGCAATATCATTGGAGGTTTGTTTATCATCCTTATAGGGCTTATCCTGTTCAAACACATCATCATGGCATTATCGGCACCTTTTATGAGTCCCGTTTCTGAAAAAATTGAAGCACATTTAACAGGCAATTTAAAACACAACCATAGAAAAACCAATTTTTCCGAGCAACTGTGGCGCGGTATTAGAATAAATATCAGAAATTTAAGTTTAGAATTATTGTTAACCATTCCCATTTTACTCTTAGGTTTTATACCGATAATAGGAATTATTTCTACAGTTTTATTGTTTTTAGTACAAGCGTATTACGCTGGTTTTGGAAATATGGATTATACCCTAGAGCGCCATTTTAAATACCATGAAAGCATTCAATTTGTTAAAAGAAATCGTGGTTTAGCTATTGGAAATGGTATTGTTTTTATGTTGTTTTTATTAATTCCTGTAATTGGGGTAATTTTAGTGCTGCCGCTTTCGGTTACAGCAGCTTCGGTAAAAACGGTTGAGGCGCTTCAATTAAAAAATTAAATATAAAACATGGTTCAAAAAATTATATTATCCCCTTTTCAAAAATTTGTTAAAATTGAAAGTTTTAGTGGTATTCTACTATTGCTGGCGACTATTTTGGCGCTTATATGGGCAAATTCTCCCTTTTCAGAAAGTTATCAATCGCTATGGCAGTATAAAGTAGGATTTACTACTGAAAGTTTCGAACTTAACAAACCACTCATTTTATGGATAAACGATGGTTTAATGGCTATATTTTTCTTCCTAATAGGTTTAGAAATTAAACGCGAATTCCTTATTGGCGAGCTCAATTCCATGAAGAAATTAGCATTTCCGCTTTTTGGTGCTTTAGGAGGTATTATTGTTCCTGTTTTATTTTTTTTTATACTGAATAAAAACCCCGAAACGCTTCAAGGTTGGGGCATTCCTATGGCAACCGATATAGCCTTTTCATTAGCACTTTTAAAAGTACTAGGAAACCGAGTGCCACTAAGCCTTAAAATATTTTTAACCGCTTTTGCTATTGTTGACGATTTAGGCGCTGTTTTAGTGATAGCCTTATTTTATAGCAGTAATATTCAATTAGGTTTATTGGGTATGGCATTATTGTTATTGGTGGTTTTATATGTTTTATCATTCAAAGGCTATTACTCTAAGTTTATAATGATTTTTTTAGGCATTATTATTTGGACCTTATTTTTAAAATCGGGCATCCACCCTACGCTAGCGGGAATTTTACTGGCTTTTTCAGTCCCAATCCGTCAAAAAATCAAAACACCTGAGTTTATTGATAACTTAGTAACTATCACCAATAATATTAAACAAGCTTCTGTTTCAAAAAAGCCTATTTTATCAAAAGAACAAATTCAACAGATTGATGATTTAGAAGACTGGACCAACAAATACCAATCGCCACTACAGCATTTAGAACACAATTTACACGATTGGGTTGCTTATTTCATCATTCCGCTTTTCGCCCTTGCCAATTCTGGTGTTATATTAAATAGTGATATGGATATAGAAATGGCACTAGTAATAAATATTAGTATTTGTTTAGTATTAGGAAAAAGTATTGGTATAACCTCAATCATTTTTATTGCTAGAAAGCTAAAGCTTATTGAAGTTCCAGATGATATTAGCAACCAACAAATTGTTGGAGTCTCTTTTTTAGCTGGTATTGGTTTTACTATGGCTATTTTTATTGCTAGTTTAGCTTTTACCGATAGCCCAAAATATATAGATTCTGCTAAAATTGGCATTTTAATTGGCTCTGTTATAGCAGCATTAATGGGCTATATTATTTTGCGTTTGAAAAAATAATGATGAAAGAAAAAGACCTGCAAGGTTTTCAAAACCTTGTAGGTCTAAATAAAAAAACATGATATTAGAAAAAATAGAAAAGGACCATTACTATCATATTTTCAATCGGGGAATAAACAACTCTGTTATTTTTCAGAATGAAAGTAACATGTCTTATTTCTTAAATCTAATTGAAAAACATTTAACAGAAAAGGTTGACATAATTGCTTATTGCTTAATGAATAACCATTTTCATCTTATTGTCAAAATAATTGAAGATGGTTCTATCGCTATTCAGGCTTTTTCTAACCTTTTCAATGCTTATGCAAAAGCATTTAATAAACAAAAAAATAGAACGGGAAGCTTGTTTGAAAAACATTTCAAACGAAAAAAAATAACGGATGAGACTTATTTGAAAAACCTAATACTTTACGTCCATAAAAACCCTCAAAACCATAAATTGGTTAAACATTTTGAAGATTATAAATTTTCATCATATAAAGGTTATTTTTTGGGTAATGATATTAAGAATCTTATCGCTAAAAACAGAAATTATATACTAACACTTTTTGAAGATTTAAAAAATTTTGAGTTAGCACATCAATCAGACCTACAAGGTTTTGAAAACCTTGCAGGTCTAGAAAACACAAACACCACTAAGTCTAACCTGCAAGGTCTTGAAGACCTTGTAGGTTTAAAAACTTCAGACCCACAAGGTTCTAAAAACCTTGTGGGTCAACCACTTTTATCTATGAAAAATAAATTCTATTCATTCATCCAAAATTTACAAGACACCATCACGTCAAAATTAGAAGCTGTAGATGGTAAAGCCCTTTTTAAAGAAGACATTTGGGAGCGACCAGAAGGCGGCGGCGGACGCACCCGTATTATAGAAAACGGCCATGTTTTTGAAAAAGGAGGCGTAAACATATCTGGTGTACACGGAAAACTACCAGACAGCATGCAAAAATACTTTGGCGTTGAAGATGCCGATTTTTTTGCCTGCGGATTAAGTTTAGTATTGCACCCAAAAAACCCAATGGTGCCCACCGTACATGCCAATTGGCGCTACTTTGAAATGTATGATAAAAACAGCGCTATTGTAGACCAATGGTTTGGTGGCGGACAAGATTTAACACCTTATTATCTATTTGAAGATGATGCCATTCATTTTCATGCGGTATGCAAAACCGCCTGCGATAAGCACCATCCAGAATTTTACAAAACTTATAAAAAACGTTGCGACGAATACTTCTACAATGCACACCGTAATGAAGGGAGAGGCATTGGTGGGTTGTTTTTCGATTATTGCAAAGCCACCGAAATCATGACCATGGAAAACTGGTACAATTTTGTAACCGAAGTTGGGAATAGCTTTCTGGAATGCTACGTACCAATTGTTGAAAAACGCAAAGATTCACCCTATTCAAAAGAACAAAGAAATTGGCAGGAAATTCGTCGTGGACGCTATGTAGAATTTAATTTAGTGCATGATAAAGGCACCTTATTCGGACTAAAAACCAACGGGCGTATAGAAAGTATATTAATGAGTTTACCACCGCGCGTGCAATGGGTTTACGACCACAATCCGAAAGCTGGAAGCGACGAAGAAAAACTTATAGACGTATTAAAAAATCCTAAAGATTGGGTATAAAATGAATTGCTACTGCGGAAATAAAAAACCATATTCAGAATGTTGCGAAAAAATTCATCGCGACATCCATCAAGCACAAACCGCAGAACAATTAATGCGTTCCAGATATTCTGCTTTTGTATTAGTAAATGGCGATTATTTAATGCAAAGTCATCATTCATCAACAAGACCAATAAAAGAGAAAAAGTCTATTGTTAAATGGACAAAATCTGTACAATGGATTAAACTGGAAGTTTTAGAAACTTCAAAAGGAAAACCACAAGACACCGAAGGAACTGTTACATTTAATGCTTATTTTTATGAGCATGGAAAAGTAGAAGTAATTCATGAAAAATCAGCTTTTATAAAAGAAAACAGCCATTGGACCTATTTAGGATTAAGTAAATAAATCATGTTTCCAATTAATTTATAAGAGACTTAACTTAATTCCAAATGACCGCCTTTTTAGTAGTTTCATTAAACGAATTTGAGAGATGAAACATTCTTGCCTTTAATAATATTTTCCGTCCTTCCAGATGTCTAGTATAGAAAACTTCTGAATCTCCTACGTGATTTTTCCAGTTTTTAAGAAATACCTCGCATCGTTTCTTTTTATCGCCAAACAATTCTGGAACTGAATAATAATTTTGAATATCAAAGTTTTTTCGAAACCAATTCGTTTTAACAATTAAGTATCTCGGGTTTTTAATAGGTTCAATAATTTCTTGAATGGAATTTATAAAAAGTGCACTTTCCATTTCACTTGCACCCTTAATCGCACATACAACTTCTCCTTTTGGCAAAATATCTGTACTCAGAAAAATTTTATCCTTATTGGTTGATACTAAATTTAAATCATACATCGTGTCTAAAAGTGCTTTTGAAATCTTATTCAAATCTTTGTGCAACAAACCAAATTGAATATAATTTTTTATTGATTTATAAGTTTTCCATCCAAAAGTCAAACCTAAAGCTGTTAATAAGGAATATATGAAAGCCATAACACCATTAGTTAATAAAACATTGAGGTTTTTCACTAAAAATTGAGGTAAAAAAAACGAAAGGGCTACCGATAATTCTAAAAAGCTATAGCGTACCACATCATTAAAAACTTGATTTTTTTCAATGTCGTACGGTTCTTTTCCTAGATAATTTTGTTTTATTTCTCTAGAAATACCTGTGCCTTTTCCTATGGCATGTTTCCACTTATTTTTTAAATTTTCGCGCTTTTTAGATTGACTTAAAGTTTGTTCATTTAAAGATTCGATAGTTACATCGGCGTAATTAGTTGGCAAATTCAATCTGCTAATGCCGCTTTCAATATAATCATCTTCAGAATTTGAGACCCCTACAAAGGCATCAAACCTTCTAGTTAAAGTTTCTATATCTTTCCCTCCTTTAGAATCTGTTGGGTCTAAACACACCAAATGCCAAATATTTCCTGTTTTATGTAAATTTCCTTTTTGTGTTCGAATAGCACGCCCACGCATTTGGTTAGAAGACACATAAGAACCAACAAACGACGCCAATACCAATGTGTTTATGGAAGGCGCATCCCAACCTTCACCTAAAAGCGATTTTGTGCCAATAAGAATTTTAATTTCTCCTAATTCAAACAATTTAGTAATGGTATTCACTAAATGATTTACACCAACTTTTAGAACTATTTCTACATATTCTAAATCGGTTTCAAAAGGAATAAAACTATGTTTTTCAAAAGGTTCAATCTGCTCAAAGGCTTCAATGGTACTTTTATGAATAATAACCAAAGTTCCCGTTAACACAGCAATTTCTTTTTTAGGAATCGCATTTGTTCTTAGATGTTGAAAAATGGGAATAACACCAAGTCTGTCTATTAAATTAACATCTTTATCTGCTGTTGCTTTAAACTCTTTTTTAATATAATCGGTTAAAACTACGGCTCGTAAATCGGATTTTAAATTTTTATATTCATTTGAAATAATGGCAACAATGCTTTTAAGTTTACTTGGACTATTGGATAATGAACGATACAATTGATTATCACCAACTAAATCCACTTTCTTGTTTTCAAATATATTTAATCGTCTTAATTTCGTTTCCAAATCATTTAAAAACAACTCATTTTTAATTAAATTAAGTCTATCTGAGACAATTAAATTTTGAAACAAAACCTCAGCCCAACCATTTGTAAAAACGGGAAACTCCACCTTTTCCTTTTTTTCAAAACCTAAAATGTATAATTTCTCTTTGGAAATTTCTTGATTAACAGCGTTCAAAAAAATTAAAATAGCTGAAAAATATTCAGGATTACTATAAATTTCATTCAGACACGTTTCGGTTGATTTTAAAAATCGGTGATTGTTTAAAAATGCTGTAAAGACTCTATTTTGCTTCAATTCATCTAGAAAATCAGAGATTCTCATTCTATATTCAAAAATGAAATTAATCTCTTTATCTTCTGGTTTCGAAAAATAAACAAAATCTTGGTGAGGGCATAAATCGCCTTCCTTCACAAGTTCAGGAACAGCAATTTCTTCATCAATTTCACCACATAAATTAAAATATTTTGAAACTTCTAATGCATCACTATCGTAAGGCGGCGTAGCTGTTAATGCAACGATGGTTAAACTATTTATTTGTTTTAATTCAATCAAACATTTCCACCATTCATTTTTTAAATGATGGGCTTCGTCTAAAACGATAGCTTCAATGTTTTCACGCTCAAAAAAAGCATAATAATCTGCTTTGTTTTCAAATTTTTTAAAAAATGAGTGTAACGATTGGTAAGTACAGAAGGTGACTCCTTTTGGGTTATTTATATCAAAGGAAAAGTCGACAAATAATCCATCCTTTATAAAAAACGTTTGCAATCTGTTTTCCCACTGGTTTCTAACCGTGAGAGTCGGAGCCAAAACTAAAGTCCTTTTTCCAACTTGTCTTATAATTTCAATACCTAAAATTGTTTTTCCAGAACCAGGTGGTGCAACAACGTGCAAATGATTGTCATCAATATGCTTATTAATATTATTTATGAATTTTTCTTGATAACTTCGCCAAGGAAAAATAAATTCTAGTTTTTTAAAGGGCATATAAAGAATTAGTATTTTTATCTTTTAATCAAATATAGAAAAACAATGTATCCTTTAAGAAGAAACAGACGATTAAGAACCAACGAATCTATAAGAAGTTTAGTTCGAGAAACCATCATTACTCCAAACGATTTTTTAGTGCCCCTTTTTGTAGTGGAAGGAAAAGGAGTGAAGGATGAAATCCCTTCCATGCCAAATTACTATCGTTACAGTTTAGATTTATTGGAAAAAGAAGTTAAGGAACTTTGGAGCATGGGTTTAAAATCGGTGTTACTGTTTGTAAAGGTACCAGACAACTTAAAAGACAATAAAGGAAAAGAAGCCTTAAACCCAAAAGGACTCATGCAACGTGCGATTAAAACCGTAAAAAATGTGTGCCCTGATATGTTAGTAATGACCGATGTGGCTCTCGACCCGTATTCAATTTATGGACATGATGGCATCATTGAAAAAGGCATCATTTTGAACGATGAAACTGCCGATGTTTTAGCAGAAATGAGCATTTCTCATGCCAAAGCTGGTGCCGATTTTGTAGCACCTAGCGATATGATGGACGGTCGTATTTTAACCATTCGTGAAGCTTTGGAAGATGAAGGCTATATCAACACAGGCATTATGAGTTATTCGGCTAAATATGCCTCCGCTTTTTATGGTCCGTTTAGAGATGCTTTAGATTCTGCCCCTGTAGATATGATGGATATTCCAAAGGACAAAAAAACCTATCAAATGGATTATGCCAACCGTTTTGAAGCCATACGGGAAACCGAAATGGATATTGACGAAGGTGCTGATATTGTCATGGTAAAACCAGGCTTATGCTATTTAGACATTGTTCGCGAAATTAAAAACGCAGTAGATGTTCCCGTTGCAGTATATCAGGTTTCTGGTGAATACGCCATGTTAAAAGCCGCTGCCGAAAAAGGTTGGCTAGACCATGATGCCGTTATGATGGAACAAATTACTTCCATAAAACGAGCTGGAGCCGATGTAATTGCGAGTTATTTTGCTAAAGATGTTGTTAGACTCCTGAATCAATAATTGATCATTTGGTTATTAATCGAAAATGTTTTATTATATTTAATTTTGATTAGTTCCAATAAATACAATTATACTTTCGATTCAAAATGGATGATATTGATATTAAAATCATAGACATGCTTCAAAAAAATGCTCGTGAAGCATTCGCCACAATTGGAAAAAGCGTTGATTTATCAGCTCCTGCAGTTGGTAAACGCGTTAAACAACTGGAAGAAAAAGGTATTATTCAAGGTTATTCTTTACAATTAAATTATAAAGAATTTGGCATTACAACCAAAGCATATATCGTTCTAAAAATCCATCAATCAAGCACCTTAAGAACCGCTTACAAACAAATCATAAATTTAGAAGAAGTACAACGCTGTGACAGAATTACTGGTGAAGACCGCTTACAAATCTTAGCCTTTTTTAAGGGTCATAAAGATTTGGTTACCTTCATTGAACGAATTTCTCAATATGGTGTTCCCAATACGAGTATCATATTAGAGGAGTCCTAAGTATATTCAACAACCCTTCTTAAATTTTAAAAGAATAAAACATAATATTCTTAAATTAGCAAAAACCTTACGCAGATGACGCTTCTTATTATTTACGCCATTATATCCATCTTTTTTTCATTTCTCTGTTCCATTTTGGAAGCAGTTTTATTATGTGTAACACCCACTTTTATTAACATAAAAAAGAAAGAAGGCAGAGGCTATGCAACAACTTTAGATGCCCTAAAAAAGGATGTTGACAAACCACTTATTGCCATTCTTACGCTAAACACCATAGCGCACACTGTTGGTGCCATTTTGGTTGGTGTACAAGCAGAAATAGTTTTTGGAAATGGAGACAATGCCATCATGATTGTATCGGCTGTTATGACGTTTCTAATTTTGGTGCTTTCGGAAATCATCCCTAAAACCATTGGAGCTACCTATTGGAAAGGTTTGGCAAACTTTACGGCAAAAGCGCTCAATGTTCTTATCTTTCCTTTAAAATATACAGGCATTCTTTGGTTGTTGCAGTTAACAACAAAATTAATTGGTGGAAAAAATGCCCATGTAAGTACCGTAAGTCGTGATAGTTTTTTAGCTATGGCAGATATTGCCCATGAAGAAGGGGTTTTTCAAGAATCGGAAAGCAAGGTGATTAAAAACCTTATCAATTTCAAGAAGATTTTTGCAAAAGACATCATGACACCAAGAACCATTATGGTATCAGAAGATGAAAATACTTCGGTAAAAACCTTTTTCGAAAAAAATCAAAACCTACGTGTTTCACGAATACCCATTTATTCAGAGAACCCTGATAATATTACAGGATTGGTTTTAAAAGATGATGTTTACAAAGAAATGGCGCTAGATCATGATGAAAGAACCTTAGCCGATATTAGAAGGAACATCATTATTGTAGAAAGAAAACTTCCCCTCCCTACGCTATTTGAGAAATTGGTAGAAAGTAAAAACCACATGGCATTGGTGGTTGATGAATATGGTACAGTATCAGGGTTGGTAACCATGGAAGATGTTATTGAAACACTTCTTGGGTTGGAAATTATGGATGAAAGTGATAATGTGGAAGACTTACAACTGCAAGCCCGAAAAAGTTGGGAACAACGCGCCAAACGCCTGGGGATGATTAATGATGAAGACAATTCTAAATCTGAAGACCAAAAATAATGGAAACCTGCATCATCAAATCGCCTTTGGGTTTTACCAAAATCGTTGGTGATGAGGAAGGTATTACTTCAGTGATTGTGCTTAATTCCGAAGAAAAAATAACTGATATCATTCCTGTTGAATTGGAAGATTGCGTGTTTCAACTTAACGAATATTTTGAAGGATCTCGCACACAATTCGACCTTAAATTAAATCCTGAAGGTACCGATTTTCAAAAACAAGTGTGGAAACAGTTGGAGCAAATTCCTTATGGAAAAACCATTTCTTATTTAGAACTTTCTAAACAATTGGGCGATGTAAAAGCCATTCGAGCCGTTGCTAGTGCCAATGGTAAAAATCCGTTATGGATTATCGTTCCGTGCCACCGTGTTATTGGTACCGATGGTAGTTTAACAGGTTACGCCGGGGGCTTACACCGCAAGCAATGGTTGTTGGAGCATGAAAGCCCTTTTAAGCAACAATCTTTATTTTAGTCGCAAATTAGAAATACATAAAATATTTCCTATATTTAATTCAACTAAACGTACTTACATAAAACATCCATGATCAAATCATGTTCCAGCAATGTAAATGATTCTCTGGATGTACCATATGATCTTAAAAAACAATAAAAATATATGAAATTCTTAAAAAAACTCCTTAAATGGTTTCTTATTACAATAGGAGTCATTATAATTCTGCTTTATGTTTTCGATTATAGCTATATTTTAAAAGGGGTTCGTGTGGTTTATTTTACGGGTCACAATACGGCTTTTATAGATGATTACCCCTATTTTGAAAATGATACCATTAAAAAAGGAACCCATACCAATCCTTGGCCTTACCACAAAGCATATAACAGTGTCAAAGAAACCAAAAAACTTTCTGAAGTACATAAAGATTGGGGCACCATTGCTTACCTCATTATAAAAAACGATAGTATTTGGTTTGAAAATTATTATAATGGATTTAGTAATGATTCCAAAACCAACTCGTTTTCCATGGCAAAAAGCATTACAACCTCCTTGCTAGGTAAAGCCATTATGGAAGGCTATATTAAAAGTTTAGACCAACCCTTAAGCGATTTTTACCCAGAATATAAGGATGCCAAAACAACGGTGGGCGATTTAGCTTCTATGGCTTCTGGTCTAGATTGGGTTGAAGATTATACAGGCCCATTTTCCATTACTGCTAGAGCTAATTACGACGATGATTTAGCTGAAACCATGTTAAACCAAAAAATAGTAGAAACACCCGGTAAAAAATTTAAATATTTAAGTGGCGACACACAGCTTTTGGGAATGGTTATTCAAAAAGCAACGGGGAAATCGTTAGCCAATTACCTTTCTGAAAGTTTCTGGGAACCTATGGGTGCTACCGAGGATGCACTTTGGCAATTGGATGATGGCAAACACCGTTTAGCAAAAGCATTTTGCTGTATTTCCAGCAACGCTAGGGATTTTGCGCGCTTTGGGAAACTCTATAAAGACCACGGCAAATGGAACGGTAAACAATTATTGGATTCGGCCTTTGTTGCAAAATCCATCACACCACGTTTTAAGGAAAGTCCGCAATACGGTTACGGTTGGTGGCTAAAAGATATTGGTGACAAACATTTTTTTATGATGCGCGGTCACCTTGGACAATACGTTATTGTAGAACCTAACGATAACGTGATTATTGTGCGTTTAGGACATAGAAAATCGCCCGACCAAGATGTGGGGCAATTTACCAATGACATTACAGTTTATATTGAAGAAGCTTATAAAATGCTTGAAAAATGATTTCGAAGCTCCATTTAGAAAACATCTTATTTCTAGATATTGAAACCGTACCAGAAGTTCAATATTTTTCTGAATTAGATGAAACAAAACAAGCGTTGTGGGAACACAAATCGAAATACCAAAGAAAGGACGATGAAACGGCCGAAGATTTTTACGAACGTGCAGGCATTTGGGCTGAATTTGGGAAAATAGTATGTATTTCGGTGGGTTATTTTACCTTACGTGGCGATATGAGGAACTTTAGAGTGACCTCATTTTATGGTGATGAAGTTAAAATTTTAAAAGATTTTAAAAACTTGCTCATTTCGCATTTTAGTGAAACAAAACATTTACTTTGTGCGCACAATGGTAAGGAATTCGATTTTCCGTACATTGCCCGACGTATGATAATCAATAACATTGAATTACCATATAAACTCAACCTTTTTGGAAAAAAACCTTGGGAAATTCCGCATTTAGACACCTTAGAATTGTGGAAATTTGGCGATTATAAATCTTATACATCCTTAAAATTATTAACCAATGTGTTAGGCATTCCATCACCAAAAGATGATATTGATGGCAGCGAGGTTTATAGGGTGTATTATGAAGAAAATGAAGTTGACCGCATTATTATTTATTGTGAAAAAGACACCATTGCCGTGGCTCAAATATTTTTACGTTTACGTGGTGATGACCTTTTAACCGAAGACGAAATTATTCATATATAATTAGACCTCACAGGTTTTGAAAACCTGTGAGGTCTTCTTAAAATAAAAAAAGCAACCATACTATTTATTTGCAAATGCCTCAAAACACCATCTTATCGATCAACAACCTTTCTATTTCCTTCGGAGAAAACGAAGTGATCCATAACATTTCCTATCATTTAAACCAAAATGAAATATTAGGAATTGTAGGTGAATCGGGCTCTGGAAAATCGGTGTCTTCACTCGCCATATTAGGCCTGCTTCCAAAGAAAATTTCAAAAATCACCTCGGGAAGTATTGTATATAAGGATGAAGATTTAACCACACTTTCATCAAAAGCATTCCAAAATATAAGAGGCAAAAAAATAGCGATGATTTTTCAGGAACCCATGAGTTCTTTAAACCCATCCATGACCTGCGGAAAGCAAGTTCAGGAAATACTATTACAACACACCAAATTATCAAAACAAGAAGCAAAAATAGAAACCCTTTCGCTTTTTGAAAAAGTAAAACTTCCTGATGTTAAGCGTGTTTACGATGCATACCCACATGAAATTTCGGGCGGACAAAAGCAACGGGTTATGATTGCAATGGCCATTAGCTGCAAACCCGATATTTTAATTGCCGATGAACCTACAACAGCTTTGGATGTTACGGTTCAAAAAAACATCATTCAATTGCTAAAAGAACTGCAAGTTGAAACCCAAATGAGCATTATTTTTATTACCCACGATTTGTCTTTAATATCAGAAATAGCAAACCGCGTATTGGTTATGTATAAAGGTGATATTGTAGAACAAGGCGCTGTTTCAACCATATTTAAAACACCTCAACATAATTATACGAAGGCACTTATTAATTCGCGTCCATCATTAAAAACACGCTTAAAAATATTGCCAACTATTAAAGATTATTTGGAAAATACCACCAAACACGAAATTATAACACAAGAAGAGCGCCAATTAAATCACAAAAAACTATACAGCAAACCGCCTTTATTAGAAGTTATAAATGTTGAAAAAGAATATATTTCAAAATCGGGTTGGTTTACAAAACCACAATCGTTTAAAGCCGTTAACGATGTGAGTTTTAAATTATATGAAGGCGAAACCTTGGGCTTGGTAGGCGAATCGGGTTGTGGAAAATCGACCTTAGGAAATGCCATCCTTCAGTTGGATAAAGCCACCGCTGGACAAATTTTATACAAAGGTATTGATATCACAAAGCTTTCAAAAGCAGAAATTAAAAAACTAAGGAAAGACATTCAAATTATTTTCCAAGATCCGTATTCATCATTAAATCCGAGAATTCCTGTGGGTGAAGCTATTATGGAACCCATGATAGTACATAAACTTTATAATAATGATACAGAACGCAAAGAAAAAACCATTGAAATTTTAAATAAAGTAGGTTTATCTGAAGATTATTTTAACCGTTATCCGCATGAGTTTTCGGGCGGACAACGCCAACGTATTGGTATAGCTAGAACCATTGCTCTACAACCTAAATTGATAGTGTGTGATGAGTCGGTGTCAGCATTGGATATATCAGTGCAGGCGCAGGTTTTAAACTTATTAAACGCCCTTAAAGAAACGTTTGGTTTTACCTATATTTTTATATCGCACGATTTGGCAGTTGTAAAATATATGAGTGACCAATTATTGGTAATGAATAAGGGGAAAATAGAAGAATTGGACGATGCAGATATCATTTACGCATCGCCCAAAACAGACTATACTAAAAAATTAATTGACGCCATCCCTAAAGGATTATAGCATAAAAATTTTCTTAGTTAAATACAATAAACTTCTTAAAAATTGTAAATTCTCGCGAACAGTTTCCTTGAATTTACTTTCATTTAATGTAGGTTGTTCAGGTAGATTTGTTGCAAAATTCATAGGCTTCAAGTTTATGGTAGATTTGGGGAAATCTATTATTTTGTTTGGTTTCTTTGGGTACTGCTAATATGAAATAAAATTTCAATATATCAGTTAAAAAACACAAAAAATCGATTAAGTGTTCAAATTTTTAACATTTAATCGATTTTCAACGGATTTTATCGCTTGTAAAGTATTTTAAATGCCCACCTCTTCACAAAAAATTTAAATAATCATTTCAGGAATATCGCCTTCAATAATTAAAGTACCTTCGGTAGCTTTCTTAATTTCATCTACCGAAATCCCCGGAGCACGTTCTAATAGTTTAAAACCTTGTTTGGTCACTTCAATAACGGCTAAATTGGTGACAATTTTTTTAACACAACCAACACCCGTTAATGGTAACGTACATTTTTTAAGCAATTTAGACTCGCCTGCTTTGTTGGTGTGCATCATGGCAACAATGATATTTTCTGCACTGGCCACTAAATCCATGGCGCCACCCATGCCTTTAACCATTTTTCCGGGTATTTTCCAATTGGCTATATCGCCATTTTCAGCTACTTCCATGGCTCCCAAAATAGTTAAGTCTACATGTTTGCCCCGAATCATTGAAAAGCTTAAAGCGGAGTCGAAAAAGCTCGCTCCAGGTAGTGTTGTAATGGTTTGTTTGCCTGCATTGATAACATCGGCATCTTCTTCCCCTTCAAAAGGAAAAGGCCCCATGCCTAAAACACCATTTTCACTTTGAAATTCTACTTCAATATCATCACGAACATAGTTTGCAACCAAGGTCGGAATACCTATACCGAGGTTTACGTAGTAACCATTTTTCACTTCTTTAGCGATTCGTTTTGCTATGCCTATTTTGTCTAACATAATTTTGTCATTCCTGCGAAAGCAGGAATCTTTTTAATTGAAATTTTTATATCTTAAAGTGGATTCCTGCCTTCGCAGGAATGACAAACACTTTAACCTCTTTGTCTAACAGTTCGTTGCTCAATACGTTTTTCATAATTTTCACCTTGGAAAATACGCTGTACAAAAATTCCTGGAATATGAATTTGATTGGGATCTAAACTTCCCAAAGACACAAGTTCTTCTACTTCGGCAACTGTTATTTTTGCTGCACCACACATCACAGGATTAAAATTTCTAGCAGTTCCTTTAAAAATTAAATTGCCAGCCGCATCGCCTTTCCAAGCTTTTACAAAGGCAAAATCTGCTTTAAAAGCATGCTCTAACACATACATTTTACCATCAAATTCACGGGTTTCCTTTCCTACGGAAACCTCAGTTCCATAGCCTGCAGGTGTGTAAATAGCAGGAAAACCTGCTTGCGCTGCTCTGCAACGTTCAGCTAAAGTACCTTGCGGAATTAACTCAACATCCAATTCGCCAGAGAGCATTTGGCGTTCAAACTCATCATTTTCACCCACATAGGAGGAAACCATTTTTTTTATTTGACGCTTTTGGAGGAGTAAGCCCAATCCAAAATCGTCAACACCCGCATTATTGGAGATACAGGTTAACCCGTTTACACCAAGTTTTACTAACTGAGAAATGGCGTTTTCTGGGATACCGCTTAACCCAAAACCACCAAGCATAAAAGTCATGTTGCTTTCAACACCATTAAGTGCTTCTTCTACATTAGATACTTTCTTATTGATCATTATAAAAGTTTTTCTTCACTAAAAATACGAAATAAAAAAGCCATTCAAAAAAGAATGGCTTCGCAATTTTATTTATCAATATATATAACTAAAAATTCAAATCATCTGGTGTACTTCCAGAATTTCCACCTTCAACATAATTCCCTGAACTTTTCGAACAATCTACATTAATGGAAAGGTTAAGTGGTGCCTGAAAATTACCGGTTGATACATCTAAAGTTTTATCTTCAAGGCAGCTTTTCATGTATAAAGCCCAAATAGGTAATGCCATAGAAGCTCCTTGCCCATATGCAATAGACCTAAAATGAGCCGCCCTATCTTCTGCTCCAACCCAAACACCTGTTACCAAATTTGGCACCATGCCCATAAACCAACCATCACTTTGGTTTTGGGTCGTTCCTGTTTTACCTGCAATGGGGTTTGTAAACCCATATGGGAATCCTGTTATAATTTCTTTATAAATACCATAAGGTTCTCCAGTTCTTCTTAACCTTGCACCAGAACCAAACTGTGTAACACCTTCTAAAAGCTTAACGGTTACATAAGCTTCTTCTTCACCAAGAACATCACGTGTTTCAGGCTTGAATTGATACAATACAGTTCCGTTTTTATCTTCAATCGTGGTTACCATTACGGGTTTTGTATACACTCCTTTGTTGGCAAAGGCTGCATAAGCTCCTACCATTTCGTATACGCTTAAATCGGCAGTTCCCAATGCAATGGATGGTACCGCAGGAATATCAGACTCCACTCCTAATTTTTCGACCAAATCAATTACAGGTCGCGGCCCTACTTTATCCATTAATCTGGCTGTAATGGTGTTTACAGAGTTTGCTAAGGCATCTTTTAACGTTCTTGTTCCGCCATAATCGCCTCCGGAATTTTTAGGACACCAATCTTCTACATTTCCATATTTGCCTTTTTCTATACAGAAAGGAGTATCTGGAAATACATCGCAAGGTGAATAATGCAATTGGTCTATAGCTGCTGCATAAACAAAAGGTTTGAAGGTAGAACCTACTTGACGCTTCCCTTGTTTCACCATATCGTATTGAAAATGTCTGTAATTAATACCGCCAACCCAAGCTTTTACATGCCCTGTTTGAGGATCCATAGACATCATGCCTGTACGTAAAAACGTTTTGTAATAGCGAATGGAATCTATAGGCTTCATTGTAGTATCTATTTCGGTGGCTTTTCCTTTTTTCCAAGCGAAAATTGACATTTCTGTAGGTTTGTAAAACGATGCCTCTATTTCTTTATCGGACTTACCTAAATCGTATTTCATCTTCCTCCAACGCTCCGATTGTTTCATGGAGCTCTTTAACAAAGATTGTATTTCTTCTTTGGATAAGTCTATAAATGGTGCTGTCGCGTTTCTTTCGGGTGTATTTTGTTTAAAAAATTCGGCTTGCAACCTAGACATGTGTTGCTGCACCGCATTTTCAGCATATAACTGCATTCTATAATCGATAGTAGTATGAATTTTTAAACCATCATTATATAAATTCCATTTAGTGCCATCTGGCTTCGGATTGTTTTTTATCCAATCTTTCATAAAACCATCTAAATAGGTTCTAAAATAGGTTGCTAGTCCTTCGCGATGGGATTCTGGCGAATAGTTTAAATCCAGTGGTGTTTTTTGAAGTGAATCTTTTACTTTTTCATCAATAAAATCATACTTTTCCATTTGTGCCAACACTACATTTCTTCTTTGAAGTGTAAGCTCTGGACGCTTTCTTGGATTGAAAAATGAAGAGTTTTGAAACATCCCCACTAACATGGCAGATTCTTTTAAATCTAAATCTTTAGGCTCTTTTCCAAAATAAATTCTAGCGGCACTTCTAATACCATCGGCATTGTTTAAAAAGTCGTAAATATTAAAATACTGTGCAATTATTTCTTCTTTGGTATATTGACGTTCTAAACGAGTGGCAATAATCCATTCTTTTATTTTTTGGGTAAGTCTGCCCGCTTTATTTTTTGAACCTTCACCGTGAAACAATTGTTTTGCTAATTGTTGCGATATGGTACTGGCACCACCGCCACTACCCATTTTTACGATGGCTCGTAAGGTTCCAACAGCATCAATCCCTGAGTGTTTATGAAAACGCGCATCTTCAGTAGCAATTAAGGCATCTATTAAATGTTGTGGCAATTCTTCATACTCTACCGGTGTTCTATTATCATTTAAATAGAATTTACCAAGCGTTTTTCCGTCAGAAGAAATAATTTCGGCCGCTAAATTTGTTTTTGGATTTTCTAGGATGGTATGGTCGGGCATCTCACCAAAAAGACCCCAAGAAGCTAATAAGAAAATTAATATTGCGAATAGGATACCTCCTGAAAATAACATCCAAAACCAACGGATATATTTAGAAAAGTCTTGAGTTTCTGGTGCTTGTTTTTTTGTTGCCATGTACTATGATTAAAACACTTCGACTGGGCTTAGTGTAACAATTATTACTTTATTTTTTCTCTGGTTTTTCAATTCTAAAACCGACATCGGTAATCCCTTCAAGCTCAACAACACCATTTACTTTTCCGTTTTCCCGCATAGCATGTTGGATATTAACCATATATTCTCCTTTTTCCTTAAAAACAACCTGTTCTTTATACCAAAGTTTGTTTTCTTTTATATCGGTTACTCCAGTGCCTAAAAGCTTTCCTGTAGGGTCGGCCATTTTATATTCTAAGGTATCTTTAACTGTTTTTCCATGCGGAAAAACCATTTCAACAATTAAAAACAAATTGTTGTATTTGTAAGCATTTGTATTTCTTAAATTAACGAACAAATTGTAGGCGTTTATAGAGTCTGGTGCTTTAATATTAAAACTAACAACAGAATCCTTATGCCATTTATTTGCTATGGGTTGATATACATCAAAAACACGATTGGGGTCACAAGATGTAAACACAAAAAAAACTATCAAAAAAAACAAAGGCGCACTATTTCTCAACATTTTTAGTGTTTTGAGGTTTATTTCTATTTTTTTTGTTTCTGTTATTGTTTTTCTTAGCACCTTGAGCTTGCTTTGTATTCGTATTAGCTTCGGGTGCTGTGTTTTTATTGTTTCCTTGATTTGCTTTACGTTTATTGTTTTTACGTTTTTTATTAGGTTTTGGACTATCAAAACGTGTTAAACTATCTTGACCTACAACGTTTTCAAATTCGGCTTTAGTATCTTGAGTAAGTTCTACTGCATATTCTTCTAAACTAGCAACCTTTTGGTTTTTCTTGTTTAAGGCTATAATTTCGTTCGCTTGTACATTGGTTATTGTATGCCAATTTGCCCATTCACCTTCGTAAGCATACCACATATGCCCTTTGAAAATATCGGTTTTTTGGCACACGGCGGTACCTTTTTCGGTTTGAAGTTTTATTTCTGTTTTAGGAAAGCCTTTAAGTGCGTCTAAATAGCTATCCAACTCATAATTTAAACAACATTTTAGTTTACCACATTGCCCTGCTAGTTTTAACGGGTTTAACGATAATTGCTGGTAACGGGCTGCCGATGTACTTACCGAACGGAAATCTGTTAACCATGTAGAACAACATAATTCCCGCCCACAAGACCCAATGCCACCAAGTCTTGAAGCTTCTTGACGAAAGCCAACTTGTTTCATCTCAATTCGGGTTCTAAACTCGCGTGCAAATACTTTAATAAGCTCTCTAAAATCTACGCGTTCTTCAGCGGTGTAATAAAAAGTGGCTTTACTGGCATCGCCTTGAAATTCGATATCAGAAATTTTCATTTGCAACTTTAAATCGATGGCGAATTGACGCGCACGCACCTTCATAGGTTCTTCTTTTTCGCGGGCTTCTTTCCAAATATCAATATCTTTTTGACTTGCTTTTCTGTAAATTTTTAGAATTTCTTCGGGAGTTTCTGAAATGTTTTTACGCTTCATTTGAATACGCACCAATTCCCCCGAAAGGGTAACCATCCCTATATCATGACCAGATTGTGCTTGTGTAGCTACAATATCGCCAATACTTAATGTTAAATTTTCGGTATTGTGATAGTATTCTTTTCTACCATTTTTAAAACGGACTTCAACCCAATTAAACGGTTTTTCTCCGTTAGGAAGCGCCATGTTGGCAAGCCAATCGAACACGGTTAGTTTATTACAACTATCTGTTCCGCATGTGCCATTATTTTTACATCCTTTTGGTTGACCGTCTTTTCCAGTTGAACAACTGTTACAAGCCATAAGTTTTTATATATTGATTCCGACTAAAGCCAGAGCTTCACCGGAAGAAGGTTCATAATTCTTTTAAAACGTAAAGATAAGATTATTCTAAAGACTTAAAGCAAAGAATTTTTAAGATCGTATTTCAAATAAAAAAACTACTTGTTTTGCTTCTGAAAATGATCAAAAATATTTCTTAAATCCTTTTTATGCGGCAAATGGTCTGCACGCCCTTTTTTAAAGATGTCATTGCTATTGCCCTGTCCTTTACGCAGTTCCTTCTGTTCTTCATAAGGCAAACGGTTTATCTCCATACAAGTTGTGGAACAGCAATTTTCCATGTCTTCCTTGCATTTTGGACATTGAATAAATAGCAAATGGCAAGCTTCATTGGCGCAATTGGTATGCACATCAAAAGGTTCTCCACATTGGTGGCAATTAGCTATAACATCATCGCTTATTTTTTCAGCACGTCTGTCATCAAACACAAAGTTTTTTCCTAAAAATTTATTCTCTAATTTTTGTTCATTTACTTGTCTGGTGTATTCAATAATGCCGCCTTCTAATTGGTACACGTTTTTAAAACCTTTATGCTTAAAGTAGGCACTGGCTTTTTCGCAACGAATACCACCGGTGCAATACATTACCAAATTTTTATCTTCTTTGTGGTCTTTTAAGTCTGCTTCAATAATATCTAAGGAATCTCTAAACGTATCCACATCGGGTGTAATGGCATTTTTAAAATGGCCAATTTCACTTTCGTAATGGTTTCGCATATCCACCAATACGGTATTTTCATCTTCAATAAATTTGTTGAAATCTTCCGCTGCCAAATGAATCCCTTTGTTGGTTACGTCAAACGTATCATCATTTAAACCATCGGCAACAATTTTGTTACGAACTTTCACTTTTAGCTTTAAAAACGACTTGTTATCTTGTTCAATAGCGATATTCAATCGGATTCCTTTTAGAAAATCGATGCTATCTAAGTGTTCTTTAAATTCATTAAATCGGTCGGCAGGCAAAGAGAGTTGCCCGTTAATACCTTCGTGAGCTACATAAATTCTACCCAACACCTCTAAAGCGTCCCAGGTTAAAAATAAATGGTCTCTAAAAATTTGTGGATTTTCAATTTTAGCGTACTGATAAAAAGAAAGTGTCAAGCGTTTTTTTCCTGCTTGGTCTATTAATTCGGCTCTTTCTTTTGCGCTTAATTTATTGTACAGTTGCATGCTATACTAATGTTTTAAGGTTAAAGATTATTTTAAGGGGCAAAGGTACAATTTTTAAAAAAACTAGCACAATATTCACAAAAAAAGCACCTATCTATAAAACAGGTGCTTCCTAAGAATAATTTGAGTTAGTCTGCGTTTAAAGCATTCTTAATATTTGTTTCATAGCAATATCTTCCCAACTATTTAATAGTAGATGCAAAATGTTCATAAAGGTTGCGTTATAAAATTGTAAGATGACGAAACTTATAGTATTTTAGCATCCATTACTCCAGAAAATAAAAATAAAAATGAGCAGCGAAAAAGAAGCTAAATTAAAAGCACTAAAACTTACATTAGATAAATTAGACAAGGCCTACGGAAAAGGTACTGTAATGAAAATGAGCGACCAAGCGGTTGTGGATGTTGATGCTATTTCATCGGGGTCTCTTGGTTTGGATATTGCCTTAGGCGTTGGCGGATATCCACGCGGACGTGTCATTGAAATTTACGGACCGGAATCTTCAGGAAAAACAACCCTTACTTTACATGCTATTGCTGAAGCGCAAAAAGCTGGTGGTATTGCCGCTTTTATTGATGCTGAACATGCTTTTGATAGATTTTATGCTGAAAAATTAGGTGTAGATTTAGAAAACCTAATTATCTCGCAACCAGATAACGGTGAACAGGCTTTAGAAATTGCCGACAATTTAATCCGCTCGGGTGCTATTGATATTGTAGTAATAGATTCTGTAGCTGCGTTAACACCAAAAAGTGAAATTGAAGGTGAAATGGGCGATTCTAAAATGGGTTTACATGCGCGTTTAATGTCGCAAGCCCTTAGAAAGCTTACCGCTTCAATAAGTAAAACAAACTGTACCGTAATATTCATTAACCAATTGCGTGAAAAAATTGGGGTGATGTTCGGTAACCCAGAAACTACTACAGGTGGTAACGCTTTAAAGTTTTACGCATCGGTTCGTTTGGACATCCGTCGTTCTACGCAAATTAAAGAAACCGACGGTAATGTTACAGGTAACAAAACCCGTGTAAAAGTGGTTAAAAACAAAGTGGCGCCACCATTTAAAACGGCTGAATTCGATATTATGTACGGAGAAGGCATCAGTAAAGTTGGTGAAGTTTTAGATATTGCCGTTGAAAACGAAATCATCAAGAAAAGTGGTTCTTGGTTTAGCTACGATGAAACCAAACTTGGACAAGGTAGAGATGCTGTTAAAGCGCTCATAAAAGACAATCCGGAACTCATGGACGAACTTGAAGGCAAGGTTAGAAAAATAGCCAAAGCCGCTTCTGCTTCAGAATAATTTAAAAAAATCCCGATACACATCGGGATTTTTTTGTTTTAATACGCAACCTTTTGGTTATAAATGTATCTACATATAAAAAGAAATACAATGAAAAAGTTAATTGCCCTAAGTTTAGCTTTAGTTTTACTTGTTTCGTGTAGTATAGATAAAGACAACGACACTAACTATAGCTTTGAAATTTTACCGGTAGAAAGTGTTGATATTCCTAGCGAATTTACATTAGGAGAAACATACCCTATAACGGTTACGTATTTAAAACCCACAGCATGCCATGTTTTTAAGGAATTTTATTATTCAAAAAACTTAAATGAACGCACAGTGGCGCCTATTACTTTAGTTTATGAAAATGATAATTGCGAAACTTTGGATAATGTTTCAGAAGAAGCTACTTTTAACTTTATAGTTACAGGTAACGGTTCTTACATTTTTAAGTTTTGGCAAGGTGAGGATGACAATGGAGAAGACCAATATTTAACCATTGAAGTACCCGTAGTAGAGTAGTTTAGGTATAAATTAATACGTATTAATTTGAGTTTAGATCAACTCATAGAAAGTTGTAAAATTAATGATACTAAAGCACAAAGTGAATTGTACAAACTCTTTTCGAGTAAGTTATTCGCTGTGTGCTTAAAGTATTCACGTAGTTATGCCGAAGCCGAAGATAATTTGCAAGACGCATTTTTAACAATTTTCAAAAAAATTGATCAATATGGAAATAAAGGTTCGTTTGAGGGTTGGCTAAAGCGGGTTACTATAAATACCGTATTACAGCAATATCGAAACGAAAAGGTTTTTGAAATTGTAAACGAAAACATTATTGATGAGGTTGAAATAGATATTGATGAAGACACATTATCCATCGATTACCTTTTACGAATCATACAAGAATTGCCAGACAGGTACCGATTGGTTTTTAACCTATATGTACTAGACGGATATTCGCACAGAGACATAGCAAGTATGCTAGATATAAACATAGGTACTTCAAAATCAAATTTAGCGCGTGCTAGACAAATTTTGAAGCAAACTATTGAAGATTACAAAACAACACAAAGTTTACAATCATTATAAATGAATGATAAAAAACACATAGACCGGTTATTTCAAGAACACTTTAAAGATTTTGAAGTGGCTCCTAACGACAATGTTTGGAAAAACATTGAAGCACAACTTAACCAAGACAAGAAAAAACGCCGCATCGTACCTATATGGTGGCAGTATGCAGGTGTTGCAGCACTATTGGCACTGTTATTAACCATTGGTAGCTCGTATTTTTTTAATGAAAAAACCATCGATCCTGTAAAAGCGGTTGATACCGAGGATACCCAAACACGAAGCTATAATTTAGAAGACAACACAAAAATTGCTGTTGAAAAAGACAATGTTGCACCAAGCAATTTAGAAAATGCTTCTAAGAACGATGTTTTAACGCCTTCTAATTCTAACAAAAATGATGCATCACAAAAAACATCCATAGCTTCAAACCCATCTTCAATTAATAAAAATGATGATACTAAGCAATCTGGAAGTTCTTCTAACAAATCTTCAAATGAAAAAAACAGCTTTAAAAACCCAAATAACAATGCAGTTGCTTCAAATTCCGAAGAAAAATACAACGCTATAAATTCAGCCGTTGCTAAAAATACTGGAAACAACAACACTGAAGCACCTCAAACTAAAGACCCATTAATCAACACCGAAAAAGCTCAAGAAATAGTTAATAACACATCAAAAGACAATACTGCTGTTGCTAAAACCGAAAATAAAAATTCACTTTCTATTGAAGAAGCTTTAGACAGTAATAAAGATGTTATTAAAAAAGAAAAAAATACCAACAAGTGGCGTATTACTCCAAATGCAGCACCTGTTTATTTTAACAGTTTAGGCGAAGGTTCTTCTATAGACCCACAATTTAACAGCAACTCTAAAACTGGTGAAGTTAATATGAGTTACGGTATAATTGCCAGTTATGTTGTAAACGACAAAATACGGGTACGTTCGGGTGTCAATAAAGTAAATTTAGGTTATAACACCAACAATGTAGTTGTTTACCAATCGGTTGGTATAAGCTCTAATACACGTGCGTTACAAAATGTAAATACAACTAGCAGTAATGATGCTTCTGATAATATTTCGGTAATTAGTGGTGAAAGCATAAGTGCCAAACCCGAAGATTTTACAACGACCAATACGACTATCAATCAGGCTTTGGCTTATATTGAAGTGCCTTTGGAAATTCAATACGCACTTGTAAACAACAAATTTGGCGTTAACCTTATAGGTGGTTTTAGTTCTTTCTTTTTAAGTGATAATAAAATATATTCGGAAGCCGAAACGGGTACACGTACCTTTTTAGGTGAAGCCAGCAATATAAATAAAGTAAGCTATAGTGCTAATTTTGGTGTGGGATTGAATTATCAGGTTTCTAAAAAAATTGACTTGAATTTAGAACCTATGTTTAAATATCAAATTAACACATTTAGCAATACTTCTGGTAATTTCACACCGTTTTTTATTGGTGTTTATACTGGATTCGCTATTAAATTTTAGGTTTTTAGGTAGATCTATTAGATACTGATTTTCATTAAGCTCGAAAATCTATATCCGAAAAAGACTGCTCTCCCCAGAGTGGTCTTTTTTATTTGTTGAAAGTTTGTAATTGTTTTAAAATAATACGTCTTGCTTCTTCATTTAAAGCCTTTGTATCTTTAATTTCTAACCCTTCAGTAGTTAAAAATTTATGGATTTTAACACGCATTTTTCCAGGACCTCCACTAAAAAAGGTATATGAAAGACGTTTTTTATTATCTCCAAACGTTATGGGTACTATAGGGATTTGGTGGTTAATGGCCAACCTAAAAGCACCATCTTTAAATTCATCTAATGCAATATGTTCTTCTGGAACGCCGCCTTCAGGAAATATACAAATACTTACACCTGTTTTCAATCGCTTTTGTGCTCTTAAAAAAACGGCCTTTCTACTTTTTTCAGAACTTCTATCCACCAAAATACAGGTGCGCTTATAGAAAAACCCAAATAAAGGAATTTTAGTCAGCTCCTTTTTTCCAACAAAAACAAATGGATTTTTTATTGAAACCAACATGAGCATAATATCTGTCATCGATGTGTGGTTGGCAATAAACATATAACTTTTGCCCTTTTCGGGCGTTTGTTCGCTTTCAATTTTCCAATGAAAACCCATACCTATCAAAATTATTTTGGCCCATAAACGAGCCAACTTAAAAAAGAACGGATACCACGATTCTTTCAAAATAGAAATTAAAAGTAGGGGGAACAATATAAGTATTGGCAATGCTACAAGTATGTAGAACCAAATACGGTACAAAATCCAGAATAGATATTTAAAAAGCTTCATCGCACCCAAAAATACATAATAGTATTGAGCAATTCTATTAAAAAAATTACCTTTGCCTTAATAAGAGGCTGCCTGAAAAGTGTATAAAGTTTTATTTGTCAGGTTGAGCTTGTCGAAACCGATATTGATTATCACCAAGTTGAAATATTTCGACATGTTCAATATGACATAGAACCCCACTTTTCAGACAGCCTCTAAAAAAAACGTATAATCAATTAATTAGATTCCCATTTTCATGGGAATGAAAAAAATGGCAAGAATACTAACAGGCATACAAAGTACAGGAACACCACATTTAGGAAACATTTTAGGCGCATTAATACCTGCAATAAAAATGGCTAACAGCCCTGAAAACGAATCGTTTTTGTTTATTGCCAATTTGCACACTTTAACCCAAATTAAAGATGCCGAAACATTAAGGCAAAACACCTATTCGGTAGCAGCTACATGGTTAGCTTTTGGGTTAGATATAGAAAAAACGGTGTTTTACAGACAAAGTGATATTCCGCAAGTAACAGAGTTGTCTTGGTATTTAAGCTGTTTTTTTCCCTACCAACGTTTAACATTGGCGCATAGTTTTAAAGACAAAGCCGATAGATTGGAAGATGTAAATTCTGGATTGTTTTTCTACCCCATGCTTATGGCTGCCGATATTTTATTGTATGATGCTGAAATAATTCCGGTAGGGAAAGACCAATTACAACACATTGAAATGACTCGCGATGTGGCATCTCGTTTTCATGCAAAAATGGGTGAGGTTTTTGTATTACCTGAAGGAAAAGTGGAAGAAAACATCATGCTTATTCCAGGTACCGATGGTGAGAAAATGAGTAAAAGTAGAGACAACACCATCAATATATTTTTAGACGATAAAAAACTACGCAAGCAAGTGATGGCTATTCAAACCGATAGCACCCCACTTGAAGACCCTAAAGATTGGAGCACCTGCAACTGTTTTGCTATTTATAGTTTGCTGGCAAATGAAGACCAAATAAAAACCATGAAAGCCAATTACGAAAACGGTAATTATGGTTACGGACATGCTAAACAAGCCTTGTTTGAATTAATAGTTGAAAAATTTGCAGTACAACGCGAACGCTACAACTATTACATGAGCAATCTACAAGAAGTTGACAAAGCTTTGGCTTTAGGTGCTAAAAAAGCGAGATTGGTAGCTGATGATGTTTTAAAACGCGTTAGAGAAAAGGTTGGATACTAATTCCTGCGAAAGCAGGAATCTGATTGTTTGAATCTCGAAATAGAATTGAAATTTGTAGTTTCTTTGATGAGATTCCTGCCTGCGCAGTAATTTTAGATAACCTCAAACAACTTCCCCGGCAACGGGCGAACCACACCTTTTAATTCCATATTTAACAACACGCTAGCTATTTTAAAAATAGGCAGATTACAATTTATGGCAATAGTGTCTAATTGTTGTGTATCGTTTTCTTTTAGGTAGTTGTAAATTGTTTTTTCAGTAGCATCCAATTCAACAAATAACTGCTTTTGAATTGCGGGTTTCTTTTCTTCTTCCAGTTTCCAATTTAAAATATAAGGCACATCTAAAGCGGTAGTTAGCATGTGCGCTTTTTGGTATTTTATTAAATTGTTGCACCCCGAACTTTGTGAATCGGTGGTTCTGCCCGGAACTGCAAATACATCGCGGTTATACGAATTGGCAATATCGGCAGTTACTAAGCTTCCGCCTTTTTCAGCAGACTCTATAACAATGGTGGCTTCACTCAAACCGGCAATAACTCGGTTTCGTTTTAAAAAATTGTTTCTATCAAAAGTATCGGTGCTCCAAAAATCGGTGAAAAAACCACCATTTTTTTCTACATCTACCATGTACTTTTTGTGAACAGCTGGGTAAATTTGGTTTAACCCATGTGCTAAACACCCCACGGTTTGCAAATTGTTTTTTATAGCTGCTTTATGTGCTGTGATATCCGTACCATAAGCAAACCCTGAAACAATAACTGGATTATAAATGGCTAGTTTTTCAACTAAATCTTCACAAAAAGCGATACCACTTATAGTAATTTTTCGTGCACCAACAATGCTAATAATACGTTGCTTTTTTAAATGTATGTTTCCTGTTTGAAATAATACCAAAGGGCCATCAATACAATGTTTTAATTTTTCAGGATAATTGCTGTCTTCAAAATATAAAACCTGAATATTATTTTCTTTTATAAAAACAAGTTCCTTTTCAGCTTCTTTTAAATGATGGGGCTTAAACAAATCGCCCAAAATAACACTTCCAATACCATCAATTTTTAGTAGATTTTGCTTCTTTTCCTTTAAAACAGCTTCGGCAGATCCACAATGATTGATAAGTCGTTTAGCCGTAATATCGCCAATATTTGGCACATGTTGCAACGCTAAAGTATAAAGCAAATCATTTTCGCTCATTGTATACAATTGATTTTGAAGTTAAAGAAAAGAATTTTTTACGATGTTAATAAAAAGTTTGAAGTTAATTTTATCCAAAAGCAAAAAATTATAACTTTGTTTCTATGCAATTAGAAACCTACATAAGCGATTTACTCTATAGATATGAGTGTGTTACCATCCCTGAATTTGGGACATTTTTAACACAACGTGCATCTGCAGCAATTGATGATGCTACCAATACGTTTTATCCACCTAAAAAAACGGTGTCGTTTAACGAGCAAATTCAAAAAAACGATGGCCTGTTGGCACATTACATTGCCGATGTGGAAAAAATTCCTTTTGAGGTTGCAAACGAAAAAATTGCAAAACGTGTTAACAGTATAAAATCGTACCTAACACAGGGTGAAACCATTACTTTTAAAAATATTGGAGACATTACTTTTAACAGTGAAGGTAAAATTTTATTTGAACCGGCTTATAGCTTAAACTATTTAACCGATTCTTTTGGATTATCACAATTGGTATCGCCAACCGTTTCTAGAGAAGTTTATAAAACTGAGGTTGAAGCCATTGAAAAAGTGATTCCGCTTACCGTGACACCTGAAAAACGCAAAGCAAGACCTTATTTTAAATATGCTGCTGTGGCTTTAATAGCTTTAACAGTGGGTGGCTTGGTGTCTTCTAAATACTATGTAGAGCAAATTGAACAGCACAATCAATTAGCGCAAGAAAAAGCGTTCCAACAGCTTGATGCTAAAATTGAGCAGGCTACTTTTAACTTGAATCCGCTTCCTGCTATTACTTTAAATGTTACTAAACAATCTGGCAATTACCACGTGGTTGCTGGAGCTTTTAGGGTTGAAGATAACTGCGAATCCATTATAAGCGAATTAAAAGCGCAAGGTTTTAACGCCAGAACTATTGGTGCAAACAAATACGGTTTACATGAAGTGGTTTACGGTAGCTACGAAACTGCCGAAGAAGCTTTAATTATTTTGCGTGATGTTAGAAAAAACCAAAACGAAGACGCTTGGTTGTTGGTTAAAGATTTGGATGCAGTTACCGAGTAATTATATTTTAAATTCCCCTACTAAATCCCGAAATCATTTTACCTTTGCAGCATAATTAAATATGTTGTGATGCAAGCTAAAACACCCGAACAATCTAAAACGATTCTTACCGACATGGTTTTACCTGGTGAAACCAATCCATTAAACAACCTTTTTGGAGGTGAATTATTGGCGCGCATGGATAGAGCCGCAAGTATTTCGGCGCGTCGCCATTGCAGACATATTGTAGTAACCGCCTCGGTAAACCACGTGGCTTTTAGTAAAGCGGTTCCACTTGGAAGCGTTGTGACGGTAGAAGCAAAAGTATCTCGTGCTTTTAAAACATCTATGGAAGTGTTTATTGATGTTTGGATTGAAGACCGTGTCTCTGGTGAACGTACCAAAGCCAATGAAGGCATTTACACCTTTGTAGCGGTAGATGATACTGGAAAGCCTGTATTGGTGCCTGAAGTACTGCCAGAAACCAATTTGGAAAAACAACGTTTTGAAGCTGCTTTACGAAGAAAACAACTTAGCTTACTACTTTCTGGTAAAATGAAACCTAGTGAAGCGACTGAGTTAAAAGCTTTGTTTGAGTAGATTTTTAAAATCCAAAATAGACCGCAAATTCGCAAATTATTTTCACAAAAAGCGGTAAATTAAAAGATTTAGACTCCCTGTTTCGCAGGAATTTTACATTTTAAAAACCCAAGATGCTGGATTTTCGGTAGCTGTTCCTTTTGAAATTGAAAAACTCAAGATTGTTTCACCGTTCGAAGGATTGGTAAACACCTCGCCTATGGCTTGTTTGGTACTTACTTTATCGCCTTCTTTTACATAAACGGTTGATAGGTTTTTGTATAGGGTTAAGTAATCTCCATGACGAATCATAACAATGGGGTTTACGTTTTTCATTTTAAGTACCGAGCTTACTTCGCCATTAAAAACAGCAAATACTTTAGCGCCTTTTTCGGTGGCAATGCGCACCCCATTACTTTTAATGGTTAACGAATGGTCTATAGGATGTGGCTGTGTGCCATAACCAAGTGTTACATAGCCCTTTTCAACTGGCCAAGGCAGTTTCCCTTTGTTTGCCACAAAGTTGGCCGCTAAAACCTTTTCTTCGGGCGTTAATGCAAATCCTGATGAACTTTTTGTAGTGGTGGCTCCCGTATTTTTTTTGTTCGATTTTGCTATGGCTTCTTTAATAATACGGTCTATTTCCGCATCTATTCTATCGGCTTCTTGTTGTTTTTGCTTTATTTGGGCGGCATAAACAGAAAGATTCTTTTTAATAGCCTTCATTAAATCTTCATGCTGTTTGCGTTCGTTTTCTAAAGCTTTTTGAACTTCCCTATTCTCAGCAATCAATTTCTTCTTTGTTTCTTGCTGTTTTAACAAATCTAAATTTGCTGCTTGCAATTCGGCTGTTTTTGCCTTTATGGTTTCGCCTTGTTCCTTTTGGTGGTCGGTATATTGCTTCATATACTGCAAACGCTTGTAAGCTTGTTTAAAATCGTTAGCAGACAATAAAAACATGATTCTGCTTTGTTGATTTCGGCTTTTATAAGACTTCACCATCATAGCCGCATAATCTTCCTTTAAAACCTTTAATTCGTCCCTTAAACTTGTTATTTTTCTTTGGTTGTAGTTTATATCGCGTGTTATTAAATTGGCCTGTTGGTTGGTTACTTTAATCAAATTATCCAACACCTTAATTTTATGCTTGAAATCTTGAATTAAGGTTAATTGAGACTTTTCCTTGCTTTGGTTTTCGGCACGTAATTGAGCTATTTTCTGAATTTCTAAACGCAATTCTTGCCTACGTGCTTCCAATTCCTGTTGTTTGGCACTTTGCGAAAACACAAAAACACTACAAAACATAAAGCTTAGTAGTATCAGTTTTTTTATTGATTGGTAGTTCTGTTGTAACATTAAAGTTTTATTTCTTTAAAACCTGAGGGTATTTTATACGGAAAACTTAAATCTTCATTTAAAGTAACACTTTTAAATTCTAGATCTATCATGGTCTCCTTATTGGCTTCAACTGCAATGACTTTGATGTGTTCTGGCAATGTTTGCTTTTCCACTTCTTGGTACTTTAAATAATCTATTTGCAAGTGCCTAAACTCTTTGGGTTGCGATACTTGTTGCGATTTTATTTTAAAAAGGACTGGGTCTATCAAAAAGAAAATTTCGAACAATTCGCGTTGTTCTTTTGGTTGAAGCACATAGGATTCTTCATTTACCGAAACATTATATGAATTTGCGTTTAGTTTGAAAATAGCTTCGCCTAACAATAGATTTTGAACTTTTTGAAAATCCAATTCAGTTCCTAACAAATCACTTAAATATTTGTAATCGCCTTCAAAATAAGTATTGTCTATCTTATTATAGAAGCTTACTTTTTCGGGGGTAACCATGGCCTTAACTACCGAAAATGCAGCACTTATCCATAAAACTTCATCTTTTTTAGCCCTAAAATTAACCGAATAAGATTGTTCCTTATCATCTTGACTATAGGTTATTTTTAATTTTGCTTGAAGTGTTTTAAAATTGGGAGTGCTTTTAGCGTTCTCTTTTAAAAGCTGTTTGGTGTTCAAATCAAGATTTGCTTCGCCTCCGCCCAAGGTTTTAGACGCCTTACAATTAAATACCAAAACAACCAATAGAGATAAAACGATGTACTTAAGTTTGTTCATTAATTTGAGGTTTCTAATTGCTTTGCTTTATCACTAAACGTTTTTGCCTTGGTTGTATTGTTTAATGCGCCATAGGCTGCACTTAATTGGTTGTAAAAATCCAGTTCCATTTTCCTATCGTCAATTACATAATCCAACCCTGTTTCCAAAACATCGATCGCTTTTTTTGGTTGGTTTAATTGGTTTAACGCCACACCGTTTATTAAATAAAACAAGGGTTGTGCAGGATATTTTTGAAGCACCTCGTTACTCTTGCTCTCGGCTACATTAAACTTTTGCAAATCTATGTAAAGTAACAATACGTTGCGAAGCACATTGAAGTTTTCTGAATCTATTTTTAAAGCCGCCTCAAAATACTCTAAAGCTTTTGGTTTATTCTTTTTAGACAAGTAATATTGCCCAAGCTCTATAAGTGTTTTACTGTTGTTGCTATCGCCTACCAAAGTTGTAGCTTCTACTAAATCGGCTTCATATTGTGGGTTGCTGCCAACAAATTGAACAAAATCGGTAAGCACTTTAAGTTTTGCTTCCGGTTTTATCTCTGGGCTTTTAACCACAATTTTCATCGATTCTATGGCTTTTTCAGCATTATTATCATCTAAATAGAACTTGTATAATGCTAAATGAACAATTTGTGAATTCGGATTAACTTTTAACAACTCCTGAGCCGTTTCAAAGGCTTTTTCTTTATCGTTACTTTCGCTATAGCGGAAAATGAGTTGTAGGTAGTTCGATTCTTTATCGGGGTTCTCTTCAACACGCGCTTCCAAGTTTTTAATTTGGTCTTTTTTGCGCCCCGTAGCTTCGTAAATTTGATTTCGCATGAAATCGCGCGCCACCGATATGCCAAATTCCGCATCCAATTCATCCAAAATCTTCAAAGCATCGTTGTAGTCTTTGGTTTTTACATACAATGCTGCCAAATTTTCTTTATAATCGGGGTGAAATTTCACCAATTGTTTTACGGTTTTAATGGCTTTATCAAACTCATTTTGCTCCATGTAAAACGTATAGAGCGCGTCTAAAAACCACTCGTTTTCTGGTGCTTTGCTCACCGCTTTTTTTAAGGCATCCTCTGCAGCACCAAAATTTTTAAGCTGGTTGTAGTTTTTACCCAATTCAAAATATAAAACAGGTACCGAATTATCCAGTTCAATACATTTTAAAAGCGCATTAACCGAGCGGTCATAGTTTTCAATAGCTTTCTGCTTTAAAGCTTCGTAAAAAAGTTCCTGAAATTTATCTTCAACATCGCCTAAATCGTCGGTTGGCTTTTTATTAAAATCTACTTGGGCGTAGTTTATTTGCGGTACTATAAAAAGTCCGATTAGTAAAATGCATATGTAGATTTTTTGTTTCATATTTACCTGCGAAGGCAAGTATCTTTTTAATTAATTCCGTAATTTATTATAATTTAGATTCCAATTCAAACTTAAATCCGTCCAATTGGGATTCATTTCTTCAATAAGCTTAATTTTCCAATCTCTTTTCCATTTTTTGAACTGTCTTTCTCTTATCCCAGCTTTACTTCCATCTTCAAATTCTTCAAAATAAATTAATTTGTAACAATTAAATTTGGTAGTAAAAGATTTAGGATAAACTTTTAGCTTGTGCTCTTTAACTCTTTTCATCAATGTTATCTGTCACCCCTATGTACAAAACGCCATCTGGTTTGTTTATCATGATATAAACGTATCAATGTTCCATACTGTTTTTTATGAGATTCCTGCCTTCGCAGGAATTATTCTAAAACAGAATAATCTCCAATACTCACACTCGTAAACTTACCATCAAACTTTACATGATTACCAATCATGGCATCATCTAAATTAGCATTTTGAATAGTAGTATGCGTTTGTATTAAACTATTTTTAACAGTTGAGTTTTCGATAATACTATTATTACCAATTGATACATTAGGACCAACGGTACTGTTTTTAATCACCACATTTTCTCCAATAAAACAAGGTTCGATAATATTGGAATCTTGCAACTTCGCTGATGTTGCCACCAATTGCTCCTCGCCATCTGCTTTTAAAAAACCCAACATTCTTGCATTAGTTTCAACGGTAATGGCTTTGTTTCCGCAATCCATCCACTCATCAACGGTGCCAGTTTTAAAAATTTTCCCATCGGCCATCATACGTTTGATACCGTCATTAATTTGGTATTCGCCTCCATTGGTAACGTTTTCATCTAAAATTTGTTGTAGTTTTTCTTTTAAAACCGCTACATCTTTAAAGTAATAAATACCTATTACAGCCTGGTCGCTAACAAATTTTTTTGGTTTTTCAACTAGCTCAACAATCTCTTGGTTTGCATTTAGTTTAACAACACCGTAAGCTTCTGGGTTATTTACTTGTTTGGTCCAAATAACACTATCAGCTGTTGGATCTAAATCGAATTCAGCCCGAATCAATGTATCGGCATAAGCAATTACTGCTGGCCCCGATAAAGATGGTTTCGCACACATAATAGCGTGACCTGTTCCTAAAGGTAAATCTTGGCGATAAATAGATGCTTTGGCGCCTAAATCGGTTGCTAGTTTTTCTAAACTTTCAACCACATCATCACCAAAAAAAGCAGGATCGCCTAAAACAAAAGCAATTTCATCAACAGGTTGCTTTAAAACTTTGGCAATATCCATCACCAAACGGTGTACAATGGGTTGACCTGCAACAGGAATTAAAGGTTTTGGTACGGTTATACTATGTGGGCGCAAACGAGAACCTCGTCCTGCCATGGGCACTATTATTTTCATTTTATTGAGTGATTCGTTTATTCGTTGATTTGTGTATTTATTTTATGTTCTAAAATCGTTAATCGTAATTCTTAAATCACTTAGTTCCAGTGCTTCCAAAACCACCTTCGCCTCTAACGGTTTCTGAAAGTTCTTCAACCGAAATCCATTCTGCACGGTCATGTTTTGCAATGACTAATTGCGCTATGCGTTCACCATTTTGAATTACAAAATCTTCATTGGAGAGATTTACTAAAATTACACCTATTTCACCTCTATAATCGGCATCAATGGTTCCTGGTGCATTTAAAACCGTAATGCCTTTTTTTGCAGCTAAACCACTACGTGGACGTACTTGAGCTTCATAACCAATGGGTAATTCTATAAATAACCCAGTACCTACAATGCTTCGCTCTAAAGGTTTTAATATGCGTTCTTCTGATAAATTTGCTCGCAAATCCATACCTGCTGATGCCTCTGTTTCATAATGTGGCAATGCGTGATTGGATTTGTTTATTATTTTAATGTTCATTATCTATTAAATATCTTTTTTAATTCGTTTTTCTCTGAAATAACAACAATGCCCAAAAATACGATTAACATAGAAATTCCAACAACATAATTAGCTCTAAATTCGTAAAATGACATGAACGACAAGCCTATTGAAAGCAACAAATACAAGCCAATTTTATTTAAATTATAAGGAATGGGGTAATACTTTCTTCCGTAATAGTAAGATAGCATCATCATAATAGCATAGGCCGCTAAAGTAGCTACAGCTGAAGCTTTATAACTGTAAGCTTCGATAAACATAAAGTTAATTATAAGGGTTACAACAGCCCCAACTATAGAAATATAAGCGCCAAATTTTGTTTTATCGGTGATTTTATACCAAACCGATAAATTATGATAAATGCCTAAACAAAAGTTGGCAATTAATATAATTGGCACCACCCACATAGCTTCCCAATAAGCTTCACTTCTTACAATAATTGGTTTTAAAATATCGGCAAAAACCACAACAAAAAGCAATATTACCGAACCCAGAGCTACAAAAAACTCTAAGATTTTAGCATAATTTTTTTGTGGGTTTACACTTTTTGCATGACTAAAAAAGAAGGGTTCAATACCTAAACGATATGCCGTTGCAAACAGCGTCATGAACAATGATATTTTATAACAGGCTGAATACATACCAATATCGGTTTCGGCTACATTTGCTGGCAATAATTCTTTTAATAAAATTCTATCGAATGTTTCATTTATGGAAAACGCAACACCTGCTATTAAAACAGGAAATGCATATCGCATCATGTTTTTCCATAAATCGGTATTAAATATGTATTTTATTTTGGCATAAAAAGGCGTCATTAAAAGCAACGTAATACCACTTGATATTAAGTTTGCTATGAATATGTAACTGATTTCAAAATTAGGCTTGTAAATACTATCAAAAAAGGAATTGCTTATGGCCAGCTTTTTTAGTGCTAGCAGGAAAAACAAATTCAATCCTAAGTTAATAGCCACATTAAGTATTTTAATAACGGCATAGCGCATGGGACGTTGCGTAGCTCGTAACCAAGCAAAAGGGATTATAACCAAAGCGTCGAACAATAAAATCCAGATAACTAAATTGATATATTTAACGTTGATATCAATATAGTTAGCTATTTGGCTTTGAAAAATTAAGGCTATTATAAAAAACAGAAACGAGGATATTATAAGGGAAATTGCCGACGTACCAATAACAGTATCTTTATCTTCATCTTTGTTGAAAAATCTAAAAAAAGCGGTTTCCAAACCATAAGCCAAAACCACATTAAAAAGTACAAAATAGGAGAAAATAACTGAGACTTCACCATACTCTGCTACGGATGACAAAACCCCTTTTGTAGTATAAAGTGGCACTAATATAAAGCTAAGCATTCTAGGAAGCACAGTAGCCAACCCATAAATAAATGTTTGCTTAAATAATGTTTTGAGTCCGCTCAAGGATTATTTATTTATCTGGTTAAAAATACGTTTTTAGCCAATGCAAACCAAAGATAAATTATTGGTTCTTAGCTTATGTTCCTATTAATTTTAAAGCTTCTTTTTTTTTTTGATTTTATCAATTTTAAAATACTTTGTATCACTCCCTTTTTTGTAACTAACCATACATTCATCCTCTTTAAGCTGAAAACGTGGTTTTCTAGGGATTTCTGGAACTTTATTTCTATATTCGGCATAAGGTTCATTGCTCATTATAATATCGGATTTGGGCGTATTTTTAGGTTGAAACCCACCTGTGTAAATTTTATCATTTACAAACTCCAATTTGGCTTCTTTTCCATGAAAATAAACACTATCGAGCACAATATTGTTTGGGTTGGATCTAATAGGGATTACAATAGAAATATGAGCTTCATCTTCTTGATAATAGACATCGCCTAATTTTAAAGGCGAACCGGTTTGTAGTTTATTCGTGC
Organism: Mariniflexile sp. HNIBRBA6329; assembly: GCF_043558645.1. Taxonomy (NCBI): domain Bacteria; kingdom Pseudomonadati; phylum Bacteroidota; class Flavobacteriia; order Flavobacteriales; family Flavobacteriaceae; genus Mariniflexile; species Mariniflexile sp. HNIBRBA6329. Next base: position 554,305 of record NZ_JBIFXS010000001.1, on the reverse strand, counting down.
TTACACATTGGGAAAAGCTAGCTAAAACCAATCCTATAAAAAATAAATATATGAAGCTTTTAAATAATTGCATGTTATTAAATTGAATGTTATAAAGATAACTTTTCAAAAGTAATGCCATAAAAAAACCCCACTTAAAAGTGAGGTTTGATGTTATAATGAGATACTGAAACAAGTTCAGTATGACAATTAATTATTCAAAGCTTCCGCACCACCAACAATTTCTAAAATTTCATTGGTAATGGCTGCTTGACGAGCTTTATTATAAGTTAATTTAAGCTGATCTCTTAACTCTTTTGCGTTATCTGTTGCTTTGTGCATCGCAGTCATACGCGCACCGTGTTCGCTAGCGAAAGAGTCTCTAATACCTTTGTACAATTGTGTTTTTAAAGACTTAGGAATTAATTGCTCTACGATTTCAATTTTTGATGGTTCAAAAATGTAATCTAAACTTACATTGCTATTTGATTGTACAGGAACAATTGGTAAAAATTGTTCAACTATTACTTCTTGAGTAGCAGCATTTTTAAACTTATTGTAAACAATTTCAATTTTATCGAACTCGCCAGCAACAAACTTATCCATTAACATTTGAGCAATTTCAGCTACGTTATCAAAAGATAAATCGTCGTAAATAGTATTGTTGTTGGCAATTACTTTACCTGTTTTTTTAAAGGCATCATTACCTTTTTTTCCAATTGCTAAATACGAAACTTCCTGATTAACATACGTACTAGATGTTAATTTGCTTACTTCTTTTATGATATTTGAATTGAAAGCTCCTGCCAAACCTCTATTTGAAGTAATTACTACAATTAAAACCTTTTTTACGTCGCGTTGTATAGAGAATTTGCTGCCTGAATCCACATCTAAAGTAGCACTTAAACTTTGTAAAAGTTCGGTTAACTTATCTGCATACGGACGCATTGCTGTAATAGCATCTTGTGCTTTTTTTAACTTAGCAGCCGATACCATTTTCATGGCACTGGTTATCTGCATCGTTGAAGATACCGATGATATTCTGTTACGTATTTCTTTTAGATTCGCCATAATCTCTTTTTGTCATTCCGCACTTATTACGGAATCTATTTAATTCAATTTCAAAACATGAGATTCCTGCTTTTTACAGGAATGACAATTAAGCTTTGTATTTCCCTGATAAATCTTTCGCTACAGCTGTTAATGTATCTGTAACTTCATCAGTTAATTTACCTGCTTTTAAGTCTGCTAATATATTGGTATGCTTCGCTTTTAAGAATTCAAGATAATCTCTTTCAAATTCTTTCACTTTTTCAACAGGAACGTCTCTTAATAAGTTTTTAGAACCTGCGTAAATAATAGCGATCTGGTCTTCAACTTTAAAAGGATCGTTTTGAGCTTGTTTTAAAATCTCAACGTTACGTTTACCTTTATTAATTACGTTTAAGGTAACGGCATCTAAATCGGATCCAAACTTAGCAAACGCTTCTAATTCGCGGAATTGTGCTTGGTCTAATTTTAAAGTACCTGCTACTTTTTTCATTGATTTAATCTGCGCATTACCTCCAACACGCGATACCGAAATACCTACGTTAATTGCTGGACGCACACCAGAGTTGAATAAATCTCCATCTAAGAAGATTTGCCCATCTGTAATAGAAATTACGTTTGTTGGGATATATGCAGAAACGTCTCCCGCCTGAGTTTCAATAATTGGTAACGCTGTTAACGAACCACCACCTTTTACAATGCCTTTAAGAGACTCTGGAAGGTCGTTCATGTTTTTAGCAATCTCGTCATTATTAATAACTTTTGCAGAACGCTCTAATAATCTAGAGTGAAGGTAGAAAACGTCACCTGGATACGCCTCACGTCCTGGTGGACGACGTAATAATAAAGATACCTCACGGTAAGCTACGGCTTGTTTAGATAAATCATCAAACACGATTAATGCTGGACGACCAGTATCTCTAAAATACTCTCCAATAGATGCTCCTGTAAACGGTGCATATACTTGCATTGCTGCAGGATCTGACGCGTTTGCAGCTACAATAGTTGTATAGGCTAAAGCACCTTTTTCTTCTAACGTTTTAGCAATTAAAGCTACTGTTGATGCTTTTTGACCTACAGCAACATATATACAATATACAGGCTCACCTGCATCGTAAAATTCTTTTTGATTTAAGATAGTGTCAATACAAACCGCTGTTTTACCAGTTTGACGGTCACCAATAACCAACTCACGTTGACCACGACCAACAGGAATCATTGCATCAATAGATTTGATACCAGTTTGTAACGGCTCGGTAACTGGCTCACGGAAAATAACCCCGGGTGCTTTACGCTCTAAAGGCATTTCGTAAGTTTTACCAGAAATAGGACCTTTACCATCAATTGGATTTCCTAAAGTGTCTACAACACGTCCAACAATACCTTCTCCAACATTGATAGAAGCGATACGTCCTGTACGTTTTACTGTAGAACCTTCTTTAACTCCTTTAGAAACCCCTAATAATACAATACCTACGTTATCTTCTTCAAGGTTAAGTACGATACCTTCTAAACCGCCATCGAATTCTACTAACTCACCATATTGAGCGTTAGCTAATCCGTAAGCACGTACAATACCATCACCTACAGTTAATACAGTTCCAACTTCGTCTAATGAAGCACTTGCTTCGAAACCTGCTAGTTGTTGCTTTAAGATTGCTGATATTTCAGCTGGTTTTACTTCTGCCATCTTATTATTTATTTAGATATAAATATCTTAGTTTAATGTGAATTCTCTTTTTAATTTACTTAATTGATTTGAAATGCTTGCGTTGTATTGGATATCTCCAACTCTTAAGATGAAACCTCCTAAAATGCTTTCATCTACAATGCTTTGTACTTCAATATCTTTTCCTGTAAGCTCTTTTGCTTTAGCTAACACTTTTTGTTTTAAAGCATTGGTTAAAGGAATTGCTGTTGTAACAGTTGCCACTTCAATACCTTTAGATTGATCGAATAACAGATTGTATTTAACAGCAACATCTGCCAAAATAGCAATTCTATTATTTGCTACTAAAGTATCAATTAAGCCTAAAGTTGTTTTATCTGCTTTTTTAAAAACTTCTAATAACGCAGATTTTTTTACTGAAGCACTTAATACAGGGCTTTGTAGTGCATCGCTTAAGTCCTTACTTTGTGCAATCGTATTAGCTATTAGCTTCATTTCTTCATTTACAGCATCCGCTGTATTTCTGTCTGATGCTAAACTTAACACTGCTTTTGCGTAACGTATTGCTGCTCTTGCTCCTGCCATGGTTTTAGTTTAATTTTGCTTCGCTTAACATAGACTCAACTAATTTTTCTTGTTTGTCTTTGTTAGATAATTCACCACGTACTACTTTTTCAGCGATTTCTAAAGATAATCCAGCTACTTGACTTTTAAGTTCTGCCATGGCTGCTTTCTTTTCGCTTTCAATAGCTGCAGTTGCTTGCTCGATCATTTTGTTAGCTTGAGATTGTGCTTCACCTTTAGCATCCTCTATCATTTTATTTTTGATATCTCTTGCTTCTTTCAACATCTCTTCACGCTCTGCTCTTGCTTCTTTTAATAACTTTTGGTTATCTGCTTGAAGGTTTTGCATTTCTAATTTTGCTTTTTCAGCAGATTCTAATGCTCCTTTAATTCCTTCTTCTCTTTCTTCAACAGCATTAAGAATTGGCTTCCACGCAAACTTTTTTAATAAAAGCACTAATCCAACAAATAATAATAATTGCCAGAAGAATAACCCGAATGAAAATTGTTCAATTAATTTTTCCATTTATGTGTCTTTTTATACTAGTTAATTTTTAATTTAAAAAACAGCTATAACCAACCGTTATAGCTGTTTAGTTTTTTTAAGCTGCAAATAAAGCAGCAAATCCAATACCTTCAATAAGTGCAGCTGCAATAAGCATAGCTGTTTGGATTTTTCCTGAGGCTTCTGGTTGGCGAGCAATAGCTTCCATAGCTTGTCCACCAATTCTACCAATACCAATACCAGCACCGATAACGATTAAACCAGCTCCTACAATGTTTGGAATAGTCATAATATATATATTAAAAATTAAACACTCAATTTATTAATGCGCCAACGCGCCGTCTGGCTACTCGCATAAAACGTCCACCGGACATTTTTAATGATGCTCGTCCCCATGGTGATGCTCTTCTACAGCCGAACCAAAGTACAATGCCGATAACATTGTAAAGATGTACGCTTGTAAAGCAGCCACTAAAAGTTCTAACAAGGCCAAGACGAATGCTAAACCAAATGATAATGAACTTCCTAACCAGTTTTTAAAAATAAACATTAAACCAATAATACTCATTAATACAATATGTCCCGCAGTAATATTTGCATACAAACGTATTAATAATGAGAAAGGCTTAATAAACGTACCTAATAACTCTATTGGCGCTAAAATAATTTTCATTGGCCATGGCACCCCAGGCATCCAGAAAATATGACCCCAATAGTTTTTGTTTGCTGTAAATGTGGTTATTAAATAGGTTAATAACGCTAATGCCAATGTTACAGCTATATTGTTTGTTACGTTAACCCCAAGCGGTGTTAACCCTAATAAATTGATAATCCAGATAAAGAAAAACACGGTTAACAAGAAACTCATGTAACGCTTGTAATGTTTTTTTCCAATGTTTGGAATAGCGATATCATCACGAATATATAGTACAATTGGTTCTAATAAACGTCCCATACCTTTTGGCAAAGCTCCTTTTTGATAAGATTTAGCCATTCTTCTAAACATGAAGAATATCAATAACCCAACTAAGAATATGGTAAATACGTTTTTAGTGATTGAAAAATCTAAAGGCTTAACGTTTGTTGCATGATGGTGTTCATCGTAATGAATAGTACCTTCTGCATCTGTTTTGTAAATTTTTCCGTGGTATAATTTGTAATAGTTTCCGTTAACCTCAGCAACAGCTTCGCCGTGGTGAAGTTTTGATGATGAAAACACTTGTAACCCATTATCCCATAAAATTACTGGAAGTGGAAATCCAATATGTTTATGTTCTCCCGCATCATTCACATAAGAATATAAACCAAAATCATGCGAATCTAGTAAGTGATGATTGATGTATTCTTTAATTTCTTCTTTTAAACCTTGTTTACCTTCTACTTCAGGCGCAATTTCTTCTAAATGCATTTTTTCTTCCTCATGCTGAGCAAAAGAAAAGCTTGATACGAAGAAAAATAATAAACAAATTGTTTTTAATGAAAATATATTTTGCATATCACTTAATTAATAGTGGGCTAAAAATCGGTGCAAAGGTATGTTTTTATCTTAAAATAAAAAATCAAATTTTCACATTATTTATAAAGACTATTTTCGTGTACTATTTTGCATCTAATTTGTTGAGAATCCGTATGGTGGTTACGGTTTCAGACACAAGGCAAATGGCATAGGGAATGAAGAATGAAAAAAACTCATTGCGTGTTACGTTTCCATCTGAATTAAACATCGGATAAAAGAAGATAAAAAAGCAACCAAATTTTATAAAGCTACCCAACATAAAAATAAATCCTAACTGGTCTTTAAAACGCTTTTTTAGCAAAAACATAGATAACATAATACCTATTGCCAATAAGGTGTTTAAAATATATGCTAATAAAATTTGATTATGAAGTACGGTAGATTGTGTGTAATTTAAAATCCAGATATATATAAAATAAGTAACAATAGAAACAATACCTATTATTATAACATTTTCTGCTAATAATTTTCTCATTAACTATTAAACTTCTTTAATTGCTGTAAAACAACATATAGGGAAATGGCAACACCTAGAAGTGTTCCTATAATTAAGAATAATTTCCCTCCATCAGAATATTTTAAATCCAACCACTTGCCTAACATAATAAAAAGGTAAATAGTTATACCCATTTGAAATGTTATTCCTGTTAGAATAACGGCGTTTTTAAGCTGTTTTTTCGGTTTCTGTTCCTTGTCCTTGTTGTCCACCTTTGTTCATTTCTTTTACAGTACCTTTCATTATGCAAGACACATTAAATGTAGCCCCTGGTTCAACAGCCAGCTTTCCTACAACCACTTCGCCCTCTATATGTGCAGAAGCTTTTAGAGTTAATGTACCGGATAATGCTAATTTCCCAGTAAATTTACCTTCAAAATAGGCATCGGTTCCTTGTAACGTTCCTTTTATGAATCCAGATTTTCCAACAACCACCTTACCAGAGGTTTTAATATTGCCTTCTACCGTACCATCTATTCTAAAATCGCCTTCACTATTAAAATCGCCAACTATTTTAGTGCCTTGTGAAATAATATTTTGGCTAGATAAGCCTTCTGTAGATTGTTTGTCTTTTTTGTTTTCAGAAAACATAATGCTATTTATTTAGAGTTATTACCTGTATTTAAATATGCATCCAAATTTTTATGTATTTGAACGACTTGATAGTTTGCAGATGATATTGCAAAATAAGGTTCTTTAATTTTTTTCTTATCTTCTTTCGTTAATAGCTGGTCGAATGTTTTTGCTACTTGCGCATTTCTTAAACCATGCACAATTACAAATTTTGTGTTGGGATTGTACACATCAACCGATGATTTTAACGAATAATATTTTATGTTTTTCAAAACTTCATCCAATGTTTTTTGAAAACTAGCAACTTGTTCTGGTTTTGGGTTTTCAAACTTAAAGACTACTTTATAGTTATCGGTTATACTATCGTTTTCTTGAATAAATTCTGAACTTGTTAATTTTGACAACACATTGGTTTCAATAGCTTGAGCTTGTTTGCCTTCGGGTGTGTTGGCATATGTAATGGCAATGTAGTTTATGGCTTTACCGTAAGCTTCCAAACCGTACAAACGTCCTGTAGCAGTTGCTTTTAGGAGTTCTAATTTTGAGACAATGGGCTCGCCATCAAACGTATTTATGTACTCTTCACTTTTTGAAATGACCTCAACATATTCTTGATTTTCAAACTTATGATAAAGCGCTTCGTATAAACTTTCCGGACTGTTTTCATCTTTATCTGATGCCAAATCTGGATTGGTTAAAATGGTAGCGTATCTAGATTCTGGGTAATTGGAAACAATATCGGTTTTTGCAATAGTAGCTTCGCCATTTTCACCTAAAGCTTCATAAATTTTATATAAGTTGTATTTTGAAGGAAGAATTAATCGTTCTTCAGGATTGCTATTAAGCAAGTTTTGAAATTTACTTTTTGCCAATTCGTATTCTTTGAATTTTTCTTTATAAATGAGTCCTAATTGGTAATAAGCATAATTTCTTTCTTTAGAAATACTATCAATTTCTTTTGTTTCGGAAGGTATTTTAGAAATATAAAATTGTGGGTCGTACATTTCATCTTCTGAAGCATTCACTAATAGATCATTAGTTGATGCATTGTTTACCGCACCCGAACTTCCTTTGTTAGACCATCTCCAATTATCTTCCAATGTCCTATTGCCCCAAATTTTTGTAAATTCATTTTTACCATATGCTACCGTAGTTGGGTTATAAAAATAAAACATAGCTGCTTGGGTTGGTGCACCCATAGGGGTTCTTTGGTTTCCTATTTGGTTATTAACCGTAACCAATCCAGTTGCTTTACGTTCGGCTGCTTCGGCTTTTAGCTTCTCTTCTTCAGCTTTTAATTTTAGCTTTTCAATAAATAGATCAAAATATGCCAAGCGCTCATCTTCCGATAGGTTTACCAAATTTAGAATGCTGTCGTTTGCTTTGGCTATACTTTCATAATAAATGACATCTTCTAAATTATCGCGTTTACGCTTAATAATACGGTATGGTTTCGAATTTAAAACCAAACTCGTCATGGTACTGTCATAATAATTCCCTGCTTCTTGATAAACAGATTTATCAAAATTCATGTCTCCAAGAATTTCGTAGTTTTTTGCTTTTAATATTTTATCTGGAGAATTGGTTCGCAACGATTTATTGAAATAAGTAATAGCCAAAGAATCGGATTTATTATGCAAATAATACACTGCTTTTTGATGGTAAATTTTATCTAAAAACGGACGGTTTTCACGGTTTTCTTCAAGTTCGGTAATATGTTCTAATAGTTCATATTTGTTTCCTGTTTCATAATCGAAATTTTTAATTTTTTCAATTTCGGCACCAATCAAATAAATTCGAGGTGTTTTGCGGTTCAGTTCAATTACTTTATCAAAAGCAATGTTGGCACTATCCTTTTTTCCTAATTGATTGTACAATTGCCCTTGAATAAATCTGTAACGTCCGCGCTCATCATCATTTTTTGTAGCATTAGATGCTATTTCAAGTTGTGTAATAGCACTATCAACTGATTTTGTGTTTAGGTAAGCTTGCGCCAACATAGATGTGGCATCGGCCAAATCTTGACCTTCAAGTTCTTCTTGTTTAAATAAACGTTTTAGATTTTTAATGGCAAGCTCATCATTATCTAAACGCATATTGGTTTTTTCGCGCCAAATTTTTGCTTGCACGATTTTATCGCTTGCAGGATATTTGTAAAGAATATAATTAAACGCTTCTAAAGCAGGCACAAAACGTTGATCGAAATATCTAGCTTTACCTAAAAGCAAGTACGCTTCATCTATTTGCGGGTTTTTCTCTTTACCATCTATGGTAATGCTATGTTTTTGAATGGCTTTTACCGCTTTTTCTTCTGCGGTGTTGAAATTTTCGTTTTTAGACTGCCCTGGAAGCATCACCTCATCAGAGATTTGCATACGTTCGATAGGTAACACATCCCAGTAATTATCTTGATATGCATCGTTTAGGCTACTTTTACCAGCTTCCAAAGCATTATAACCATTGTAAAGCGCATTAAACTCTGCTGTAACAGCGTGGAAATTTCGGTTAATAAATTTGTCCTTTTTACGTGAACAACTCACTAACAATATAATAGAACAGGCAAAAACTAAGATTGCTTTAAACGGTATTTTCAATGCTGGTATTTTTAGTCTAAATAAATAACTATAAACTCGTGCTTATATTATGTAAGCAGGTAAAAATAAGCATCTTTTTTGATTAACCGATAAAATGACGTGGTTTTTGGATGTAATGAGGCTGTTTGAATAGAATGACAGATGACTGAAGACCGAAACAGTTGACAGGTGACTGAGACTGGAAACTAAACCATTTCAGTTCCCGAGAAATGCGCTTCCAATTCTTTTAAGGTAGCGGTATTGGTTTCTAAATCTTTTACAACTTCGCCTTTTTCCAATACTACAATGCGTTCGCAAACATCGGTTACGTGCATTAAATCGTGACTGGAAACCAACACGGTAACACCTTGTTTTTCGGCTAAATTTTTAATGATGCTTTTTAGTCGAATTTGAGTGGTTGGGTCCAAATTAGCAAAAGGTTCATCTAAAATAATAACCTCGGGGTTACCAATTAAAGCAGCCACAATACCTACTTTCTTTTGGTTTCCTTTACTTAAATCGCGTAAATATTTTTTCTGTTTTAGTATTTCGCCATGAAAAAAGTCTTCAAATTGAGACAATAACGCATCAACATCTGCTCTATTTTGGTTCCGTAGCTCGCCGATAAAATAGAAATATTCTTCAGCAGTTAAATAACCAATTAAAAAACTTTCATCTATAAAAGCGGATGTAAATGGTTTCCAAGCTTCACTTTCATGCACCAACACATTGTTGCTTTCAATAGAGCCCGTTGTTGGTTTAATTAAATCTAAAAGCAAACTAAAATACGTGGTTTTACCTGCGCCGTTATTACCTACCAACCCAAAACTTTGCCCCTTGGGAATGGTTAAAGATTCTATATTTAAAACTATATTTCCGTTATATTTTTTTGATAAGTTTGAAGTTACTATCATAATTATAGGCGTTAGTTGTTTTGATTGAATGCCTCAATCATAGTGTATTTTGACTGTATATATTTTGCTGTTATGCCTTTCATTAGTTTTTGATGGAACACAATCCCTAGAATACCTAAAATTGCTAAAACCGAACAAGCCAATTCAAACCCAATTAGGAAATAGAACAAAGCAAATATGCCCATTGGAATGATTAACAACGGAATACCAATAAGCCATTGTACGGCACCTGTACCTTGGTAATTGAATGCTGCTTTTTGACTTAAATCTATCTTTTTTCTGTTGAAAGAACCACCATACAAAATAACATGGGTATTCACCCCAATGTTGTAAATAGCTGCTACAAAATGCGCCAATAAAATTTTCCAACCAAAAAACACGTATGGAATGCCTAAAACAAATAAAATAGCTACACTTAATGCCATGAGCGTGAATTTAGATTGTAAATATTGCTCGTATTTTATATTTTGGCTCATAAGCAGTTTGTAGTATCCGCTATCCCAAGCCGGTATAAACTGACCGAAGTTAATTAAAAAAATACCCGTTGAAAAAACACCTATAAAGGTAAAAAACCACGGCATGCCTTGATAGGTTGGCTGCGGATAGAAAAACAAACCGTATAACAACCCAATTAACACCATCCAAACAGATGATTTGGTGCGCTTGTTACGCCAAATGAGTTTTAAATCTAACTGCATAAAAGGCGCAATGGCACCAAAATTTTTGGTCCAATCTAAATTGGATGTTTCAATTTCCTTTACTTTTTCTTTTAAACCACTATCTAAATACAGCTTATTTCTTAATAGTTTAAAGTTAATTACATACAACAACATTAAAATAAAAAGTGGAATTACAATAAAGATTGGCGATTTGTAAATAGCATCAATACCATTAGAAAATAGTCGGGAAAAAGAAATAATGTTGAAATAATTAAGTGCAAACAACCCGCCTGAAAGGCCAATAATTGGCAGGAAAGACAATTCTATTTCTGAAGAAAGACTTTCAATAATAAAATTTAAAAAATTAATTATTAAGGTTATTAGAATTAAAGCAAACATCCAACTTAATACCGATAATATTGGATATCCATTTACCATAAGCGTAATACCAAATGGAATGATAGTGAAAAGTGGTAGAAAATTAAAAAATGAAATTGCCGATTTTCCTAATACGTAATTTACAATCTTACTTCTTTTAATTGGTATGATTAGTAATGGTTTTACAACCATAACCGGCAGTTTTTGAAAGAAAAACCTAAAAACCAAATCGGCTATAACCCAGTAAAACAAAAACCCATTTACAATAGTAAGTGGGTCGGTTTCTGGGGATGCTTTTTTAAGCCCATAGTACAACAGAAGTCCTGTTCCAAAAAACATAACAATAAAGTACAAAGACAAAAGCCCCATAAATATTTTTATGGCAATGCCTTTACCAAAACTAGCAGACCTAAAAAATGATTTCCATTCTAAACTTAAAAAGTGTTTTACCATATAATTACTCGGTATATTTTTGGGCAATTTGGCTAACTTCCATGCCCCAAGTCTGTCCAAAACTCATTCCTTTTTGGGTTAAGCTCAATTGTTTTTCTGCCAATTTTTTTCCTAAATCGGTATGATAAAACACAATCAACTCTTTTATTTCACTTTGAGTGAATTCAGACATATATAAATCGGCCATTTTAGCATATAAAGCATCCAAAGTTCCCATGGCTTCTTTAGTGTAAACTTCTTTATTAGCTTCAGGAACATTGTATCCAATTTGATCAATAGCGCTTTCAAATGCTTTTCCTGCTCCTGTTAGTTTCAAAAATTCAACGGTTTCTGTTTTAAAGTCAGCATTTTCTTGAGCTTGAGTTGCCATAGCAACCATAAATATAGATACAAATAGGATTTTTTTCATTTTATTAATTTTAATAGTTAAAGTAGTTATTTTATAAGTAGTAATAAATTTTAAATTGTTACACTTTTTTATGAAAGTTTATATTCAGGGTGTTCTTTTGAAAATTTGCTTTTTAAACTAGGTGAAACTACTTTTACAGAAACAAAGAACCACAAAACATACAATACCAAACATGTAGAAAATGACCATAGGGCTAATGCACCCCATTGATTATCATCATTTATAATAGGCATATATAAGCCTATATTTAATAATTGTAGTAATCCGCCAAACTGTAAAACTACACTTTCAAAAAGCCATTTTTTTCCTGTTACTTTTTGAGCTTCTTTTATCCGTTTTGATTCTTTAAATATAAAAGAAATATAAAAAGATAGAACTCCAAACATTAAAAGCAGTGCTATACTATCTTTGTTTTCAATTAGATTAAGTATGGTAAATAAAGCCCAAATACTAAAAGATGTTAATATGATTTTAGGTAGTTTAAAATATTCCTTCAAGCAATTCCAAACTTCTTTTCTATAATATTTTTCTAAAGCATGCATTTTTTGCTCCACAATTTCTGAAAACCCAAAAACACCAAATTTTTTAAATTCTTTTTCTAAAGCTTTTTCAAACTCTAAACCCGAGTTTTCTTCCCATTGTGCTTCAATCCCATTCGCTAAATGGTCTACCAATTCGGTTTGCACATCATAAAATTCCACAAAATGTTTTCTCGTAAAAGTGTAGAGATGTTCTATTTCCAAACTAGTCAATTTTTTCATTATTCAAAACGGAATTTAGGGTTTACCAAAGCCCTCATGTTTCTAATATAATTTTCTAATTGAGCGAGCTTATTTACTGTTTCTCTAGTGCCAGCTTCGGTTAACTTATAATATTTACGCGTTCTATTACCTATTTTTACCACTTCAACATCCAAAAATCCATCTGCCTCCAATTTATGCAAAGATGGATATAACGCGCCTTCAGTTATGTTAAGATCGCCCTTAGTAAGTTCTTTTGCCTTTTGGGTAATCTCATAACCATACATTTTATCATGCTCGTTTAAAAGCTTTAAAATGATGGTTACTAAACTGCCTTTATATAAATTTGAATTTCCCATATATGTTCAAATATATACATAAATTTCTTATGCATAGGGTATTTATGTATATATTTTTTAGTAATTTATGTATTAAAATGTAACAGCTTCATTATTTTTGTCAAAAATTTACACATGTCATCATTCCACAAACTCTCAATTAAAAGTATAAAAAAAGAAGCCAATAAAGCCATAAGCATTGCTTTTAATATTCCCGAAACGTTAAAAGACACGTTTGCTTTTAAAGCGGGCCAATACATTACCTTAAAAACTAATCTTAACGGTAATGAAGTAAGACGCGATTATTCTATATGTGCATCGCCTAAAAGTGGCGAACTTCAAGTAGCAGTAAAAGAGGTTAAGGATGGTACATTTTCCGCCTATGCGAATAATGAGTTGAAAATTGGCGATGAATTAGAGGTAGCGCCACCAAAAGGACGTTTTATTTTTGAACCCAACGATTCTAAAACCAAAAACATAGCAGCATTTGCAGCTGGAAGTGGTATTACGCCAATTTTAAGCATTATAAAATGTGCTTTAGAAGAAGAAGTTTATAGCAAGGTTATTTTGGTTTATGGAAACAAATCGACCGAAGACACGATGTTTTTAAACGAACTTTTAGAGCTTCAGCATGAATATAAAGACCGATTTTCTATTCAGTTTGTATTTAGTCAACAAGACAAAGACGATTCCATATTTGGTCGCATTGAAAAAAGCACCGTTAATTATGTGATGCTAAATAAACACAAACATGTGGAAGTGGATGCCTTTTACCTATGTGGACCTGAAGCCATGATTCATGTTGTAAAAGACGTTTTAACCGATAATGGCATTGAATCAGACCGCATTCATTTTGAGCTTTTTAAAGCGGCCAAAGCTGTTGAGATTGAAGAAAAATCGGCGCCATCGGGTAAAACAACCGTAACCGTAACCGTTGACGATGAAACCACCACTTTTGAAATGTCACAAAAACAAACGGTTCTTGAAGCTGCTTTAGATGAAGATATTGATGCGCCTTATTCTTGCCAAGGCGGTATTTGCAGCAGTTGTTTGGCACGATTGAAAGAAGGTGAAGTAACCATGCGCCAAAACAACATTCTAACGGAAAGTGAAGTTGCTGAAGGCTTAATTCTTACATGTCAAGCACATCCTACTACGCCAACTATTGTGGTGGATTATGATGATGTTTAACTGTCATTCCTGCGAAGGCAGGAATCTTATAAATTGAATATAAATTACTATCATAGATTTTTAGACTATTTAATTTTTTAGAACGCTACGCTTTTAGGTTTTCCAACTAAGCTGCATACTATAAAGTAGATTCCTGCATGCGCAGGAATGACAAACTACTTAAATAATTGCCTTAATTTTTTTAATAACAATTTCAGGAGAAATGCTTCGAGAAGCTTCTTTGTAAGTTTCGGGGTATTTATTACCGTAAACCGAGGTTGGGATTTTTGGAAATTGATTTCTATCTGAAAGTAGCAAGTAATCTTCTGGTTGACTAAACGGTGCAAAACCAGCAAACGGATGGGTTACACCCCAAATAGTTACTACTTTTATACCTAACATAGCTGCCAAATGCGCATTTCCAGAGTCCATAGAAAGCATAATGTCTAAATTAGATATTACGTCTAATTCTTCATCTAAAGATAATTTACCTGCAACATTAACAATATTTTTAAAAGCAGCTTCAAATTCGTTTAAAACGGCTATTTCTTTTTGTCCACCTCCAAATAAAATCACTTTATAATCTTTTGAAAGCGTTTCTACAACAGCTTTCATCAAGTCTAAAGGATACATTTTACCCTCGTGCGCTGCAAAAGGAGCAATTCCTATTAATTTGTTTGAACTGCCGCCTATTAAAGATTTCTCTTTATCGCTTAAATCACTTTTACTAGGGAATTTTGGATTAGATAAATCCAGTTTAAAACCTAAAGCTTCAAAAACATCGGCATAACGTTGATGCGTGGTTTCCAATTGCTGAAAATTTTCACCTGAAACCAATGCTTTTTTTTCGGCTCTTCCTTTATCAATCTGAATCGTTTTTATTCCGATTAAAAAAGATTTTAAAATTTTACTTCGTAATACATTGTGTAAATCGGCAACAGCATCAATTTTTAAATCCCTCAATTCTTTTGAAAGCTTATAAAGCCCTAAAATACCTTTGTGTTTCGCTTTAAAATTAGCTGAGTACACTGAAACATTTGGTAAATCTCTGAAAAAAGGCAGAAAAAACGCCCTTGTTAAAATAGTTAGTTTAACTTCTGGGTATTGTTCTGTAAAAGCTTTTAAAACAGGAACCGTCATAGCCACATCGCCCATAGCGGATAGACGAATTACAAGGATATGGTTTATTTTTTTTTGCATCTCAACTTCAATTGATGAGATCCTGAAACAAGTTCAAGATGACAAACATTTATTTCTGCCCTCTTAAAACAGGGTTAAGCTCATCATCATTATACATTTTCATTTGCTTGTACACTTTCATGTATTTATCGCCTTTTTCAATATCGCTTAAAAGTGTATCAATGGCTGTAGATAAATCAATACGTTGCTCTAACAAAATATCAAGCTTTCTTTGGCATGTTTCACGGTGTGAGTCGGTAGCATCAACACGTGTTGCTTCTTCATTCATATGATAGATTTTCAGGGCTAAAATAGACAACCTATCTACACCCCAAGCAGGACTTTCAGTATTGATTGTTGCATTCTCTTTAGAAATTACATGCTTGTATTTTTCTAGAAAATAGCTATCAATGTACTCAACCATATCGGTTCTATCTTGGTTGGAAGCATCTATTTTTCGTTTCAAAGTTAAAGCCACAACCGGATCTATTTGTGGGTCGCGAATAATGTCTTCGTAATGCCATTGTACGGTATCAATCCAACACTTTCTGTATAATAAATGTTCAATTAAACTGCTTTCAGGGTATGGATTTTCAAATGGTTGATCTACCGTATTTATAACATGGTATTTTTCAATAACATCTTGAAAAATTTTGTTGGCTTTACTTGTAAACATGATGCATTAATTTTAAAAGTGTAAATATAAGTCTAAATAATTAACTTTATCATTCAAAATGAAAGATTGAAACTTATGCAAATTCATAACTTATCTGAACAAAATTCAATATTGAACACCTTTATTTCTGAAATTAGAAATATTTCTATTCAAAAAGATCGTATGCGTTTTAGAAGAAATATTGAACGCATTGGTGAAATTTTAGGTTATGAAATGAGCAAAGTTTTAAGTTATAAACCTTCAACTGTTACAACGCCTTTAGGAACTTCACCTAATAATTCATTAGAAAACGATGTTGTTTTATGTTCCGTTTTGAGAGCCGGTATACCACTACATAATGGCCTGCTTAATTATTTTGATAGTGCCGATAATGCCTTTATTTCGGCATATAGACACCACAAACACAACACGGAAAGCTTTGAGATTATTGTTGAATATTTAGCTTGTCCAAACCTAGAAGGGAAAACGCTTATTTTGGCAGACCCTATGTTGGCCACCGGACAATCAATGGTAGCAACTTTTGAAGCTTTAAAACCTTTTGGAACACCTAAAGAAATCCATTTGGTAAGTGTTATTGGAGCTCAAGAAGGCGTAAATTATATTGAAAAGCATTTTAATGCCTCAACACATTTATGGATTGCAACTATTGATGAAACTTTAAATGACAAAGGCTATATTGTTCCTGGTTTAGGTGATGCGGGCGATTTGGCTTTTGGAGATAAGCTACAACATTAACAACAAAAATGGTATGAGGATTAAAAGGGCCAGAAACACTTCCTTAAACCATTTATCTTCAACAATTTCAATATAATTAGTAATAATAACCGCTAAGGGCGCAAACAAATACAGGAACTCGCTTCCGTTTTTTTCTGGCGCAAGCAGCACCAAAACAAATGCAATAATAACTGCTATAATAACAATTTTAAAAGAGGCTCTTAGTCCTTTTTTCTTCTTTTTTATACTCTGTAAATAAAAGACGGAAGACCATAAACCAAAAGAAAACAACATGGTAATACCCACTAAAAATTTTGTGGAATTATACGGACTGAAATCATAACTAACCTCTCGCGATGATTTGAAAATTTCATAAAAATTATCATAAGCAAGCACCGAAACTCCCACCGCAATAATAAAAACAGTTGCTACACCTACAAATGGTATGATCCAATGCCTGATGTTATTATCTGAATAAAAAATCAAACTAAAAGGTATGGCAATAAAAAATAGAATTGCCCAAAAATAGAGTAACGAAGCAATGGAAATGTATAAAGCCGCATCAAAAAGTTTACTTTTAATATTCTTTTGAGAACGCAAACTCATTATTTTCCTTAATCCTAACAGCACAAAAAGATTTGATAATAGAATGTTTGTATTGCTCGTGGTTTGCTCCAACGTTAATAAAAACAAACTAAACAATAAAATTTCGTAGCTATTGCTTTGGGTTAAACTGTTTTTGGTAATAATAAAATTAAACACCAAAATGGTAAGAACACAAATAAGAAATATAGTAACTTGTTTAAAAACCAAAACAGTTGTTATTGGCTCCATTACCATGTTTGTTCTAGCTGTTATAAAAGCTAAAACGGTAATGATAAGAACAATGATAAAATTTATTGGCTTAGATTTATTAAAAATGCTTGTTATCATTAACTGTTTTTGTATTTTTGCTTCGTAAATATACTAACTAAAACTGGTTAGAAACCAATAATTATAACGACATGAAAGATTTCTTTTACGCTATACAAGATTTATTTGTAAACTTATTGTTCAAACCTATGGATGCCTTAAGAGCATTAGAACTTGAAAATTGGTTTGCCGCAAGCGCCGTTTCTTGGATTTTTGTTATCATCGGGTTTGCCGCTATGGTTTATTGGATGAAGCAACTTAAAACATATAATGATAATAACGAAGAAGACAAAAGCATTTCTTCGCACTCATTTCTATAAATCGAATCCGATATCCTTACGATAATTCATCTTATCAAAATGTAGTTTTTCTATACTTTGGTAAGATTTTTTTATGGCTTCTTGGTACGTATTCCCGTAAGATGTTATCGCTATTACACGACCACCAGTAGTTACCACTTTACCATCTTTCAATTGTGCTCCAGCATGAAAAGGAATAGAATCTTCGATAGCGTTGATTCCTGTAATTTCCATACCTTTTTCATAATCTTCAGGATAACCACCAGATACTAACATAATGGTTGTTGCAGCACGTTCATCAATTTCAATATTAATTTTATCTAATGTACCGTTACCCATCGCTTGAAGAATTTCAACGAAATCATTTTTCAATCTTGGTAAAACCACCTCAGTTTCTGGGTCGCCCATACGTACGTTGTATTCAATAACTTTTGGGTCGTTCCCTACTTTAATCAATCCGATAAACACAAAACCAACATAAGGTAGATTGTCTTTTTTAAACCCGTTAATGGTTGGTTTTACTATGCGGTCTTCAATTTTAGCAAGAAATTCATCGGTTGCAAATGGCACTGGAGATACCGCACCCATACCGCCTGTATTTAAACCGGTATCGCCTTCACCAATACGCTTGTAATCTTTTGCTGTTGGTAGTATTTTATAATTTTTACCATCGGTTAATACAAAACAGCTTAACTCGATACCATCCAAAAACTCTTCAATAACCACTTTGGTACTGGCTTGACCAAATTTAGAATCGACCAACATGCTTTTTAATTCGGCTTTAGCTTCATCTAAATCATTTAAAATAACAACACCTTTTCCTGCTGCTAATCCATCTGCTTTCAATACATATGGCGGCTTCAACGTTTCTAAAAAAGCAAAGCCCTTTTCAACAGTATCTTTCGTGAAACTTTCATAAGCTGCCGTTGGAATGTTGTGTCGGTATAAAAACTCTTTAGCAAACTCTTTACTGCCTTCTAAAGTTGCGGCTTCTTTTTGTGGTCCAATCACCTTTACGTGGTTAATAGCATCATCATTTAAAAAATAGTCGTGTACGCCGTTTACCAATGGGTCTTCTGGCCCTACTACAACCATATCAATGAGTTCTTTTAAAACCAATTCTTTAATAGCATCAAAATCATTCACGCCAATGTTAACATTAGTAGCTACGTTTGCTGTACCAGAGTTTCCAGGAGCCACAAATAAGTTGTTACATAAAGGACTTTGAGCAATTTTCCAAGCGAAAGTATGTTCTCTTCCGCCAGAACCAAGAATTAGAATATTCATTGTATTGTTTTTTTAGATTCCCATTTTTATGGGAATGACAAATTAATGTTTTTTAATGCAACGCATTAAAAGTGATTTTTCGAATGCAAAAATAAAATTAATGCTACGAAATTCACGAATATTTTTTATTTACTTTACCAAAAAATATCCTTTAACTTGAATTTGTTCAATCTTTCATTAAAATTTAATGGTTTTCCTATTGAAAAAGCCAAAAATCTTTTGGGTTCTATTCATAAGATAGATGACTCCGAGTTAAAAATTCATATTGAAACAAAAAAACAAGACATTGTTTCATTTCATTTAGAGCACAATCCATTTTATAGAAGGTTTGCAAAAGATGTTAATCCGTTAGATTGGAGCAGCATTCCCGTAATGACCAAACGACAATTGCAACAACCTTTAAGCGAGCGACTTTCGGATGGTTTTTCTAAAAAAAATGTTTACATTAATAAAACCTCTGGTTCATCTGGCGACCCATTTATTTTTGCCAAAGATAAATTCTGCCATGCACTAACTTGGGCAGGTTTTGTTGACAGATATAATTGGTTTGATTTGGATTTTAACACCTCGAAACAAGCACGTTTTTATGGTATTCCTTTAAATAAAACTGGCTACTATAAAGAACGGTTTAAAGATTTTTTAAGCAAGCGTTATCGCTTCTCCGTCTTTGATTTGGGTGATGCCCAACTTGAAAAGAACCTGAACATATTTAAAAATATCAAGTTCGATTACATTAATGGCTATACCAGTTCCATTGTTCAATTTGCCAAATATTTACAACGAAACAACATGGTTCTAAACACCATGTGCCCCACTTTAAAAGCCTGCATTGTTACTTCTGAAATGCTTTTTGAAGAAGATAAAATTCTTTTAGAAACACAATTGGGTATCCCAATTATAAATGAATATGGCGCTGCCGAATTGGGATTAATCGCGTTTCAAAACACCAAAAATGAGTGGATTGTAAATACCGAAGATTTGTATGTTGAAATTTTAGATGAAAACAATCGGGTTTTGCCTTATGGTGAAGAAGGTCGAGTGGTTATTACTTCATTTTACAATAAAGCACATCCGTTTATTCGATACGATTTGGGAGATATTGGTAAACTTTCAAAAGAAAGTACGCCAAATAAACCCATTTTGGAAACTTTAGTTGGCAGAACAAATGATATTGTTAAGTTGCCTAGTGGAAAAAAATCAGCTGGTTTAACCTTTTATTACGTTACAAAAACCGTGATTGAAGATGGTGGCAACGTAAAAGAATTTATTATTGAGCAGCTAAAACTTGATACGTTTAAAATAAGCTATTCAAGTGGTTATGAACTTTCCGAAGAAAAATTAATCACTATTAAAAATGTTATTACTAAATATTTAGAGCCGAATTTAACGGTTCTTTTTGAAAGAAAAACAGCTTTAGAGCGTTCTGCTAGAGGTAAATTAAAACAATTTAAATCGTATTTATAGAAACAACCAGTTTTGATTTTACAAAAAAGTGTTCATATAAAAACACCAACATATAGAAAACAGATTTTAAAGTTGAAAACCCCAAGCCTTTTCTATAAACCAAATAATTATGCTTAAGGAGATTGATTTTGTTTGAAGACATCGAATCTTTTCTAACCCGATAATACGCCAGCGATTCTTGAATGCCTTTGGCGGGTTTTCCAGACTTTTTAATAGCCAACAACCACAATGCCCAATCTTGACGTTTTTGCAGATTAGGAACCTTTATTTTGCCCAAAACCTCAGCATTGTACATGCCTGTTAAGTTACCTATGTAATTACTTTTTAAATATTTTTGATAGGAGAGTTCAGGCAACGCTTTTATTAGTTCATTCAACGGTTTACCTGTTTCATCTATTTGTTCATAACTGCTATAAGAAACATCGCAATTATTGGTTTCCATAAACTTTATTTGAATTTGAAGCTTTTGGGGTTTCCATAAATCATCAGCATCTAAGAATGTTATGTATTTTCCTTTCGATGCTTCAATACCTCTATTTCTCGAAATGGCGGCGCCTAAATTGGTGTTGTTCTTAAGGAGTTTTATGTTTGGATATTGGTTAGTAAATGGAGTAATAATTTGTAATGTTTTGTCTGTTGAACAGTCATCTATTAAAAACATTTCCCAATTTGCATACGTTTGACTAATAACACTGTTAATGGTTTCTGAAATATAAGCTTCAGAATTGAACATGGGAGTTATTATGGAAACTAACGGTTTCAACGATTGTTAATATGCTTTTTCTTCGCCTTTAAATATATTGAACGATGTTTGGATGATAATTTTTATATCTAATAATAACGACCAGTTTTCAATATAAAAAATATCGTACTTTACTCTGTTGATGATGTCTTTGTCGGTTTCTATTTCTCCTCTAAAACCTTTTATTTGAGCTAGTCCTGTTATACCTGGTTTTACATGATGCCTGTATATGAAATTGTACTTGTCAATTACTTTAGAATATTCATCAGTATAAGAAAGCATATGTGGTCTAGGTCCAACCACACTCATATCTCCCTTTAAAACGTTAATAAATTGAGGCAACTCGTCTATACTTGTTTTTCGCAAAAATTTACCAATGCTGGTAACCCTACTATCATCTTGCTTAACGTAGGTACCTTTAACTTCTTTTGTTGTTGTTAATGATCTAAATTTATAACAATAAAACTCTTTATAGTTAATTCCATTTCTCTTGTGTCTATAAAACAATGGCCCTTTAGATTCTAACTTGATTAAAATGAACAAGATTATTGAAAGCCATGATAAAACAAAAATGAGTATGGCTAATGAAAACATTACATCGAAACTACGTTTAACAACTTTATTAAAATCATTATTCAATACACCTTCCTGAATAGATAGCACTGGAATGTAGGTATAATAATCTGTACGAAGTCTTTTTGTAAAGAGTTTAGAAGTATTTGGTACAAACTTAATATTACAATGATTTATGTTAGCATACTTTACATATTCATTTACTTCTTTTTCTGAAAGTTCATCAATTGCACAATATATTTCATCTATGTTTTGATTTTTTTCTAAAAAATCAAAACTATCGGATATTGTTCCTGTAATGTTTTTAGATTCAGAATTAGTAAAGACACCTATTAAATTATAACCCAGTTCATTCCGGTTTACAAAAAATTCTTTAAGCTCTTCCGTACTTTCACCACTACCAACAATAATTACGTTTCTTAAATTTCCTTTTAAAAATGTCCGAAAGGTTTTTAAAGCAAAAAAACTAACTAATTTAATTAATGCTATTGCTGCAAATACATAAAGTAAATAGTTTAAAGTAACAAATGCCGGTATTTTTACACTTCTAAAAACCCCTAAAAAAGCATAAACAATGACCGCATATACCAAAAATTGCTTAACTAATAGAGATAAAATATTTAAGGCAGAAGTATATCTATAAACTTTATAAAAATTTAATATAAAGCTTGAGGACAACCACAAAATGGTAGAATATAGTGCATATAATAAATTTTTATTGTTTAGTATATCTGATGAAAAAAAATACAGATTTTCATCATTTAAGTTTAAAAAATAAAACGCAAAGATATTTATAACTAATAGATCATATACAATTAACAGAGGTCTTAATAGCCATGAATATCTACCGCGTTTATACTCCATAAGCCAATTATTTATTTATGTAACTGGAGAAATCTTTATGCTCACTTTTATAAAGTTCATCTTCGGTTAATCCCTTAAAATAATCATAGGTTATTTTCATACCCTCTTCTCTACTCACTTTTGGTTCCCAGCCCAATAGCCTTTTTGCCAAGGTTATATCGGGTTGTCTTTGCATTGGGTCGTTTACTGGTAAATCTTTATATATTATTTTTTGAGTAGTTCCTGTTAACTTTATAATCTCTTCAGCAAAATCTTTAATGGTTATTTCGTGAGGATTTCCAATGTTTACAGGTTCAGCATAATCACTGAGTAACAATCTATATATCCCTTCAACTTCGTCATCTACATAGCAGAATGAACGTGTTTGAGAACCATCGCCAAAAACTGTTAAGTCTTCTCCTCTAAGCGCTTGCCCCATGAAAGCAGGAATAACTCGCCCGTCGTTTAGTCTCATTCTTGGCCCATAGGTATTAAAAATACGCACTATTCGTGTTTCAACACCATGAAACCTATGGTATGCCATGGTAATAGATTCTTGAAAACGTTTGGCCTCATCGTACACACCTCTTGGCCCTATAGTATTTACATTGCCATAATAATCCTCTGTTTGGGGATGTACCAAAGGGTCTCCATATATTTCAGAAGTAGATGCAATAAGTATCCTTGCTTTTTTTGCTTTTGCGAGTCCTAGTAGATTATGTGTCCCCAATGAACCAACTTTTAAAGTTTGGATTGGAATTTTCAAATAATCTATAGGGCTTGCTGGTGATGCGAAATGTAAAATATAATCTAAATCTCCATCTATTTTGATATACTCCGTTACATCATGTTCTATAAACTCAAAATTTGGATTTTGTAGTAAGTGTGCAATGTTTTTCTTATCCCCTGTTATAAAATTATCCATTCCGATAACTTTATATCCTTCTTTAATAAAACGATCGCTTAAATGAGAACCTAAGAAGCCTGCAGCTCCTGTAATTAATACTTTCTTCATAGCTCTACTGTTTTTCTTCCTATTGAACTGTAATAAAAACCTTCGTTCTTTATTTCTTCTAGGTCATATAAATTTCGACCATCAAAAATTACAGAATGTTTTAAGTTTGACTTTAACTTTTCAAAGTTAGGCGTTCTAAACATACTCCATTCAGTACAAATAATCAATGCATCCGCACCTATCGTTGCATCATCTTTATTTAAAGTATATTCTATTCTATCTCCAAACTCTTTTTTTACATTTGGCATGGCTTCAGGATCAAAAACTTTTATTATTGCTCCTTGTTCTAGTAATTCATTTATAATATACAATGCAGGTGCTTCTCTAATATCATCAGTTTCCGGTTTAAATGCCAATCCCCATATAGCAAAGGTTTTTCCTTTCAAATCATTATTGAAAAATGCCTTAATTCTAGGTATTAAAATTTTCTTTTGAAAATCATTTGCTTTAATAACAGCATTCAAAATACCAAAATCATAATTTGAATCTTTGCCTGATTTATGAAGTGCCTTAACATCTTTTGGAAAACATGACCCGCCATAACCAATACCAGGAAATAAAAATCGTTTTCCAATTCTAGAATCAGTTCCCATACCTGCTCTAACTTTATCTACATCTGCGCCAACAATTTCGCAAAAATTGGCAATTTCATTCATGAATGTAATTTTGGTTGCTAAAAATGCATTTGCAGCATATTTTGTTAATTCGGCAGATTTTTCATCCATAATTATGATAGGATTTCCCGACCTAACAAATGGCTTGTAAAGCTTCATCATTAATTCTGTAGCTCTTTCAGAGCTAGAACCTATTACAATACGCTCGGGTTTTAAAAAATCGTCAACAGCAAAACCTTCCCTTAAAAATTCTGGGTTTGAAACTACATCAAAATCTACTTTAGCATTTTTTGAAATGACCTCTATTACCTTATCGGCAGTACCAACTGGCACGGTACTTTTATCAACAATGACTTTATAACTTTCAATAAGCTTCCCTATGTCTTCTGATACACCTAAAACATATTTTAAATCGGCAGAACCATCTTCATCTTCTGGTGTAGGCAATGCTAGAAAAATAATATCGCCATGATCCAAACCTTCTTTAAGAGATGTAGTAAAGTTTAATCTATTTGCTTTAATATTCCTTTCAAACAATATATCTAAATGAGGCTCATAGATAGGTACTTTCCCTTTTTGCATTCTTTTTACTTTGTTTTCATCTATGTCTACACAAAGCACTTCATTTCCTGTTTCAGCTAAACATGTGCCCGTTACCAAACCCACATATCCTGTTCCTATTACTGATATTTTCATTTATTCTTTTTTCCAATTATATTTTTCCCTTTTTCTTTAACCTTGTTTACTTTTCTTTTAAAGCGAATTTTTCTTCTGAGGTTTGCAAAACTATAGTCAAAACTATAAAATAAATAACCAAGAATTATAACCGTTACTGCTAAAGTAGTTGATAACCAAAAATTATAAGATGAACTTCCTAAAATTATAAATAGATAAACAAAAATTAAATTAAAGCCTCCAATTATCAAACTTGCTTTTCTGTGGGACATTTTAAAATAATCGATTAATATATGGTGCGTATGATTTCTGTCGGCTGAAAATGGGCTTCTCTTTCTTACTATTCTAATTGTAAAAACCCTTGCTGTATCGAATAATGGAACAATTAATATACTAATAGCAATTAACGGAATATTCTCTATTAAAAAAGGTAAGCTATCATATTTTTCAGGTGACAATGCTAAAAACTTAAGAGTCAGGATGCTAATAATAAATCCTACTATTAAAGACCCTGTATCTCCCATGAAAATTTTCTCTTTTGTACTTGATAAATTATATTTTAAAAATGCAATCAAGCATCCATTTAACGTTAAACTAATCAAAAGAAAAAAGTATTCTTTTGTCATAAAAAATATAGTTGCGTAAATTATAAGTATGACAATACCAACAATTGCCGCCAACCCATCAATACCGTCTATTAAATTATAGGCGTTTATAACTGTTAACATAATAAATGCCCCTATTAAGTAATATACATAAAGGGGTATTTCATAAATGCCAAAAAATCCATTTAATGAATATATAGTAAACCCTTCGTTACTTAATATAAATAGAATTGAAACTAACTGTGCGGCTAATTTGGAATATGGAGAAAGAACAACTAAATCGTCTTTTAAGCCAACAATAAAAAGTATAGTTAATCCAGGAACAAAATAGATAGACTCTTCATTATCACACCATACCCTTAGAAAAAAAAGAGCTAATATTAACGTGTAGAAAAAAGATACGCCTCCTAATGTAGGTGTTTGTTTTGTATGGGAACTTCTACTATTAGGCTTATCCATTAACTTTTTGTACTCTACCAAAGCAATAATCTTTGGTATTGTGAGGAGCGTTATTAAGTAGGCTCCGAAAAAATAAAGTATTGGATAATAAAATTCCACAAGTTAATTGTTAGATTCTTCAAAAGTATTAAATTAATTATATTATTGTAGAATTCCTTTTGATTAAAAACTAAACAAAGAGTTTTTTATATTTATCGCTTATAATATGCCATTTATACTCTTTTAATGAAATCTCTTTCATTTTAGTTGAATTATACTTAAGTATATTAGGGTTTTCGGAAATTAATTTCAAATTAGCCACTAGTTCTTCTTTGTTTTGAAAATATAAGGCTTCGTTGTGCGTAGTAAACTTATTATATGAAACATTGAAAGCTAATATTGGCAGCCCAAGGCACATAGCTTCAACTAATGAAGGGTTTGTTCCCCCTGCACTATGACCATGAATATACAAAAAACAATTGCTCCTAATTTCATTTAGCTGATCTTGGTTGTAGATTGGGTCCAATAAGTGAATATTCTTTTTGTTGTAGTTTTTTTTTAAGTTTTTCCCGTATTCATTATTATTCCAATTGCCAACAATAACAAGATTTGTTTTAGATTCTGAAAATGCTTCTAAAATCAAATGGATATTATTTTCAGGTTCAATTCTACAAACCTTAAAAGCAAACGTTTTGGGCAAATTGTATTTATCTATTGTTTCCTGCTTTAGGCCTACATTAAAAACATGATCACCACCATATGAAATTAAATGGCTGCTTTTTGAATATGAAAATGTAACATGTTCCCGAATACCTTCATTATCTACAACAACATGATGACTATATTTAACGGCAATTTCTTCTTGTTTTTTTAAATATTTTTTGGCAAGACTTCCCCATTTATCTCTTTTCCACTCTAACCCATCTATATTTGTTATTATTTTTTTTTTAGTTAAAAGCTTAACAAAAGGTAATACAAAAGCTCCACTTACACCTAATACAAGTATCACATCTGCATACAAAAGCGAATGTAAGACGGATAAAACATCGTATAAAATACTAGATATCCCATTTGCTTTAAAAGGTAAATAAACAAGCTTTGCGTTTATGTGCTTCTTAGGATATGTATCATAGCTTTTTTTGCTGCAATAAACTGTAAAATCAAACCCTCCTCCTAAATTATCGACTAGATTTTCAACTAGTGTTTCAAAACCACCATATTTTGCCGGAATACCTACTGTTCCTATAACGGCTATTTTTTTGTTTTTTAACATTCCTAAAATTTATATGTAACGTAAACTATACCTTTTTATATTTTGAAAAATACATTAATGAATTTAATAGTACAAAAAAAACAATACCTCTATGCAGCTTTAAATTTGACTCAGTTAAAGACATGAACGAGAAGGAAAATAAAAAAATTAGATATAAATAATCATTTTGTTTTATTGCTTTTTTAAAACAGACAAATAAAATGATTAGGAAATATAGTAGCCCAATTACCCCAAAACTAACAAAAAACTCTAAAAACTGATTGTGCATGTTTAATCCTAAATATCCTGCATCGTCCATTTTATGTTTCTTATAAACATCATCTATTAATTCTTGGCTATCACCAGATCCTGTCCCAATTAAATAATTGTTGTTTTTCATTTCTAAAAGCACAAATTTCCAAGTAATCAACCGCAGTGTTGCCCCTGTAAAAGGATCGTTGTACAAAAATTTATCTTTTGACAATAGTTCCCATTTTGAAAATAATGATTCTTGAATTCTCTCTTTGGTGGTTGTGAACCTTAATAAAAAAAGAATGGATAAACTAAATAACACCAACAACCATTTTTGGTTTTTATAGTTTTTAATTAATGTTATTAAAAAAATAAGAATAGAAACAAATAAAATGTTTTTTGATGAAAGTAAGATGAGCATTAAAATATCAAAAAGAAATAATCCTATCATTAAGGAAACAGGAATGTTTTTTTGTTTTTCAAAATAACCGTAAACGAAAATACTAAGTGAAAAAAGTAAATAAAGTGAAAAATATACTGGATGAAAATCTAAAATAGATGTTAACTCAGTATAATAAAAATTTTCAGCTTTTCCCGTTTGTAAAAAATTAAATAAAGCTACAACCAAGAAAAATAAAGCGAACAACTGTGTTGCAATAGCAAATGGAATTAAAGTTTTAAATCGTTCTTCTTTAGTAGAATGAATTCCTAAAGAGAAAATAACTGGTAAAATAAACCAACTTATATTTCTTTCCAGTAACCTAAAAGCTATATGAATATTGTTTGAATAAAAAAGGCTCGCCACATAAAACAAGTAAAAGCCACTGAACAATAACGCAATCAAATTAAAAGACTTAGCTGTTTTGTGGTAAAAAATCTGTTTAATTATTGAAAAAACAACAAAAACTATTAACAAAAAGCTACTAATATTGATAGGTAATAACAACCCTACCATTGAAATGCTTAACAGTACAATTTGTGTTTTATTCAGATCGCTTTCGTTTATTTTAATTCTAGTAAACATACTATACGGTTACAGTGTTAGATTCTTTTCTAGCTAGGTATAAAAATATCCCTAAAATCAAGACGGAAATATCCTGCAGGTTATAAATACCTGTTATTACTAAACTTGTAAAAATGAAGTACAAAGCCGTACCAGATATTAGCCTTAATAAGATAGTATGATTATCGTTGTTAGCCGAAATATAAACTTGTCTATATAAACTTAATAGCATAAACAAATACAAGAACAACCCTAAAATTCCTGTTTTAAAAAAAATATAAACATATCCATTATGCAAATGCGGTATATACCTTAAACCGTTTTCACCACCAATTGGTGCTTTAAATTTTAAATCTATTAAAGCCCCAAAACCTTTTCCCCATACATAATTAAGTATATTGTATTCCATTTGCTCTAAAGCCATTCCTGCTTCGTAAGCTCTCCAATGATCAAAAATTTCTTTATGGTCTCGCGGATTATAACTCTTTGGTGAACTAAAAACTTCAGCTGGCGCATTTCGTATTTTATAAAATAAATTTTGAATCCCCGGGCTTTCTGAGTCCAATTCCAGAGTAAATAAATAAGAATAAAAAACTCCAAAAATTATTAAAAATAGGGTAATATACTTAATAGCCTTTTCGGTAAGTTTTGTATATCCCATTAAAGAAATATACAATATAAAAAAACCTAAAATCATCGTTCTAGAAAAATATAGGAACGAAGAAATTAAAATTAATAGAAACATGAACCTTGATGCTGTCTTTGAATTAAAAACTTTGAAATAATTATATCGCTTTTGGAAAAAAAACAATATAAGTGCAAAAAGCTCAATAAAACTATCTGCACCTCCTACTCTTCTTATTTCCGACACGGAAATGGCATTTAAATCGCCAAAAAATATCTTGTACAGATGACTAATTGCCATTAAAGATGCTGTATAGATTATTGTTTTAATAATAAATTTAGAGCTATTAATTTTTTGAGCTAACAAATACCCTGTTATAATTACAATTATAGGCTTTGAGAAATGAGTTATATCTCTTATTATATCATAATAAGTATGATTATGAAAGATTCCTATAACAATACCCAAAATAAATATCATACTTAAAACAAGAATTACATTTAGCAAGGTGACAGATAATAACAGCTTTTGTTCTACGAATAAAAGAAACAAGCAAAATAGTGAAGACGCAATTACAAATTCCAACTGAGGAAATAATGTTTGAAAAAAAACAAGTAAAAAAAATATGATTTTGTATATAATTCTTTGCAAGATTAAATATTGATTGTTATGTTAATTTATAAAATTGATTTTATATTTTCTTTAATATTTTTGCTGGCACTCCTCCAATGAGGCAGTTGCCATCAAAACTTTTTGTAACAACCGCTCCTGCCGCAACAACTGTTCTGCTTCCTAGACAAACTCCATCTAAAATTTTAGAGCCACTTCCTATCCAACAATTATCATTAATATGAACTCCTATTCTAGTTTCCCCTTGTTGATTTAAAAACCCTGAACCTTCAAATTTATGGTTTTCAGAAAATATCATTACTCCTGGACCAATAATAACATGGTTCCCAATATAAACTCCACCTTGTCCTCCGATAAAAGCATTGGCGTTTATTCCTGTATTATTTCCAATAATCACTCCTATTCCCTTTTTTGCAATAACACCAGTGCAGACAATTATTGAGTTTCTTTCAATAGATACATTATTGCCAAATTTTATTCCATTTACTGAAAGTGCGTCTAAAAAGACATTGTCTCCTAAAATTAAATTTTTGCCAGCAGTAATTAATTGACTTTGTCTAATTTTAACATTTCTACCCTTAAAGAATAAGCCATTTGTTTTTATAAATAAAAGTTTTGAGAAAGTCCCCCTTACAACTTGGAAAAATCTATAGTAAATAACCTTCATCAATTCTACATTAGAATATTCTGATTCAATTTTATAATTACTATCTCCTTTTAATTTTGAAATTAATCTATCTATTTTCATTGTTTAACACAAAATTAAATATCTCATTTATTTGTTCTGCTGTAACTGCCCAATCAAACTCTTTTGCTCTTTCTACACCAAGTTTCACTAAATTGTAATATAGCTTCTCATCTGTAAGTAATCTATTAATCTGATAGGCTAATTCTAAACTATCATTAGGGCTAACATATAAAGCTGCATTTGCACATATTTCTGGTAATGAAGTTGTATTTGAAACAATTACAGGAGTTCCTGATGCCATTGATTCTAATGGAGGTAATCCGAATCCCTCTGCAAAAGAAGGAAAACAGAATATATGTGCTAAAGAATAAAGCTTTGAGATATCATTGTCTGAAATGTAACCTGTAAATATAATTCTCTTCTCAAGTTTAAGATTTACAATCAACTTTTTTAAATTCAACATTTCAAGGTCTTCTTTACCTGCAATAACTAAAGAAATATCATTTAAATGACTTATAGCTTTCAAAAGGGTTGCAATATTTTTCCTAGAATTCAACCTTCCAAGATACAATACAAATTTTTCAGGTAGATCGTATTTTTGACGAAACTCCCCATTAATATCTTTTGAGTTTTGGTTTCCACATCCTTTATTAACACCATGATAAACAACAGAAATATTTTTTTCTTTTAAAAGATTATGCTTAATAATTCTTTTTTTTTCGCTCTCAGATATTGTAATGATATGGTTGGAAAATTTAGAAAGGTATTTAATTGGCCACAAATACAATCTTTCTTTAAATGTATAATACTCAGGGTAGTCCAAAAACAAAACATCATGAATATAATTAATACTCCTACTTTGAGCAAATGGACTTGAGAAATTTTGGTACAGTACTATGTCTAATTTCAATTTTCTAGAATAAATTGGAAGAAGTAGTACATTACTTATTGCATTATTTATTTTTCTCAAATATATTAAATGAACATTTTTGTCTAAAAAAGGAAATTCTCTGTTTTTATCTGATTTATTTAGAAATAAATAAAAAGTATCCTTTTTATTTTGCGCCAACAACTCTTTAACAATATTCCTTACAACAACCTTGCCACTTGGAGGGCCTTCAAAAAACCACTTTGCGTCTATTCCTATTTTCATTTTCATATTTACAATTTAATATTGTC
Source organism: Mariniflexile sp. HNIBRBA6329 (assembly GCF_043558645.1). Classification (NCBI taxonomy): domain Bacteria; kingdom Pseudomonadati; phylum Bacteroidota; class Flavobacteriia; order Flavobacteriales; family Flavobacteriaceae; genus Mariniflexile; species Mariniflexile sp. HNIBRBA6329. The sequence goes on along the minus strand of NZ_JBIFXS010000001.1, from coordinate 522,654 downwards.
TGCCATTATTAAACATTGTACTTCTAACATAAATTATTTACTTGTATTAAAAGAACACAAAAATATTTTATTTCTTTTTGTATTTTATTCCCTTAACAAATCTATTTACTGAAATCATACTTTTTGCAATTAAACACCCTGTTTTAGAAAAATGTTTAGAAGCATAAATTTTGTAGCCTTTTAACAATAGATTTTCTCTTGATTTATTAAAACCCACAAAATGAATATAACTTAAATTGGCTTGAAACACACATTTCTTTCCAATATTTTTCATTTTCCTACATAAATCAACATCTTCTACATACATAAAATAATCGGCATCAAAACCATTTATAGCTTCATAATCTGCTTTTCTAATGAGCATAAAAGCACCAGAAACCCAATCAACATCATACTGGATTAAATTAAATTTACCTGTTTTAAACTCGTTTCTAGTGTCGTTTAAAAAGGAAATTTTTAATAATTTGAAAGGTGACGGAAATCTCCCTACTGCAGAAATATATTCTTTGTTGGCATTAAGCATATTAATTGAGACAATTCCAGTTTCATCATTTTTATATAGCGTTTTAAGTGCAGGGGATAAATGATTTTGAATAATGGTGTCGTTATTTAGTAATAAAATTGTTTTTCCTTGTGCGTTCTCTACGCCTAAATTATTGCCTCTACCAAATCCTAAATTTTCTCCACTTGCTATCAACTTAACTTCTGGGAAATTAATCCTCAAAAAATCACAACTGTTGTCTGTAGAATTATTATCTACAACAATAATTTCAAATGAGACGCCGGAAAGATTCTCTTTTAAAGAATCAAAACATTTTTTAAAAAATGAAACTCCATTGTAATTTACTATTATAACCGAAAGTTCTATATCCATTCTCTTTAGGGGCTATTGGAATTACATAAAAGTATAAAATCCCAATTTTTTCTTAATAATTACAACAAAAATACTGTTTATTATAACATTTGTTATTAAACTTGAAGCTGCTGCACCAACTATTCCATAGTTTGGAATTAAAATAACATTTAAAATAACATTTACTATAAAACCTATTATAAATATATTTCTAACTAATTTTTGATTATTAGTCATATTTAAAATTTGGTCAACATTCCCTGTCATAGCATTAAACAATGCGCCTAGAGTAATGAGGGTTAAAGTTGTGCTCCCTGAAATAGATACTGTTCCAAAAAATGAAAGTATAAAATTGCTGAAAAAAATTAGAGTTAAAGCTAATGGGATTGTTAGTAAAATAATAATTTGAGTTGCCCTATTAACTACTTTCTTCATTTCGTTAAAATCATTCTTAAAAAATAATTCTGAAACTTTAGGTGTTATAACCACATTCATAGATACCACAAAAAAAAGTGCCAAAGACCCTATTTTAAAAGAAACATTATAAATGCCTATTTGACTCTCTGTTTGGAATTTTGCAAGCATCAATATATCTGTCCAATTAAGTAAAACTAAAAATACACCACTCATCATCATTGGCAAAGATTTATTTAAAATAACCTTGGTAGAAATTGGTGGGTGTTCAATTCTCCTTTTTCTAAAAAATATAACAAATAACCCAATAACTGCCGTTATAAACATAGACAATGTATATGCTAAAAAGGTGAAATAAGATTCAAGGTTTAACTTCTTGAAAAGCATCAAAAAAAGAATAAACAATACATTAGGTGCTATAAAAAAGAATAACCCATAAGTAACAAACTTTTTTAAAGACATAAAGTAATAACAAATTATTTCATGTAAAATCAAAAAAACCACACTTAAAGAAAGTATTTTAAAATAAGGAATTAATGTTGCTTTGTTGAAAAAATAATCTGCAATATCCTCGGCAAAAACAAAATACAAAACCGATGGTATTAGTGCTGAGGATACTGCTATTTTTAAATTTTTAAACAAAAACCCTATTGTTTTTTGTTCACAATTAAATTCTCCAGTAAAACTAACAAAGGCATGTGGTAATCCAAGAGCAAAAACCATAGTTGTAATTTGTAAAACTGTTAATGCTACTGAATATCTTCCAAATACAGTTTCTCCATAAAAGTTGGTTATAAACCACATGGTTAAAAAACTAAATACCATAGCTATCATCCTAAAAAAGAAAGTAATTCCTCCTTTGGATAAAACATATCTTATTGTATCTTCATCTTGTAGAATTTTTTTTAACATAATAAAGGAGCGAAGTCTCTATTTAAATTTATTAATAATTATGGCAAAAACTACTATTTATATCTTGTGGACAGAATAAAGAATAATAAGCGTTGCATATAAAAATCATTTATTATAGCATTGCAAAAGTTAAAGACATGTTTGTATTGGGTTATTTATTATAATACTTTTTTTGATCTAAAAAAATATTGGGTTGAAAAAAACTCTTCAAAAAACCCAAAAGTAATATTGTTTATAGCTATTGCAAAAGACTTTCCTTTAAAATTTTTAATCGAACTTCTAAGTATAATATTACAAAATATATGGTTTCTAATAGTTCTAATATTTTTTCAGAGTTTCTTCCCAATTTTTAATCTCAAGCCCAAAAGTCCTTTTTATCTTTGCTTTATCTAAAACACTATAATGGGGACGCTTTGCAGGTGTAGGGTAATTTATAGTTGGAATTGGCTGTAGCTCAATTTTAATGTTATTAATTTCAAATATTTTTTTTGCAAAATCAAACCAACTGCATATACCTTCATTACTGTAATGATATGTTCCATAAAAAGGAATTGATTCACCATTTTTTTGCATGTAACTGTCTTTACCAATTATATGTAAAATAACACCTGCTAAATCATAAGCATTTGTGGGGGTTCCTATTTGATCATTTACAATATTCAATTTCATGTTGGTTTCTGCTAAGCGCAACATGGTTTTTACAAAATTGTTTCCAAACGGAGAGTATAACCAAGATGTTCTTATAATTATGTGCTTTGAGCAAATTTGTTGAATAAAATTTTCACCTTTCCATTTGGTTTTACCATATACACTTAGCGGATTAGGCAAATCGGTTTCTTTATAAGGTTCGGTTTTCTCTCCATCAAAAACAAAATCAGTTGAAACTTGAATTAACACTGTGCTGTTCAATTCGCAAGTTAATGCCAAATTTTTAGGGCCTAAAGCATTAATTTGATAAGCCTTTTCTGGTTCTTTCTCAGCATTATCTACAGCCGTGTATGCGGCACAATTAACACAATAATCTATTGGACCATGTGACTTAAAAAAAGATTTTACTTTGTCTAAATCACTAATGTCTAATTCTAAATAATCTGTGTATATTATATTTAGATTATTGCTCTCAATATCTTTTATACAATTCCCTAATTGTCCGTTACTTCCAGTTACTAAAACAGTTCTCATAATCTAGCATTTTTTAAAACTGGTAATTGTAAATCCTTTTCAGAAATTACAAACTCCTTTTCATTCAAAATCCAATCAATGTTTAAATATTTATCATTAAATATAATGCCTCCTTCTGACTGTTTATTGTAAAAATTATCGCATTTGTAAGAAAAAATAGCCGTGTTGCTTAAAACAATAAAACCATGGGCAAAACCACGAGGTATAAAAAGTTGTTTTTTATTTTCTTCTGATAATTCTATTGAAATGTATTGCCCAAATGTTTCAGAATTTTTTCGTATGTCTACGGCAACATCTAGCACTTTTCCCTTTATAACTCTTACTAGTTTTGCTTGCGCGTGATCCCCAGTTTGATAGTGCAACCCCCTAAGTACTCCTTTTTTCGAAAAAGACTCGTTATCTTGAATAAAATTGACGGTGTTGCCTATTAATCTATTAAACGTATTTTGATTAAAGCTTTCAAAAAAATAACCCCTGCTATCTTCAAAAACTTTGGGCTCAAGCACAAAACAACCTTTTAATTTAGTCTCTTTTTCAATCATTATTTTTAATTAAGTAAGGCCAATAAGTTTTTACCATAACCGCTCTTTAACAAAGGCTGCGCGATAGCTTTAAATTGTTCAGCATCTATGTATCCCATTTCATATGCGGCTGCTTCAATAGACCCTATTTTAAGTCCTTGGCGCTCTTCAATGACTTCTACAAATTGAGAAGCTTGCATAAGCGATTGAAACGTGCCTGTATCTAACCAAGCTGTGCCTCTATCTAATATGCTAACATTAAGCTTACCTTGCTTAAGGTACTCTTTATTCACATCGGTAATTTCGAGTTCTCCCCTGTGACTTGGTTTTATACTCTTTGCTATTTCAACAACTAGATTATCATAAAAATAAATGCCAGGGACCGCATAATTTGATTTAGGGTATTCGGGCTTTTCTTCAATAGAAATCGCTTGTCCTTCGTTATTAAATTCGACTACACCATATCGTTCAGGGTCATGTACTCTATAGGCATAAATGATACCCCCTTCTGGATCATTATTTGATTGCAATAGCTTAGCCAGACCTGTCCCATAGAAAATATTATCTCCTAATATTAGAGCAACTTTGTCTTTTCCAATAAATTTTTCACCAATTATAAATGCCTCTGCCAATCCGTTAGGGGCTTCTTGAACAGCATATTCAAACTTACAGCCATATTTCTTACCATTACCTAACAAATCTTGAAATAAAGGCAAATCTTTTGGAGTAGATATTATTAACACCTCATTTATTCCTGCATACATTAAGGTAGAAAGCGGATAATAAATCATAGGCTTGTCATAAATAGGCATCAGTTGTTTGCTTACTGATAGTGTTAAGGGGTGTAGCCTAGTACCTGATCCTCCTGCTAATACAATTCCTTTCATTTAGTTATATTGTTTCGAGTAATATAATTGATATTCTCCACTGGTAACATTTTTTAACCAAGTTTCATTGCTTAAATACCAATCTATTGTTTTATTCAATCCTTCTTCAAAGGTTACTGATGGTTCCCATCCTAATTCCTTATTTATTTTTGATGCATCAATAGCATATCGTAAATCATGCCCTGGGCGATCCTTAACATATGTTATCAATTTTTCAGAACTACCTTTAGGTCTTTGCAATTTTTCATCCATTTGTTGGCATAATAACTTAACCAAGTCTATATTTTTCCATTCATTAAAGCCACCAATATTATAAGTTTCATGATTCTTTCCTTTATGAAAAACTAAATCAATGGCAATAGCATGGTCTTTTACATAAAGCCAATCTCGGGTATAATTGCCATCGCCATAAACTGGTAACGGTTTGTTGTTTATAATGTTATTTATAAAAAGTGGAATTAACTTTTCTGGAAATTGGTTTTGTCCATAATTATTGGAGCAATTGGTAATGATATATGGCATTCCATACGTTTCTCCGTAAGCTCGTACAAAATGGTCAGAACTTGCTTTTGATGCTGAATATGGTGAGTTCGGATCGTACGATGTTGTTTCGGTAAATAAGCCAGTAACTCCTAATGTTCCATAAACCTCATCGGTACTGATATGATAAAACAGTTTGTTTTCAAAATTGTCTTTCCATATATTTTTAAAAGCATTCAAAAGAATCATAGTGCCTATAACATTGGTTTTAACAAATGCTAATGGATCTTTAATAGATCTATCTACATGTGACTCTGCAGCTAAATGGATAATCGAATCAAACTTATGCTTATCAAATAACTCATTTATAAAAGTTTCATTTGTAATATCCCCTTTTATAAAAGTGTAATTTGGTTTGGCTTCAATATCTTTTAGATTTTCTAAATTTCCAGCATACGTAAGTGAGTCTAAGTTGAAAATATGGTTATTAGGATATTTTTCAACAAACAGTCTTACCACATGAGAACCAATAAAACCTGCCCCTCCGGTAATTAAAATTTTCATAACTAATGTTTTTTGTAATTCTTAAGATACTCATTAAGTGATAGAAGACCGAAAACACCTAACAAAATACTTAAAAACAAACATGGGACAAGAAATTTATAACTTTTGAAAAAACCTTTAATCTCAACACCTTTTCTTGGAAACTCAGAAATAACATTTAAAATACTAGACTTGTTAGCGCGTTCTTCATTTAGTCTAACAAGACCCATTTTTAATTCCTCCACTTTGTTTATTAATGAAAGTTCTTTATTTTCATTGCTACCGTTCTCACCAAGACTAATATTAGTACCTTGTATTTCGCGATCTGCTTCCTTAAGCATTACCTCTTTATACAGCTTTTGAAGTGAATCTATTTCTCTAATCTGTTTATTGTAAATGCTATCTTGAAGATTTATATTTACATCACTAATGTCCTTTTGAAGATTAAAATATTCATTTTTAGAAATAGAATTGATTATTGAAGACTGAATCTTTTTTGCTACACCATTATTAGTTGCAACAACAGATAACGTATGGAATCGAGCTTCTAACGAATTGAAGTTCTTAAGATAATCCTCCATATCTATTGTTTTTTGAGTTGTTGTATCTAAACTACGGACAAACTTGTCAAATAATATTACTTTTTGGTTTTCATCAGAATATGATTCCACTTTAAACTCCTTTAAAGTAAAAGCGTCTTTTTTTGAAATATTTAATGCTTCAGCTAAAGCACTAGAATCTTTTGCTTCAGCCAATTCATTATAAAAGTTAATATTATTATATAACTGTTGAACACTATTAAAATTTGGCTCTAACACCATTGTAGACATGTATTTAATTTGTTTATTGTTATCTAAATAAATTCCAATAACTAAGCCTACAATCCCTGCAATAGCAAACTTTATAATATGTTTTTGAACAAAAAGCAAAAACAAAATTATAACACCAAATATTCCTTTAAAAATATTGCCTATAGAATTAAATAATCTGGTAAAAGCATTTCCTATAAGTTTAAACAGCTGCCCTAAATCTACTTCTTCAGATTCTTTTGGTTTTGGTAAATCGTTACTCATTTTTTTAAATGTTGTTAATTAAATATTTGTTCTATTATTTTTCTTGTTATTAAATACGTTGGTTTTACCCCAGTGGTTCCTAAACCTCCCGATGCTAATGTAGCGCCTGTTTCTAAAGGGTTATCACTAGCATAATAAGCGTATCTTACTTTTACATCAGGTCTTATACTGCCCCGTACTTTTGAGGCTGCTTGTATGGCTTTTTGGTAATGTGCACCTTCCATTTCTAATCCAATAACGCGCCATGTTGAATTGTGAAAGAATTTTAAAATGTCTTTGTTTTGTAACGAGGTGCCTAAAACGGTAATCATAGTACCTTCATAAACATCAATACCCTGTCCTTCTAAATCTTTTTTTGAAAGCTCATTAACAAATGGATAATTATCGGCTGTTCCTTCAAAAATATGGGCAGTTGGTATCATGATGTCGCCTTTGCCTCCCTCTAGAATTCCTGCTTTACCCATAATAGAAATCGAATCTACATTCAAATGAATTTTATTCCCTTTTACTTTATAGGGTTTCAATAATTCATCAATAGTTTCGTAAGCTTGCTCGCCAAAAGCATAATCCATAACCAATATAACGGGTTTTTCAGAACTGATTTTTGCTTCATTTATTCGAATATCCAACCTAGATACATCTAGTTTACTCGTGTCAAGAATCTGCACATCTATTTTGGTTCCCGAAGTGTCTTCAATATAAATCATTCCGTTTTGTAACGCCTCTTTGGTCACTTTATTACGTAAATCATTATTCTCCCTCTTACTTAAAGACTCATATATACTATAAATATCTTTTGATGCTGAAGTTTTTAAAGTTGATGGCGCAAAAAGCGTGTTCATTACACTGTGCATATTGGCACTAATAATGTGTATTTGCCGTTTTAATAAACTGTTTTTAAAAAGAACTTCTTTTATAGTATTTGCCCAAATTTCACCATGAATATGATGTCCAAGTCGTTCTCTTAAAACAGGACTGAAGGTAATGGTTCGCTTATTATTATGAATTTGTTCATCAATGGCCAACTTTCCTAACCAATAAACAATATGCAACAAACGTTCTGGTTGTTCTGGTGTGGCAAAATCTGAATATACCGCTCTCAGTTCATTAAACGTTCGTCCTAAAATATTTGCGGTATGCGTTATCGCTATTTCGCGTTCGGTTTGCGTGAGTTTTTCTTTTGAAAAAAAAGCAGTTTCAAGCTTTTTCCAATCTCTTGTTGTAGCACCACTTTCATCAATTAAAACGCGATTGCTAATTTTGTGCGATTCTATAAAAAGAAACGTTAAGTGCGTTAAAATATCATAGATTTCTGAACGTCCTCGCGTAATCTCAATATTCATTTGCTCCGCATCAATTCTGTAGCAATTTCTACGTCTTTTTTCTGGAATTATAGGCTTAAAATGTGAATTTGAATAGCCTTCGTCACTTGTAAGGTTAATAAAAGTACATTCTTCTATACCAATAGGAAGTCTATCTATTACGTAAAGTAAACCTTCCAACTCAGCTTTTTCTTCACCTATTGAACCATAAATTTCTGGCCTTAGTAGTAATAGCGACTGGCGCAGTGTTTCACCCGAAATACCCATAGGTTTATAAAAACCACGGTTAAACAAGTGACGCATGGTAATATACATCCTTTCAATGGCATTAGAGCTTTCTTGGGCTCTAGTTCTTTCATGATGTTTTTTGTTACTCATACGCGTTTTTTACCGTGCCAAATATACTACTATTTGATTTAATTTGTTTGTGGAAATCCCTCAACTATTTTTCGGTCGTTTGATAATCTTGGAAGCTTGTTTTGTCCACCCAATTTACCTACAGATTTCATATACTCTTGAAAACCGCCTTTTTTCACTTTAGAAATTTTAAGCGGTTGCAAAACCTTTCCTTGAATTAAATCGAAATAATAAATATTTTGCTTTTGAAGCGATTGATCTATTTTTTGGGCTAACGCTGAAATATCTTCTGGCTCGTTTTCAAATTCTACAAACCATTCATGATATGGCAATCCTTCAGACGGATTGATTTGTGGTGCTACCGTAAACTCTGTAACCCTAACATTTGTTCCCAAAACAGCATCTTGCATAGCCTGTTCTACTTCTTTTCCAATAACGTGTTCGCCAAATGCAGAAATGAAGTGTTTGATACGCCCCGAGACTATTAATCGGTATGGTTTTGTAGAAGTAAATTCTACTGTATCTCCAATATTGTATGCCCAAAGTCCAGCATTCGTAGAAATAATCATAACATAATTTACACCAACCTCAACATCTTTAATGGTAATTCGTTTTGGGTTTTCATTAAAAAATTCATCAGCTTTAATAAACTCATAAAAAATGCCTGAGTTTAACTGAAGCAACATCCCTTTTTCATTTTGTTTGTCTTGAAATGCAAGAAAACCTTCACTCGCAGGGTACAGTTCTATACTATCAACTTTTCTTCCAATTAGGTTTTCAAATTTGGCCCGATATGGCTCATAATTTACACCTCCAAAAATAAAAAGGTTGAAATTCTTAAAAACATCGCCTACTTTTTTACCTGTTTTTTGTTGAAGTTTTTCAAAATACATCTGTACCCAAGATGGAATGCCCGAAATGATGGTCATATTCTCTGGAAGCGTTTCCTCAACAATAGCATCTACTTTGGTTTCCCAATCTTCAATACAATTGGTTTCCCATGAAGGCAATCTGTTTTTTTGAAGGTATTTAGGTACATAATGTGCTACAATGCCCGAAAGTCTTCCTAACTGGACCCCATTTTGTTCTTTAAGAATAGGACTTCCTTGAAGGAAAATCATTTTACCATCTACAAACTTGCTGTTTCCGGTTTCGTTAATGTACATCAAAATAGCATTCCTAGCCGCTTCTACATGGTACGGCATACTTTCTTTGGTAATGGGTATGTATTTAGCGCCCGACGTTGTACCAGATGTTTTGGCGAAATAAATAGGTTTACCTTTCCACAAAATATCCGCTTCTCCCGCTACAACACGTTCTACATATGGCTTTAATTCTTCATAATCTCGTATGGGAACACGTTTTACAAAATCTTCATATGAGTTTATGCTTATAAAATCGTGGTCTTTACCAAACTGAGTGCCGGCTGCTTCAGAAATTAGGTTTTGAAACACCTTTTCTTGGGTTTCAAAAGGCTTTTTTGCCCACTTTTGAATGGTATAATGTACCCGTTTTGCAAAAGGTTTTGCTAAAGCCGATTTTAGTGATATCATCTTATTTAAAATCTATAAAGTTTGTTGGGTTTATTGGGTATCCGTCGTTCCAAAGTTCGAAGTGTAAATGCGGGCCCGTAGATAGCTCTCCTGCATTTCCTGCGATGGCAATTACTTCACCTGCTTTAACCAAATCGCCCTGTGTTTTTGTTAACGCTGAATTGTGTTTATAAACCGATATCAATCCATAACTGTGCTCAATAATAACAACATATCCTGTGCTGGCTGTCCATTCGGCAAAAATAACAATACCATCAGCAGTTGCTTTTATAGGTGTGCCTTTTGCTACTACAATATCAACAGCAAAATGCTTGTTTTTTACGTTGTATGATTCGCTTATAGTACCATTTACTGGTGGAAATAACACAAAATTTGATGCCGATGTTGCCGATTCAAACAAGTTGTATTTATCTTCTTTATCTACTTTTTGTCTTAAAAGCGAATCTTCTTCGGTTGGTTTTAAATTTACTTCACTAGCTTCCAATTTAACGGCTTGTATTATGGAATCTCTAGCAAAATCTACTTTGCTTACTTCCCCTTGCAAAACCTTTTTTATGGATTCATAATACCGTTCGTTCATGGTTATTACTTGTTGCAAAGAGTCGGTTTTATAATTTAACGCTGTTGCCTTTTTCTTTAATGAAGCCGAAGAGTACCCCGGTATGTATTCCCTTAGTGGTGTAAAGGCAATAAGTACGGTGGTTGCAACTACTAAAATAATAGCAGATAAAGAGACTAATATAAAAACATTTAAGCGTGTTAACTTAATAGATAAGCGCTCTTCAAACGTATGCTCGTTGAGTATGATTAATCGATACTTATCGAGTAACTTTCGTTTTATCTTCCTTTTTACCGGTTTCTTGGTTTCCATGTAAAACAAAATTAAATAAAATTATTTCAAGACTGGTTGCTTTATGCTAAAGTTATCCTCAAAACGGTTTTATTAAACTTTAATTATTAACTTTGCGTAATAAATTTAGCAATTATGATTTCATTAGGTATATTTCTAGCTATTGGTCCAATGCAAATTGTACTAATTGTTGTGGTAGTTCTATTATTATTTGGAGGAAAGAAAATCCCTGAATTAATGCGAGGTCTTGGTAGTGGTATTAAGGAATTTAAAGATGCCAGTAAGGACGACGACAAAAAAGACGATAAAAAATAGATCTTCTTTTGATATAAAACAAAAAGGACCAACATTGCTGTTGGTCCTTTTTGTTTTATATCATTAGTAATTAATTTATTTTCACCGATTTAATAATGGCTTCAAGTTCTAACATATAGTCTCGCTTTTCAACCGAAGGTGCAAAAGCAAAACCTTCAACTATTACCCATCGTTTATTTATTTTGTCTTCAATAGCATAGTTAATAAACGGTCCACCCATAAAATCTGCTTTTAAATCCCATAATCCTTTGGTTTCAATGGCTGGTTTATTATCTACAATAGTTTCAGATATAAAAGGGGCATAAGAATCTTCTGTCGCCAAATACGATTCAATTTTTTCACCATTCGATTTTATTTCGCCATCTTGTCTTCCTTTTATGTACTCTTTACCAATAGAATCCCTTATCTTTACTATTTGGCTTACTAAACTATCATTTCGTTGAATGGCTGTATAAGGCACTTCAAAAATCATTAAATTGGTGGTTCCTGTAGTAATATCTTTTCTAATCCAGAAGAAATTATCAGTTTCTCTAGCAATTCTATAAACCGATGGAAACTGAATGGTAAGTCCTAATTTTTTTTGAATGGATGTAAAATTATGAGGCGATTTTGCCATTTGTCTGGTACGCTCTGCCATTTCCTCACTTCTGAATGTTTTAACTATTTTTGAAGCATTATTATTTAAGGTTTCAATAATTTGTTCTCTAGATTTTCCTGAAACCACAATTACTTTTTGAGGTTGTGCGTATACGTTGTTTAAAACTTCAAATCCAGTTTCTTTATTAACTTGAATTTTTAAAACGGTTCTGTTTTTGGTAACAAATCCTGAAAAAACCGATGGAGGGATTTGGCTGATAGTAAACATGGGCTCATCTTGTGGTAAGCCATAAATTGGAGCTGTAAGTATGTTTCTAATAGCATCGCCTATGCTGCCATCCCACAATTCATTATCAACAACTACCGATACATTGTTGATACTTCCCGATGAATCTAAAATAATTTTTTTATCAGACGAATCTTTGTCTTTACATGATACAAATAGTGTGAATAGTAAGGCTGAAAAAAGAATTTTTCGCATAATTTCAATTAGTTTTAAGGAACTTAACTCTTAGAAACTTTAAGTTTCATTCCCGGTTTTAATTTACTACCACTAATATCGTTCCAATCTTTGATATTTTGTACAGAAACTCCAGAAAATTTTTGAGAAATACTCCATAATGAGTCGCCACTCTTAACTGTATATATTTTTGAAGTACCAGAAACTGCTTTGGAAGTTGTTGGTTTACTTGTAGAAGCAATTGCCGATGCTTTTGAATTCCGTGGATAAATAGTTAACCTCTGACCAATTTTTATATTATTGCTTCGTAATCCATTCCATTTTTTAATGTCGCTTACCCTTACACTATATTTTCTGGCGATGAGTCCTAGAAACTCTCCAGATCTAACACGATGCGTTGTTTTTGTATCGGCTTCAAAAAACTGAGGCATTGGTTTTTCTCGTTTATCAAATTCAGCCTTGGCCAGTGCATAGATATGCTCTTCATTGGTTACAAAATCTCCAATAACGGTTCTAGGCAAACGCAATGTGTAATTTTCACCTTTTACAACCGGAATAATATCTAATTTATATGAAGGATTTAAAAACTGTAACTCTTCAATTTCCACACCTGTAGCTTCTGATATTTGATCGAGCGTTACCATTTGTTTAACCCGTATGGTATCGGTTTCAAAATAAGCAACTTCGGGTTTTGGTTTCGTAAACCCGTGCTCTTCAGCATATTCAAAAATATACATGGTAGCTAAAAAAGCTGGTAGATAACCTGCCGTTTCACGTGGTAAATTATGCCTGATGTTCCAATAATTTTGATAACCACCAGAACGACGAATGGCTTTGGTAACATTTCCTGGGCCAGAATTATATGCTGCAAGGGCTAAATCCCAATCGCCAAAAATTTCATAAAGTTTAGATAGATATTTTGCTGCGGCTTCGGTAGATTTAATAGGGTCGCTGCGTTCATCTACATAACTGCTTACATCTAACCCGTACATTTTGCCCGTTGTATACATAAACTGCCATAAACCTGTCGCACCTACTCTAGATTTAGCTCTGGGTTTTAATGCCGATTCTACAATAGCTAAATATTTTATTTCAAGTGGTAAATCGTGGTTATCTAATTCACGCTCAAACATGGGAAAATAAAACGCACTTAAATTTATAAGTTTTTGCAAACTCTCTCTTCTGTGTTTTAGATACGACTTAATAACGCTTTCTAAACCGGGATTATACTCTACATTAAAAGGTGTTTTAGCGCTTAATTCAGTTAATCTGGATTTAAGTAATTCTGTTGAAAGTTCAGGGTATTCAACTTCATCAAAAGTAAGTTCAGTAACGGAATTATAAATGGTATCGTAAAGCGAATTGCTGTATAGTTCTTCCAACCATTTTTGGTCAAAATCGGCAGCCAACAAATCATCTTCTACTTTTTGAATTAAAAGACTGTCTTTTTGAGTTTTAATTTGCTTTAAAGTCTCTTTGTTCCCATCTGTAACTTTAAGAGAATCTTTTACTTGCGAAAAACAAATAGCAAAATTAAAAAGGAACAAAATGTTAAAATATCTAAACTTCATAAATCTATTCATTTGGTCATATTGAACGATATTATGGCTAAAATCGTATTTTTTAATTTAAAATAAAAGCTTAATTTGATTTATCTATCAAAAAAACATGTAAAACGTCGGATTTTAATACTTTTTGTCGGATTTTTTGTTTATTTATATGAAAAAAACCACAAATACATAAATATAAAACCATTTGTGTATTTGTGGCAAAATTTATAAAATAGATTTTATTACTCTAAAATCGCTGCAATTCCTGGTAATACAATACCTTCTAAACTTTCTAACATGGCACCTCCACCGGTACTCACGTAACTTACTTTATTTTCAAAACCAAATTGTTTTACAGCAGCAACGGAATCGCCACCACCTACAAGTGAAAATGCACCGTTTTTAGTTGCTTCAGCAATAGAATTACCTAATTCAATCGTTCCGCCAGCAAAACTTTCCATTTCGAAAACTCCAAGAGGTCCATTCCATAGAATAGTTTTACATTGCATAACCACATCGTGAAATTGCTTTCTAGATTTTGGTCCGGCATCTACACCTTCCCAACCATCTGGAATGGCATCAATATCAACAACCTGTGTATTGGCATCGTTACTAAAAGCATCGGCGGCTATCACGTCAACAGGAATGTGTACTTGTACGTTTTTAGCTTTGGCTTGTTTTAAAATTTCTAAAGCTAATTCTTGCTTATCGTCTTCACAAATAGAGTTTCCAATTTTTCCTCCTTGTGCTTTTATAAAAGTGAAAGCCATACCACCTCCAATTATTAAGTGATCCACGGCATCTAATATATTTTCTATAATGGTTATTTTTGAAGATACTTTAGCACCACCAAGTACTGCCAAAACTGGCTTTTCACCATCTTTTAATACTTTGTTGATGCTTTCAATTTCTTGTGCCAATAAATAGCCAAAACATTTACTGTTTGGAAAAAATTCTGCAACAATGGTAGTTGATGCATGCGCTCTATGTGCAGTTCCAAAGGCATCGTTTACATAAATATCGCCTAATTTTGATAATTGTTCTGCAAATGCTTTATCACCAGCTTCTTCTTCTTTGTGGAAACGAAGGTTTTCTAACAATAAAACTTCGCCTGGTTGTAAGTTTGCTGCTGCTGTTTCAGCTTTTTCACCAATACATGCGTCTACAAACTTAACTTCAACACCTAAAATATCTTCAACATTTTTTACAATGTGACGTAATGAAAATTGATCTTGTACACCTTTTGGACGCCCTAAATGCGACATTAAAATACAGCTTCCGCCATCTTCTAAAATTTTAATGATTGTTGGTTTAGCAGACACTATTCTTGTGGCATCTGTTACTTCAAATTGCTCATTTAAAGGCACATTAAAATCTACGCGTATTAATGCTTTTTTATTCTCGAAATTAAAATCGTTAAGGGTTTTCATCTGAAATGTTTTTGTGATTTTTTATGAAACACAAATATAAATGAAGAATCCCAATTACTTATAAAAGCCACTGGGATTCTTTAATAATATATAAAATTTTATGAAATTCTTATTTTTTTATCACTTTAAAAGATTGTGTCATATCTCCAGAAGAGACTCTAGCAATATATATTCCTGTTGGCAAATTCGATAAATTGATTTCAACATCTTTATCTTTAATTTTTCTAGATATTAATTCCTTTCCTAAAACATTGTAAAAGACCACATGGTCTAATGTAACATTTGCTTTCAATTTAATAATATCTGCTGTGGGATTTGGTCCAAACGAAAAGCCGTCAATCACATTATTATTTGCTGAAAGTGTTTCTGTCTTTAATTCGAAACTATCAAAGCCTAAATATTCATTTCCGTTTTGATAAACAACTAGTCGCATTCTAACATAACTTCTTCCAGATGGTACATTAAATGTTACTTCTTCCCATCCTCTTGAATTGAAATTACCGTTTTGTGTCGTTTTGAAAATATCTGCTTTATGATTTGGATTAGCTGGCCAGTTAGTTCCATTATCATACATTAATTCGTAGTACATGTAATCGCCTTTGTCTAAACCAACATAATGTACTCTAAACGAAATTTCCGCACCTAAACCATTTAGATTAAAAGTATCGAACGTAAGTATATGCTCTGGTGAAGCTAATCCTGTTATGGTTTGAGAATATTCATTATCTAAATCACGACCAGCTAAATACGTCGATCCAGAAAAAGCACTAGGAATTCTACCATTCGCTCCTGCCCATTCTTTCCAGAGATCAGCACCATTGTTCTGAGAGTAAAAAGAAATATTAGAAGTATACCCCCAATTGTCGTTCGTTGATTTATCAAAACTTTGTTTTGCAACTTGAGCCTGAGAAATAAACATGCTCAGAACAAATATGTATGGTAATAAAGTAGTTTTTATCATGATTCTAATTGTAAATAATTAAAAACGAATAGATTAATGAGGGACTCAAATCTATAATAAAATTGAAATAACCCATATAAAATTCGATGATTAACGATTTAATTAGTCTTACTACGTGAACATCAATAAATCTGTTATATTTGTTTCATGTTATTTTCGGAAATTTTAGGGCAAGAGCATATAAAAAAGCATCTAACGCAAAGTGCTAATAATGGTAGAGTCCCTCATGCACAATTGTTTGTGGGTCCCGAGGGTTGTGGCACATTGCCCATTGCTATTGCTTACGCACAATATTTGTTGTGCAGCAACACCAATGGGGAAAATAATACGGGCAATGAAGCTTGTAATTTGAAATTCAACAACTTTTCGCACCCCGATTTGCATTTTGCATTTCCGGTTACCACCAGTGATAAAGCTAAAAGCCACCCTGTTTCTAGTCATTATTTAAAGGAATGGCGCCAACTTTTGAAAGAACAACCTTATGGAAATTTGTTCGATTGGTACAAGTTGCTTGGTGTTGATAACAAACAAGGGCAAATTGGTGTTGATGAAGCACAGGATATTGTAAAAGCACTATCGTTAAAAGCCTACGAAGGTGGTTATAAAGTGATGCTGATTTGGATGGCTGAAAAAATGAACACTGCCGCCGCCAACAAACTTTTAAAACTTATTGAGGAACCACCAAATAATACTGTTTTTATTTTAATTGCTGAAGATGAAGAGCAGATAATTAATACGATACGTTCACGTTGTCAAGTGTTGCATTTTCCTCTTTTGGCTGAAAATGTTATTAAGGACGCTTTAATTAAACAATATACTTTAGATCCTTTAACGGCAACTAAAATTGCACATCAGGCCAATGGGAATTACAATAAAGCTTGCGATTTGGTATATCAAGATTCTGAAGATATTCAGTTTGAAACTTGGTTTGTTTTCTGGATACGGAGTGCTTTTAAAGCTAAAGGAAATAAAGCCGCTATTCATGATTTGATTTCCTGGAGTGAAGATATTTCTAAAACCGGACGCGAAACCCAAAAGCAATTCCTTAGTTTTTGTTTAGACTTTTTCAGACAAGCCTTATTGCTAAACTATAATGCCGCCGATTTGGTTTACTTTGAGCCTAAAACAGACACTTTTAAGCTAGAAAACTTTGCGCCATTTGTTCATAATAATAATATTTTAGAAATAAGTAACGAACTTCAAGATGCCATTTATCATATAGAGAGAAATGGTAATTCGAAAATCATATTAACCGATTTATCAATTAAATTAACACGATTGCTTCATAAAAAATCGGCTTGAAGGCTTTTACTAAAACTCAACCCTAAACACTAAATTAGGTGTGATTCCTAAAGATGACTTATTAATTTCACGAAGCCTTTCGGCATCACTTGCTGCCCCTTGTCGTATTTCATAAGTTCTACTTAAAATGTTCTCTCGATTATAAATATTCAATAAGGACAAACCTATTTTACCTTTCCATTTACTGTTTTCAGATAAATTAAATTTATAGGTTGTTGAAATATCAAGTCTGTGATAATCTGGAAGTCGACTGCCATTTGTTTTATCGAAATCAATAACAAAGCCTTCAGTCGTATCTGTAATGCCATTTGCCTTTGTATATGGAATTCCTGTTCTAATATTCCACCCTAGCGAAACATTAAAATTTTTCCAATCATACGTATGAGACCATGTTAAATGGTGGGTAATATCTGAGTTTCCAGAAAACGAATTTCCCCCATTAATATTATTAAAAGTAAATTCGTTTTCGGTAATTGAATAACTTAACCAAGTACGATAATCTTTAATTTTCTTGTTAATAAGTACATCTAAACCTATGACGTCACTTTTTCCTTCAGAAAAAAGTTGGCCTATGTTATCAAATCCAAGGGTTAATGATGTTAAACCTTCTATCTTTTTATAATACCCCTCAATATCTATGTTCCATCCATTTTTATTAAAAATAAAACCAGAGGTTAATTGAAAACTTTTTAATAAAGGAGCTTCGTTCCCATCAGATAACACCCAAATCTGGTTCTCTAATCCGAATTCTTGGGTATTAAACTCAAGAACTTGACTCACAGCCTGATGCAAAATCTCAACAGAAGCCTTGAATTTTAAATTTTTATACAACTTAGATTCAAATTGAATTCTTGGCTCAACAAAAGCTTTATCTAACACCGAAAAATAATTAGCTCTGATTCCCAAATTTAAAAGCCATCTGTCTGCTTTTTTTAATTTAAAATCAGAATATACAGCGTGTAAATTATTTGTTTCTTCATTAGACTCATTATAATTATCTTCAGGTGCTTCACTATCTTCAAATGCTAATTTGAAATTAACCTTGTTAGATGAAAACTGATAACCAAAGCCCAAGCTTGAAGATTCGTTTAAACTCCAATCTGTATCAAAAGAAAAGCCTAAATCCTCAATAACATTACTTTTACTCAATTGATCGCTAAATTCATCCGGAATTGAATTAAATCCAACATACTCCAAATCATAATTAGAATAATAAACACTTAGCGCATGTGAAAATACATTACTGTAATTGTGACTCCAATTTAAACTTGCCCCTTGATTTTCAATATCTAATTTATCTTGAGAAGCTTCATCGAATTCTTCAATTAAAAACCCATAATCCAACTTGTTTTTTGTGAACAAACTACTAACAGAAATCTTATTATTTGGGCTAGGTTTTAAAATCGCCTTTAATGTAAAATCTGTAAAGTAAAATAAATCCTTTGTCGTAGTAACCTCATCACCTTCTTGTAGTACGTTTCCATTTGAAATTTTTGTTTCTTGAAAGACTCTTTTTGATAAATTTTTGAACGTTTCGGTATTAAACGCATCTGTTATAGAGCGTCTTGCCGAAGCCATAATCACGGCGTTTTGATTTAATGGTGTCTTTAAATAGGCATCGGCATGTGTCATGTTAAAGCCCATTCCGCCTTCTAAAGTCTCTGGAATATTATTGTCTGAAGCAATATCTATGACGCCCGATATTCTGTTTCCATACCGAGCTTTTGTGCCATTTTTATAGAGTTTAATCTCTTCCGTTATATAAGGATTAAATGCAGATATGGTTCCAAAAAAATGTCCTGAATGGTACATTTTTATGCCATCCCATAGAATAAGATTTTGATCTGGCGTTCCACCACGAATATATAACCCAGAAGCTGTTTCTGTTGGACTTTGAACTCCAGGTATTAATTGAATACTTTGCAAAACGTCGGGCTCAGTTAACCCAGGAATAATGCCTAAAGCTTTTGGTGAAAGGGATATGGATGCATCATCACTTTTTTTTCTTATTCCCGAAGTAATGTATTCTTTTATTAGCACCTCTTCTAAATGTTGGGTGTTTGACAGGTTTATGTTTGATTGTTTTTTTATAATATAATACCTGTTAGATACTTTCGTGAAGTTAATACTAGCCTGTGCTTCCAAGGCACTTAAAATTTCTTCTAAACTAGCCTCTTCAATCTGAAATGTTATCAATCGATTGTTTACTATATCGGAATTAAAAGAAAATTTAACTTTAAATGTCTTTTCAATATCAATTAAAACATCACTTAACTGTAGTTCGGAATAATTAACAGGTGTCTTTTGCTGAGACATCATGCATAAAGAAACTAAAAAAATGAATAGTGTTATTCTAAATTTCAATTTATTCAATATTAAATCAAATCCCTGCTAAATTTAGGGTAAAAAAACTAAAATAAATATTTAATTAATTTTTGTTCTTTGAATTAACAAGAATTATTTGATTATTACCATTAGATGAGTAGGATATTTCCATAGGGACAAAAACGGTTTTAAGTGCAAGATTGAGGTCTTTATGAGTAAAACCTCCAGTAAAGCGCTTACTTAAATCTATGTTTGACGTGTCAAAATGAATATTATATTGGTTTTCTATTGATAATAAGACTTGTGAAATAGGCGTATTCATGAAGGTACTTTCACCAAGTACCCAGTTTGGTTCATCAATTAAAATAAAACCCCATTCTTCTGCTGTTTTATTAAGAATTCTAATGGCTTTTCCTGGCAAAAGAATGGCTTCTTTGTTTGCTGTTAAACTTTCAACTCTAACTTTTCCTTCTAAACATTGAACTTCAAAATAATCGTTTCTGGAAATAACATTAAATTCAGTTCCTAAAACTTCAACAATACCTTGTTGAGTCAAGACTTTGAATTTTGCTCCTTTTTCAACATCAAAAAAGGCTTCACCATTTAAATTAAGAACCCGATTGTTATCCCAATTTCTAGATTTAAAATCTAATTGAGAATTTGCGTTTAATTGAACTTTAGAGTCGTCCGGAAGTACGACAGCCAATTGCTCACTAAAACTTGTTTCGAAATGCTTGTTAGTATTTAAATAATAAAACAAACCAAATGCTAAAACAATAGATGCGGCAACACCATAAACCCAAGTAGGTATAAGTTTTATAACAGTGGGTGCTTTGTCTTGTTGCTTGGTATTTATTTTAGTTTTTAGGCTGTTAAACAATGCTTCACTATTATATGATGGGGTTTCAAGTAATTGGGAGGCTTCGTTTATTTTGTTTAGGGCTTGATAGTCTTTTGAATTTTTAAAATCGTTGAGTTCCTCTGGAGTTAATTCTCCAGAAATCCATCGTGCTAAAAAAGTGCTATCTTTAAAATGGTTTTCCATATTGTAATAGTTCAATCATATATATAAAACAATTAATTTTGGTTTTACCCTACTTTTATATATTTCCAAGTTGTTCTCTTAATGTGCTCAAAGCTTGACTCATTCGCTTTTCAACTGCTTTCACAGAGATTCCAATAATCTCAGAAATTTCAGGATATTTCTTTTTATCTATTCTACTTAATAAAAAAACTTCACGCTGTTTCTCTGGAAGATTTGCAATTGCATCTTTCAATTTTTTCATGAATTGTTGCTCTTCTAAAAGAAATTCTGGGGTTTCAATAGTTTTATCTTCAGGAAGGTGAACCATGTGCTGTAAAACAATTTTTTTATGCGCTACTTCGTTTAAAAAAAGATTTCGGGCTACTGTAAATAAAAAAGATTTAGCTTTTGTTAAGATGACTTTAGCACAGTTATCCCATAATTTAATAAAAGCATCTTGCACAATGTCTTCGGCTTGCTGAATATCACCACACTTATAATACACAAAATTCCTCAAGGTTTTGGAATGCGTATTGAAAAGGAATTCATAAGTTTTCTGATTACAAACAGATTTGTTTTCTTCAGTCATAATGACATTTAAATGCAATACTAAGCTTTAAAATTAAATAAAATAAAATAAAATTAGATAAAAAAGTAGGGTGTTTTGTTTTCTAACTGTTATACTTATAACTGGAATACTAAATGTGCCCCCATTTAATTTCTAGTTACTTGCCCCAAGCCCCAAATCTACATGTTGCTTACCTACTATTTTAATGAGAGTGAAAAAAAATTATTTATGTAACGTAAATGATTTTAATAAACAGATGAAATACATCTGAAGGTTTAGTTAGCTAATTTGCGTCGAAGCAAGCCCCCAATCTGTAAGACTTTGTCGCAAATTTGCAAACTAAATTATGACAAATAAACTGACACCACCTTTAGAAGCTAAAGGAAGTGATAATCCTTTAAATATTATAAAATTTAATAACAAGAAAATTGTGATTCAATCTGAAAGAATTACATATAACTTGTTGAAAACAAACAACTTAAAATAAAATGTAGTTCATAATATTAAACGATACTTTAAAAGAGAATGAGGGTTCTAGCTTTTATTGTTCCCCTGCTAAATTAAATTAGTAGGGGTTTTTTATGTCATATATTTATAAAAAAAGTCCAGATAGCTCTTATCTGGACTTGAAATATATCAACTAATAAATGACTATTTTTTATACTCTTTATTTAAGCCTTCTAAAATAACTTTAGTTAAATCGTTATCCTCAGTACCATACATAACTGTAGCAGCTGCATCGCTTGTTCCTAAAATATAAGTGTATCCGTTCTTTTTTCCGTATTCTTTAACGTGTTTTTTAACTTTACTAATTACAGAATCTATTTCTGTTTGAAAGTTTTGTTGTAATTCTTGTTGCTCCATTTGCATTTTTTGTTGCAACAATTGTTGTTTTTGTTGTAAACCGCCCATTAACTCTTGAGCTTTTGCTTGAGATGATTTTTGAGCTGTTAATTGTGTTTCTTGAACTTCTAATTGAAATTCTTTCCCAACACTATCAGCTTTTTTTCTAAAAGCTTCTTCTGCTGCTTGATACTTTGCTTCAACATCTTTTTTCTCTTGATAATCGTTTATAACGGTACCATTATCTACAAATCCAATTTTTGCTTGTTTTTGGCAAGAAGTAAATGCCAACGCTAATACTACAACGTAAAATATGTTTTTCATTTTTTTAAATTTATAAGTCGAACAAAAGTAATAAAGTAAAGTAGAAGTTAGAGTAAAATTTGTTTGATTTTAATATATAGCTATTATTTATAGTTAGCATAAGATTTATAACAATATCTTATTAAAAACAAGCTCCATATCTGCGTTTAAATCGATTTTTAAAATTCCGGAAGGCAATTGCTTCTTTTTGTGCTTAAAAACGGTTTTAAAGCCTTAAAATTCGATTTTAGCTGTTTTTAATGACATAAATTAACGAAGAAGCTTCTTTTGTCGATAAGGATTTTAAATTTGAACGCATTCCAACCCAAAAACCTTTTAAAAAATTCATTTTACCGTTTTTATATTTTTCAGAAAGAAGGCTTACATAAAACGCATCAAAATACATAGGTTTGGTTTTTATTACTTCCATAGACATTTTTGATACCAATTTTGAAACGGAATCTCTATTAAAATGCCAAAGATGTCTGGGCACATCAAAAGCTGCCCAAAATTCTTTATAATATTCTGCATCGTAACTTTTATAATTTGGTACTGCAATTATTAAAGTGCCGTTAGGTTTTAAAAGTTTTTTAAAAGTTTGAACTTGTTCCTCTAAATTTGGTAAATGCTCCAATACATGCCAAAGAGTAATAACATCAAAACTTTCGGGTTCGAATTTTAAAAGCTTATTGGTATTGTAAACCGCATTATCGGTTTTTATGTTTGCAATTAAACGAGCTTCATCATTTGGTTCAATACCAAAAACACTCCAATGGTTCTTTTTTGCTTCCAGTAAAAAATCTCCTGTTCCACAACCTATATCTAAAAGCGATTTTTCTGCTGAAGCAAAACCATTAATCAATTTCAGTTTTTGTTTTAATGAAATTTTTCTAACCAAGTGGTAAGCATACTCAAACAGATTTCGTTTAGAATCGGTATGCGAAATATAATCTTCACTTTTATAATATTCGGGCAGTTTATCAGCAGAAGGCTGTGGCAAGGTTTCTAAAAAACCATATTCCATATTTTCGAACAGCTCAAAACTTTCACCAGAAACCGAATGATCTTTTACTTTTAAGAAAGGTGATTTTAGATTTTCTTTTGTCACGAATTCACGAATATTTATTCAAATTTTCAGACGTTCCACGTGGAACGTCTGAAATAATAGTTAGTTTTTAATAGATTTAAAATATTAGATTCCTGCTTTCGCAGGAATTTATCTTCCCATATAAACCAACAATACAGAAATATCATTAGGAGAAACACCACTAATTCTTGAAGCTTGAGATACCGTTGTTGGTTGTATTTTTTTAAGTTTTTCACGGGCTTCAAAACTCATGGATTTGATTTGAGAATAATCAAAATTCTCTGGTATTTTAACGTATTCTAACCTACTTAATTTATCGGCGTTGTTCTTTTCTTTAGAAATATAGCCTGAATATTTAATTTGAATTTCCGCCTGTTCCACCACTTCATTATCTAGATTATTATCTTTGATATATGCCTCAACAGATTCGAATTGACGCATATCGTCAATCGTAATATTAGGCCTGGAAAAAATTTTAAACATCTTATCTGATTGTTTAATAGGTGATGATTCTTTAGCTTCCAAAACTGGATTTGCGTCTTCTGGTTTTACACTTGTTTCAGCAAAAAACTTGACAAACTTTTCAGCTTCCTTGTGCTTTTGTTCCATTCTTCGTAAACGCTTTTCGCTAGCCAAACCTATTTCAAAACCTTTAGGCGTTAATCTTAAATCGGCATTATCTTGGCGCAACAAAGTTCTATACTCTGCTCTAGAGGTAAACATTCTATAAGGTTCTTCAGTACCTTTGGTAATTAAATCATCTATCAAAACACCTATATAAGCTTCATCTCTTTTTAAGGTGAAGGCTTCTTTTTCTTGAACTTTTAAACTCGCATTGATGCCTGCCATCAAACCTTGAGATGCCGCTTCTTCATAACCAGTAGTCCCATTAATTTGACCAGCAAAATACAAACCTTCTACAAGTTTGGTTTCTAGCGTATGTTTTAATTGCGTAGGCGGAAAATAATCGTATTCAATCGCATAACCGGGTCTAAAAAACTTGACGTTTTCAAAACCAACTACTGAACGCAATGCTTTAAACTGCACATCTTCGGGAAGAGAAGTAGAAAAACCATTTACATAAACTTCGCACGTGTTCCACCCTTCCGGCTCTACAAATAATTGATGTCTGTCTTTATCCGCAAAACGATTAATTTTATCTTCAATAGATGGACAATAACGCGGTCCTAAACTTTTTATTCGACCGTTGAACATAGGCGATCTATCAAAACCTTCACGAAGCAAATCGTGTACCAATTCACTGGTATAAGTCATGTGACAAGAACGCTGATTTTGGAGCGGTTTGGTAACATCTAAATATGAAAACTTTTCTGGGTTTTCATCACCAGGTTGCTCTATCATTTTTGAATAATCTAAAGAACGCCCGTCAACCCGTGGCGGTGTTCCTGTTTTCATTCTGCCAGATTCAAAGCCTAAACTTACTAGCTGCTCAGTAATACCAGTGGCTGCTTTTTCACCGGCTCTACCTCCACCAAAATTCTTATCGCCAATATGTATCAATCCATTTAAAAAAGTACCGTTAGTTAATACTACAGACTTCCCTTTTATCTCTACACCTAATGATGTTTTTACACCAACAACTTTATTGCTTTTTACCAACAAACCAGAAACCATTTCTTGGTAAAAATCTAAATTTGGTGTTCCTTCCAATAGCAATCTCCAGTCTTCAGCAAAACGCATTCGGTCACTTTGCACTCTAGGACTCCACATAGCAGGCCCCTTAGATTTGTTAAGCATTTTAAACTGTATTGCAGAGGTATCGGACACTATGCCCGAATAACCGCCAAGAGCATCAATTTCTCGAACAATTTGCCCTTTAGCAATACCTCCCATGGCAGGATTACAGGACATTTGAGCAATGTTCTGAAGATTCATTGTAATAAGTAATGTCTTGCTTCCCATGTTGGCAGCAGCGGCAGCAGCTTCGCTTCCTGCGTGACCAGCACCAACGACTATAACATCATAAACATCATTAAACATAACTATATTTTTTTGTATGTTCCACGTGGAACAATGTAATTTTTTAAATTTTGAATTTGCAAATATACACTGATTTGCTGAATATTAAACAAGTTGTTTTAAGTAGTGGTTTTCCTTTTCGCGCATCAGCTTTTCATCAGCTTCCAACTTATCTTTATATCCACAATAATGCAACACGCCATGAACGATAACGCGGTTCAGCTCCTCATGGAAAGCAACATTAAAGTCTTTAGCGTTATCTACTACTCTTTCAACTGAAATGAAAATATCGCCCTGTATATTTTTTCCGACCGAATAATCAAAGCTAATGATATCGGTTAAAGTATCGTGATTTAAAAATTCAACATTCAATTTATGCAAATATTCATCGTCACAAAAGATGTAATTGACCTCTTCCAAAACACAACCTTCTGCTTTGATAACATCGGAAATCCAGGAACCAATACGCTGCTCGTTCTCTAATAAAAACTTTGTTTCGTAATTAAAATTAATCATTATATTGCTTAAAATACTCTTGAACTTTTTTCTTGTAAACTGGCTGCAAAGGTAGTGTTTGTTTGTTCAATATTTCAGTAGTGTTAAAATATTGCTTAGCAGTAGGTATTTGGTTGTTCGTATTGTTATCGAAGTTCTTATTGTTCGTTTGAGATTCACGCTTATTATCTTCACCTTGTTGAAAGGATGCATTCTCCATTTTTAATAATTGATGCTTTAGATCCATCATCTTTTGAAGCGTTTGATTCGTAAACCCTTTGTTCAATAAGTCCAATTCAACCTCCTCAATTTTTCTAAGCAATGAGGATGCGTTACCAGAAATCCCCTCCTTAGCTAGCTTTTCTTCTAAAGCATTTCGCAACTGCTGCTGCTCTTGATAAATTTGATACAACAAACCATTTAACTCTTCATTGTTTCCTTCGCCTTCACCACCATTCTTATTGCCATTCTTGTCTTGCCCTGGCTTATTTCCATTCTTACCTTTGTCCCCTTCCTTACCCTTTTCGCCTTCTTTTTTTCCTTCTCCTTCGTCCTTTGGCTTGCCGTCTTCACCTTTTTTTAAACCTTCTTCCATCATTTTGTTAAGCTGCTCTTGGCTCATAATAATATCAGGAAGTTGCATTTCACCTTTCCCTCCTTTACCAGGAGACATATTCAAACTCTCTTGCATATTATCCAACACATCACTTAAAAAATTTGATAAATTATTGGCAGCTGTAATGGTGAATTGCTGATTGGAAACCCCTTGGTAGATTTGGTTTTCAGCAAACAAACCTAATGCTTTATCTATATTATAATACACATCTGTAATTTGCTTATTAACTTCTTCTGAAAGTTTTGGTTGGCGTAGTGATAAAGCAAATAAACTGTCATCGATATGCTCAAAATGTTCTCGTAAACTGTTTTGCTTTTTTAACAAAGAAGCATACTTATTATGGTTTTCCTCTACGGTTAGAAACTGCTTCATAAGCTTTTCTTCATCGAACGAAAAAAGCAAAACATTGTCTAAAACCTGACGGAGCATTTCAACATCTTCTTGCATTTGTTCACCACCTCCAGCTTGCATAGCACTTTGCATTTGCTGGCTTAATTTCTTCATTTTTTGAGCTGCCTTTTTCTGGCTTTGCTGTGCATTCTTTTTGTTTTGATTGTTATTGGAGGAAGGATTGCTTTCCTCTTTTTTCAATTCATCTAAAGCCTTTTGTTGCTCTTTCTTAATTTCGTTTTCCTCTAACTTATCTTGCGGGATTTCAATAGGTTTTTTTAAAGCTTCGCCTTCCTTCTTTAAATTGTCCAATTGCTTTTGAAATTCTTCAAAATCCTTATTCAATTCATCTTGCTTTTCTTTAGTGTTTTTGTCTTCTGGTACATTAGATAGTTTTTCTTGGTTTTTGGCAAGTTGTTCCAAATCATCAGTAAGTTTATCTAATTTCTTTTCAACATAAAAACGTTTGGTCAATTCTAAAAGCTGCTCTAAACTACGCTTCTTATTCTTGTTTTGTTTTGCAAGTTCATCAAGCTTTTTTGTTAGCTCTTCTTTATTGATTTTATCCTGAAGCTTCTGTAGCTCTTCTAAAAGCTTTTCATCTTGTTTTAGCTGCTCTTCGTTGGCCTTTAAACGTTCTTTTAAATCTTCTTTAAATTGGTCTTTTTCTTTGTTTTCATTTTCGAACTCTTCCAAATTGTCCTTAAGCTTTTTGTTGAAATTTTTCATCATTTCATCTTGCTGCTTCTGACGTTGTAAAAAAGTTTCCAGTTTCTTTTTATCATTAAAATTTAGATTCGATTTTTCCTTTTGGGTTTTCGATAACTCTTCCAATTGTTTCTCTTGTTCATCAAACTTCTTTAAAGATTTATTGAAATCTTTAATAGATTCACTTTGTGCATTCAACTGTTTGGCGACTTCTTCCTCTTTTGTGCGCTTTCTATAGGTGAACACATTACTTTTAGAGCTTTTATACTTGTTAACTTCATCATTATCAAATATTTGAAAATATAATTCATACGAAACGCCTTCTTTAACCATCAAATTATTAGGAAAAGCAGTAATAAACTCTGAAACATTGGAATTTGAAACATTAATGGGTTCTACTTTCTTTTGGGTTTCATCTTCTGAAGGATAATAAACCAACTGCAATTTGCTAAAGCCATAATCATCACTTACCTGCCCATGGAAATAAAGTGTTTGCAAATCAAGGCTGTCGGTCTTAACTTTTAAATTGATATTTGGGTATTCATCTTTTACCACATTCAAATTAAAAGATAAGGTCTCATAATTTTTTAACTGATTGTTACTGGTGCTTAAACTGTACTGCAAATTATTGAAAACACGTTTTGAGGTTTCAAAAACACCATCATTTTCCGTAGAAAAATTCAAGGTGTCTTTTGTAAACAACTGCACTTTTTTGGTTGCTTTTGTTCTTAAACGCCAAGTAATATAAGTGCCTTCTGGTATGATGGCATTTCCTGTGCTTTTTAAAACTTCGTCTTTCTTTTTGGTGTAGTTTGGATAATCCAAAAACATTTCAAAACTTAATAAAGATGGCACTTCTACTACTTCAATGGTATATGGTTTGGAAGTAACATTGTTTGAAGTGAGTTGAAATTCTATAGCTTCTTTAGGTTGGGAAAACACATATTCAAACTCCCCAATACCTGTTTGCTTTAAAAAATAGGTTTCTTTGTTATAAATTATTTCAGCATTCTCAGGAATAACATCGCCCGCAGTTTTAACTATCAGTTTAAAATCTTTGCTTTCTATAGCATTCAAATGATCATTCACTACAAAAAATTGAAACGGTGCTGGTGGCTCATAAGCCGTTTTGTAATGTGTTACACGTTCTAAACTAGCACTAAACCAATTCGTACTCCCGAAAACAAAAGTGGCCAAAAGAATTAAAACAGGTATAGCTGCATATTTTAAATACTGAAGATTCCTTTTAAAATTAACAGCCAACTTAAACGGAATTGGATTAAGTTCTAACGATTTTTGTTCAATACTCGCCAAAAGCAATTCTGATTGTAATGGGTTTTGATGCAGCTGCAGAACATTCAATAATTTATCATTAACTTCAGGAAAATGCTGCCCTATTATTTTTGATGCATCTTCATAATTAATCCCCTTCTGAAGTTTAAAAAGTTTCGCTAATGGAATAAAAATAAATTTGATGAGCAAGCCGAGTTCCACCAGCACAAACAACCAAAACAACAAGGTTCTTGCCGTTGTGTTCAACCATAAAACATGTTCTATAAACAGGGTGAATAAAAAATACAACAAGCCAATGGCGAAAAATAAAATAGCACCTTTAAGCAACTCATTAGTATAATACCTTCTAATGAATGCTTCTAATTTGTTTTGTATATTTTTAAAATTGCTTTGCATCTGTATAATTAACCTACTAAACTACAATTTTATTTTTTACAGCGTTTATAATTATGTGTTAATTGTATCTTTGCAGCAAAATTACAAAACATGACTAAAAAAGTTCGTGTGCGTTTTGCACCAAGCCCAACAGGACCACTTCATATAGGTGGGGTTCGTACGGCGTTATTCAACTATTTATTTGCTAAAAAACATCAAGGTACTTTTATTTTAAGAATTGAAGATACCGACCAAAACCGATACGTTGAAGGTGCCGAGCAATACATTATTGATGCCTTAAATTGGTGCGGTATTCCGTTTGATGAAGGTATTGATAAAAAGGAAAAATTTGGTCCGTACAGACAAAGCGAACGCAAACATTTGTACAAACAATATGCTGATGAATTAATTGCATCAGGCAACGCCTATTACGCTTTTGACACGGCTGAAGATTTGGATTTTCACAGAACAGACCACGAATCCAAAGGAAAAACCTTTATTTACAACTGGCACAACCGCTTGAAATTAAGCAATTCGTTATCGCTCAGCGCGGAAGAAGTACAAGTAAAATTGAACGCAGGCGATGAATATGTTATACGTTTTAAAAGTCCGCAAGACGAAACTCTGCACCTAAAAGATATCATACGTGGTGATATTAAAATCGACACCAACGTTTTAGACGATAAAGTTTTATTTAAAAGTGATGGTATGCCCACCTACCATTTAGCAAACATTGTAGACGACCATTTGATGGAAATTACACATGTGATTCGTGGTGAAGAATGGTTACCAAGTTTAGCATTACACTACCAATTATACAAAGCCTTTGGTTGGGAAACTCCTGAATTTGCACATTTACCATTAATTTTAAAACCAACAGGAAAAGGAAAATTAAGCAAACGTGATGGCGATAAATTAGGTTTTCCTGTATTTCCTTTACAATGGTCCGATCCTGTTACCTATGAAGTTTCTAGAGGCTATAAAGAAGATGGTTATTTTCCGGAAGCCATGATAAACTTTTTGGCATTCTTAGGATGGAACCCAGGAACCGAACAAGAGATTTTCAGTTTAGACGAATTGATAGCTGCATTTGAATTAGAGCGTGTAAACAAATCTGGCGCACGTTTTGATCCAGATAAAATTAAATGGTTTAACCACCACTACATGCAAGAGCAAAGTAATGATGCTTTGGCAGAAGCTTTTAAAAATGAGCGTACAGAATTAGCCGATATTGACGTTAATTACATTGCGCTTGTTGTTGGCATGGTTAAAGAACGTGCAACGTTTATATCAGATTTTTGGGAGTTGAGCTCTTACTTTTTTGAAGCGCCAAAATCGTACGACGAAAAAGCTACCAAAAAAGCAATAAAAGATAATACAGCGGATATAATGGCTTCAATAAAAGCGATTATAAACGGTATTGACGATTTTTCAACAGAAACTCTGCAAACAGAAATTAAAGGCTGGATAACCGCTAATAATATTGGTTTTGGGCAAGTAATGATGCCTTTACGAATTGCATTGGTTGGTGCTTTACAAGGACCCGATGTTTTTGATATTATGTTTTTGATTGGAAAAGCTGAAACTGTTAAGCGTATTGAAAAAAAGATATCAACTATTTAATAGCTACGAATACACTAATAAATGCAAAAAACAAGAACTGTCATGCTTTAAAACATGATAGTTCTTTTCATTAAAAAGAAACCGTAGCGCCTAAAACCAACATGTTTTGGTTGCCTTTAAAAAGAGCATCACCTCCAGTAGTATCTAAATTTTGCTTTTCTAGTTTATTCAAAATATTTGTAAAGCCATAAATATATTGTGCTTTCAGTTTAAAAAATTTGAACCCTAAGGACGCGCCAATAACACCATTAAAATTGAACTGGGAAATATCACTAATGTCTTCGGCTGTTAAATTTGAATAATTTTCTACAAAATAATTTTCTTTGTCTTTATCTTTTAACTCCAGCTTACTGTTGTATTGTAACATCGGCCCTAAATCAATCGTAAAATAATATGGAATTACTTTGATGTGCATCAGAAAAGCCACTTGTGCAGCAAAAAGTTTATAGTCTATAAATTCACTATTTTCAACAACTGCTAATGGTCTTGCAGATATACCAATAGTACTTTCTGACAATTGCATACCAAAACTTACATCATACCATCTATGCGGAATATCAACAGTTGCAGAAAGTCCTCCTAAAAAACCATCACCTTGTTTGGTGTTAAAATTATCGGTTGCTATATTAAATTTTGTAATACCTCCAAAAACGCCAAAACCATTAGTGATATGGTAATTTTGATGCTGGGAAAAACTTTTTGTAACAAAACAGGCCATAATGGCTACTAATAGGATTAGTTGTGGCTTTTTCATAGTATCTTTATAGTTCTATACGCAAATATAAATTAATTTAACAATTATCATTTTTTTAACCATTTAAAAACAACATATCATGAGCATTTATTCAATCCCCTACATCGTACTCGGTGTCCTTTTATTTATATCTTTCGTTTTTACCGTCAAGCAGCAAACCGCTGCTATTATAGAACGATTTGGTAAATTTCAAAGTATTCGTCATTCTGGATTTCAACTAAAAATCCCTTTAATAGACCGAATTGCTGGCAGATTAAGTTTAAAAATTCAGCAATTAGATGTTATCGTAGAAACTAAAACTTTAGATGATGTATTTGTTCGCTTAAAAGTATCTGTACAATACCGTGTTTTATCCGAAAAAGTGTACGATGCCTTTTATAAGTTAGACTATCCACACGACCAAATAACCAGTTATGTATTTGATGTGGTACGTGCCGAAGTACCAAAAATGAAATTGGATGATGTTTTTGTGAAAAAAGATGATATCGCATTAGCTGTAAAAGCAGAATTGAACGATGCCATGCTTGATTATGGTTTTGATATCATTAAAACACTTGTAACCGATATTGACCCCGATCCTCAAGTAAAAGAAGCTATGAACCGTATTAATGCTGCCGATAGAGAAAAAACTGCCGCACAATACGAAGGTGATGCTGCGCGTATTTTAATAGTTGAAAAAGCAAAAGCGGAAGCTGAAAGCAAACGTTTACAAGGACAAGGTATTGCAGACCAACGTCGTGAAATTGCACGTGGTTTAGAGGAATCCGTTTTAGTGTTGAACAAAGTTGGAATAAACTCGCAAGAAGCCTCTGCCCTAATAGTTGTAACCCAACATTACGATACACTTCAATCTATTGGTCAACACACAAATAGTAATTTAATATTGATGCCAAATTCACCACAGGCAGGAAGTAATATGCTTAACGAAATGCTTGCAAGTTTTACTGCCAGTAACCAAATTGGTGAAGCTATGAAAGAAGCTAAAGAGAAAAAGAAAAAAGAATAACATTTTACCTAGTAACAAAAAAGCCTCATAACTATTTATGGGGCTTTTTTATGGATGCTCTTCTTTATACTTTTTAAGCATTGTTTTTAAAGTTTCTAGATAATTTTTTAACGATTTATCATCAACATTCAAATTATCTTCACTGGGAATCGTCATGGGGTTTTCATCTAAATATTGATATAATTCAGGATAATCGGTTTCAATTTCCCGAGTAATATTTGATATTTCCATAAGCAGTTTAGCCTTCATTTTATTCTTATTTAATTAAACACTTAAATTACTAAAATAAAACGACTAATAAAAATTATTCTCTCTTTACAAAAGCCCTAACTTTTAAATGGGTGCCGCTCTTCCCAGTCTTGTTTTGGGTTCATTAAACCGAACAACTGTTTTAAAACAGCGTTCATAAAACTATTGGTATGCTTAATATATACAAACATGGGTTTAGCCTTTGCACCTACTGAACTTTTAATTTCCATAGCGGTTCTGGCGTAAACCACTGTCTTAAAATGATTATTGATGCCAAAATCCAACATACTGTAAAGCATATTTAAGTATAACTGATTTTTGTATTGATGCACTTCGTCATATCCTAAAAAGTACGTTTCAAGGTGTTGTTCATTCCGTATTAAAGTGAAAAAACCAACCAATTCTTCATCTAAATAATATCCAAAAACTTTAAAGTTATCTTGTAAATAACGTTTAAGGCTATAAAAATGATTTTCAGGCAATATAAACGTATTAAACTTGGCATTGTTAGATACGTTTAAATAAAGTGCGTGTAACCTACTTGAATTGGTTTTAATGGCCTCTAAGCCCAATTCTGAACCCGTAATACCATTTAGCTTTTTCCTGGCTGTTTTATAGCGGCTTTTATACTTCTTATTGAGTGCGCTTAAATAATCGTTAAAACTTAACCAATTTGGTTGTATCGTCAACACCATATTGGGCTGAACCGTAACCTTATGAAGCTTGTTTGTATTAAAAAAATTAGTTTCCAAGTGCATGGCATCATCTTGAAAATAATCTTTGAACATGATGGCGCGTATAGTTTTATTCTGATTTGTTTTTATATGGTTTTTAATAACTTCCAAGGCCTCATAAACCAATTCCAAATAATTGGCCTGGGCTATGTTTTCCTTTTGAAAAAACACACCATGCTGTCCGGTATGCGTTAAGTTTCCAACCACCAAAATATTGCCTTTTAATACTTTTGAAACCACATCGCGAAAAAACTCTTTTACACAAGATACATTTATGGTTCTGAACATATCTTTTAAATACAGCTGCACACGTTGAATAATAGCAACCCCCACTAAAGCACCATCATTAAAAATTCCAACATAAAAAAATTGAATATTATTGGGCGATGCTTCTTCTAAAGCTTTTAAATAAGAAGATTGTAAAAAAATATCATGTGCAACAATGCCATCCCATGAAGGTGGAAGGTTAGCAACCGAATGATAAATTTTAAATGATTTCAAATTGGATAATAAAAAAGACCGAAGTTAAACACTTCAGTCTTTGATTATATTAAAAGTTTACAAAAAATTATTTCCAAGCGCAAATAATACCACCCATTATGGCAAGCGTTACTATCCAATAACCAGCGTTTATAAATATGTATTTGGCACTTTTACGTTCAAATATAGCGTTGGTGCCCAAAATAGGTAAAGCAATAAAAATGCCTGCTAAAACACCATGTAAAACACCATGTTTAATGGTTCTAAAATTATTTCCGTAATCGGTCATAAAATCAGAATACGATTGTAAAGCAACACTAGAATCGCCTCCTATTAAACTTAAAACTCCCATTTGATGCACCACTAATGCTGGTAATGCGCTTGCAAGTAAAAAAGCAAACAATAAGGCTAAACCAAATATTTTAGCCATGTTTCCGCCTTTTAATTGATCTTCTGTTAAACCTGCCGCTTGCATCCAAGCGTTACCAAATACTTTTGGATGATACCAAATAAAGCCTACAACTAAAGCAGAAACAGCTGCTACTAGAATTGCATAAATGTTTAAAAAATCCATAATAAAGTTAGTTAAAAGTTAGATTATAAATATAGTTAAAATAATAATATGTGCTTCATTTTTAGTTATTTGAAAAACAAACTACATAAGCGCATTTGCTTCTTCAACTAAAATAGTGTTTGAATCTTCTTGGGCTTTATTTATAAAATCATTAACCTCGGCATTTTTTTCTAAACCATTTTTGATTAATACACCTAAAGCAATCATGGTGGCAATACGTGTTCCTACTTTTTTTGCAGCGGTGTTAAAAAGCGGTTGCAACTCATCATAACTAACATCTTTGGCAAGTTCTTGAATTTCTTCTTTTACTTTTAGTTGTTTTGCTTCTGGTAAGTTGGTGTATTTTTTACCTAATTGCTGAATCACATCAATGGCTTTGCGTTGTGGCTGCGATGCATTGTTTTGTTGTTTATTTTGGCTCTTGTTGGTGTTTTCGTCAGGTTTTTGTTTCTCCCAAGAATCTCTTAATCCAACGGTTTTATTAAATATTAATTTATTTGAAGATGAATCGTTATCCACATTAAAATAACCTAAACGTTGAAACTGGAAACGCTCTCCTACTTTAGCATCTAACAAACTTGGCTCTACATAAGCTTCAATAATTTTTAAAGATTCAGGGTTTAAAAACTCCATGAAATCCTTGTCTTGATGGCTATCGGGCGCTTCGTCCATAAACAAACGATCGTATTCCCTAACCTCCACTTTTATAGCATGTTTTATAGATACCCAATGTAGTGTCCCTTTTACTTTTTTAGAGGTATCTTCAGAATAGGTACAGTGTATTTCTGTAATGTTCCCATTTGTATCCTTTACAACCGATTCTGCTTTAATGATGTAAGCGTTTTTAAGTCGTACTTCACCACCTAATTTAAGTCTGAAGAACTTATTACCAGCAACTTCCTTAAAATCTTCTTTTTCAATATACAATTCACGAGAAAATGGTACTTTTCTAAAACCTGCACTTTCATCTTCTTGGTTATTTTCAGCTTCCAACCATTCTTCTTTTCCTTCAGGATAGTTAGTAATAACCAATTTAACAGGGTCTAAAACCGCCATAACACGGGGCGCTGTTTTATTCAAATCTTCGCGAATACAAAACTCTAAAAGCGATACATCAATAACGTTATCACGTTTGGCAACACCAACGGTTTCAACAAACTTTCTTAAAGCTGCAGGTGTGTAACCTCTACGACGCAAACCAGAAATAGTTGGCATACGCGGGTCGTCCCACCCGTTTACAATACCATCTTCAACCAATTTAAGCAGCTTACGCTTGCTCATAATGGTATAACTTAAATTTAAACGCGCAAATTCACGTTGTTTTGGTCTAACTAAATTTGGGTCTGTTACTTGGTCTAAAAACCAATCATAAAGTTCTCTATGGGGTTTAAATTCCAAGGAACATAATGAATGTGAAATTTGCTCGATATAATCACTTTCACCATGGGTCCAATCGTACATAGGGTAAATACACCAATCGTTACCCGTTCTATGGTGATGTTTCTTTAAAATACGGTACATAATGGGGTCTCGCATCAACATATTAGGGTGCTGCATATCAATTTTAGCACGTAAAATATGTTCGCCTTCTTCAAATTCGCCCGCTTTCATACGTTCAAACAAATCTAAATTTTCGGCTACAGATCTATTTCTAAAAGGACCATCAACCCCAGGTTGTGTGGGAGTTCCTTTTTGTTCGGCCATAGCTTCACTTGTTTGCGAATCTACATAGGCCTTTCCTTCTTTTATAAATAAAATAGCCCAATCATAAAGCTGTTGAAAATAATCTGAAGAAAATAATTCTTTATCCCATTTATAACCTAACCATGCTACATCTTCTTTAATGGCATCTACATATTCTTGCTCTTCTTTTGCAGGATTGGTATCATCAAAACGAAGATTTACAGGGGCAT
Organism: Mariniflexile sp. HNIBRBA6329; assembly: GCF_043558645.1. Classification (NCBI taxonomy): domain Bacteria; kingdom Pseudomonadati; phylum Bacteroidota; class Flavobacteriia; order Flavobacteriales; family Flavobacteriaceae; genus Mariniflexile; species Mariniflexile sp. HNIBRBA6329. The sequence continues at coordinate 485,752 of NZ_JBIFXS010000001.1, read as the reverse complement.
TATACTTTTCACCCAAACCAAAACTAATACCAATAGCCTTTGTGTGACCAATATGTAAATATCCGTTAGGTTCTGGTGGAAAACGAAATCGTAATTTGTTTTGTGGCATACCGTTTGCCAAATCTTCTTCTATAATTTGCTCTAAAAAATTGAGCGATTTTCTTTCTTCAGACATAAAATATATAGAAATGCTTTACTATTTGTAAGAAACATTAAATTAATTAAACAAAATTATTGCGTAAAATTAGGTAATTTTGCCGACTTAAAACTGCTTAACATGGGAATTATAAAAGTTGAAAATATTCGTGTATTTGCCTATCATGGTTGCTTACAAGAAGAAACAAAAATAGGTAGCGATTATCGCGTAGATTTAAAAGTTAAGGCCAATTTACAAACTTCAGCTAAAACAGATAAACTTTCTGACACTGTGGATTATGTATTTTTAAACCGCATTATAAAAGAAGAAATGGGTATCGCTTCCCACCTACTTGAAACCGTTGCCAGACGTATTTTAAATAGAATTTTTACTGAAGATAAATTGGTTGAAAAAGCAACTGTTTTAATTAGTAAATTAAACCCTCCTATTGGTGGGGATGTTGAAAAAGTAACTATAAAAATGACCGATAAGCGTAAAAATTGATTTTAACTGTTGTGAAGTCTTATTTTTTTTTACATTTGCACACGTAAATAAGGTGTCGTGGCCGAGTGGCTAGGCATAGGTCTGCAAAACCTCGTACAGCGGTTCGAATCCGCTCGACACCTCAAAAAGGCTTCTGAACCAATCAGAAGCTTTTTTATTTTAAAGGACTTATTTTTTCTAATTTTTCCTTTAAAAGTTCCTTTTCCTTTGGGAAAAAACCTTGAACTAAAAGTAAAACTCCAAAACCCAATATTACTAAAGCTATTATTTTTTTAGTTTTAAAAATAATACGTGGTGTTAACCTGCTCTTTAATTTTTTAGCTATTACTATTTTAACTAAATCTACCAGAAAATAAACAATTAAAATAGTGCTTAAAAAAACCACTACCCCATCATCAGAGCTTGTAATAGAGTTGGCTATTACAATAAATGCCACCCAACCCAATAAAACACCAATATTTATGAAATTGAGTAAAAAACCTTTTAAAAATAGCTTCCCGTAGCCTCTTTTAATTTCTATTTTATGATATTCTCTAACAATTTCTCTAAATGATTTTGAAGTTTTAATGAAGGAAATAAACCCATAGGTTACTAACAAAACACCTCCAAAAATTAAAAAACTAGGATCGTCTTTTATGGTTTCCAACAATTTACTGGTACTAAAAAAGGCCACTATAATGAATATAACATCTGCCAACATAACACCACAATCAAAGATTAAAGCACTTTTAAAACCTTTGGTAGCACTCGTTTCAAGAAGCACAAAAAAAACTGGGCCTATTGTAAAAGCTAGAATGATTCCGAAAGGAATGGCCGCTAAAATATCATCAAACATAGAATATTATGAGGGTTTACTACAAAGTAAAGAAAAAAAGGTGTGTTAAACTATAACACACCTTTTAAACAACAAACAAATTAAACTAATTTAATGAAATTCTTTATGTATTAAATTTTAAAATCAGCTTCTAAAACGGTTTCCGAACTACCCCCAACAAAAACTTTAAAATCTCCTGGTTCTAAAACAAAGTCTCCTTCATTATTAAAAAATCCTAATTCATTTTTAGTGAGTCTGAAGCTTACTTTAACATCTTTATTTGGTCCTAAAGAAACCATTTCAAAGCCTTTTAATTCTTTTACTGGTCTGGTTATGCTTCCAAATATGTCTCGTATATAAAGCTGAACTACTTCTTTACCTGCAACATTTCCCGTATTTTTTACCTTCACTGAAACTTTCACTTCTTCACCAGAAATCTTTTCAACTAAAAGATTATTATATGAAAATGTGGTATAGCTTAACCCATGCCCGAACGGATATAGAGGCGTATTACTTTCATCGGTATAATGCGACCAAAACACTTCGTTTGGTGCAGGAATAACTGGTCTGCCTGTGTTTTTATAATTGTAATAAATTGGTATTTGCCCAACGCTTCTAGGAAACGTCATTGGTAATTTTCCGCTAGGGTTATAATCGCCATACAAAACTTGTGCTATGGCGTTACCACTTTTAGTACCCAATTGCCACGCTTCAACAATAGCGGGAATATGTGCATCTGCCCAAGGAATTGTTAGTGGACGCCCATTATTTAAAACTAAAACAATGTTTTTATTAACCTTGTAAATAGCTTCTAAAAGCTCTTGTTGTACACCAGGCAAACCTAAATCTGTTCTACTACGTGCTTCACCGCTATGAAAACCGTGTTCACCTAAAACCATGACTACAACATCGGCCGTTTTAGCGGTTTGAATTGCTTCGGGAAACTCGCTTTTATCTGTAGTATTAATTATTAACTCTAATGGAAACACGGTTTGCCCCAATGTTAAATCGGCTCCTTTAGCATAAGTTAATGTATTACTTTTATAGTCTTGCATGCCTTCGAGTACTGAAACTGCTGTACTATCTTTTGCGGCTAATCGCCAACTGCCTAACGGACTCGTTTTATCAGCTGCTAAAGCACCTATTAAAGCTATTTTCTGTCCTTCTTTTTTAAGAGGTAATAAGGCATTTTCGTTTTTAAGTAATACGATTGATTTTTTAGCCATATCTAAAACAGCATCCTGTATTTCTTGACTTCCAATAACCCTTTTTTCAGTTTCTTTATTACAGTATTTATATGGGTCATCAAACAAACCAAGTTCAAATTTAATTCTCAAAATGCGTCTAGCCGCATCATCTATAAGCGTTTCTTTTACAAGACCTTCTCTAACTAAATTTGCCAACTCTTCAACATAAGCATACGATTCCATATCCATATCCGAACCAGCATTCGATGCCAATTCAGCAGCATGTTTTTTATTTTTAGCATGCCCATGAGCAATCATTTCGTTGATAGAACCCCAATCTGAAACCACAAAACCAGTAAAACCCCATTTTCCTTTTAAAATATCACGCTGCAAAAAAGCATTTCCTGTTGCAGGAATACCATTTAATTCGTTAAAAGAATTCATAAAGGTTCGTACACCAGCATCGGTAGCGGCCTTAAATGGTGGAAAAATGATGTTATTTAATGTTGAAGTGCCTACATCAACGGTATTATAATCTCTACCCGATTCGGCAAACCCATAACCCGCCCAATGTTTAGCACAAGCGGCAATGGTTTCTGGTGATGCTAGATCGTCTCCCTGAAAACCTTTAACTCGAGCTATAGCTATTTTACTACCCAAATATGTGTCTTCTCCAGCACCTTCCATAACACGTCCCCAACGGGCATCACGAGAAATATCAACCATAGGTGCAAACGTCCAGTTTATACCTGCTGCTGAAGCTTCTTTTGCTGCTACTTGCGCTGATTTTTTAATGGCTTCTAAATCCCAACTTGCAGCTTCAGCTAACGGAATTGGGCTTAATGTTTCATAACCATGAATCACATCAAAACCAATGATTAACGGAATACCCAATCTGGTTTCTTCCACAGCTATTTTTTGTACTGCTCTTACCTCATCTACACCTGTTACATTAAGCATAGAACCTACATAACCCTTCTTTAAATGCTCATATTTTTTAGATGCATCTCCAGTGGATGGCGTTGGCCCAGTAACATCCCAAAAGCCATTATATTGATTCATTTGACCAATTTTTTCTTCTAGTGTCATTTTTGATAGTAATTCTGAAACTTTCTTTTCTATTGCATCGTTTAAATTACTTGTTTCACCTGAAGCTTCCATTTTATCTTTACATGATACCGTTGCCATTAAAAGAACAACAATAAGTAAACTATTAAGTTTGTATTTTTTCATAATTATTGATATACTCTAACGTAATCCACCTCCATTACAGACTCTGTAAAATTAGGGTCGATGGTAAACCAACTTCCTCCCATGGCTACATTAAGAATTAAAAATTGTGCTGCATTATATGGCCAAGTACTGTTATTTATAACCGATGGCTTATAACTGTACTTATAGACGTCGTCTATAAAAAACTTAAGTTCGTTTGCTGTCCACTCTACACTATATACATGAAACTCTGTACTGTAATCGGCTATGGTGGTTTCACCAACTTTAGTATTACCACAGCCCCCTGAACATGATGGTGTATGAGTAGCACTTGATATAACGGCTGGATTGTAACCCCAATGCTCCATAATATCTATTTCACCGCATGCTGGCCAACCAACGGTATCAATATTAGCACCCAACATCCAAATAGCTGGCCATGTACCAGTACCTGTTGGTAATTTAGCCCTAACATCAACTCTACCGTAAGTAAAATCGAATTTACCTTTGGTCAATAATCTAGCAGATGTATATTCAGAACCCTGATAATTTTCTTTTTTGGCAATTATTTTTAAAACGCCATTTTCAACTTTAACGTTTTCGGTTCTGTTTGTATAATATTGTTTTTCACCATTACCCCAACCATTAGCACCAGTACCAATATCATAACCCCACTTTGTGACATCTGGAAATCCTTTGCTATCAAACTCATCGGACCAGATTAGTTGTGGGCCCTTTTCGGCAACAAAAACTGTTATTTTTTTAAAATCGCTAATAGCATTTCCTGTACTTGAATAAGCAAAAACAGTTATAATATAATCGTTTAAACCTTCTTTAGTACAAGTGTAATTAAATGTACCTGTTGTGTTTTTTACTTCAGCATCACTACCTACTTTAAAGCCATAAGAAACAGCATTTGTTGCCGTAGCATTACACGTTATATAACCAGACCCATCACCATTAATATTACTAATATCTGAACCCAAAATGTTTATTTGTAACGTTAAATTAGTAGGTATACTATTTTGAGGTTCTTCATTTTTTGGTTCATCACCACTACTAGAGCATGACATTATCATAAAAAAGCATATGTGAATGATATAAAGCCTGTTTTTTATCATTTGATCTATTTTTAATTTTCTTGATTTTAAAAAAGAGGGAGATGCGAAATCTCCCTTCTTATTGCTATTAATTACCTTTTTTACTCTGGTACTAAAGTGAACCACCAATTAAAGCCATTATTTCCGTCTGTAGTAGTCAAAACCATTTCATTAGATGAACGACTGTGAATGATATATTTGTGATTACCACCCGTATAATATCCTACAAAAGCTAAACCAGTAAAACTAATTGTTTCAACACCACCTGGTGCAGTTAAAGACCATTGCTCTGTATAATCACCATAAACATAATTTAAAATATCAGCTCCATCGGCAGTTCCACCAGAACCCCCTAATTCATCAATTAAAACTTCACGACCAAAAACAGTTCCATTAGTTACTGCGGTAAACGTACCATCTATATTAAATGTATATCTGTCATCGTACATCCCTGTTCCAACTTTATCATTTGCTCCTGCACTATACCACTCAAAAGGGGTGCTTCCGCCAACTGGTCCTAAACCAAAGTGAGGTTTAGCTTCTGCTTTTATTCTCCAAGTTCTTTGACTGTCCGCTGTTAACATGGTTAACAAATCTGCGGGTGGAGAATATGTTGATAAAACTTCTACCTCGAATGTTTTACTTGAAGAAACACCTCCTGTACCAAATGCAATCACGGTTACGGGATAGGTATTGAGACCCAGTTGTGTAAAATCATGTGAAATAACCCCGCCTGGGGCAAGTTTTGTTGTGTTTTGAACCACAAAGTGTATTGCAGTTACATTATCTGCAGTGGCCGTAAAGTTTACGGTTCCACTACCATCTCCATTTGGATTTGTAGCATCGGCTCCAACAATATCAACTGACAGCTGAATGTTTGTAGGTGCTATTAAATCTCCAAATTCCACATTATCATCTTGACAGCTAGTAAATAGCATCAAAAACGTAAGGAATACTCCTATTATATATTTAAAGTTTTTCATATTGTCTTATTTTATATTTAAATCCTTTTCATATTTAATTAATCAGTAAGTGTTAGATCGTCAAAGTAATATACTGATCCATCACCTGCTACATTAAAGTCAAAGAATAATACAACTTTTACATAGTTAGCTGCTGGAGCTGCACTAAAGTCGTACACTATTTCTTCCCATGAATTTGCTACAGTAGTGTTCATATCTACTTCATGTGTGATACTTGCGTCGGCATTTTCTAATTTTAGCTTTACAACAACGCCTGCTTTGGGTGACCAGGTTTTTATACTTATTTTATTGTAAGTATCTAGGTCTAGTGTAGTTGTGCTAAAAAACAATCCAGCCCAAGTTTCAGCACCTACCTTTTTATCAAATTTACCCACATGAGCAGTAACATTTCCTAATCCAGAAGGTAGATCGTCTAGAGTAACAACGCCATAATCTGCATTTCCAAAAGCGCCTCCTTGAGGTAAAACACCTTCATAACCTTCAAATAAAGTTGGTGAAGTTCCAGTATTTCTTAGCTGAACATCGTCAAAATAATATACTGAACCATCACCTGCTACATTAAAGTCAAAGAATAACACAATTTTTACATAGTTAGCTGCTGGGGCTCCACTAAAGTCATACACTATTTCTTCCCAGGCATTTGTTACAGTAGTGTTCATATCTACTTCATGAGTGATACTTGCATCTGCATTCTCTATTTTTAGTTTTACCACAGCGCCTGATTTTGGTGACCAAGTTTTTATGCTTATTTTACTGTAAGTATCTAAATCCAATGTCGTGGTGCTGAAAAACAATCCAGCCCAAGTTTCAGCGCCTAATGCTTTATCAAATTTTCCCACACCATTGGTAACAACCCCTAAACCAGAAGGTAAATCATTTAAAGTAACAACGCCATAACCTGCATTACCAAAAGCGCCTCCTGCTGGCGCAGTACCGTTAAAATCTTCTACTGTTAATTTAGAAAATGCTCCAGATGCACTAGCAACTTGTTTAATGTCATCAATATAGAATGTCCAGTTTGCGCCTCCAGTTCCAATAGTTCCAATATCAAAAAACATTACAAGTTTTTGATATGTTTTACTTACATCAATCGTACTAAAATCAAATACTACCTCTTCCCAAGCTCCGTTTCCTACAGTTGTAACTTCAACTTCTTTGTTGATATTACCGTCGGTTAAATTCTCTAATTTCAATATCATTTTTCCACCAGCTCTTGGAGACCAAACCTTCATTTTAATGAATTTCTTAGTAGAAAAATCGATAGGTGCTGATGTAGTAATAACGTTTCCTGCCCAAGTTTCTGGACCTCCTTTTACTATTTTACCAACTTTAGCAGAAGTGTTTCCCTTAGTATCTGGATTATCTACAACAGCTGCTGATGCACCACCAAACCCAATAAACACACTTGAGTCAAAAATTTCGAAATCAATTGGTAATTCCGTTGGTTTAGCAATGGTTATGACTTCTGTTTTTTCTGTAGTTGCTACACCTCCGCTTAAAGCAACCACTTTAATGGTATAATCGCCAACTACTGGGTATTGAAAACTAACCGATGCGCCGCTATCTAAATGTGTAGGTTCTTCATCTGGATTGGATGTATCAAAATACACAAGGAAATAGGTTGCATAATCTGCAGTAGCAGACACATTTAACACAAATGGGTTAGAACTATCTATTTCTGCATTTATTTCCAAATTTTCTGGTGCTCTAAACGACACCATAAGTTCCTTTTCCACCTCACTTTTTAGTCCAGTAATACCAGTAGCTTCTATTTTTACCGTATAAGAACCTTCAGCATAAACATGCTGTGTATTTGCTCCTTGTTTAACTACTACCGATTCCGCGGTACCGTCACCATAAGTTATATTATAGGAAACCGCGCCTTCTGCATTAGGTGTTATGGTTACTAACCCTGTATTATCTTGGGTTATTTGAAATGAGGCAGACACATTTGCTGGTGCTGCAAGACTATCCAAATAATCGAAATTATCATCCTCTTTATTACAACTAAAAAGTATTAATAATGCCAGACAATTAATTAATATATATTTAATTTTTTTCATAATTATAAGTTTTTAGTTTGTGTATCCTGGGTTTTGCGACCATCTATTTCCAGACAATTCTATTTCTTGAATAGGAATTGGAAAAAGTTCATGTTTATTTGATTGAAAATCAGGAATGGTCCCTACGGCCTTACCTGTTCGAACTAAATCGAAGAAACGAAGCCCTTCACCAACAAATTCTACACGACGTTCTTTATAAATATCATTGGTTAAGTTTGCTCCTGAAGTTGTTACATTATGCAATTCATCATTAAAAGCACGTTTTCTTACCCTATTTAAATAAATTCTTGCTCTATCATCACTAATACTACCTCTATTTAAAGCTTCTGCTGCCATTAGCAACACATCTGCAAAGCGAATGACACGAAAGTTATTTGGGTTTGTAAGCGCCGCATCTGGTAGGTTTAAATCGCCTTTACGGGCTATATATTTTAAATTATAATAGCCTGTATGCTCATACCCTTCTGTGTATGTAGCACCCGTTTCTTCTGCCCATTTAGCAATATCCAGTATAGAATACTCCAAACGGATATCTCCTGGTTCAAACGCATCAACAGCATCTTGAACAGGTACATTAAAGCTGTATCCAAAATCGTAAAGTGGACCATCATAACTTCTTATGCCATTAAATCCTACGGCATAATTTCCATCAAGACAATAAAAACAATCATAGCTTCCGCCTTTATTATCAGAATATTGTATTTCAAAAACAGATTCTATATTGTTTTCATAGTCATTTTCAAACATGTTTTTTGCTTCAGCTGAAGACAACAAATCATAAGGCCCATTAGCAATTAAATCTTCTAATACTGTTGCTGCCTCTGGAAATTTGCCTTGATACAAATACGCTTTGCCCAATAGTGCTTGAGCAGCTCCTTTGGTAATTCTTCCTGTTTCATTTTGAACATATGGCAAATTGGCTGCTGCAAAAATTAAATCTTGCTCTATTAATGCATAAACATCTTCTTTTGGTGTTCTGTCAATACTAAACTGATCGCCAAATTGAATTCTTTTATCTATAGCTAATGGTACATCGCCAAACCATTTTACCAATTCTGCATAATAAAATGCTCTTAAAAAACGAGCTTGAGCAATAACACTTGTTTTATTAGGAAAATCTATTTTGTCTTGAAATTCCATAATATAATTAGCACGGTTAACTCCTGTGTACATCCATGTCCAAATATTTCTTAACTGTGCGTTTATTGGTGTATGAATCATGTCATCAATTTCCTGTTTTCCAGGAGTATCATTAGCATCTTGCCCACCACACAAGGTGTTATCTGAAGCGATTTCGGCCGTTTGAAACTGTTCTGCAGTTGCTTGTAACATATCATAAGCAGCAACTAATGCCGATTGATAATCTGCTTCTGTATTGAAAAAGTCTTCTGAATTTTCGTCTTGAGATTTAACATCTATAAAATCGTCTGCACATGAAAACAACGTTACAAATACCAATAAAAAAAGACTACTTTTTATTTTTATATTTTTCATAATTTCTAATTAAAATTTTACGTTTAGCCCTAATAAAAATGTTTTGGCACTTGGATAGAAACCTTGATCTATACCACCACCTAATGGAGCTCCGGAAGAAGCCGTAGGGTCGAAACCAGTATATTTGGTTAGTGTTAATAAATTACTTCCAGAAACATACAAACGTAATTTGCTAATTTTTAAACTCTCTAGAACTTTATCTGAAAATGTGTATCCTAACTGTACATTTTGAAGACGTATAAAAGAACCATCTTCTACATAGTAATCTGAAAATAATGTATTAGATGTTGCACCTCCTGTTACCCTTGGTGATGAATTTGTTGAGCCTTCACCAGACCAACGGTTTAAACGATAGATTGTGCTATTGGTTAAAATATTATTATTTTCGTAATTACGAACAATATCGTTCCCTACAGATGCAAAAGCATAAGCTGCAAAATCGAAGTTTTTATAATCTAACGAAAGATTTAAACCCATAGTTGCATCAGGTAGTGGGTTACCAATATCAACTTTATCATCTAAGTTTATAACGCCATCTAAATTTTGATCAACAAACTTTAAATCGCCTGGTTGTGGTGCAATATCCCCAACTGCTGAAGCGTCAATTTCAGCTTGATTTTGAAAAACCCCTGCTGTTTGGTAACCATAAAAATATCCTATTGGAAAACCTGCTTCCATTCTTGATGGTGCGGGTTGACCGATGCCAAACGAACCACCTATCAAAACCCCTGTATTTGTATTTACGGAGATAACTTCGTTTTTAATATAGGTAACATTATACCTGATGCTAAACTTAAAATCATCCGAAAATCTATCTGAATAACCAATTGCAAATTCAAGTCCTGTATTTTCTACTACACCACCATTTACAAAAGGTGAACCACCTACTCCTAATAAGCCTGATACTTCTGGAGCTACTAATAAATCTTCTGTTCTTCTTTTAAAATAATCGGTTGTGATATCTATTTTGTTGTTCAACAACCTCATATCTAAACCTATATCCAACGTTTTTTGCTTTTCCCATTTAATTTCAGGGTTTGCAATGCCTCCACTTGCTGTTCCAATGGTTTCAATATTGTTGAAATAATAATTGCTTCCTCTACTTAATAGTGAAATATATCTGTAATCACCTATTCTATCATTACCAAGAATACCATAAGAAGCTCTCAATTTTAATAGATTAAAAACGTTGCTATCTTTAAGAAATTCTTCATCGGAAGCTACCCAACCAACAGATGCTGAAGGGAAAATACCAAACCTATTATTAGGCCCAAATTTGGTAGAACCATCACGTCTTACTACCGCTGAAAGTAAATATTTGCCTTTATAATCGTACTGTAATCTTGTAAAATAGGATAGTAATCTGGAATCAAAAATGGCATTTCTACCAGTAAATCTGTTTATGTTTTCAATATCTGAAGCTTGATCTAAATTGGCATTTTCGTAACTATTATTAATAATATCATAACCTGTTGCTCCTGTAAATTCACCTGTTGTTTTAAAAACGGATGTTCCTAAAAGCACATTGATATTATGAATGTCGTTAATTTTATTTTCATATTTAACAAAAGCGTCAAACGTATAATCTCTGAAGTAATTTAAACCTTCAAATACACTACTTCTATCCACATTAAAAACTTTTCCGCTACCAAAATTTGCAATAGGGTTAAAAACATGGGAACTTACCTCAGCGTAATTAAACTGTATATTGGATTGTGCTGTAAAATGATCTAAGAAGTTGTATGATAATCCTGCATTTCCACTTAGTTTCAGAACCTTACCTCTATCATAGGTATCATCTATTTGAGCTAATGGGTTAATAACTTCCGCGCCTAAACCTTCTGCTTTTGTGTAATTGCCGTTTTCATCTATTATAGAAAAAGTAGGTGCCATATTTAAGGCATTAAAAAGCACCGAAGCATTAGAGTTTTCTGGAAGATTATTTTTATTGGTGCGCATTAAAGTAAGCCCTGATGTGAATTTAAAATTTTCAAAAAAATCTAAATTATAACTGGCATTATTTGTAAAACGTGTGAAATTTGAATCAGCTCCTCCTACAATACCATCTTGCGTTAAAAAAGACCCACTATAAGAATAAGAAGATTTTTTACCACCACCTTTAAAAAGTATATTATGATTCATAATAAACGCATTTTTAAAAACTTGGTCTTGCCAATCGGTTCCTGCACCTAATGAAGAAACATCTGTGTATAGTAATGCCCCCCCTCCAGCAACTGATGCTTCATTAGCCAATAAGGCATATTCGGTAGCGTTTAAAACAGGTATTTTTCGAGTGGTTTGCTGGAAACCTCCGTATGCGTTATACTCAACTGTTAATGGCATCTGTTTACGTCCAGTTTTAGTCGTAATAAGTATAACCCCATTAGCAGCCCTAACCCCATAGATACCTGCAGTGGCATCTTTAAGTATGTTCATGCTTTCAATGTCGTTTGGGTTAATAACACTAAGGTCTTCAATAACATTGCCATCCACCAATATTAAAGGGCGGCTATCTCCATTGGTAGAAACACCTCTAATACTAATTGTAGAACCACCACCAGGAGTACCAGATTGTGTGGTAATATTAACCCCTGCTACTTGACCTTGTAAAGCTTGTTCTATACGTGTTGGCTTAAGTGCATCGATAGTTTCTGCGCCAACAACGCTTACTGCTCCTGTAATTTCTTTTTTAGTTTGTGTACCATAACCTATAACAACTATTTCATCCAGTTTTGCTAAATCTTCTTCAAGTTGAATAGATAACTTCGTACTATTTGTCACAACTATTTCTTTAGTTACATAACCAATGTAACTGAATGTGAGCGTAGATCCTTTTTTTACATCAGTAATTGTAAAATTACCATCAAAATCGGTTACAGCTCCTTTAGTAGTGCTTTTAACAAGTACATTAACTCCAGCAATTGGAAATCCTGTATTGTCTTGGACAGTTCCGCTAATATCAAAATTTTGCGCACCTGAGTATGCAAAAAAGAAAAAGCAAAGAATTTTAAAAAAGGTTTGTCTCATATTAATTTAGTTTAATTTTAGTTTAAGTAAAACTAGCTATATATATTATTGAATTCTAATATTAAGCCTATACAAAAAACATACAATTCAAAAAAAACTGCTTTTATTTATGATAATCTTAAATTCATAGCGGATTTAATATGTAATTCACTTTATAATTTAAAATAACATACAACGAAAAAGCCTCAATGTTGTGGTGTTGTATAGGTAAAATGAAGTGTTGTAGTGTAGTTAGATTTCTAAAATATAATCTGTTAAACTCGATTCATGGGGTAAATCCATTTTTTTTCGCAATCTATAGCGTTTTACCTCTACACTTCTAGATGAAATATTAAGTAGTGGTGCAATTTCTTTTGAAGAAAGATTTAAACGAAGGTAGGCGCAAAGTCTTAAATCGTTAGAAGTAAGTGAAGGGTGTTCAGATTTTATCTTTTTAAGGAAATCTTGATCTGCATTATTAAAGGCTTCTTCAAAAGCATGCCAATCGTCTGTATTATTTAAATTTTTATCAATAATTTTTATAACACTTTTTAAACTTTTCTGGTCTTGGGCTTTTTGCAGTTCACTCTTAATGGTATTTAAGAATTCATTTTTCTTAATTAAGCTCATAGTAGATATAGCCAACTCTCTGTTTTTGTTATCAATATCCTGTTTTAAATTTTCATTATTAAAATGCATCAATTGTTGCTTATTCTCTAATTCTTTCAATTCTAAATCGCGCTGTGTTTTGTAAAGCAATTTTTCACGTTGCTTTCTATAATAGCGCTTATAAGCGGTATGCATAAACAAAGAAAATAATGCCACCAAAATAAAATAGATTCCAAACATAACTTTGGTTAAATACCAAGGTGGATCTATTTTAAAGCTATAGCTTTCTATATTTTCTGAAACTTCATTACCTATTCTGGATTTTACATAAAATGTATATTCACCAAATGGTAAATTTTCAAATAATGCATTGGATTGGGTTGACCAATTGCTCCAAAAATCATAGATGCCTTCTAACTTATATTGGTATTCGGCTTCTAAATATTTATTGTATTCTGGTACGCTAAAATTAAACTCTAAATTGTTTTCGTTATTCTTAAAAAGACCTTTTGTTGAAGGATCTAAAAATTCAGTTTTAAAGCTGTTATTTTTATAATAACCTTTAGAAATTAGATCTACATTTACTTTATGTGGTTTTTTATTAAGTTTATCTAAATCTATTATTATATACCCTAATGTATTTCCATACAGGTATTTATTATTGTTTATATACGATACATTTTCATAACCTGAGACATCATTTCTTAAGGAACTTGGTAATGGGATTTTATTTATTTTATAACTATTACTAAGTTTAAAAGGTGCAAAATAACTAATATCATGTAACGAAAAAGACCAAAGTGTGTTGGTTTCTTTAATGAATACTAATTTACCTGAAGTAAATTGTTCTTTTAGAAACAATCCACTTAAAATTGAATCTTTTACAAACCTGTTTTTTATTTCATCATACTTAAAAACACCGTCTTTTTGTGTGTATAATAATTGGTTATGATACTTAATTAAGCTTGTTTTAAGACCTTGAGCCACTGAAGTGTCCTTCAAAACAGAGATAGCTTTTGTATAATTAGTATCTAACTTTACTTTAAAAACACCTTTATATTCATGGCTAACAAACACATCTGTGCCATTAAGTATTTCAAAATAGCGACTGGAAGTATCAAAACCTTCAATTTTATTTCTAAACACCCATTGTCCTTGTTTGTTCTCAAGAATATTTAAACCATTATAGTTACCTTGAAGCAGTAGTTTATCATCTTTTGATATGGTTTTTATGTTCCATGTACCCTGTATGTCTGAAATAAACTGTGCCTGTTCACCATTGATTATAAAAGTTCCAGAATTATTTCCACAAAAAAGTGTGTTGTCTATACTAGTTAAACACCAAACTGCGCCTTGAGTACCTGGTACTAATTTAAATTGATTATTAGAATTTATTTCTTTATAAAATAAGCCTTGATTGGTTCCTATATATAAATAATTATTGAATAAAATGGAGGTATTTACCGAACCTATTTTACCTTTTTCTCCATTATAAATTGTAAATGGTGAACTAAGGTTAATACAATTAATACCGTTTTCTAAACCTAACCATACATTATTATCCCCATCTTCAAAAACCGAAAGCACCGTATTATTACTTAATCCATTATTTTGATTGATGTGATGTTCAATATCGCCATCTGAAGTTACATGTAAAATGCCATTTGAAATAGTTCCAAGAATAAAACTATGGTCCTTCAATTGAATACTGCTATAAATTCTATCCTTTAAAAGAACTTCATTTGCTGAAATATCCCATTTTATAAGTGTATCATACTTAAAAATGTAAAATCCATTATCTTCCGTTTGAAATAGTAAATTACCTTGATGGTTGAAAATATTAACCAGTAAATTTTCTTTTAAAATAGGGTGGTTGCTTACTAAACGTACTTTACCATTAACAATTTCGAAAACACCTTCTTTGGTTTTTTGAAAATAAACACCTTCATTAATTTTAAATACTTTATAAAGAATCGTGTTGGAGCTTATAATAGAACATGTACCATCTCTTTTGTTGTAAACATAAATGCGCTTTAGTGATTGAAACAGAATAAAGTCATCAACATGAATGATGTTCCAAATTTCTTCATCTTCTAAAAATGATATTTTTAGTTTTGATGATAGAGACGTATAATTTAAAATTCCTAAATTATTCTTTTCCCAAAAACCAAACTCTCTATAACAACCTGTATAAACTAATTCATCAATAACATTAACAGATCTAACAATGGTTTGGTTTGGTGAGTTGTATAGTACCCATTTAGCACCATTAAATACCAATAAGCCTTTATTATTAGCTACATAAATATGCTTTTCTTTAGATTGTGAAATGGACCAATTCTGATTCTCTGCACCGTATTCATTTGGCATAAATGTTTGTATGGGCGGATGCTCTTGCCCATTAACCAAAGTGCAAAAAAAGAATATGAACAATATTGGTAGTTGTTTAATTGGCATTAAATCAAGTAAATATTTATAGTAATACTAAAGTACTAAAATTTAAAGAGAAAATTGTTTTTGTATAGGTAATCGTATAGATACTTTCAAAAACAAAAAAAGCAACACCTAAGTATTGCTTTTTAAAAACATGCTATAATAATAATTATTCCATTTTTTTCACTCTACCACCCAAAACCGTAGTTTCATTTATAATTTCTGGTTTACCATAAATATAAATATCACCTCCTGCTCGTACTTTTGCATCTACTTGTTTTGATGCTTTTACTCGCGCTTCACCAGCTGCATTTATAGATACTTCTGTTTTATCGGTTTCAAGCATTTCTCCATCATATATTCCTCCTGTTAAAAGTGATACTTTTTGAGATTTTGAATGACCAGATGTTTTTATTTTTCCACCTGTCACAGCTTTTACAATAGCATAACTAACCTCTAAAGGAATTTCTATACTACCACCTTCTTGTGCTCTTAAATCTATTTCAAATTGCTTAATACTATCTTTTCCGGATACAATAGAACCTTCATTAACATCAATAATATCTAAAGACGTATAATGTAACATAACTTTGGTATTGTTGCCATCAAATATTTTTCCAATATTCATCTTTATTTTAAGGGTACCATTTTTATTGTTTATTACCACATCTTGTATGTTGTTTCCTGTAATAATGGCTTTGTTTTCGTTGGATTTTACCAATTCAACTTCTATTAAATCATAAACTTTGAGTTCTTTAAAGTCTCCAATATTTTTTTCAATTGACTTTTGGGCAATAGATGCTCCAGATATTAAAATAGTAATTAATAAGATTAAACGTTTCATATTATTTTTAAATGATTTTTTATATGAACGGAAATAATCAATAATTATTCCGTTGTTAACTTTTAATTAGTAAACATTTTTCTATTTAAACCTACAAGGTTTTAGAAACCTTGCAGGTTAAATTATTCGTTTTTTCCTATTAAGTTGAAATCCAGATGCTTTTTAACTAAATCGGTGTTTTTAACTTTTACAATAACCTCATCTCCCAATTGGTACATAATTTTATTATTTCTACCTACCATAGCATACTGTTCTTGATCGAATGCGTAATGATCGTCTTTCATATCGCGAACGCTAACCATACCTTCACACTTATTCGAAATAATTTCAACATAAATGCCCCAATCGGTAACCCCTGAAATAACACCTACAAAATCTTCATCTTTATGATCTTGCATGAATTTAATCTGCATATATTTTATAGAATCACGTTCTGCTTTGGTGGCCAAATTTTCCATGTTACTGGAATGGTTGCACTTTTCTTCGTAAATATCTTCATTAGCTGATTTTCCACCATCTATATAATGCTGCAACAAGCGATGTGCCATCACATCGGGATAACGACGAATAGGCGATGTAAAATGACTGTAATAATCGAACGCTAATCCATAATGACCTATGTTATGGGTAGAATATTCCGCTTTACTCATACTTCGAATTGCTAAAGTATCTACTAAATTTTGTTCCTTTTTACCATTTACTTCCTTTAGTAAAAAATTAAGCGAAGCCGATGTTGTTTTACGGTCTTTAAAATTTAATTTATAACCAAATTTTGCAACAATCCCTTGTAAATTAGCAAGTTTACTATCGTCTGGTTCATCGTGAATTCTGTAAACAAAGGTCTTTTTAGGGTCTTTTTTACCAACAAATTCCGATACTTTTCGGTTTGCCAATAACATAAATTCTTCAATAAGTTTATTGGCATCTTTACTAGTTTTAAAAAACACGCCTACAGGGTTTGCATTTTCGTCTAAATCGAACTTTACTTCAACTTTATCAAACGAAATAGCGCCAGAAATCATTCGTTTTGCACGCATTTTTTTTGCTAGCTCATCCATTTTTATAATGGCTTGGGCTATTTCCGGTTGGGTATTATATGATTTTCCGGTTAGAGAAACTTCTTGAGGAATTTCAATGTTAATTTCGTTTAAATTATGGATTCCTGCTTTCGCAGGAATGACAAGACCAACATTATTTTCGATAATGGCCTGTGCTTCTTCATAAGCAAAACGCGCATCACTATACGTTACCGTTCTGCCATACCATTCATTCTTAATCTCACATTTATCATTCATTTGAAACACTGCGGAAAAGGTTAATTTCTCTTCATGCGGACGTAAAGAACAAGCGTTATTCGATAATACCTCTGGAAGCATAGGTACTACCCTATCTACCAAATAAATGGATGTAGCACGCTCGTAAGCTTCATCATCCAACACAGTACCTTCTTGTAGATAATGCGATACATCGGCAATATGAATACCAATTTCATACAAACCTTTTTTTAATATTTTAAAAGAAAGTGCATCGTCAAAATCCTTTGCATCTTTTGGGTCGATGGTAAAGGTTAAATCTTGACGCATATCACGACGTTTAGCAATTTCATCTTTAGTAATTGAAGTATCTATTTTATTAGCAAATTCTTCAACTTCATGAGGAAATTCGTGAGGCAATCCATATTCAGCTAAAATAGAATGGATTTCGGTATTATGATCTCCTGGTTTTCCAAGAACTTGAATCACTTTTCCATAAGGAGAATCGGCTTTTTCTGGCCAATCTTCAAGTTTTACCAATACTTTATCACCATCTTCAGACTTATTTATTTTATTGATAGGTACAAAAATATCTTTGTACATTTTATTGCTATCGGCTACTACAAAGGCAAAATTCTTTTTCTCATGAATTTGAATGGTACCAACGTATTCGCTTTTTTCACGTTTTAAAACTTGGGTAATTTCGCCTTCTAACTTACCACGATGGCGACGTTTATAAACGTAAAACTCTACTTCATCACCATTTAAGGCCTTATTTATATTGTTTGATGCTATAAATACATCATCATCAAAATCTTCACTAATAATATAACCGGTTCCTTTTCCAGATAAATCTAAAATTCCAATATGGTATTCGGTAGTAATTACTGCTTTAAACTTGCCGCGTTCTACTTCTTCAATTTCCTTTTTTACAGCAAGTTCCGCTAATTTTTTTATAATTTGATTTCTGCTACTGGCATCGTTCACATCTAATTTAGCAGCAATTTGTTTGTAGTTAAAACTTTGGTTTCTATCTTTTTTTAAAATACTTAAAATAGTATTTGTAAGGTTGGAAATACCTTTTTTGGATTTCCCTTTTTTCTTTCTTGTCATTTAATATTTGTAATTCATAGTCGTTTCCTAAGATACTGGAAATTCTGTTATTAAATAGCGTTATTTTAGGAGAAGGTTTGCTATTTATTTTATACAAAGCTACAATTAATATATTAAATCGTATTTTTTTAATGTTATCATATGTTAAAATGTACTTATCCACATTATATATAATACTATTATTTTCTTTTTAAAATTTAAAAAATTAAATGATGATTATGATTGCTTGTTAATAACGGTATAACTTTTTTAAATTTAATTTTGATTACAATTAATTTACATTCTATTAAAACTTAATTAACATGTTATATTAATTTAAAAGGTTCATTTTTAACTCATTTAAATTTTATATGAACAGTTGTTAACAACTAAAAAACACTGTTAATTTTTGAAAAATATTTTAAAATTGATGTTTATATATGTCCTTTTGAAAGCTTAAAACTTAGCTAAAAAAAGTGAGTTAAATTTTTGGTTATCATCTTTCAGTTTTTGATTGGAAAAATAAATGGAATATCAATATTTTTCTTTTAAAAAAGTATTAACACTTATTAACAAGTAATGAATATACTAATACACATTGTTTATAATTGCTACCTTTGTATAAGTATACATTAATATATATAAAATGAAAATTTCTATAGGAAACGACCACGCGGGCACTGATTATAAATTTGCTATTTTAAAGTACTTAGAATCAAAAGGTTATACTGTTAATAACTATGGCACTGATAGTATGGATAGTGTTGATTATGCTGATTTTGTACACCCCGTTGCTGAAGAAGTTGCTAATAAAAAAGTAGACTTTGGTATTTTAATTTGTGGTAGTGCCAATGGTGTCGCTATGACTGCAAATAAGCACCAAAAAATTAGAGCAGGTTTAGCTTGGAATAAAGAAATTGTAAACCTTATCCGTAGCCATAATAATGCTAATATTTTATGTATTCCAGCCCGATTTACTGCAGTACAACAAGCCATTGAAATGGTTGAAGTTTTTTTAAGTACAGATTTTGAAGGTGGAAGGCATCAAACGCGTATAGATAAAATTCCGGTTTCTTGCTAAATGGCGCATAACCATCATTTCCATAATCATATACATCATTATGATAAGAAGAATAAAAATCTTATGGTTTCTATTCTTTTAAACATATTTATTACCGCAGCTCAAGTAGTAGGTGGTTTAATTTCTGGAAGTTTATCATTACTTAGTGATGCCTTACATAATTTTAGCGATGTCCTTTCTTTAATAGTAAGTTATGTAGCTTCTAAAATTTCCAAAAAGCAAGCTTCTGAAAATAAAACCTTTGGCTATAAGCGTGCTGAAATTTTAGCGGCTTTTGTTAATGCTTCTACTTTAATAATAGTTGCAATAATTTTAATTAAAGAAGCTATAGAGCGTTTTAAAAATCCACAAGAAATAGAATCCAATTTAGTTATTTGGTTAGCACTTTTAGCTATTATTTTTAATGGTTTGAGCGTATTGTTGTTAAAAAAGGATTCTGAACATAACATTAATGTAAAATCTGCCTACGTACATTTATTAACCGATATGTTAGCAAGTGTTGCGGTACTTATTGGTGGCTTGTTGATGAAATACTATCAAATGTTTTGGGTAGATAGTGTGCTTACTTTTTTAATTGCGTTGTATTTAATTTGGGTGGGTTATTTTTTACTAAAAACATCTACTAAAATGCTTATGTTATTCACGCCAGAAAACATAAACATACAAGCTTTGGTTGAAACTATTGATGCGTTGCCAAAAGTCAAAAAGTTACATCATGTACATATTTGGAATTTAAGTGATTATGAATTGCATTTAGAAGCCCATTTAGATTTAAAAGAAGATGTTTCTATTTCAGAATTTGACACGATATTGCGAAGTATTGAAACTGTTTTACATGAAAAGTACAACATTAACCATGTAACCATTCAACCAGAATTCAATAAAAACGATCCTAAAGAAATTATTGTTCAAGATTAAGATTCTTGCGAAAGCAGGAATCTGTTAATTTGTTTATATTGTAGATAGAAACATATTCTTAATAATATATTCATTAAAACAATGTTGAAAACTCAAGTAAAAACCTTTTCAGAACTAAGCCTTCAAGAACTTTACAGAGTTTTGCAACTAAGAAGTGAGGTTTTTGTAGTTGAGCAAGATTGTGTATATCAAGATATTGATGGAAAAGATGAAAAAGCGCTTCATATTATAGGTTTTAAAAACGAAAAGATAATTGCTTATACACGCGTTTTTAAGCCAGGTGATTATTTTGAATTTGCCAGTATAGGTAGGGTTGTAGTGGCAAAAAAAGAACGTGCTTTTAAATATGGGTATGATATAATGAAGGTTTCAATTGAGGCGATTGAAACACATTTTAAAGAGAAAAAAATAAAAATTTCCGCGCAAGCGCATTTAAAATCTTTTTATAACAACTGTGGTTTTATTGAAGTTGGTGATGAATATTTAGAAGATGATATTCCGCATATTGCAATGATTAAAAAGTGATTTTATTAAGCTATTATTAAAAAATATTATTTACCTACATGTGTAATTAATATTTCTACACGTCTATCAAATTTTGGATCGCCTCCAAGTGGAAATTTTCGACGCATCCCTAAATGGCGCATGCGTTTTTTATCAACCCCTTTTTTAGCAAAGTAATCGTAAATATATTCTGCGCGTGCTTCAGAAAGGTTGCGAAGTTTTGTTTTTCTATCAATTGCATCTCTTGTGTTTTGGGTACAACATACATGCCCCTGAATGGTAAAATAAATATCCTTTCGTTCTACCAAAACTTTTGCAATTTCCTCTAATATTTTTTTAGATTCGGGCATTACTTGGCTATAACCAGTTTTAAATAAAATGTTTTCAAACACTATTTTATCGCCAACTTTAAGATCGCCGCTAAGTAGCTCGGGTGTTGTTTTCTTTTTTGGTTCTTCAACCACTTTTTCTTTTGTTACTTCTTCTTTCGCTTCTATTTTTTTTGAAGGTTTCGGTTTTACTATTATTTCAACTTTTCGGTTTAAACCTCTTATTTTAATAACATTTTTTTCTTCAACTATTTTTAATAAAATTTTGCCTTTACCATCTACGTTACTTATTAAATCTTCGCTAATTTCATTATTTGAAAAAACGGTTTTAATGGCATTAGCACGATTTTGTGAAAGTTTTAAATTATAGGAATCGGCACCAATATCGTCGCAAAAACCAAAAATAGAAATGGATTCAATATCAATATCCGATAAGTTTGAAATGAAAAGGAGTAAACGGCTTTCTTCTGTTGGAATAATATCGAATTTATCGGTATCAAAATAAACTTCGTGTGTTAGTTCTTTTTGAGAAAAAACCAGTGTACAATGAAGCCATATTAATAAAAAAACCAACCGTTTATTCATAAAGTAGGTAGTTGAACTGGATATAAATATACTATTTTTAATGAATTTTGATTCATGCTGCGAACTTTTTAGGTTCAACAGTTATTCCAATAGGTTGAAAAACAACAATTTTTATTTTAAGTAGCTTAAATATGTCGATTGATTTCCAAGTATTTCGGTTGCCTTTTTTATTTCACTATCGTGTATTTTGTAATAATCGTACAAACCTTCTCGGTATACGTAGCGTTTTACAATATCTTCAGTTAGCAACTCTAATAAATACGTTTTATTTTCGTCTATAACAGTGGTTTTAGACTTGTTTAAGTTGCTAATAAGCGTATTGAAATCTGTTTTGATGTTATCATCCAAATCATCATTTTTAGCGGCTTCAAAAGCTTTATTCAAGGCTTTTTCGGTTTCCGTTTCAAAAGAAAAATTATTGGTCTTTAAAAAGTTTTTAAAATTTGAAAAATCGGTATCGTTAAGCTGTAAAGTGTTAATGTCTTTCACATCGTGACTATAATAGTAATTGGTAGCGTAATTGAAAATTAAATCGTTATTAACAATGGCGTCTATGATGGAAGAATTTTTTGTACCATTAAAACTCACATCAGGAAATACGCCACCACCATCAAATACTTTTCTTCCGTTTTTGGTTTTAAACTCGTTATAATTTTCCTGTTTTACCCTTACAGCCTCCCCTTTTTCATTTCTGTGCCAATAATCCAACGCCTGTATACATCTACCAGAAGGCGTGTAATAACGCGAAATGGTAATTTTTACCTGAGTACCATAAACCAGTTCTTTAGGGCGCTGTACCAAACCTTTACCAAAACTTCTAGAGCCAACAATAACGGCGCGGTCTAAATCTTGTAACGCACCTGAAACAATTTCGCTTGCTGATGCACTACTACCATCAATTAAAATAACCAAAGGTATTTGGGTATCAATGGCATCGTTTTGGGTGTAATAGGTTTTATTGTATTTTTTTACCTTAGATTTTGTGGTAACCACCAACTGCCCTTTTGGAATAAACAGATTTACAATATTTATGGCTTCGTTAAGTAAACCACCAGGGTTGCCACGTAAATCTAAAATAATACGTTCGGCTCCTTGGGCTTTTAAATCACGTAAAGCGTAATTGGTTTCGGCCGAGGCTTTATCATTAAAGCGGCTTAAAACAATATATCCGGTTTTGTTATTTACCATAGAGAAGTGCGGAACTGCTTTTATCTCTACTTCAGCACGTTTTATGGTAGCGGTTTGGGTTTTTCCTTGGCGCTTATAGGTTACTTCTACTGGTGTGTCCGTTGCGCCTTTTAGCAATTCGCCTGCATCTTCTTTGTAGGTTTCAATTAGGGTGTTCCCAACTTTTATAATTTCGTCGCCCGCTTTTAAACCAGCCTTATCTGCTGGATAGTTTTTATAAGGCTCTACAATTACCAATTTATCTTTTAGGGTCTTTACTTTGGCACCAATACCCGTATAATCGCCCGTATTGTTAATTCTGGCAGCCTCTACATCCTGTTCGTTCATAAAATTGGTGTAGGGATCTAGGTTTTCCAACATGCTTTTTATGGCGGTATCCATTAGGTCGCCCGGATTGGTATCATCTACATAATTCATGTTGAGTTCTTTAAAAAGCGTGGTGAATATTTCTATTTGTTTCGCTATTTCAAAAAAATCGTTTCTAAAAGCCGTGGTAGATAAAAACAAAACACCCGCTAAAACGGGAATTATAATTCTTTTTTTAAGTAATTTGTTCATCACTATTTAATTTTTCAGTTTCAGAAACCTTGTTTAAAAACTTCTCAAAAAGGTGGTTCATTCGGGTTTCAACTTGGGTTAAAGTAGGTTTATCTTTGCCAATGTACAAAATCATAAACGCATATTGTGTTGTAATGTTGTTAAAATACGTGGCTTTATTTAGTCGGTAAATCTCTCGCATCAAACGTTTTATACGGTTCCTGTCTACCGCGGTTTTAAAATAGCGTTTACTAACCGAAACGCCTGTTTTCGCTATAACACCATCATCAAAAGCAGTAGGTAAAAAAACCAAACGCAAAGGAAACGCCGAAACTGATTGCCCAGTGGCAAACAATTGCTCGATAAGCTTTTTGCTTTTTAGTTTTTCTTTTTTTGGAAATGTTTGTGCCATAGAAAGCCAAAGGTAAGAATGAAACTAACATAAAAAAACCAATAAAATTAAAATGAACTGTTTATTAGGCCGTCCTTTAAATTTATGAGATCTATTTTTATAGCATTATTTGTTAATATCTCAATAGCTTTTTTACTGCGTATGCCAGATTTACAATACACAATTAAGGGTTTGTTTAAAGGAATTTCATCTAACTTATTTAAAAGTTCATTTAAGGGAATATGAATACCGCCAATATTATGGTGTTTACGTTCCAATAAGTTTCTAACATCTAATAAATTATAATTTTCGGGATGTTTTTTGTAGTCGCTGTACGTTATTTCATTAATTGAATTAAGAACCCTACAGAAAGTTTTATAGTTTTTTTCTAGTGATGTTATGTTTACAGCTGGATTTTTTTCAAAATTAAACAGGCTTTGTTGTAAGGAAAGCGCATTAAATGCCAATAGTTTTCCAGATAAAACCGTACCCATCTCGCAAATTATTTTTAAAACTTCGTTTGCTTGAAGTACACCAATGATGCCTGGTAAAACACCTAGTACGCCAATTTCTGAGCAATTTGGAACTGATGCTGATTTTGGTGGGGTTGGAAATAAGCATCTATATGTGGGGCCATTTTTGTAATTAAACACGGAAACTTGTCCTTCAAATTTAAAAATAGAACCAAAAACCAAGGGCTTATTTGTTAAAACTGCAGCATCGTTAACCAAATAGCGCGTAGGGAAATTATCGCTTCCATCTACTATAACATCAAAGTTTTTAAATATGTTGATGGCATTTTCTTTGGTAAGTGGTTCTACATACGTTTTAAAAGTTATAAATGGGTTTAATTGTGATAATCTGGTTGCAGCAACTTTAGCTTTATACTTGCCAATATCATTATATGTATACAAAATTTGGCGCTGTAAATTGCTTTGATCTACACAATCGAGGTCTATAATTCCAATAGTACCAACACCGGCAGCTGTTAAATATTGTAGTATGGGGCAACCTAAACCTCCAGCACCAACCATTAAAACCTTGGCTTGTTTTAATTTTAATTGTCCAGCATTACCAATTTCGTCTAAAATAAGATGTCTACTATATTGTTTTTCTTCTTCTTTGCTAAGCATTTTTATAAACTTAATTTTATCATTGCCAATTATTGGTCCAATCTTTCCAAACTACCTCAAAGCCTTGCGATTGAAGCATGTTTTTTATGTCGGTTGTAGAACGCTCATCTGAAATTTCAAATTGTTCTAAGGACTGTGGTTCTACACTATAACCCCCAGGATTTGTTTTCGATTCTGCACTAATAGATGTGATTCCCAAATTCACAATATTGTTTCTAAAAACTTCATTTTCGCGAGTGGATAAGGATAGTTCTACATCTTCATCAAGCAATCTGTATGCACAAATTAGTTGTACTAAGTCTGCATCGGTCATTTCTACTTTAGGCTCTAAACCACCAGAGTGAGGGCGTAACCTTGGAAATGAAATGGAGTACTTTGTTTTCCAATAGGTCTTTTGTAAATATTTTAAATGTAATGCTGTATAAAAACTATCTACACGCCAATCTTCCAAACCAAATAATGAACCTAAGCCTATTTTGTGTATTCCGGCTTTTCCAAGTCTGTCGGGGGTATCCAATCTATAATGAAAATTAGATTTTTTTCCTTTAGGATGATGTTCTTTATAGGTTGCTTCATGGTAGGTTTCTTGGTATACTAAAACGGCATATAAACCTGCTTCTATGAGTAATTCGTATTCTTCCTGATCTAAAGGTTGCACCTCTATACTAATATTAGAAAAGTGAGTGTTGATTAAATTTATAGCATGTTTTATATAGTCTACTCCTACAGTTTTATTGGCTTCTCCCGTAACCAGTAAAATATGATCGTACCCTAAGTTTTTTATATAATGAGCTTCTTTTAAAATTTCGGCATCACTCAATGTTTTTCTCGGAATTTTATTAGTCATACTAAAACCACAGTAAGTACAAATGTTTTGACATTCGTTGGACAGGTACATGGGAATATACATTTGCATGGTATTGCCAAAACGCTTTTTGGTTAATATACTACTGCGTTGTGCCATTTGTTCAATATATGGTTTTGCTGCAGGAGAAATTAATATTTTAAATTCGTCTAAAGTTATATGCGCTTTTTGAAGCACTTTTTCAACAGCATCGGGCGTAACGGTATAAATTTCGTTTTCTATGGTTGACCAATCGTAATTATAAAAGGTGTTTTTAAATGACATTTGAAGCTTTTTTAATTTGTTTATTACGTTTCATTTAAAAAAGAAGTAAGCGGACTACTGGCATCGGCGTGGTTTTTTATGGGAGCCATTTTTGCATTATAAGCCATTCTGCCTGCTTTTACAGCCATTTTAAATGCGATAGCCATTTCAACTGGGTTTTGAGACACAGCAATGGCGGTATTTACTAAAACGGCATCGGCTCCTAATTCCATAGCATACGCGGCATGTGATGGTGCTCCAATACCAGCATCAACAATAACAGGCACATTACTTTGTTCTATAATTATTTTTAAAAAATCGACGGTTTTTATCCCTTTATTACTGCCTATTGGAGCACCAAGTGGCATAACGCATTGTGTACCTACATCTTCCAAACGTTTGCATAGAACAGGGTCAGCATGTATATATGGCATCACAATAAAACCTAATTTCACTAATGCTTTGGCTGCTTTTAGAGTTTCTATGGGGTCTGGTAATAAATATTTTGGATCTGGATGAATTTCTAATTTTATCCAATTGGTATTTAAGGCTTCTCTAGCTAATTGGGCCGCAAAAATAGCTTCTTTTGCAGTTCTTACTCCAGAGGTGTTTGGTAATAAATTAACATGATTTAAATGTGTTAACATGTCATCAGATTCGTTGTTAACATCCACTCGTTTTAATGCAACGGTGGCTAATTCACTTTCTGATGCTATAATGGCATCTCGCATAAGTGCTGTGCTGCTAAATTTTCCTGTGCCAGTAAATAATCTAGACATAAAGGTTTTATTTGCTATTCTAAGTATATCATCCATACTGCTACTCTGTTTTTAAATTGACTTTCCATACCTGTTCGTTTGTTGAAGGTGCTTTTAAGAGCGTGTTGAAAGTACTTATATTATTAAAGTTTTTGGTAATTTCTCCCGATGCTGCAACGCCATAAATTCCTGTTTTTAATAATTCAGGAACGTCAGATACCATAATCCCTCCAATGGCAATTATGGGGGTTTTTGTTTGCAAAGCATCAATAATGGTTTGGTAGCCTAGAATACCCAAAACTGGACTTAAATTGGTTTTCGTTTCAGTGAATTTAAAAGGTCCTAGGCCAATATAATCTACCTTTTTTTCAATTAATCTTTTGCAATCTTCAAGTGTATTTGCAGTACCTCCTACACTGTAAAATTTTCCTAAATAGCTTTTTGCTTCTAAAGGGCAAGCATCGGTTTTTCCTAAATGAACACCGTCCGCTTTCACTTCTCGAGCTATTTTATAATGATCGTTTATTATTAATCGTGTTTGAAAATGGGAGGTTATTTCTCTAGCTTGTAGTGCGGTTTCAAAAATGGTTTTAAGGTCTATATTTTTAAGACGTAATTGCACTAATTCTGCTCCAGAAGTACATGCTTTTTGTATGTTTTCTAAATGTTGTCTAGGTGTTTCGCCTTGCGATATATAATGTAATTTACTTATCATGTGTTTTGGTAATTATGGTGTCCTAATAAGGATGTATTTGAGTTTAAAAACTGTTCGGTATAGTATTTTGCTTGCCTACAAGCATCTTCCAAATGCATGTTTTTTACTAAATTTGAAGCTATGGCAGCAGCTAATACACAACCACTTCCGTGTTTTTCATAAATTTTATCAGCTATGGGTTCTATGTTTATTTGAACGATACCGCCATAGTACAATTCATCCCAGCCTTTTTTATCGGTTCTATGACCGCCTTTTAAATAGATGTTTGATTTTTTAGAAATATAAGAAATGGTATCTTCAATAGATTTTTCTGGGTACAAACCTTTTATTTCGTTATAATTAGGTGTAAAAAGGTAGCATTTATCTAAAATGTTATCAAAATAGTTTATGCTTTCTTTATGGTGAAAATCGAACCCGGCACTGGCTTTTAAAATAGGATCTACTATTATTTTTATTTCGGGTTTTAGTGCTTTTATTTTTTCGATAATGTTATGAAGTGTTTTCCAATGCTCTACTATGCCTATTTTTATGACACTAACAGGAAAACGATTCAATAGAACTTCTAATTGATTTATTACAACCTGTGGTCTTACCCATTCGCACTGTTTAAAAGACGCATCGTCTTGAACAGTAACCGCTGTACAAACCGATAACCCATAGAGCCCGTAAGTTTCAAATGTTTTAATATCCGAAGTAATGCCTGCTCCACTAGAGGGGTCTAAGCCACCTATGGTTATTATGTATGGTTTTGGTTGCAATACGTTAGAATTATATTTTATAACTGTTTTTTATTTTATTGAAACTTTCAACTGGATTTTCGGTGTTCCAAATGCTACCTAAAATGCCTACTCCTTTATAACCTAATTTTTTAAAGCAGTCTAAATTTTCGTTCGTTACACCTCCCATGCCCACAATAGTTTTGTTAATATGGTTTACATCAAAACCCCGACCTTCATACCCTTCTTTTGATAGTGATGAAAATACCGGACTTAGCAAATGGTAATCGAACTCAAAGTAACAAGCACTTAAAGTTTCTGGTTCATGAAACGATGAACTTATTGTTTTTCCAAACATGTTTAGGTTTTTAAAATATTGCCCCGGATTATCAATATGGTCTATTCTTTTTTGTTCTTGAAAATGAATTCCTTTTAGGTCAAAACTATTTACCAATTCGTGAAAATAGTGAACTACAATTCTATTATGGTATTCCGGTTCTATTTTATTTAAATATTCGGAATGCTCTTTAAAATCTTTATTTGGTTTTCTTAAATGGTAATAGAGCAACCCGTTTTTAAACAGCTTGTTAAGTATGTCAATTTCATTTGGTATATCTTCTTCTGGAGCAATAAGAACAATCATTTGCTTCTGTTTTAAGTTGACGGATTATTCATTGGTTTTTTATAAATATACCTCCGATCCTTTTTCTTTAAATTCTTTCGATTTTTCTTCCATGCCTTTTGCAATAACTTCGTTGTCTACAATATCGTTTACGGCTGCAAAATCTCTAACTTCCTGTGATATTTTCATGGAGCAGAATTTTGGCCCACACATAGAACAGAAATGGGCAATTTTAGCGCCATCGGCAGGCAAGGTTTCATCGTGATATTCGCGTGCCAATTCAGGATCGAGCCCTAAATTAAATTGGTCTTCCCAACGGAATTCAAATCGTGCTTTACTTAGTGCGTTATCTCTGTGTTGCGATCCTGGGTGCCCTTTTGCTAAATCGGCAGCATGCGCAGCTAGTTTATAAGTTACAACACCTGTTCTAACATCTTCTTTATTAGGCAAACCTAGGTGCTCTTTTGGTGTTACATAACATAACATGGCGCAACCAAACCAACCTATCATGGCGGCTCCTATACCAGAGGTAATATGGTCGTAACCTGGAGCTATATCTGTTGTTAATGGCCCTAAGGTGTAGAAAGGCGCTTCATCACAAACTTCTATTTGTTTTTCCATGTTTTCTTTTATCATGTGCATGGGTACGTGACCAGGGCCTTCAATAAAGCATTGTACTTCGTGCTTGCGTGCAATTTGCGTTAGCTCGCCTAGGGTTTCCAATTCGGCAAATTGTGCTTCATCATTAGCATCCGCAACAGAGCCTGGGCGTAACCCATCACCCAAAGAAAAGGCAACATCATATTGTTTTAAAATTTCGCAAATTTCTTCGAAATGGGTATATAAGAAACTTTCCTTGTGATGTGCTAAACACCATTTTGCCATTATCGATCCACCTCTTGAAACGATTCCTGTGACGCGTTTAGCGGTCATAGGTACATAACGCAATAAGACGCCGGCGTGAATTGTAAAATAATCAACGCCTTGTTCAGCTTGTTCTATGAGTGTATCTCTAAAAATTTCCCAAGTTAAATCTTCGGCTACGCCATTTACTTTTTCTAAGGCTTGGTAAATTGGAACTGTACCTACAGGAACCGGTGAGTTACGAATAATCCATTCACGAGTTTCGTGAATATTTTGTCCAGTAGATAAATCCATAATATTATCAGCACCCCAACGGCACGCCCAAACCGCTTTTTCTACTTCTTCTTCAATAGATGAGGTGGTTGCAGAATTGCCAATGTTAGCATTTATTTTCACTAAAAAATTACGACCCAAAATCATTGGTTCAGCTTCGGGGTGGTTAATGTTTGAAGGTATTACAGCACGACCTCTTGCAACTTCGTCGCGCACAAACTCTGGCGTGATTTTAGATGGTATCGAAGCTCCAAAATGTTCGCCTTTATGTTGTTTTGCTATTTCGGTTATTTCATCAATACGTTGATTTTCACGAATAGCGATATATTCCATTTCTGGTGTGATAATGCCTTTTTTAGCATAATGTAATTGCGTTACGTTTTGCCCTTTTTTTGCTCGTAATGGTTTTTTTAAGTGAGAAAAGCGCATATGGTCTAAGCTTTTATCATTTAAGCGTTCATTACAGTATTTTGAAGTAAAGGAGTCTAGTTGTTCAACATCATTCCGGTTTAAAATCCATTGTTCCCGTATGCGTTCTATACCGTTGAGTATATTTATTTCTTTATTAGGATCTGTATATGGGCCAGAAGTATCGTAAACGGTTACAGGCTCATTGGGTGTTAACTTGCCGGTTAAAGAATCTTTGGTATCGGTTAATGAAATTTCACGCATGGCCACTTTTATTTCTGGATGAATTTTTCCGGACACATAAATTTTCTTTGAGTTAGGAAAAGGCTGTCTTGTTATTTTTTCTTGTTTTGGTGCGGTATCTTTTCTTTTCATTTTTAGGATGTATTTTATAGAGATTGTTGGAACTATGAGGAATCTTAAAATATTAATTAACCCCCTTGTGTTGCTTGAATAATTAATATATGGTCGTTTTGCTTTAACTGAACCGTTTCCCAATTATTTTGTGAAATAATAGTTGTATTAACGGCTACAGCAATACCGGTTTTGGGTAAATTGACTTGATGTAGAAGTTGTGAAATATTGATGTTTTCTTCAATATTTATAGGAGATTCATTTAGGTAAATAGTTGCCATTCACAATAGTTTTTAATTATTGTAAACTGTAGAAGTATCTAAATGTTTGAAAAAAATAAACTCAGTGTTGGTGAGTTTTATTTTAGAAAAGAATTGCTAATACATATTGCAATGTATTATTCAACTTTTCCCTTCGACGGTACTAACCGTATCAGGTTCAAAGGGTATATCTCAGTTCTTAAAGTAGAACACCCCTAAAGTTTACAGAGCGAATGTATAAAAAAATAAGGGTGTATTGTAATTTTTTCTAAAAAAAGATAGAAATCTATACAAAAAGCCTTCTTAATACAAAGAAGGCTTTAGAATATGATTGAGTTATTTATTAAAAAGTTAGTTTTTTTTAGCTTTTTCAGCTTTCATACGCTTTCCATAATCTTTATACAATTGTCTCCAACTTCTTCCATTAGAGTTTAAATATTGTTCGTTTTTGGTTTTATAAATTTCAAAAATGGCCGAGATTTGCTTCATATTTTTAAAATCCACAGCTATTTCTCGAGCTTCTTTTAGGTTTTTTAATATAATAGATTCTTCTTCTTCTGTGAGATCAGTAACTATTGCATGATATCCTTTTAAGGTAAACGCCACTTTGCCAATGGTATATTTATCTAGAATAGCCTCAATTTGGTTATCGTTAAGGTTTGCTTTGAGTCCTGCCATAAGTGCCTCATGTACAGAATTAGGCATTGCTGAATCGGCGATAATGGAGCGGTCTAACTCCGATAAGGGTTGACCGGTTACTGGATTAATACCTGCAGGAACACTATCAAACGGGTGACTGTTGTGCCAATTACGTACCGCTATTAAATGTGTTGATATATCTTCGGTTACCTGTATTTCCTTTTCTTTATTATTGAGATTTAATTCTGCAACCCAGTTACCAGCTTTTTCTATTAATTTAGCTTCTTCGTTTTGTTGAGCAACACAAACGCTTGCCGTTAATAAAAATAGTGTAAATAAGGCTATTTGTTTTTTGATATTCTTAATTAATATCTCCATTTTAATTATTTGTTAAGTTCTGTTTAATTTCAAATATATCAATAATAAATTTTGTGGAGAGCATCAATAACACCAAGTTTATTTGAAAACAATTTTAATTACTTTCTGTTATTTTCTTTATTAATATCCGCCATTAAATTTTTTGGGTCTATTACTACACTTTTTACCGCTTTTTTGGTTTCAAAAGTGTAGGTAGGGTATGCCCAAGCCCAATCTTTTATTAACGTAGCTTTGGTTGGTTTTTCACCACGCATCATTTGTAATGGGATGTAAAAATCTTCGGTTTTACCATCGGTATAAGTTACGGTTACATCAATAGGCATGGGCATTAAGCCAATGCGTTCTAAGGAAATGGTGTTGCTTTCAATAGTTTTTACACCATAATCTATGGTGTTGGTGGTTTGGGCAAAATCGGTTAAATACCAATCGAGTTCTAAGCCTGAAACTTTTTCTGCAGTACGGATAATATCCAATGGCTTAGGATGTTTAAAAGCAAAGTCGTCAAAATATTTTTTAATGGTTTTTGTTAAGTTTTCTTCACCCATAATATAGCCCAATTGTGCTAAAAATACAGCGCCTTTATAGTATGATGCTAAACTGTAGGCTCTATTATAAACGTAGCGGTCGCCTTGTGTTGTTAAGGGTTGTTCTCTACCTGATTTGGCTAAGGATATATAGGCTTCATAAGCTTCTTCTAAAGGGTTTTCCTTACCTTCATTAAATAGACTGTTAACGGCATTATATTCTATATATGTAGAAAAACCTTCATCCATCCATGGGTGTTTAGATTCGTTGCTAGCCAATAAAAATTGAAACCAAGTATGAGCCATTTCATGTGATATCGTGCCTTTTATCATACCTTCATAAGTGCCTTCACCCAAAAGAAGGGTGCACATACCATATTCCATACCACCATCGCCTCCTTGAATGATGGAATACTGTTTATAAGGATACTTACCTACAAGGTCGCTAAAATATTGCATGAATTCAACAGCTTTAGGTTGTATGCGTTTCCAGTTGTCCTTTTGTTCATCGGACATGGTGTTTTTATAAAGAAAGTGAAGCATTGGGCCATTAGGTACCTGCATCGTATCGTGAATATAATTGGGGTCGGCAGCCCAAGTAAAATCATGTACATTAGGCGCTACAAAATGCCATGTCAATTTATCGGTATTTGGTCTGGTTACAGTGCCTGTTTCGTAACCATAACCAATTTCGTTAGGGTTTTGTAAATAACCTGTACCACCAATAATATAGTTTTTATCGATATTAATTTTCACATCAAAATTGCCCCATACGCCATGGAATTCACGTCCAATATAGGGGTGTGCATGCCAGCCTTCAAAATCGTATTCAGCTATTTTTGGGTACCACTGTGCCATTGATAAAGCTACTCCTTCTTTATTGTTTCTACCGGAACGACGAATTTGTACAGGTACTTGGGCATCAAAATCCATTTCAAAAGTAACGCTTTCACCCGGTTGAATGGGTTTTGCCAAATCAACTTCTAAAACGGTTCCAACGGTTTCGTGCTTAATGGTTTTGCCATTTTGTTTTAACGAATTTACTTTGATATAACCAATTTCGTTTGGCTGCAGTTTGCTAATACGATCTTTAACCCTGCGGTCTGGGTCAGCTATGGTTCGAGAACGAACGTCCATTTCACTACCCGGTTGAAAAGCATTAAAATATAAGTGATAATACACACGGTTTAAAATATCGGGCGAGTTATTGGTATACACCAAGGTTTGTTTGCCTTTGTATTGATAGGTGTTTACATCCATATCAATGTCCATTTTGTAATCTACATGCTGTTGCCAATAACATGAATTTGTATTGTTTTGTGATGGTGAAGGTGTGGTAACGGGTTGTGCACTGTTACAAGACCAAAACACCAAAACAGACAGTATAGAAATAGTTAATTTTTTCATTTGTTTTTCTTTTTATAACTGTTTGAAAATAATAAAAAAATAGATTCTGATATAGTTTTCAGAATCTATTTTAAATAAGGTTATAGTTTTTGAGAAACTAAAATATTTTAATACTTATGTCTATAAATTTTAAGTTACATAGACATTTTAGCTGCCATAATGAAGGCGTTATATGCATTAACAATTCTGCCAGATTTAGATAAATCGGCAAATGGTTTTACATTATTGGTATCGCCACCAACAACCACTTTTGTTTTAATAGGCAAACCAGATTCCATAATAATTTGCTTTACTTGAGCAGCTGTTAATTTTGGATAGTAAGAACGAATTAATGCTGCAACACCAGCTACCGCAGGGGCCGCCATTGAGGTGCCTCCTTTGGTGTCGTATTCGTTTTCAGGGGTTGTAGAATATATTTTGGCTCCTGGTGCAAATACATCAACATTTTGCTTTCCGTAGTTAGAAAAACCTGCAACAAGGTTTGAGCCATATTTTGGTTCTAAAGCGCCTACTCTAATGTATGAGTTTGAAACCTCTACGCCATTTACGTTATCGTCAGGGAAATTATTGGCTATATCAACATTTTCACTATCGTTACCTGCTGCATGTACAAATACCACATCTTTATCGTTGGCATATTTAATGGCATCGCGTACCCAATCGCTATGTGGCGAAAAACTTTTTCCGAAACTTCCATTAATTACAGTAGCACCGTTATCTACTGCATAACGAATTGCTAAAGCCACATCTTTATCGTATTCATCGCCATTAGGAACGGCTCTAATACTCATAATTTTCACATTGTTAGCAACACCGTTGGCACCTTTACCATTGTTGCGTTCTGCAGCTATAATTCCAGCAACATGGGTACCATGACTTTCAGATTTTTTTACAGGTTTTACATTTCCGTTACCGTAAAATTTATTGTTCATGTTATTGGGGTCGTCACCATTTACACGCCCTTTGAAATTTTTGTTTAGGTTGTAGTTTAGGCGGTCGTTAATGCTTTCCAAACCATCACTAATTTCTTTTAAAGCATCTGCCATAGAGTCCATCCCATTGCCAAACATATAGTTAGCAACTTGGGTAGCTTGAAGAAGTGCTTGGTCTTCGGTTTTAATGGCTTTTACTTCTTCCTTGGTATAATCTTTTTTACCAAAATGTTTTGTGAGAACATCATCTGTAGATTTTATTTGTTGGTAAATTTGGTCGTATTGGGTTTTTCTGCCCATCCATGTTTGATATTCTTCGTTGTATAGTTTTTCAGCTTTAGCATAATCGGGATTTGTAGTATCTCCGCTTGCTAGTATGCGTACATATTCCAATTGTTCATTATAGCCATCGCCTAAAAAATTCCAACCATACACATCATCAATGTAACCATTGTTATCATCGTCTTTTCCGTTGTTTGGAATTTCTCCTTTGTTGGTCCAAATAACATCGTTTAAATCTTCATGGTCTATATCAATTCCTGAATCTATAACAGCAACAATAATGGTGTTTCCTTTTTTGTTTTTAATAAGTTCGGTATAGGCTTTATCTACGCTCATACCTGGAATGGTGTCTTTTACCAAATCTAAATGCCCCCAGTTGTGTTTTTCTTTTTCAGTTAATTCTGAAACTTTTAGGGGTGAACTGTCTATGTTTTCAACAGGTGTAGATAGAATATTAGCTGTTCCTCCACAGCCAGAAAATAATACGGCTAGTAGTGCCGAAAGCATTATTGTTTTAATTGTTTTCATTTATTTGTTTTTGTATTAGTCACTTTTTTATTGAAATATTTCTTGAGAAGTATATATGTTTTTTAATCTGACCCCTTTTTCGGTATTAGTCACGGTTATAATTTCATTGTGGGCATCGTGTTCTAAAAATAAATAATAATTATTGGAAGCTGCTATATTAAGAAACTTTTCTTTTTCATCTAATGTTAAAAGCGGTCTGGTATCGTAACCCATTATGTAGGGTAGTGGTAAGTGCCCAACGGTAGGCAACAAATCTGCTATAAAAGCAATGGTTTTCCCTTTGTATTTTATAATTGGAATCATTTGCTTATCGGTATGCCCGTTTGCAAAAAAAATATCGAAACCAAGTTCGGAATTTGAAAGCGTATCATCTGTTGGAACGCTAGTAAATTTAAGCTGACCACTTTCCTGCATTGGCAAAATGTTTTCTTTTAAGAAGGATGCCTTTTCGCGGTTATTAGGCTGGGTCGCCCACAACCAGTGGTCTTCATTGCTCCAAAAATGGGCGTTTTTAAAGGCCGGTTCGTAACCTGTTTTATCTTTGTTCCATTGAACACTGCCACCGCAGTGGTCGAAGTGTAAATGTGTCATAAACACATCGGTAATATCATCGCGGTGAAAACCGTATTTTTTAAGAGAGTTATCAATGCTATGATTGCCCCATAAATGGTAGTAACCAAAAAACTTACTGGACTGTTTGTTGCCCATACCCGTATCGATTAGGATCAGGCGATTGCCTTCTTCAATAAGCAAACATCGGGCTGCAATGTCAATCATATTATTGGCATCGGCAGGGTTTGTTTTTTGCCACAACGATTTTGGTACAACACCAAACATGGCGCCACCGTCGAGTTTAAAATTTCCAGATTCTATGGGATATAATTGCATTTAAGGCTTTAATAGAGAAAATGTTGCGCAAATTACTAAAAACGTAATTGATAAGTTCAAAATCATTTAATTTATTAGATTTTTTTAACATTTGATTAGAATAATTTAAATAAACATTCTTTTGAAACCTTTAAAATTTCAATTAGATTTATAAAAATAATTTTAAAAATGTCATTAAAACATATAAAAAAAGCTCCTTTAAAGATCAAAAAAATGAATCTCTTGCGGTTTGGACGCGATTTTAAACCTGAAGAACAAATTATCTTAAGAGATTATCTTGCCATTGAACGTACACGATTGGCAAACGAACGCACGTTGCTTTCATACATTCGTTCATCACTTTACCTATTACTTGGTGGTATTGCTTTTTTTCAACTTGAAATCTTTCCAAATTTTAAATATTTAGCTTTTGTCTCGCTTTTTTTTAGTGCGCTTTTTCTAGTGATAGGTATATATAGATTTACGCTTCTTAAAAAAAGCTTGAAAAGACTTTACTATTTGTCTGAATCTAAAGAAGATGGTAACTAATTTGTTTAAGTAATTAAAGTTTAGTAAGGTATGAGCATCGATTTAATTATCACATTTTGCATTATTGGTGTTGGTGTTTTTCTCTTTGTGAAGGATTACTTTTCAATAGATACAACGTCTATCCTCATTATGGCTATGTTTATCGTTGCCGGGGTATTAAATCCAGAAGAAGGTTTTTCGGGGTTTAATCATCCAGCAACTTTAACCTTAGGATGCATTTTTGTGGTTAGCGGAGGTGTTTTTAATTCGGGTATTTTAGATGGGTTAAGCGACTACATTATCAAACTTGCCAAAATTCATTATGCTGTAGCGCTTATTGTTTTTTGTGTTATTACAGCTTTATTTTCAGCGTTTATTAATGATACGGCGGTAGTTGCCCTCATGCTGCCCATAGCTTTAACGGTTTGTAGAGAAACCAATATAAGTCCAGGAAAATTATTAATGCCCATATCATTTGCAGCCCTTTTTGGAGGCACTTGTACGCTTATTGGAACATCTACCAATATTTTAGTTAGCAGTTATGCAAAAAAGTATGGATTGGCTGAATTTGGTATGTTCGAATTTAGTGCTGCTGCGGCTTGTTTGTTGGTTATTGGATTTATATACATCTTTTTAATAGCACCATTTTTACTTCCAAAACGTAAAGATAAAGACGATGAACTTACTAAAGAAGTAGAGAAATACATTACTGAAATAGTTATTGAAGAAGGTAGCAAAGACATTAATAAAGCCATCGTTAATTCAAAACTGGTTTTAGATTATAATGTAAACATTTTATCTATAATGAGAGAAGGTGGTTTAAGGTATGATTTAGGACCTGAAACCATCATTCTTAAAGGCGATGTGTTAAAAGTAGTTTTACCACCACAAATGATTTATAAATTGCTAGATATTGAAGGGTATAAGGTGAAAGGAAGCGCATTAATAAATAATTCTGATATTAAATCTGACGACTACAATCTTTATGAAGTCATTATACCATTTGGGTCTAGTTTGTCCGAAGGCTCTTTAAAATCCATGCGATTTAATAGAAGTTATAATATGTCGGTTTTAGCCATTCGCAAGCGAGGTGAAATTTTATTCGATAAGCTTTCATCGGTAAAATTAGTGGAAGGTGATATGTTGTTGGTTTTAGGCCAAAAACAAGAAATTAAAAATTTAGAAACTAAAAAGCTTGTTGTAACACTTTCTGAATATCAAAAAAGAAAAACCAATTTACGAAAAGCAATACCTGCTGTTTTAATAGGGATAGGAGTGGTTTTAGCAGCATCACTAAACCTTACCTCAATATTAATAAGTGCCATGGTTGGAGCATTATTAATGGTTTTAATGAAGATATTGAAACCCATGGAAGCTTATAATGCGGTGGAGTGGAAGGTTATTTTTATGATGGCAGGTGTGCTCTCTATGGGAACTGCACTGGAAAAAACAGGTGGCGCTAAACTTATTGCAGATTTTATACAGAATACCCTGGGGCAATACAATCCTCATATAACATTGAGTTTGCTGTATTTAGTCACTTTTATTTCAACCAATCTTATTTCAAGTAAAGCTACGGCAGCATTGTTAACACCTGTTGTTATAACCTTGTCATCTATCATGGAGGTAAGCGAGCGCCCTTTTTTGGTTGCAGTTATGTTTGCGTGTTCATTAACTTTTATGACACCTATGAGTTATCCAACAAACACAATGGTTTACGCTCCGGGAAATTATAAATTCAATGATTTTTTACGAGTGGGTACGCCATTAAATTTAATTATTTGGCTTGCTGCCTCATTTATTATCCCTTATTTTTTTCCTTTTTAACTGTTTTTTTGATAAAACCAAAGTAAAGCAACCCATAAAATAATAAAACACACTTAAATGTGTGCCGTATATTATAATACCTAAAAAGGGATGGCTTGAATAGTTGTTGGTATTTTAAATAGAATAAAAATTAGTATTTTAACACCAAAATTCAGTTTATGGTAGAACTAGCAGGTATTATTATTTTGGGTATATTGGCTCAGTGGGTTGCTTGGAAATTTAAAATCCCCGCTATTTTACCCTTAATTTTAATAGGTTTACTGGTAGGTCCTATAGCAGCAGCTTATATAAATGTAGATGGCAGTAAGTGGATAGAACCCGTTTGGAATGGCAAAAAAGGGTTGTTTCCTGGAGATGGATTGTTCTATTTTGTGTCGTTGGCCATTAGTATTATTCTTTTTGAAGGAGGTTTAACATTGAAACGTTCTGAAATAAATAATGTTGGGCCTGTTATTACTAAATTAATTACTTTAGGCTCTACCATTACGTTCTTTTCCGCAGGAATTACAGCACACCTATTATTCGATTTAAGTTTAGATCTTTCATTTTTGTTTGCAGGTTTGGTAATTGTAACCGGGCCAACGGTTATCACACCAATTTTAAGAAATATTCCTCTTAAAAAAGATGTTTCAACCGTTTTAAAATGGGAAAGCATCTTAATAGACCCTATTGGAGCATTGGTTGCCGTATTGGTGTTTGAATTTATAAGTGTAGAAGGTGATAGTGGCTTTACCAGAACCGCCTTGATTGAGTTTGGAAAAATTGTACTTTTTGGAACTACCTTTGGGTTTACTTTTGCCCATGCTTTGGCTTTTGCCATTAACAGAAACTTTATTCCCCATTACCTTTTAAATGTAGTATCGCTATCAACGGTGTTATTGGTTTTTGTTGAATCTGAAATTTTTGCGCACGAATCCGGTTTATTGGCTGTAGTAGTTATGGGTATGGTGTTAGGAAACGGTAAATTGGAAAACATAAAGGAACTGCTGTATTTTAAAGAATCGTTGAGTATTTTGCTCATTTCCATTTTATTTATTCTGCTTGCAGCAAACATCAATATTGATGATTTAATGCTGCTTTATACCTGGAAAACCGTAGCACTTTTTGCTGTGGTTGTTTTCGTGATTAGGCCGCTTAGCGTTTTTTTATGCACCATTGGGTCTACCTTAAGGTTTAACGAAAAAGTATTTATAAGTTGGGTAGGGCCGCGTGGTATTGTGGCTGCAGGTATTGCATCGCTTTTTGGTAGTAAATTAATAAAACAAGGGGTAGAGGGCGCCGAATACATTACACCATTGGTGTTTATGATCGTTTTGGGAACGGTATTATTAAACGCCACTACAGCACGTCCGTTTGCAAGACTCTTAGGGGTGTTTTTAAAACGCTCTGAAGGTATTTTGATGGTTGGGGCGTCTCAATTTTCCAGACTTATTGCACGGTATTTAGAAGATAATGGCCGACATGTTGTTTTAATTGATAGTAACCAGAATAATATACAATTGGCTCATGAAGCAGGATTGGAAGCCATTAATACCGATATATATTCCGATACGTTAGAGGACAATATAGAGCTTAACGATGTTGGTTTTTTAATGGCGTTAACAGGAAGTGCCGATATTAATGATTATGCCATTAAAAAGTTTTCTGAACAATTTGGTGAAACAGGTTCATACAGACTTATTACCGTTGATGAA
This sequence comes from Mariniflexile sp. HNIBRBA6329, assembly GCF_043558645.1. Lineage (NCBI taxonomy): Bacteria > Pseudomonadati > Bacteroidota > Flavobacteriia > Flavobacteriales > Flavobacteriaceae > Mariniflexile > Mariniflexile sp. HNIBRBA6329. The sequence goes on along the minus strand of NZ_JBIFXS010000001.1, from coordinate 444,672 downwards.
ATGTATAATCCAGACAATAGCCCAAGGGAAGGGTTGTTTTCGCATACTGATAACTTTATATCGTTAACTGAAGTAGCTAGAAAATATCCCGAAATTCATGAAATAGAACTAAATAGTAAAGGGCACTATGATGAATTGATTGAAATCACGAATCATGATGAAGACATCATTCCATTATTGGTAAAAGACAAACGAGGTGTTTTGGAAATAATTTCGTCGTATAATAAGGCTATAGATAAAATAGAAAAAGGCTACAAGTTAGTATATCTTGGTAAGCCTTTTTCTAGTAAACCTAAACGAGGTATGTAAATTTTCTATGCTATAACATGAAGTTCTGTAAACTCTTTACTAACAACAATGGTATTGTCGCCATTAAGTTTTACATCTTCAAATAAAGCCTCTTCATTATCAATTTGAATTTTCGATATTTCAAACGGTAAGCCGTGGAATCTAATCTTCAAAGTTTCGTAAGGCGTCGTGTATTTACCCGATTTAAATTGTTGAATAATAACGGTATTTTCTTTACCAACAAGTTTAAAGTTTCTAAGGCTGTATCTACCTTTAATGTAATCGTATCCATCTTGGGCATCTTCAAAAACCTGGGATGTTTCTTCGCCTTCTTTATAGTAAACATCCAAAATAAGTTCATCCAAAGGTTTTTCGCCTACAAATTGTTGAATAGGGTATTTAGGAATAATAGCACCTTCTTTAAGGAAGATAGGCATGCTATCTAGATCGGCATCAACCCAAAGCTCTTGTCCGCCTTCAAATATTTCATCAGTCCAGAAATTATACCAGTTTCCAATAGGGAAATACATACGTCTTCCTTTAGCATTAGGCTCGGTAATAGGGCAGGCTAATATTTTTTCGCCAAAAATAAACTCATCGTTTCTATAATGGGTATGGGCATCACTTTGGTCGTATAAAACAAGTGATTTTAAAATAGGAATGCCCTCGTTGGCATATCTCCAGAAAGCGGTGTATAAGTAAGGCAGCAATTGATACCTAATTTCAATAAATTTTCTAACAATATCTGTGATGTTATTGCCAAAAGCCCAAGGCTCTTGGTCACCATGGTCTCCAGATGAGTGCGTTCTACAAAATGGGTGGAATATCCCTAATTGTATCCAACGTGCGTATAATTCGCCATTTGGTTGTTCGGCAAATCCGCCAATATCAGAACCTATAAACGAAAATCCAGACATACACATACGTTGCGCTTGAATGTTGGCAATGGTTAAATGTTCCCAAGACGCTACGTTATCACCCGTCCAGCTAGACGTGTAACGTTGTGTTCCCGAATATGCGGCTCTTGTAATAACAAAAGGCCTCTTAGGGTAGGCGAATTTTTTAAGCCCCTGATAGGTGGCCCTAGCCATTTGCATACCATAAACGTTATGCGCTTTTCTGTGGCTGCATTGGTTTCCGTCGTAATCGTGTCTTACATCGTTAGGGAATGTTTTACCAGGTACATCCATAACGGCTGGTTCATTCATATCGTTCCAAACACCTTTAACACCTATGTCTTCAACAAGTTCTCTAAATAAATCAGACCACCATTCGCGTACTTCAGGGTTTGTAAAATCTGGGAAATAACACTCCCCAGGCCATACTTTTCCTTTCATGTAAGGCCCGTCGGCACGTTTACAGAAATAATCTTTTTCCAATCCTTCTTGGTAAACCGAGTAATCTTTGTCTATTTTAATTCCCGGATCTATAATAACAATGGTTTTAAATCCATCATCGGCCAATTCCTTAACCATTTTTTTAGGGTTTGGAAAGTATTCTTTACTCCAAGTAAAGCATCTAAAGCCTTCCATATAGTCAATATCTAAATAAATAGCATCACACGGTATTTGTAGTTCTCTAAACTTACTTGTGATTTCTTTTACTTTAGACTCTGGATAATAACTCCATTTACATTGGTGGTACCCTAAGGTCCATAATGCTGGTAATTCGTGTGGTTTCCCTGTTAAATCGGTGTATATGGAAACAACATCGGCCATTTGAGGGCCATAAATGAAATAATAATTCATTTCACCACCTTGTGCCCAAAAACTTGTAATGTTTCTACGTTCATGGCAAAAATCGAAGAAGGTACGGAAAGTGTTGTCAAAGAAAATCCCGTATGATTTTTTGTGATGCAACCCAGTATAAAACGGAATGGCTTTATAAATAGGATCGGTATTTTTTCCATAAGCATAAGAGTCGGTTACCCAATTTTCAAAACGCTTGCCTTTTAGGTTATTATCAACGGGTTTATCGCCCAATCCATAATAACTTTCACCTTCTTGAGCGGTTTTGGACATTTTTACAATATCGCCACCAAACTCATAACTTTCTTCCCAATGGAAACCTAACTCATCTTCACAAATAAGCGTTTTGTCTTTAGCATCATAAAGAGCCGTTCGCATATCAACTTTTGCGATGTGGCAAATAAGCTTTGAAGTAGTAATAATATATTTATCGTCTTCTTCGGTTACTTCCAAAAAATTGTATCCTCTACTCGCGTATTTAGTTATAGCGTATGAAAAGTCTTTTTCGAATACACCTGTTGTAGTATATCTAAATCTTAAGATACTATCGCGTTGTACGGTAACTTGCAATACAACATTGTTTTCAGAGGTAAATGATAAAGTGTCTAGGTTTTTTTTGTAGGAAACTATTTTTGACGGGAACAGATTCCCTTTATATTCTAATTCGGTATTTAATATCATAAATTAAAGCTAATAATTAATACAGCCAAAATACTAAATTCTATGCACGTATAAGGCTTGTTTTTACTAAAAAACAACTTGCAATATTGCGTAATGCGCAATATTGCAAGGAGTTATTTTAATAAATCTCAATGGGATTTTTTTATTTAAAATTAAAAATTGTTATTGCTAATGGAGGAAGAATGATTTCTGCGGAATATGCTTTACCATTCCAAGCTTGTTTTTTAATGGTTATTTCTTTTTTGTTTGAAACACCTACGCCGCCAAATTCTTTAGAATCGCTATTGAATATTTCAATTAGTTTTCCATTAGTAGGAAGTCCTATTTTGTAGTTTTCTCTAACTGCGGGTGTTAAATTACAAACTACCACGACATTTTCTTTTGCGTCATTTCCTTTTCGAATGTATGAAATAACACAATTTTCGTGGTCGTCGTAACTAATCCACTCAAAACCTTCACCTGAAAATGCTTTTTCAAAAAGGGCAGGAGTTGATTTGTAAAGACCATTGATGGCTTTGTAATAATTTTGAAAGTTTTTATGAGGTTCAAATTCCAATAAATTCCAATCTAAACTTTCTTGAAAATTCCATTCGTTGTATTGCCCAAATTCGCCACCCATAAACAGTAATTTTGTTCCAGGATGCGTAAACATATAGCCGTATAAAAGCCGAAGGTTTGCAAAACGTTGCCATTCATCACCTGGCATTCTACCTAAAATAGAGTTTTTGCCATATACCACCTCGTCGTGCGAAAGCGGAAGCATAAAATTCTCAGAGAATACATAGGCTAAACTAAAAGTGATATCGTTTTGGTGGTATTTTCTATAAATAGGGTCTTTTCCGAAGTACTCTAGGGTATCATGCATCCAACCCATCATCCACTTCATTCCAAAGCCTAAACCGCCTAAAAACACAGGTTTTGAAACACCTGGAAATGCGGTAGATTCTTCAGCTATGGTTTGTGTATCTGGGAATGAAGCATAAATTTCTTGGTTTAATTCTTTAAGGAATTCAATAGCGGCAAGGTTTTCTCTACCACCATAAATATTCGGTTCCCATTCGCCATCTTCTCTGGAATAATCTAAAAACAGCATTGAGGCAACGGCATCTACACGCAACGCATCAGCATGGTATTGATCCATCCAAAACGCTGCATTACTTATTAAAAAGGATTTTACTTCGTTTCTTTCATAGTTGAAAATTAAACTTTTCCAATCCTGATGATAGCCTTTACGTCTATCAGGATGTTCGTATAGACAAGAACCATCAAAAAAGCCTAAGCCATGGGCGTCTTCAGGAAAGTGGGAGGGTACCCAATCTAGAATAATACCAATATCATTTTGATGCAATTTATCAACTAAATACTTAAATTCCTCAGGGTAACCAAAGCGAGATGTGGGTGCAAAATATCCTGTAAGCTGGTAGCCCCAAGAAGGGTCGTATGGATATTCCATAATGGGCATGAGCTCTACGTGGGTAAAATTCATGTCTTTTACATAGTTTACCAAATCGTCTGCCAATTCGTAATACGATAAAAATCGATCTTCTTCTAAATGGCGTTTCCAAGAACCTAGATGAACTTCGTAAACCGAATAAGGCGCATCTAAAGCGTTATGTTTTTTACGCTTTTTCATCCAATCGGTATCCTTCCACTTATATTTATCGTCCCAAATAATGGAAGCTGTTTTTGGTGGATGCTCACAACGGCGTGCGTAAGGGTCGGCCTTTTCGGTTTTTATACCATTGTTATGGCTCTCAATTTTGTATTTATAAATGTTGCCTTTACCTACTAGTGGTATGAAGCCTTCCCAAATGCCACTGCTGTCCCAACGTACATTTAATTGGTGCTCGCCTTCTGTCCAATAATTAAAATCGCCTATTACAGAAACTTGTTTGGCACTTGGTGCCCAAACAGCAAAATAAGTGCCATCAATACCATCAACGGTGGTAATATGAGATCCAAATTTTTCATAAAGCCTATAGTGTTTACCTGCTTTAAAAAGGTTAATATCGAAGTCTGTAAATAGACTATAAACTTTTACTTGTGCCATATATTATATTACAAATCCGTTAGGGATTATTGCTCCATTTTTAATTACTACAATGCCATCCCTAACTACATACGTGTCGGTTTCGGTATTTTCTAGGTGTGTTCCGCCATTTATCCTAACATCATCTCCAATACGGCAGTTTTTATCTAAAATGGCATTTTTAATAAAACAGCGTTCGCCAATTCCCATTAAAATCTTTATTTTCTTTTCTTCAATTTCAAGAAGTGTTTCGTAATAATCGCTACCCATCATATAGGTTTTTATTACGGTTGATTCTTTACCAATTCTGGAACGAATACCAATTACCGATTGTTCAATTTTTGCAGCACTAATTAAACAGCCCTCTGCTATTACCGCTTTTTCCAGAGTTGTTCCTGCCAATTTTGTAGTGGGCAGCATGCGTGCATGCGTATATATGCGTTTTGTTTTATCATATAAATCAAATTTTGGGATATCATCAGTTAAACCAATATTTGCTTCAAAAAACGAGTCTATGTTTCCAATATCTGTCCAGTAACCTTCGTATTGATAACTTAAGGTTTTGTGTTTTTCGATAGACTGTGGAATAATTTCTTTACCAAAATCTATGGTAGTAGTATCGCTCATTAACTCAATTAACAAATCTCTGTTAAAGATATAAATACCCATGGAGGCCAGGTAGTTTCTGCCTTCGTTTTTCATTTCGTTACTAACTTCTGATGTCCAATCGGGAAGTAAACTAGCATCTGGTTTTTCTATAAAAGCAGTAACAATACTGTCGTCATTGGCTTTTAAAATTCCAAATGAAGTTGCATCTTTTTTATTAACTGGTATGGTAGCGATAGATATTTCTGCACCACTTTTTTCGTGGGCCTCAATCATTTTATCGTAGTCCATTTGGTATAATTGGTCTCCCGATAATATTAAAGCATACTCAAATTCATGTCTTAAAAAGTGGTGCATACTTTGGCGAACAGCATCGGCAGTTCCTTGAAACCATCCTTTATTTCCTGGGGTTTGTTCTGCAGCTAATACATCAACAAAAGCACTACTAAAAAAACTAAAATGATAGGTGTCTTTGATATGGCGATTTAAAGAAGCTGAGTTAAACTGCGTTAAAACAAACATACGTTTTATGTCTGCATTAATACAATTTGAAATAGGGATGTCAACCAATCTGTATTTACCTGCTATTGGCACAGCGGGTTTTGAACGTTCTTCTGTTAGTGGATGTAGTCTAGAACCTTGGCCACCACCCAATATGATGGCTAAAACCTTGTTGTTAATCATAATTAGTTAGTTTATGGAGTTATATAAATTTATGTATTCTTGTGCTGAAACATGCCATGAATGGTCTATTTCCATGATGCGATGTTGTATGTTTTTATATTCTGATTGCTTTTGATATAGGTCTACACCTCTATCTATAGCGTTGGTTATTTCTAAAACCGAAACATTATCATGACAAATTCCAAAGCCATTTTCTTTGGAAATATCTGTAACAGTATCTTTTAAACCGCCGATGCTTCTAACAATAGGAATGGTGCCATAGCGTAACGCATACATTTGGTTTAAACCACAAGGCTCTACGCGCGAAGGCATGAGTAAAAAATCGGCACCTGCATAAATAATATGCGATAGTTTTTCGTCGTAGCCTATAAAAGCGTTGTATGTACCAATATAATCTTTTTTTAGGTTTTCTAGCTGTTCTTCAACAAAATTATTGCCAGAACCCAATAATAATATATTAAGGTTATTTTTTTCAAGCGCTATTTTAAATGTATCTGGAAATAAATCTGAGCCTTTTTCTTCAACCAGCCTACCAATAAAGGCAAATAAAGGTTTTTCAAAATCTAAATTAAAAAGGTTACACAAATATTGTTTATTGGCTTCGGCGCCTTCAGCAACTGTTTGTATGGTGTAATTTTTTACAATATAATGGTCGGTTTCTGGGTTCCAAACATCGGTATCAATACCATTTAATATACCAGAACATTTGGCGCTTTCGGCACTTAACAAACTTTCCAATCCGTTGGCGGCCAATTTTAATTCTTCCATATAACTAGGTGAAACTGTAGTAACACGCCATGCACATTTTATGGCAGCAGCTAGTGGGTTTATAACGCCTCCCCAATCTAATATACCAACATGGTTAAAATTAAATGCTGGAATTAACCCTACTTTTATATGTGAAAACCACCCTTGGTATTGTGCATTATGAATGGTTAATATGTTAGGTATTTTTCTAAATGCTTCATATTTATAACTTTCTTGAAGCATAAAAGGAATAAGACCTGTATGGTGATCATGACAATGTATAATATCTGGGTGTTTTTCCCAAGTTAGCATCCAATCGAGTGCTGCTATTTGAAATGCCAGAAAACGCTCGGTATCATCAAAAGAATATACATATTCTTTAAATAATAATTCAGGAACGTCTATAAAAAACACATCAAAATCTAAAGGTTTTTCTTTAAGTATTAAAACACTAAAATCTTCAGTGTTGTTTCCTAACGTAATGTGGTTACTATATATAGTTGTAAACTCATTTTCTTTAGTAAATTTATTGTCGTAGAAAGGCATAATAACCTGCGACGATACTTTAGAGCTGTTCTGGTATTTAGGTAAAGCTCCAACAACATCGGCTAGTCCTCCTACTTTAGCAACCGGATAGCATTCTGCGCTTATGTGAATTATTGTCATTAATATTTTGCTTTGTTTATAAACTTACAAAAATATTATGCAATATTTTGGGGGAAATTTATTTTTGAAGAAATTATTGAGGATTGCTAATTAAGCGAAATATTCAATAATAAATTTTAAATTAAGCCTTGAAATAATAGCAATCATTCAATTAAATGTTAAGATTTTCTATTATTTCAAGGCTTTTAAAAGGTTTAAAGCTTTCTGGTATTTAGAAAAAAGTAATAAAAATCAGGTGTTTTTTTAGTCATTCAATTTTAAAACGGCCATAAACGCTTGCTGAGGTATTTCAACATTACCTACTTGACGCATACGTTTTTTACCTTTTTTCTGTTTTTCTAAAAGTTTACGTTTACGAGAAATATCACCACCGTAACATTTAGCGGTTACATCTTTACGAAGTGCTTTAATGGTTTCACGTGAAATAATTTTAGCACCAATAGCCGCTTGGATTGGAATATCAAATTGTTGACGCGGAATTAACTCCTTCAACTTTTCACACATTTTTTTACCAATGTTTTGTGCATTATCGGCATGAATTAATGCCGAAAGGGCATCCACAGGTTGTGCATTTAATAAAATATCTAAACGCACCAACTTGGAAACTTTCATCCCAATTGGGTGATAATCAAACGACGCATACCCTTTTGAAACAGTTTTCAATCTATCATAAAAATCAAATACAATTTCAGCCAAAGGCATTTCAAAAGATAATTCAACACGTTCGGTAGTTAAATAGGTTTGATTGGTAACAATACCACGTTTTTCAATACACAACGACATCACATTACCAATAAAATCGGCTTTGGTAATAATGGTTGCTTTTATATAAGGTTCTTCAACACGGTTTACGGTGGAAGGGTCTGGTAAATCGGATGGGTTATTTACAATAAAAGCCTCGTCAGGGTTTTTGTTTGTAAATGCGTGGTATGATACGTTGGGAACAGTGGTTATTACCGTCATATCAAACTCACGTTCTAAACGTTCTTGGATAATTTCCATGTGAAGCATTCCTAAGAACCCGCAACGGAAACCAAAACCTAACGCCGCTGAACTTTCTGGGGTAAATACTAAAGATGCATCGTTTAATTGAAGCTTTTCCATGGAGCTACGAAGCTCTTCGTAATCTTCGGTATCAACAGGGTAAATACCCGCAAAAACCATGGGCTTTACGTCCTCAAAACCTTCAACAATATTGGTGGTTGGGTTTGCAAAATCGGTAATGGTATCACCTACTTTTACTTCTTTAGCGGTTTTAATACCTGTTATCAAATAACCAACATCACCTGTTTTAACCGATTGTTTTGCAACTTGGGTTAGTTTTAGGGTACCAACTTCATCTGCATAATATTCATTATCGGTCGCAACGAATTTTATTTTTTGACCTTTTTTAATTTCGCCATTAAAAACCCTAAAATAGGTTTCAATACCTCTAAAGGTGTTGTAAACCGAATCAAAAATTAAGGCTTGAAGCGGCGCATTGGGGTCGCCTTTAGGAGCCGGAATACGTTCAATTACCGCAGCTAAAATATTATCAACCCCAAAACCAGTTTTTCCACTGGCGTGGATAACATCTTCGGGTTTACAGCCTAATAAATCGACAATATCATCGGTTACTTCTTCTGGGTTGGCACTTGGTAAATCTACCTTATTAAGAACAGGAATAATTTCCAAATCGTTTTCTAAAGCCAAATATAAATTTGAAATGGTTTGCGCTTGTATGCTTTGTGCTGCATCAACAATAAGTAAAGCACCTTCGCAAGCAGCAATAGAACGAGAAACTTCATATGAAAAATCGACGTGTCCCGGGGTGTCTATCAAGTTTAAAACATACTGTTCCCCTTTATAGGTATAGTCCATTTGTATGGCGTGCGACTTAATGGTAATACCACGTTCGCGCTCCAAATCCATATTATCGAGTAATTGGTTTTGCTTTTCACGCTCGGTAACCGAACCTGTAAAATCCAATAAACGGTCTGCCAAAGTACTCTTACCGTGGTCTATATGTGCAATAATGCAAAAGTTTCTAATATTCTTCATAAAGGAAATTCTATCCTAATTTAATTTGCAAATATAGATGTTTTTAAATGAGGCTGAAAGATTGCATACATGTAAATTATCCTATCTTCTAATAGATTAGTTTTTAAATGTATATTTTAAACTTAAATGATGGTTTTTTGGCATTAAATTTGTAATATTATTTTGATATTTTTTCTGTAAGAAATTAAACTTTTATCTATTTTTAAAGTCTTATACTCGTTTTGTGCTATATAATACCTAAACTAAATTAACCTCTATTTTTAAATGCTGCTTCTTTTAAACAGAATTACGAAACCATTATTAAAGTGTTTTTTAGTGTTTTTTTTCACTACTATTTTATTAAATGCGCAGGAAAAAAAGTCGATTCCTAAAATTGAAAAAGTATATATACATACCGATAGAACCACGTATACTTTAGGAGAATCGTTGTGGTACAAAGCTTATTCGGTTTACGCCTATAATAATATACTTTTTAACGAAAGCAATATTTTATATGTAGAATTAATTTCGCCCGATTCTAAAATAATTTCACGTAATAAAACACCCTTGGAAAACGGTTTAGGTCATGGCGATTTTAAATTGACCGATTCTATTGGTGTAAAAAAAGCAGGCACGTATCAAATACGGGCCTATACCAATTATAGCAGAAATTTTGGAGATGATTTTGTTTTTGAAAAAGAGATTGAAATTATTGATGTTTTTGAAAAACAGAAGCAGGCAAAAGAAACAGCAGATAAATTGAAGCCTAAGAAAACAGCTGAAAATTCAGTAGAATCTTCTGAAAAATCCCCTAACATTCAATTTTTTCCAGAAGGAGGTTCACTTGTAAATAATGTTCAAAGTGTTGTAGCTTTCAAGGCGGTTGATGATTTTGGAAACCCCATTGAGGTAAAAGGAAAGGTTTTTAATGCAAATAAGGAATTAGTGGCCATGTTTTTAAGCAATCATGATGGAATGGGAAAATTTCAAATGGAGCCACAAACAGGGAAAGAGTATCATGCCGAAATTTCAACTTCAGATGGGCGCTTAATTGATGTACCACTTCCTAAGGCTAACGAAACAGGTTACCTATTAAGTTTTAAGAATGTTCAAGGAAAAGACATAATAACCATAAAAACGAACAAGGAAACTTTAGCAGAAGCACCAAAAGCATTGCTTACCTTTGTTTGTGCCACAAGAGGCGCTTCTTATTTTGAAGGAAACTTTCCTTTAACCAGTACATCGCTTTCTTTTGAATTGCCTACAGCCGAAATTCCCGAAGGCATCACTCAAATAACATTATACGATACTAATTTAAGACCTCAAAGCGAACGTTTGGTTTATGTTGAAAAAGAACAGGACCTGCATGTAAATGTAACAACCGATAAAAAGGTTTATAAACCTTTAGAACAGGTTATGGTTAATGTGTCATCTAAAACCAATACAGGTAATTTAGTGCCCGCAAGCTTTTCATTATCCTGTATCGATACGAATGGTCAGGACGAAACAAAAGATTTTGGAACAAATATTAGTTCTTATTTTTTAATGGAGTCTGATATTAAAGGAAAAGTGCATAACCCAAGTTATTATTTTGATTCTGGTCAACCAAAGCGGTTATACCATTTAGATTTATTGCTTTTAACACAAGGTTGGCGTGATTTTTTATGGAAAAAAATCCCAAAAATGGACGATACTCATTATTATAAAGCCGAAAAAGGGTTTACGGTATCAGGCAGGGTAAAACAGCTTTTTGGAGATAAGCCAAAAGCAAATAGCAACATAACTTTAGCCTTAATGGGTAAAACTGGGATAAATATATTTGATTCGGAAACAGATTCTCTTGGGATTTTTAAGTTTGAAAACCTTATGATTTATGGAACTGCCAATATGTTTTTAAATTCTAAAAACGATAAAGGAAAAGGTAAAGGAGAGATTATTTTATTTCCAATGGACACTCCTCCCATACCGATAGATTTTAAACCTCAAGTAACCCATTTTTCTTTTGATACAGAAAAACTCCAAGAAACCATATTAAGAAAATATATCAACTATGGTATTGCGCCAGAAAACATATTAGATGAAGTTGAAATTATAGCCAAAAAGAAAAATACCACCCCAAGTTTATACGGCATACCGGATTTTAGCTATGTGGTAGGCGATGAAACACCTGTTTTTAATGATATTTACCAACTAATTCAATACAACATCCCAGGTGTTATTGTTGAAGGTGACAGCATTCGTTTTATGAGATTTAATGGTGCAGCGCATATTATACTGGATGGATTTCCAATAAACGACTCCTCACAAATAAACTTTATCCTGCCAGATAATGTTGAAAAAATAGATGCCATTAAAGGACCATCTGCAGCTATATTTGGATCAGAGGGTGCTAACGGGGTTATTGCTATTTACACAAAAGACCCTACGGCAAATGTGCAGTCTAAAAAACAATACCATAATATCAATCAAAAAATAGAAGGGTTTTATGATGCTCGTGTGTTTTATTCACCCGATCCAAACAAGCCATCCTTAGAAATGGATAATACAGATGCCGTACGCAACACATTATTTTGGAATCCGTATGTACATCCAGATAAAACGGGCGTTTCTCAAGTAACCTATTACAACAGCAAGGTTGAAACTACCGTAAAAGTAACTTTGGAAGGTATTACTGCAACGGGTATTCCTGTTGTGGTAAAAACGGATTATATTATTAAAAATTAAAGGGTTAGACACTTAGTTTTAAATTTATATGTTTCAAATAACATAAAAAACTGTAATTTTGCAGTCCAAAATAAAAAACGTGGTAAAAATAGACAACATAGAACTTCCTGATTTTCCATTGCTTTTAGCACCTATGGAAGATGTAAGCGATCCACCATTCCGCGCCTTATGCAAAGAACAAGGTGCCGATGTTGTTTATACCGAATTCGTATCGAGCGAAGGTTTAATTCGTAACGCCGCCAAAAGTGTTATGAAGTTGGATATTTATGAAAAAGAACGACCCGTTGGCATTCAAATATTTGGAGCTAATTTAGATAGCATGCTGCAAACCATAGATATTGTGGCAGAATCTAAGCCAGACATCATCGATATTAATTTTGGCTGCCCCGTAAAAAAAGTAGTGAGTAAAGGCGCTGGTGCTGGTATTTTAAAAGACGTGTGTTTAATGGAGCAACTTACTGCCGAAATGGTAAAACGCACCAACATACCCATAACCGTAAAAACCCGTTTGGGTTGGGACCACGATTCCATAAGAATCCTGGAAGTGGCTGAACGTTTACAAGATGTTGGCTGTAAAGCCATTGCTATCCATGGGCGTACCCGCGCGCAAATGTATAAGGGTAATGCCGATTGGAAACCCATTGCCCAAGTAAAAAACAACCCACGTATGCACATTCCCGTGTTTGGAAACGGCGATGTAGATTCGCCCGAAAAAGCTATGGAAATGCGCGATGTTTATGGATTGGATGGCTGTATGATAGGGCGCGCCAGCATTGGGAATCCTTGGTTTTTTAAACAAGTAAAGCACTTTTTTAATACAGGTGAACATTTAGCGCCCATTTCTATTGAAGAACGTGTGGAGGCAGCCCGTCGTCATTTGCAAATGGCTATCGATTGGAAAGGTGAAACCTTGGGTGTTTTCGAAACCCGCCGCCATTACACCAATTACTTTAAAAACATTCCGCATTTTAAAGAATTACGCACCAAAATGGTAACCAGCGACCACTCCGAAGATGTATTTGCTGCTTTTGATGAGGTGTTGGAACAATTTGCTGATTACCAATTTACAGAGTAGTTTTTGGGCAAATGGCAAGCAACCGCGCTATTCACTATATCTTTTTAAAACGTCATTGCAAGGAGTTTACGACTAAGCAATCTGTTAAATTCTAGTTTATACCAAAGGTAGTTCTTATTAAATTTTAAAAAGGATGTCGCTACTATCGCTTTTGCGGGCTATCCAATGGTTTTACCCTAACCTTAAGGTTTGTGGGATCACAATGTACAGACCTCACAGGTTTTTAAAACCTGTGAGATCTTGAAAACAAGTCAAAAAGATGATTTTAGGTTTTAGCTATACCATTGCGGGTTGATCGCACGAAGGATTACTCATGCATACTATTTTAATAATTTGGAATTCGTGAATGCTTCGCATTTGAAGCGGCATCTTTTTTTGCCATTTTTCATGGCAACTTGCCCTAATTAATGATATTCTTCTACCAAACTTTTTGAAATACGTACCGATGCAATTTTTGAGGCAATAATGCCTAAAACCGAAATGGTTAAAAACACAAGTATGAGGTTTCCAAACCTGATGGTTACGGGGTAGGGAAGTGACGGGGTTATCATAACCAACGAGAATGTTTTTTGAAGAAACACCACAATAAGGCTAACAATAATGCCTATAAAGCCACCAACAATGCTCATTAAACTGCCTTGGTAAAAGAAGATCCGGCGAATATCTTTTACGGTAACACCTATGTTGAACAAGGTGTTTAGGCTTCGTTTTTTGTCGAGCATCATCATAATTAAAGAGCCTATAACATTGAAAAATGCAATAATCAAAACGAGTGTAAATATTAGGTAAACTGCTAAATTTTCGGTGTTTAGCATTTTGTAAAGGGCATCGTTTAATTGCGCTCTGTTTTTTAAAATGACCTTATCACCTAAAATGGTTTTTATTTTTTCTATGGCTACGCTTTCATCTACCCCTTCTTTCAACTTAAATTCAATAGCTGTTACTTGGTTGGGTTCATAATTTAAGAGGTTTTGTGCTAAACCTATAGGAGAGAAAATATAGGTATCGTTTAGTTTTTCGTTCACAAAAAACACACCAACATTAACAACTTTAATGCTATTAAATGCATTTTTTGTTGAGGTTATTTGCCCTTTTCCGGGTTTTGGAACATATATATTTACAGGTTTTGTGTAATCTAAAAGTCCTAAAGAAAGACTGTTTGCAATGCCCCAACCCACTACAATTTGTCTGGAATTTTGTTCTATCCAATTGCCGTGTTCAATTACCGAATCAAAATCAACAACATCTTGATAACGTTCATCAACGCCCTTTATGTTTGCTAATGTGTTTTTATCTTGTGAAGCAATAATAACGCGTTCTTCTACAATTTTAGAGTACATAGCAATTTCATCTAAATTGTTGAGCTTAAAAATTTCGCTGTCCGTTAGTTCAAACGATTTTCCTTTGGAAGTTTCGGCTTTTAAATTAGGGTCTATAATGCTAGAAAACTGAAGTGTAAAATCTTTTAAACCCGCAAAACCAGAAAGCACAATAAATAAGGATGCAGAGCCTAAAATAACACCAACAATGGCTATAATGGTAATAAAATTAATAGCGTTGTTACTGCTTTTTGAGCGTAAATAACGTTTAGCTATATATAAGGGGAAGTTCAATTTTTAATTAGGCTTTTTTCCTTTTGTCTAAAATACTTGGGTCTTTAATAGGGTTATCTTCGCCTTTTAAAGATTTGTCAATTTGGTCAATATATTCTAAAGAGTCATCTATAAAAAACTCTAAATTAGGCATACGTCGCAGTTGGTTTTTGGTGCGTTGTGCCAATTCATGCCTAATTAACGGGGTGTTCGATTTGATCCCTACCAATAATTCTTTGGCCTTATCATTAGGAAAGATACTTAAATATACTTTGGCAACACCTAAATCTACAGTTACTTTAACTTTAGATACCGATATTAATATGCCATGCATACCACCTTGTGTGGCAGCACCTTGTAAAACTTCAACTAAATCGCGTTGTAAAACCGATCCTATTTTTTTTTGTCTTTGACTTTCCTCTACGTTACTCATTTTGATACCTCTTATAGGTTTAGAATGCAAAAATAGCGGTTATTTAAAGATTATCTTACTTTTGATTTACAAAATTTGTATCTTACTATAAAGCGTAGGTAAATGAATAAAATTGAACACATAGGAATAGCGGTTAAAAGTCTTGAAAATTCTAATGAATTGTTTTCCAAACTTTTTGGTGTACCAAGCTATAAAACGGAAACTGTAGAAAGCGAAAACGTAAAAACGTCTTTTTTTAAAGTAGGAACCAATAAAATTGAACTTTTAGAGGCAACAAATGAAGATAGTCCCATTGCAAAGTTTATAGCAAAAAAAGGTGAAGGCATCCATCATATTGCTTTTGATGTAGATGATATTGTAGCAGAAGTAAAGAGGTTAACCAATGCAGGGTTCGTGGTTTTAAACGATCCCGAGGTTTCGGGACTTAAAAAAGGAGCTGATAATAAGCTAGTTGTTTTTCTTCACCCCAAAACCACAAACGGTGTTCTTATAGAGCTTTGTCAAGAAATTGTTTTAAAAGAATAATTTTCTTGTAGAGTTTTAAAATTAGTATTAAATTCGCAGCCAATTTCGGAATGAAACCGTATTTTATACAGTAACATATACGAATCGGTCCTATAGCTCAGTTGGTTAGAGCACCTGACTCATAATCAGGTGGTCCCTGGTTCGAGCCCAGGTGGGACCACTTTTAAAATCCGTAAATAGCTGTTTTTTAGCTATTTACGGATTTTTATTTTTGCATGAGGGACAACAAAAGGGACAATAATTGGTGTAAATCATGTTGAATTCCAATTTAATTGATATTATTAGATTTTGGTATTCAACTGTTTTTTGCATGCTTAATGAAATTATTTAAAAGACTTTCTATATTTTTAGAACCTACAGGATTAGCCGAATGCACATAAAATCTTGGTAATTTTTTATTATTATCAATACAATAATTCACCAGCCATTTTGCACAATCCATTCCCGTTTTTTCTTGATAATGTGCAAAATTCCCTTCATTGTTCTTGTCAACATCAGCCAAATCGTGGTCAAAAGATATTATATCTGGTAAACTGAACTTTGTAATCCATTGAGTAAATTGTTCAAAATTCAAAACCCATTTGATTATTCCGTCTTCTTTAGGCACGTTTCTCTAAATTGATATATGGGTTTCGCAGGTCATCCAACCAGAGTATTTTCATTTGTTATTTTTATGGTTTAGAGAAATCGTATTAAAGAGCTCTTTAGATATGCTACTTAAATCTGAAGATATTTTCGATTTTAATTCATTTCTGTAATACAATAATTCACTGTTATTAATTAATTCTACTTCTGAAATTTTATATTTTTTTATCATTTTTTCCAAAGCTAATTTGTCTATCGAACTATGGTCGCTTAAATAATTGGATAAAGTCAACAATAACTTCATTTCTTTAATAAGAGTGCATTTTGCTAGTTCATAACCTTCTTTTAAAGTCTCCTTGATTAGCAATTCTACATCATTACAATCATGATAGCTATCATTGTTTGCAGAATCTAAATCAAAAAACATAGGTATCGTTCCTAAACCATTCAATTTATACATGTTGCTTAAAAATTTTGTAGCCATAATAATGTCACTTGATGATCCAGCTGTAATATTGTCTTTTCCAAATACCAATTCTTCCGCCATTATGCCACCTAAGTACATTGCTATTCTTTTAACAATTTCTTTTTTGGCAATATAATTCCATGGAAATTTAGTATATATAAAGCCATTATTATCACCTTCAGTAGTTACCGAATAAATGTGCTCTGGAACAACTTTGAGTAATATGGCTGAAATAATAGCATGACCACTTTCATGAACAGCAGTAATGGCTTGTAAATCGTCTTTTTTTGATATTCTAATATCTTCAAGAGGTGTTAGTACAGATACTTTTTTATTGTGCACAATCTTATTTCTATAAAGATAAGAGCAAACGAGTTCCTTCTCAAAAATATGAAATGATAGCTCTGAACTGTTTAAATTTTTGATTATAATTTCTGAAAAGAAAATAGACAAGTTTGTCTTGATCAAGTAATTTAATGAAGTTAACAAAGGTCTTACTCCTTGGGTTGGAAAGACACCTTCTTTGTAAATTAGATCTGAAACAGATTCATCAAATTTTATTTTTAATCCAATATGATTTTTGGTTTTTGTTATAACCTTTTGTAATTCATTTAAAATTATTGCTTTATAAGCCTCTTTATTTAGTGCAGGATAAATAATATGAATATTGCCCAGCCTTGATATTTGTTCTTTTCTAAACCTGTTAGAGAGTGCATTTTTTATTTGTGGAATTGTAATTTTTAATGATGATTCATGAAACAAATCAGCATCAATATCTGCAGTTAAATTGTTACTCATAGTATATGCTTCGTCTAGATTTCCAATTATGAAAATGAGAGCCTTTGTAAAGTTTTTAGTTTTTGGTTTTTTTGCAATTTTAATAACATTATATAAAAAAGCTATAGTTTCTTCTCCGTTTAAGTTTAAAAGATGTTTATTAACATCTTGGATTAAATTAAAATGGAATGCTTTACCAGCATAGTCTAGAATAGATGAGTAAATAGAACGTTTAACAAACAAATTTTTTTTATTATCATCATCATCATCCCAGAAACTATCTCCATTAAATTCAGCATTATAAATACTTATTCCTTTTATTATTTTTCCTTTTTCTACTTTTACTGAAGATTGAAGTAAAAACTGTAGTTTTTTAGTGTAATCTATCAAGTTATACAGCCCATGGTCCCATGGATAGTATTCAATTTTCCCAGAATCTATTAATTCCCACACTTTTCTATTATCGTCTTCTTGAACTTCTTCACGTAATGGCCCTCTTAAAGTTCGACTATGTTGAAATTCATCTAAAGCTATTATTATTGGTTTAGATTCATCCTTTTCACATAAGTCATCAAGTCCTCGTGTAAAAGAAGAGCTGCTGGTTTTTATTCCTAAATCAAATTTAAAAAGGCTATCATTACAATTTAATAACTCGGCAAGTCGAGTGATTAAAGAAGTTTTTCCCACACCTGTTAAACCCCAAAGATTTACTACTAATGGCCTTGTTTGGTATTCGTTTAGCACATACCAGGAACGTGTATTATTAACCAATTCGTCAATAGCCTTATCAATTCCAAAAAACTCTTTTTTTAAGGTATTTCGTGCATATTCTAATTGTTTTTGCTTGGTTATAAATTCATCTTTTAACTTTATAAGTTTTGTATTCATAATTATGTTTTTAATGATTATGAGGCAAACCAATTACAATTGACCGCCAAATCGTGTCGGCGTAATAAATTTCGACTATATTTATCACGCCGACACGATTTGGCGGTTTAACTTTTTAATATTGCTTGTTATGTCAAAATATCATATTTCCAGAAGATTACAGTTTATAATACAATATGTAAACGATAGAAATTATGCTTCTAAAGATCAGCTTGTTGAATTTTTAAACAGTAAAGATTTTGATATTTCTGAGCGTACTTTGGAACGTGATATGAGTAAAATAAGGGCTGATTTTGGAATTGAGTTAGGTTATAGTAAACAGCATAATGGTTATTTTATAGATAAGGATAGAAGCGTGAAAGTAGAATCGTTTTTTAAGTTTTTAGAGTTGGTTACTTTGGCGGATGTGTTTTCTGACGGTTTAAAGGATAACCATAAGGTTTTGGATTATGTGATTTTCGATGATTCTAGTAAACTTAAAGGAATTGAAAATTTAGAAACAATTCTTATAGCAATAAAACAGGATAGAGTGCTGGAATTTACCCATTATAATTATTATAAGAACACTAAAACAGCTTACAGTATTACGCCTTTAGTCTTAAAAGAGTATCTAAACCGCTGGTATGTTATTGGACTTCCAGATGGGAAAAGCGAAATTAGAACATTTGGTATTGATAGATTACTGGAGATGAAACTAAGTGAATTAACTAAGCTAAATAAGCTGAAATACTTGAAGCAAATAGCAAAGTTTGATAATATTATTGGTTTAAACTATTCAAAAAATGAACCCGAAAACATTATCATAAAGGTTACAAATAATCATTTGAAATATTTAGAAAGTTTACCGTTGCATGCATCACAAAAAACAATTGAAATGAATAAAGACTTTAGTTATGTATCTTATGATCTAATACCTAATTATGAGTTTATTATTGAAATCTTGAAAATGAGTATTGAGGTAGAAGTGATTGAACCTTTGTGGTTCAGAGAAAAAATCAAACAAAAAGTATCAGCTATTTACAACAAATACAATAATGCATGACTCATAAAAAACCAAGATATTTAACAAAATCTCGTTTTAAATTGGCATTAGATTGTCCTACAAAGCTATTTTACACTCGTAAACAAGAGTATGAAAATCAAAGTGAAAGCGATCCGTTTTTGGAAGCTTTGGCAGAAGGTGGTTTTCAAGTGGAAGAATTGTCACGCATGTATTATCCTGACGGTATTGCGATTATAGGTAATGATTGGAACTATGATTTGCTTGCTAGAAAAACTGCCGATTTACTACAACAAGAGAAGGTTGTTATTTTTGAAGCGGCTTTTTTGTACGAAGGCTTATTTATTCGTGTTGATATATTAGAAAAAAGAGATAATAATATAAAACTTATAGAAGTTAAAGCTAAATCAGTTCGGGAAAGTGAACATAATGGATTTATTGGTTCCCGTGGAAATTTAAATAGTGGATGGTCAGCATATTTGTACGACGTAGCTTTTCAGCAATATGTAATTCAAAAAGCATATCCTAAGTGGAAAATAACTCCATTTCTTAAATTAGTGAATAAGGATTCTGTTGCAACTGTTGATGGTATTAATCAATACTTTAAAATTACTAAATCATCAGATTTAAGGACTGGTATTCTAAAAAAGGAGGGGTTAACTTTAGAAGACTTAGGAAACCCTTTATTGTCTGATATTCTTATTCAGTCTGAAATTGATTTAATTTTTAAAGATAATCCGCACATTGAGGGGATGTCATTTGAAGAGACCGTATTGTATTTTAAAAAACATTACAGCAATGACATAAAAATCAACACACCTATAGGTCACCATTGTAAAGGTTGCGAGTTTTATTTAGAGCAACCCACCCAAGAGAATAAAAGTGGTTTCCATGAATGTTGGTCATCACAATTAGAAGTGTCAAATCAAATGATAAATAGACCTAAAGTATATGATATATGGAATTTTAGGGGTGCCAAATCTCTTATTGAAAGTGGAAAATATTTTATGCATGATTTGGTTGAAACGGATATTAACCCTCAACCCGAACCAGGTAAAATTTCAAATTCTGATCGGCAATGGATACAAGTTGGAAAAGTAAAATATTTAGATATCTCTCCAGTTGTTAAATTTGAGGGTTTAAAAAATGAAATGAAAACATGGGTATACCCTTTAAATTTTATTGATTTTGAAACTTCAATGGGGGCATTACCTTTTACATCTGGAAGAAGCCCTTATGAGCAAACTGCATTTCAATTTTCACATCACATGGTTTATGAAGATGGTAGGGTGGAACACAAAACAGAATATCTAAATGCCGAAATGGGAATGTTTCCTAATTTTGATTTTGTAAGAGCATTAAAAAGAGCTTTAGAATCAAATTTTGGCAGTATTTTCAGGTATCATAATCATGAAAACACCGTGCTAAATCAAATCCATTTGCAATTGGATAATTCAAACGAAGTAGACAAGGAAGACTTAAAAGGTTTTATTGAACAAATATCGCACGCAACCAATAGTAGTGCTAATTTATGGTGTGGAGAAAGAGATATGATTGATTTATATCGTGTAGTTAAAGAGTTTTATTACAGCCCACAAACCCAAGGGTCTATTTCAATTAAAGCTGTTTTACCAGCGGTTTTAAACTCAAGTAATTTTCTAAAAATGAAATACGTTAAACCAATTTCAGAAATTAATATCACAAGTAAGAACTTTGAAAGTAACCATGTTTTTTTGAATTTTGAAAATGAGTATGTGATAAGTCCCTATAAAACATTGCCTCCATTATTTGATAATTGGAATGATAAAGATTTGGAAACATTGGTTTCCGAAATGGGTATGATTGCCGATGGAGGAGCTGCTTTAACGGCCTATGGTAAGTTACAATTTGAGAATATGTCCGATACTGAAAGACAAGAAATTTCACAAGGACTTTTAAAGTATTGTGAGTTAGATACTCTAGCAATGGTTATGATTTATGAATATTTTAAAGATATAACAAGTTTATGAATATACTTTATCTACCTAGGCTTAATATCTGTTTTGGTCAAGAGAAAAGAGTTGTTTTAGAGATAAATGGTAAAGTTTTTGTTCCAAGAATTGATTATTTAGCAAAACTGAATAGTATTAGTACTTTAATACAAGACTTTAACAAAAAGGCAATTAATGTCATTATTGTGAGTGGTATGCTATTTTATTTCAAATGCCATTTAGCGTACTGACTTATTATTTAACGGCTTTAGCTTAAAGATCAATACCGCAAAATATTTCTGAGGTCAAAAATGAATCAAGTGTTTTTAGACAAATAGTTTTGGGAACCCGTGACTATGTAGTTGACCCCAAACTTACGCTTAACCTTATTGACGAGATTTTGACGGTGAATCCTGAGTTCAAGATATACATTCACAATAATTTAGCACATCGTATTTTTATTGATGTATTTGAAAAAGAAGTGAAAATATTTTTTATAAAATGTATTATTAATTGCAATGAAAAAACTTTTTTTAGATGATATAAGAACAGTAGACATGGTTTATGATAAAACCATGGTCTCCGAATTTGATGTTGTCCGCACCTATAAGGAGTTTGTTAATTACATAGAGCTAAATGGGCTTCCAGAGTTGATTAGTTTTGACAATGACCTTGGAATGGATAAAGATGGCATAATTGCTCCAGATGGTTTAGCAGCTGCTAAATGGTTGGTTTATGAATCGGGATTAGATTTACAACGTTTAAAATTTAATGTACATTCTGCTAATCCTGTTGCCGCTGAACAAATTAAAGGACTTTTAAATAATTATATTAAGTTTTTAAACAAAAGTGTTTAGGTTAAGGAGTTTTGTGTTGTTCTAAAATTCATGTTATGAGTAAATAAATTAAGAAAATGATTAAAAGAGAGAATGTAATAATTTCTAAAACCAAAACCATTTTAGAAAAACAAAAAAAATATTTACAAGAAAGTGGAGAAGATTTCAACATCTTCAGTATCACTAAAATTGAGCGTTACGAAAATAACACGCATTCTGCAATGATTACCGAATTGTTAAATCCAAAAGGGTCGCATCATCAGGGCGCTATGTTTTTAGATGAGTTTATAAAAATCATTTTTTCAATTGTTTACCAATCTAAAGATGAAAACTGTGATTTAGAAAAAAAAGCGAGCGATTTTATAAAAGCTAAACCCATAGTATTTCAAGAAAAATCGATTGGTACTATTAATTTAGATAAAGGTACTGGTGGGCGAATAGATATTTTAATACAATCTAATGAAACCAATATTATAATAGAGAACAAAATTGATGCTAGTGATCAGTTACTCCAATTAGAACGATACAATAATTACAAGCCTAATAAAAGCATTATTTTTTATCTGAATTTATGGGGTAATGAAGCATCAAACCATAGTGCAGGAAAACTATTGGCACATAAGGATTATTACCCTATTAGCTATCAGGAGCATATTGTTGAGTGGCTCGAAAACTGCATTGAAAAATGCTCCAATGCATATTTAAAAATAAATATTAGACAATATTTGAATTTAGTAAAAAAAATAACGAACCAACTTAAAGATGAATTTATGGATGAATTAGAAATGATGTTAATAAATAACCTATTAGAGGCTGAACAAGTTGCCAATACATTTCCAGTTGTAAAGAGGAAAATAAGAGAAGATTTTAGAAAGAAATTCGAAATAGCTTTATATAAAAGAATACCAAAAGAATTAGAATTTAGAATAGATTCCGGAAATACGTATATAGGATTGCCTAATTATAAAAGCGAACAATTATGCTTTGCTATAATGTTTAATCAAGGGGAACATGTTTATTACGGTATTTATAACCATACAGCCAATATTGAAAATATAAAATTGGTTCAGGAGTTTTTAAAGGGCAAAGTAAATACAACAAATCATTTCCCTATTTGGTATTACTTAAAGGAGTTAAATGGTGAAAAAATAGACTTTAATGATGTTGCATTCCTTTCAAAATTAATGTCCGCTGATAACCATGAAAAACTTTTAAATAAGGCAGTTAATGAGTTATCTGAATTTATTCAAAAATATTATCAAGTATTAAGCATAGTTTAAAGTATTTTTAAATTAAATATCAAGTCATATTCTTGTTATAAGTATTATACATAAAGATGAGCTATTTAAATAACTCATCTTTATGTTCTAAAATATCCTTGCCTATTTTTTGCAAATGAGACTCATTTTTAAGTTTTCCAATGGATAAAAATAAATTTGCAATAGGAATAAAATTTTGAAGAACCATATTAGAAATATGAGGCACGAAATGAACATCAATACCACGTTTTGTGGTTAAAAAGGGATCTTCTGAGGAACACTCTAGAATTTTTGAGATGGCAATTTTAGCATCTTTTCCAATTGTAATAATATTGTCGGGTTTAATTACATCTATTTCTTGTTTTAAAATCCCATAATGAGTTTCTTTATCTTTTCGAATTAATTTTCGATCAGTTAGACTTTTAGCGAATAGTTTATAAACATCCGTTATATAAACTCTATTATTTTCTAAAAGAGGTTCAGTAAATTGCCAATATTTATTTTTAATAGATTCTCGACCTTTTTTGTTAGCCAGCCCAAAAGGTGAGCTAATTATTAATTCATGGGTATTATGATTTCGTTGAGGGTCTCTTCCAATTATCATGGTTTTCTTTTTGTCTTTTTCCCATTCAAACCATATAGGTAAATCAATTCCTAAACCTATTTTATCAAAAAACATTTCAAAATTATCATTTAAAATATCACCAGGCTTTCCTCTTTTAGTAAAATCTAATTCATTTTTAGACTCCTCTATACCATCGAATAAATTTGACAATTCCGATTGGTTGTAGGATACGATATTTTGTAAAATAGGGATAATCTTAAATTTAAGATCTCCTTGTAATAAAGAATATTTCATTCAGTTTTTATTGTTTATTTAAATTTTAAAATAAAGTAGTATAACCTATAAATCATTTTGTTCAGTTTCTTGTTTCAAGTTTTTAATATTTAGAAAATATTTACTTTTTAAAGTAACCCACTTTGCTTACCAAATAACGGTCTCTGGTAGTTCCAAAAACCTTGTTCAATAACTTCAAGTACTTTGAAAAAAGAAAGATTATGATTGGGTATCATTGGCGTAAATAAGCTAACCTGAATTTTATAATTATAATCTTTGGGTAACCATGCTTTTAGATGCATAGAATACACGCTTTTAGATCCAACTCCAAAATGATTGATCATTCTGGCTGTCAGGTTCTCTCCCTTACTGCTTCCAACATACAATGTAATTTCGTTTTTTGGAAAGTTATCATTAAATTTAGAATAGGCACGACCTTCGTGGTTTGTGTTTTTAGCCTTATTAAATGCTTTATTTAATATAGTGAAATCATCACAGCCTTTTAGCTCGAAAGTATAAATAACAGGTTGTTCAAATGATTTAAAGAAGTCTCTAATATTTTCTTTTACTGTCTCATTGGAATGAGTTTGTAATTTTATAGCATCGATACTAAAAATATCATTATACCTTGTTAAAGTTGTTCTTTCGACAAGTGATGAGAGTGCGCTCAGTTCTTTCTTTAAGTTTAATTTTACTATAGAATAATCCATAAATTAATCATCTTTCATCGCATCCCAAAAATCGGTATCGAGTTTTTTAAGTTCTATGGTTTGCACAATTTGCATACCCAAACCATATTCATACATATATTCTGCAAGTTGATCACCATCAATTAAGATAATCGTGGAGTTATTTAAATTTTTCACATAAGTCAATGCACCGTCTGAAAAATATGAGGTTGTTATAAAAACACCTTTGCTCATTGGAGCGCCTAACAATGCACCAGCGAACTTTTGGATTTCATCACGATTAATACTGTTGTTTAAAGCATATCGTTTGGCTTGTATATGAATACGGCCAAGACCTAGAACATCTTCTTTGATAACCCCATCAATGCCACCATCATTAGTCGCTTTTGTTACTAACCCAGAATCCTTTATTTCACCACCATAGCCCATTTTTTGAAGCAACTTAACAACAATTGTTTCAAACTCGAAAGGAGTTTTACTTAAAATGGTATTTAAGATTTCATCTTTACGGGTTTTCTTTATTTTTTCAAAAGACGCATACAACTTTTCTGCTGGTGTGAAGTCTGATGTCATGGTTTCCGACTCAGAACTTATAACTGCCTTCTTTTGTTGTTTTGGAACCTCTCTTTGACTTAATTTCTCAGCTATATAATCATTTACAGCTTCTGGTGTTTTAAGTAATTTTAGGCCTACATTATTGATTGAATAGGTGCCTCTTTTTGGCTTTTCCACTAAATCAGACATATTGAGATAACTTAATGCCCAAGAGACACGATCATAAAAAATGTGACCATTACCAGATGGATACATTTCTGAAAGCTCTTCTTCTGTGAGTTTAAAGTGGCTTCCGAGCAATTCCACAAAGTCTTTTAATTTTAAAAGTCCTTTTTCAGAAAGTAATTTTAACGCTGGTACTCTGATGTCATCGTGTTTTGGAATTGGCATAGTTTTAATTATTTAATTATCTAAACATGGTTATGAATTTTCCACTAGTTTTTCTATCAAGGTTAATTTCATTCTCAAACCCTAATCCACCATGATAATAATCGTCAAAAAGCTGAGCATGATTAGGACGGGTTCTTATTACTTGATCCGATTTTAAATATTTATCGGGAATTAGTTTGTCGAGTATAGCTCCACATATTTCAAGCTCATCACCACACAACAAACCACCATGAAGATATTCTCTCAAATCAAAATACCTAAGAAGTTCATTAAATTTTGAGCCTCTTTTTTTAAAGGCCAATAAGAAAACCTCTAAATCATCGATACAAATTGATAATGGAAATTGGTCTTCTTCTTCTACCGATAACATTGCGTCGAGATCAGTTTGAATTTGACCAAATCGCTCGAGAGTTACAACTAAACTAAAAGCATGGTGATATTTTCTAGTATTTATTTGTCCTATTTCATTTGTTAATGCTAAATCTTCATATAATTTGAATGTCTCCTTTTTAATAAAACGCTGCTTAACTCTATATGACTGGTCATAGCCTTTTTGTATAACTTTATCAAAATTCTTTCTAATTAAACCATAGGCTTTATCAGGATCTGAACGCGGTTCTTTTCGTTTTGATGCTTTTGCCTCAATAATTAACGCCATACCTTTGTATAAAACCAATATATCTTGTTCGTTTCCAACTTTTGTGTAATAGCTTTGATATATTATTGCCTTATTTCCTAAAACCAATCTAAATAAATTCACGATTTTGTTTTCTAATTCAATACCTCTATGTTTATAAAATGGCTCAGTAATTGGGATACCTGAAGTAACAAAATCTAATAACTGATTGTAAATAGCTATAACGATTTGTTTCATATCAATTGATTGATATTCTTTTTCTGCAACCTCAAAAATTGGATGATTAAAATAGGGGTTATTTTCTGTGTAATATAGAAAATCACTTTCGACTCTTCGTATAGATAGAGTATCAATAAATGCACTAACAATATTAGGGTCAAATTCTTTATTCAATTCAACCAAATTAAATCGATATTTTTTCCCTGGATCAATCATACTTTCAGACATTCTTAAATAATGTGGAGGAACAGCCAAATGCATCTTGTCAGGGTTCGTCATACCTTCTGCAAATTGTTCTATGCTTATATCATCCCATGTTTGTTCTCCTTCAACAGGAAAGACCGAATTTAATTTCTGATGAAGCATCTCGTCAAGGAATCTATAAATAGATATAAATTCGTTTAAACTTAAACCAAAATGAACTTTGATTTCATTATCGAAAGGAGCAAAGTATATACCTATTCGTTCAATAATTTGTTCCTCATAATTTAAATCACCTTGATTAAAATAATTTAAATGGTACATTAAACCAATTATACGCTGCTCTTTTAAAACATCATTTATTACTATTCCATCATCAGGATAAAAGTTTTCTTCATAACCTGACTCAATTTTAATCAATAGGGCTTTTATTTGATCCCAATCTTCTTCAGTATATTGATATTTAGTTTCAATATTATCATCTTTCTTTGACGTTAAATGTAATCCTGCTAAATAGAACAATTGTCTTTGTGGTGCTACAAGCCCAACTAAACTTGGAGGTATATTTTGCATGGGAACCATAGTAAGCAAAGTACTCAAATCCCCCATAAAAGTTTTGGTGTCATATTGACTGACAAAAGATTTAAGCTCTTTTGATTTTTTTTCAATATTAATTGGCATACTTTTCTTTAATTTAAATGTCAAAATAATACTAGCAAACAATAATGAAATTTGATTACTATATGTTTACTAGTAGTGTTTGTCCCTTGCTTAATTAATCAAATTTGTTTCTTAATGTTTATTGGTTGCCGAAAAACAAGGAATTCATTTAGATCTATCAACCTTGCTTAATTGCGGATTATTGTTTCTTAAAAGTATAAAGCGCATTTATGTCTCTTTGTTTTTCACTATTGCGATTTAATATATCATCATCTGTAAACTTATTGATGTAAATTCGAATGGTATTATTATTAATCCCTGTGTATTCGGATAATTCATCCAAAGTAGCTTGGTGCTTTATAAATAAATAATTGAGTATTTTCTTTTGAGTAGGATTGTAAGTTTGCCAATCACTTTCTATTTTTTTGATAACAGAATCATGAATAGTTTTTAAATGTTTACTTATCAAGTTTCTCAATGTAAGATATACATTGCCGTTGGCCTCTTTGTATTCTGGTACGGACAACATAGATTTTTCCATAGATTTATAAATACGGGAGACACCTTCATTCAATTGTCTTACATAACCCATATCTTCTAGAACTCTTGCTATTCTTGGGTTTCTAGCAAAACGTTCAGTCTTTATATTTTCAACGGTAACTTGAGCTGGTAGCGGACCACTGTTGGAAATCTCCAATCTATTATTAAAGTGCTTAATGTAAATGGCACTACCCTGAACATTATAGGAGCGATGGCATAAAGCATTTACAATGCCTTCTAGCCAAGCATCTTCTGGATATTCGGGTACTTTTTTAAATTTTCCTTCTTCCATATCCAGAAAATAATAGTCTCTAAAAGAAGTATTTAGGAAGGTCTTAATTGTATCAATAAGATTCGGGATGTTGTCCTCAAAACGTTCGTCCTTAACAACATTATAATCTGTACCTGAAAGTGCTTCGGTACCATCATAACGGATATAGCGAACAGAAGCTGATGGGATATATTTTTCAGGGTCTTTTGCAAACAATAAAACGGCAGCATTTTTTAAAGTAAAGTTGTCATTTTTCTTTACGGCTAAATATCGCTTTGTCAATAGATCTAAAGGATCACCTGCATAGTTAAGCCGTTCCTTGTACGCAAGTAATAAGTCTTGGTCTAAATCTTCAAAGTCAAAGTTTTTAGATTGCTCTTCTTCAAACCTACGAATCGTTTTATCATATTCCAGTTTTTTTACTGCGTCTCTATCTAGTTTCCTGTTGGTATCGAAAACACGTAAAAAAACTTGTTCAGTATCTTTTCGGCAATATATACGCTCCAACTCTTGTTCTGTATGAAATAAAAAAATTAAGTTACCACCAATTTCTATTTCTTCGAGTTGTATGTTACAAGCAGGATGCACATAGTCCATAACAAGGGTTCTGTAACTATTAAGTTTATCTCCCAATTGTCTTAAATCTTCAAAATCTCCATTATCTGAAATCCCAAAGGCAAGAATGCCCCCGTCTGCATTTAGCATCCCTATAAGTTCTTCGGCTATTCTGCCGGGTTTAATCTCTTTATCGCCCAAACCTTTGCGTTCAAAATATTGGTTTTCGGGTTTAGTGCGCAGGTAATCCTCGGTAATTATGGTGTTAATAGAGGATATGGCTGTTGTACTCATGGCTTCTTGATTTGTTAATAAAGTTGCTTATTTGTTAATAAATGTTGCTTAATGTGTCTTAGCCCTTAATGTATAGGGGGTTTGTGATTGTAAAACAATGTTGCTTAAAAGTAATTAAATGTTACTTAATATAAAATGACACGGTTTTATTTATAAATTTAATTCTCTTCGGCTACTTGGCTTAAAGGGTTTTCATTAGCTTTATATAGCTGTTTTTTTTGTTTACTATTTGCCGCTACGTCATGTAATATTTTTTTAGAAACACTGTTTCTTGGTGTTATATTGGTTTGTGCTTTTAAAGCCTTTATCTCCTTTAGCAAATCTTTAGCATCACCATCACTGGCCAATTGCGGCACTAACTCACCTTTAAACGCTTTATGCAAAATGGTTTGTGGTAGGTTGTCTATTTTTTCCTTTAAGGCATCATAGTGTTTTTCTATGCTGTCGGCTTTGGTGAATAGGCTTTCAACACGATTGACAATTTCTTCTTGTTCTTGTTCAGATGGAATGGGAATTTTAAACTCTCTACATTGAGTTAGTGATATGTTAACCTGTCCAACCACACCTCTTGTTTCATTAACTAAATTATTCACAGGAGTACCTTCTCTTAAAAAGTAATAAAGGAATTTGTAATTTAAATACGGCTTTGGTCTAAATAGCGTAATGGCTTGATTTATATTGCATTCTTTAAAGCGTTCAGGAATAATTGCAACTTTATTTAAAGGAGGACCAACAATATTCATTAAAACATCATTGGGATGGCAGATTGACTTTTTACATTGGGTATTTTGAATCTCTTCGGATACATATTGAGGTTTATCATCAAATGATATTTGTTGATCTACAATATTATAGACCTTAAAAAAAGGAATCCCAGACAGAGCAAAATTACTTCCTTTTGGAGTGCCACCGCTTTGAACTTTTTCACAACAATTTTTTGCTAGTTCAATTTTCCAATCAGATAAATTCTTCCCTTTTCTCCACTCCTCCGTCAACTTCCCAGTAACCGCCTGTGTCAACACTTGATGTTTAAAATCTTTTAAAAGTTGTGGGATGCTGTCCAAACTTAACTTTATCAACTCTAACTGCCAAAATAATTGGTCTAATTTGGCTACGATACGGTTTTGTTCGGGTAAGGGTGGGAGAGGAATCGGAATCGTTTGATAATCTTTAAATTTTAAATTTCTTAAATTATTACTTCCTCCCTGATATTTAATCACTTCTCCTGACAAATAGAAGTATTCCAAATAGTTACTTACATAGTTTTTGTTTAATAAGTCATGAAGCCTAATCATTCTCAAAAAATTTGTACAAACCTTTGGCAGACTATTTTTTGTTATAGATTCTTTGTCCATGTATACTACCCTGCCAACAGGTTGTTCTGGACCACCACCAGAAATTTCTATAAGAATATCTCCTATCTGTAGTTTTCTTTTTTCGAGACTGGCTGTTTTAATTTTTCTTAAACTGGCTGTTTCGCCTTTTTCTTTTACCCAGTTTTTAATTTCACTTCCTCTAATACATAAAGCATCAATAAATTCATCATCTAAATCGGCTTCGGGGTCTTTTCCCCAATCTCCACCAATAACAAAAAAAATAATGTTTTTAAGTTCTGTCGTAACCCAATTCTTCGGCAATTTCTCTCCCATTATCCTAATTCCTTTATCATGGCATTCAATTGCTCTGTAATACTGTTTAACTCCTTCAATGCTTCTTTTGCCAAATCAATCGGTTCTCCCAAATCTTCAGAATTACTAATACTATCATCTGCAATTAAACCTAAATCCAGATTGTGGTTTTTCTTTGCAATGGTTTCTCTGCTTATGCATTGCCAACGTTCGTCTGTAATTGTCTTTCGTTTTTCATCACTTATTAAACCATTAAAATCTTCATCTAATGTATCAATGCCAATACCCCCTGTGTAGGCTTTTACAAAGTCTTTAAAAGCAGCTTCAACAAATGGGGTGCGCTTACCGTAATTGGGCGTGTTGGTACGCATATCGTAAAACCACACATTTTTAGTATTGTCGGTTTCAGTGGTGCCACGGGTGAAAAACAGTACGTTGGTTTTTACGCCTGCAGCATAAAAGATGCCTGTTGGTAAGCGCAATACAGTATGTAGGTTGCATTTGTCCATTAAATCGCGACGTATTTTTTGGCCATCTCCATCTTCAAACAGCACGTTATCTGGTAACACCACGGCGGCACGGGCTTTTCCATCTTTTTTAAGACTTCGGTAAATGTGCTGTAAAAAGTTAAGCTGTTTATTGCTTGTTGGGAAGGTAAAATCATCTCGGGTTGGGCGCTCTCCACCTTTTTTGGTTCCAAAGGGCGGGTTTGCTAATACGCCATCAAAATTGCTGAGTTTTTTACCTAAATCCGTTAAAGTATCACCTAAATAGATGCGGCTTTCCATACCATGTAATCGTGCATTCATTAATGCCAAACGGTGGGCATCTCCTACTAATTCAACACCACTAAAGGCATCTTCTTTTTGGAATTTTCGATCTTTTTCATTTAAATGAAAATAACCATCATGTTTGTTTCTAAGATATTCGTCGGCAGCAATCATAAATCCAAAGGTACCTGCGGCAGGATCATTCCAACGTTCATTCAATTTGGGTGCCATTAAACTTACCATGATATTAATCAATGGTCGTGGCGTAAAATACTGTCCTGCACCACTTTTTTTCTCCCCTGCATTTTTTTCCAGCAAACTTTCGTAAATATCGCCCATAACATCACGGTCACTTTCTTCGTACCAATCTAATTTATCAATGGCTTGCACTAGGGTATTAAAGTTCACTGGTTTGCGTAAACTGGTGGAGGCATCTGCATAAATCTCTTTAATGCTTTCGCTAGTGGTTTGTGCACTAATTTCAGCTAAAAATTTTCGATACTTTAAAAAAGCTTCGTTGTTATCGTGTTCGTTTACAAAAGATTGCCAACGGTAGTTTTCAGGGATGTGTTCTTCAAAATCTTTAACTTCACTTAATTTTAAAAACAGGATATAAGTAAGTTCGTTTAAATATTGGTGATAGGTTACGCCATCGTCGCGCAACACATTACATAAGTTCCATAGTTTTTGAGCAATTTCGTCTGCACTCATAAATAGTTAATTGGTTTAAGCTGAATACAAATTATCGTTTATAGTTTTTAGAATGGCATCCAGTTGATTTTCAAATATTTTATTAATACGTTTAAAGCCGCCTTCCTCTTTAAACGGTTCTTTGTCTAAATCTTCTTTAGACAGCACGGTTTCGGCAATAAGTTGCGCATGGAAACGCTCTAACCATTTTAATTGAATTTTATTCCAATCTTTCAAGGCATAAACAGTTTCAAATGCTTTATCAATGCGGTCTTTATGGCTAACCAAATGCACATCCAATGCCAGTGTGCGAATGTACGAAATGATATCGGCTGCAATATCCTCATTTTTGGCATTTTTCCAAGCTGCATGCAATGTTCTGGCATTGTAGCCTTCTTGGTCTAAAAGTAATTTTAATTCTTTAAGTGATGCCCGATCCAATGATGAAGGACGATTGCAAATTACTTGAATGGCGGCAATTTTATTTTTGTTTTCTTCAATAAATTTTTTAAAATTATCAATATAATCTTCCGGTTTTTTTGCGGTGCCATAATCACGCTCAATACCATAAAATTCATCTTGATGTTCAGATACCAATTGGTTTTTAGGAATATATATTTTGGTGTCCAAATAGTGCCAAAGGGAACCATAATTTTTTATAATTTGTTTGGTTTCTGAAGCTTTTAAATTTTGAAGTTTTTCAATTAAATCTTCAGGTGAAAGCCCGTTGGAAGCATACATAAATTCTTCCATGGTGTGTTCTTCTATTTTATTTCGTTTCCGTTGTAGTTTTGCAATAATTTGTTCTATTTGAGATTTAGTACGTTCATCAGAATCAATAAAATCAAGTTCTTCTACCAACTGCACAAAAGATACTTTTGGTTTTGCAACACTGGACATTTGGGTATAATCGCCCAGAGCTTCATGAACCCTAACCGCATCGTATATATTAAAGGCTTCCTTACCAATCTCATCGCATTTACGGGTAGCACGGCCTATCATTTGTTCGTATAAAATTCGAGAACCTACTCGACGTAAAAAGACTAAGTTGCAAATTTTAGGAACATCTATTCCAGTTGTTAGTAAATCTACTGTTACAGCAATATTTGGATATTTTTCGTTTTTGTATTCCTTTGTTAGTTGTTCTGGGTCATAAACATTACCCGTTATTTTTTGAATAGCATTTTGGTGCACATCCATGCCAATTTCAGCAAACTCTTCTTTTAGTATTTTTACAATATCGTCTGCATGAGAATCACGAACAGCAAAAATCAACGTTTTTTCGTCACTTTCGGGATCCAAATGCTTCACGAGTTCTTTACAAACTGTGCGATTGAAAGATTCGGTCAATACTAATTTATTGAATTGCTCTATTTCAATTAATAAATCATCTTCTAATTCGGCAAGTTCTTCAATAGTATTGGTTTCAGGATTAAAAACTTTTGGACGCTCTCCTTTTTTCCAAAGAATTCCTTCTTCGCTTAAACGGGTTTTTATACGGTTGGGAGGTTCGTGGTCAGCCAAATAGCCATCTAAAACAGCTTGCCTGTAGGAGTAGCTAAAAACGGGATTGCCAAAAATTTGAGTAGTATGCAAAGCAGGAGTAGCGGTTAAACCAATGATATAGGCGTTAAAATATTCAATAACCCGTTTGTACTGGCTTACGTAATCTTCTTGGTCTTTGAAATGGATGTCTTCGTCATCTATTTCACGATCTAGATTATAACCTCTATGGGCTTCGTCTATTATTATGCAATCGTAGGAGTCAATAGGTAAAGTGTCATTTTCCGAATAGAATAAACGTTTTACCATACTTTGAACCGTTGCAAAATGCAGTCTCGTGTCAGAGTCAGGGTTTTTATCTTTTAGTCCGTCTATTTGATATACATCGCCAAAAGTATTTAGGCGTTCAATTTTATTATCTTTATAATTGGCAATAGCCTGTAATGCTAATAATTTACGATCGGTGAGAAATAAAATACGTTTAAATCTATTAGATTTAATGAATCTGTACGATAGTCCAATAACGGTTCTTGTTTTTCCTGTACCCGTTGCCATAATTAATAATGATTTTGGGTTTTCAGGTTGAGTTAGTAGTTTGTTTTCGACGGCTTTAATAGCGTTTATTTGGTAGTCTCGAAGTGATAACCCTCCTTTTTCCTGAAGGTAATCATAATCGCTTTTTTCTAACCTTTCATTAATTTCATTAATATCTTTTTCATAAAGTCCAATTAAACCTTCCGGAGAAAACCAGCCTTTTTTGGCAGAAGGCCTATTTCGGTTGTTTCTAATATCTAAAAACCAAATCCCACTTTTTGTCTCCAGTTGTTCCAAATAATCTCGACCATTTGTTGAAAATAAGAATGGTGCTTTATAACCGTACCAATTGTTGAGTATTTCAAAATCATTACGTTGTTCTATGCGTTCTGCATAAATTTTAGATTGTCTTAAATCTGTAGAAATATCACTGGCATATTTTTTAGCTTCAACGATACCATATAATGTTTTTCCAATAAAAAGTGCGTAGTCCGCCCACTTACCTTCGCATGGCCATTCAGCAATAGCCATCATCTTTCCTTTTTCAGGAAGTGTTTTATTTGTTTTATAGTTTAGAATTTCTGTATCACATTCCCAACCTGCCAAACGAAGTTTAGGGTCTATTAATAATAGACGTGTATCTTTTTCGCTAAGCGTAAGGTTTTTAGCATTGTTTTCACCTCTTCTTTTTCTAGCGTCAGTTACCTGTTTGTTTTGATTAAGACTTTCAATTTTTGATTTATAATCTACAACTTGTTTAGATAAAGTTTCAAGTTGCGTATTTAACACTTCTATATTATTCTGTGGGTTAGGAGGTAACACATATTCTTTTATTTCAACATAATCGTTGTTGTAGGTTTCATAGAACCATTTAGACAGTTGGAAGCATTTTTTTAAAACAAACAACGCTTCTTCTCTTGACCCAGTTCCGTCATGAGTGGCTTTGTTCCCAGATTTTCTTATAGTGTGTAATAGTCCTTTAATTATTTCGGGTAATACGTTTTTATAATATAGTTGATTAATACGGTCTACTTGTGTGCCGCTGAAATAACCCAAGTCTTCAAAACTCCAAATTAATGCCGCTATTTTTTCTGAAAGTAACCGTGTTTTAGAAAGTGTTGAACTGGGGTCAATATGAATTAACTCTTCTGAAATTTCACAAATTGTAAATAATTCCGGATAATCGGATTTTAGAAAAGAAAAAGTTGAACCCATAAAATTTAAGAATGATACTTTTAAAAGTTAAATATAAGATAATATCTACATATTTGTTTTATTAATTTTTAAAAGGAAATCAATTTGTTTCTTTACCCTTTAATAAGTTCTTTAGTTCATTAATTTCCTTTTTTAAAGTATCAACATCTCCTTTTGTCGCGGGCAATGTATTAGGTGCAAATAATCGTTTAGCTCCATTTATAGCAGTGCTTGCAGCCAATGAACCAAGTGCAGCATTTGTTACGGAGGATACATTAACCTTACTCATTTTTTCAACGCGATCTTCTAAAGTTTGTCCGGAAGTCTTAATCTCTGTTGAGATAGGAATGATTTCTGCTTCGAGCCTAGTTAATTGTTGTTTTTGATAATGACCTGTCATATATTTATAGTTGTTTCTCTTATAGCTTGCCATGGTTTTGCAGCTACCAGTGCAATACAGGTGATTACGCCTTCTTGGTGTGAAGTTTTCGTTGCAATAGTTACATTTTTTTATTCTATTCATGGTTGTTTTGTGTTTTAATCCGTTAAATAAAGTTTAATTTAACCTATTATCTTCTTATGCTTTTTCCAGTTAATTGGATAACGTTGAACATTTCATAAAATCTATCAACTGTTCTTTGGTCATAATCGTCACCTAACCCTAATAAAGAACCGTCTATGTCATTTTCAAAACCTGGAAGTGGGTTCATTGTTAAATGTGTTTTATTCCCTTTGTCGCAACGGCGAATAATCAATTCCTTCATAATGTTTACGGAACCATAATTGTTTGCAATTTTTTCGGAATTTAGATCGTCAAAAAGAATTGTTCCGTTCGTATAAGATTGATAAAAGAAATCTTTATCAGCTCTAGTACTGATGGCTTCATATTTGTCTACGACCTCATATGTCGGTGATATTGTAAATCGGTGAGGAGGGTATTTTTTAAATATACTTTCAAAGACTCTCATTATATGTGTTTTACCAACACCAACATTCCCAAAAAGTAATAATCCTTTATTAAAGGATGGCGCAGAAATGTCTGAACGCAAATTTTGACAATTAAAAAACTCTTCAGATTCTAAAAAATAATAAAATATAGCTTCGATATTTCTAGCTACAACAGCATCGCACAAAAAAGGTTTACTAAAAAGTAGGCGATATTCACAGATAAATAAATTCCACAAAGTCTTCTTGTTAAAAGGATGTTCTCTTTTTGTTTCTAAGGAAGCGTTTTTAAGATTGTTTCTGATTTGATTAAAAATGTTGGGGTCATGATTGGGTTGTGAATTAAAATTTTCCATAATTATCGATTTGAAATTGTATTTTTTTGTTGATTATTTTTATTAGTTGTTTTCCATTCATTTTCGGTCCATTTTTTCAATCGTCGTTCGATTTCAAAAAAACCGCGCTGGCTTTCATATTTCATTTTTGTCTTTGCTGTATTAAATTCGCTCCAGTAATTAAAAAAAGCATTTAAAATTTTAGTTGAATATTGTGAGTGTTCAAAAACTTGTTTTTTGAATTTTGCTAAACGCAACTCTATTTTTTCTTTATTTAAGTTCTTTATTTTATTACTTTCTTTAGTTGTTGTTGGTGGATTGTTGTTCGTAAGTTGTTTGTTTTGGGTTTGTGTTATTTTTTGTTTGTTGGTTAGAACTGATTGGTGTTGCCTGTTGTTATAATTAACAATTGTTATTAGGGTAAACTTGTTTGTTGTTTGGCGTGTTATGTATCCGCTGGATTCGAGTTTTTTTAAAGCGGTTCTAATTTTTTGAATAGATAGATTCAAATCAGAGGCTAAGTGATTGGATGAAGTAATAAACTGCCCTCGCTTTACACTTATACCTTGCCATTTTTTATCGGTAAAGTTTGCTTTAAGTAAAATATGGATGTATAAGCGGCTAACCTCTGGGTTTTGGTACCATTCCCACTCTAATAAGTCTCTATGTAGAAATATAAAACCTATCATTCTATTCTTGTTTAACAAGTTTAGCGTAGATGTCGCTTTTTTTATAATAGACGCGGTTTCCCAGACGGTAAGAGGGCAGTATGCCATTTTTGCGCCAATTCCAAAGGGCTTGTTTGGAGCATTTAAGAAACTTTAAGGTTTCATCTACCGAGAGCAATTCTTCATTGTCCTTTTGAGATTGCTTGAATTTCTTAATGCATTCTTCAATTTTCTTATCTACACCAATAAGAACATTTGTAACAATATCTTCTGGGTTAGCTTGATAAAATATAGTTTGTTTTGAATCCATGTTAACTTATTTGAAGTTTTCATAGTTCAAAACTAATATTAAGAAGTTTTAATAATGATTAATTACCCTACTATAGGGTATCAACGGGTATTAATACTTAGTCTAGTTGGTCATACTTTGGTAAGAAGAAACCATTGGAAATTAATTTTTTGCTTATTTCTGTATTTTTATAATTTGTCGGGTTTAAATATAATTTTAGACTATTTTCTGAGCCTTGTCCAGGGATCTTAAAAGCGGCTAGAACATCCCTGGCTAATTGTGAATGGTTTACTCCTATCTTTCCTTTGTTTTTTCCGTTGTTTTTTTGCCCAATAGGTGGTTTAATGTAACCATTTTGAACTAGCATTGAAATGATAAAACCAAGTTGAGCTGAACCTGCTACCCATTCAAGCGGAGCAGGTAATAATCCTTCTACTAAGCTGTCTAATTTTTCTATAAAAGTTTTTAAAATTTCAACTCTTTTTAACAGTTCTGCTTTGTTCTTTCTTATTCCTGCTGTATAGTAGAAAAATGGAACTTCGTATTGATAATTTTTTATTACCCCTTCAGTTTCTGCAAAATCATCTTCTAATCTAATTTCTTTGTAATACCCTTCATGTCCCAAAGCAAACCCAGCATTATCAATAATATCTTGGGCTATAGGATCAACTTTATATTTAATTATCGAAATAAAATCATTAGGATTTTTACAATAATCATATTGATAGTAAATAAACTGCTCCAGATTTAAAATATCAATATCAAATAAAAATTTACGCAGGAAATGTTTTAAGTAGAAATCTTCAATAAGTTTTGGTTCATAGTAGTCAAAATTGTTTAAATCAAAGTTTGAATTTGTGTTTTTTTCATCCTCTTTCAATTTATTATAATGAATGTCATTAATAACAAAGGCTTCTTTGTAGTTCATAGTTGGGTATTTAAATTATTTAAGATTTAAAAAAGCTACTATCGGCAATTTTAATAGCCCTCTCTTGCGGAGTTACTTTGATATAGTTATAAAATTCCTTTTCTGTAGTATGGCCGCTTAAAGCCATGATATCTATTACAGGCATTTTAGAGAGGTATGCATTCGTGCAGAATGACCTTCTTGCTGTATGTGTACCAATTAATTTGTGTTTTGGAATCGTCTCTTCTTTTACTACTCCTCCAATAGTAATCTTTGTCAATACATTTTCTTTAATTTTTGCTTTTCTCGCAACTTTTTTAATATGCTCATTAATTTCCTGATCTGGCATTTTGGTAGGAAGTTTTCCTTTGTAACGTAATTTCATTATTTTTTTAATTCTTGGATGAACTGGTACATAAACAGTTTTCTTAGTTTTCTTTTGAAAAATTTCAAATACCTCTTGGCCCTCAAACTTTTTAATGTTTTTATATGTTAAGTTATTATAGTCAGAAACACGTTGTCCAGTATAGTAACCAATTAGAAAAATGTCTCTGGCTTTTTCCCACTCAGGAAGATCTGATAAGTTTAGTTTATAAATGGATTCAATCTCATCTACTGTAAGGTAGATAGATGTTGTTTTTTCTGAAACCCTTTTAAAGTCCCGGTGCTTAAATTTAAGATTTGTATTAACACTGTCCTCTGTAGCGCGGTTTAATAGGGCTATAACATTTTTAATATGTTTTCCGATAGTGTTTAGTGAAAAGTTTTCCTCTTCTAAAAAGGAAACAAATGAATAATAGAATGTCATATCAATTTTGTCGAAATCTAATTGATATTTGTGTTGGGAATCAAATTCTTTTAATTGTTTGATAGTTTGTTTATAGGATCTAATAGTGCCAGGGCTTAATTTCATGCTGGCAGCGTTAATAAGACCATTTTCTTTTGTTTCAACAAAATTTTCAGCGTATTTAATAAACGGAATCTGAGATTCTACTTGAGAAGGACTATTAGTTTTTCCTAATGCTTCGTTATAAATTCTTTTAAGAATGCTTTTGTTTTGTTTATCTGTTTCATCCAAATCGGACAAAGATTTGATAAAGTTTAATTCAATTTCTTTAAGACGATTGTTTATTTCTTCTCTATTGTTTAATGTAGAAATTGCTCTTACTCTTTGATTTTTGGCATCCCAATTTTTTACTGTAGTTTTATAACCAGTTGAATATTTTAACCTATTTCCTCTGCCAAAGCTGTAGTCAAAGATTATTGGAGTTTCTTTGGATGTGTTAGTTTCTTTAAGTCTGAATTTTACAGTGCCTGAAGTTAATTGTATTGAATTCATTTAATTATAATTCTATTAAAAGGGTACAACATTAGGGACAACATATTCTTTAATTATATGGATTTCAAATATAAACAAATTATTTGTATAACCTTGCAAACCTTGTAAATAAAGGGTTTATGATTATTTTATGGTAAAATAGGTTAACATAGATTCAAGTTAATTTAGGTTCAGGTGGGACCACTATCTACAAAGTCTTTCAAGTAATTGAAAGGCTTTTTTGATTTATAATGTCCTGTATTTTAATTGATGATATTATGTTAACAATGCTTGGTCTTAAAATTATTCGATCTAACTTTTATATTTTACATTGAATAGTAAAAGTGTTAACGGTTAAAAGTTATGTAAATAAAGTAAACACTATTTAAGGATTTATAATCAAAAAGCTTCATTATATCTGTTTTTTATGCTATTAAAATATTTTTATGTAATCGATTACTTTTTTTGACTAAAAAAGTGTATAATTGTATTCAACATTATTAAACTAAACTAAATTTTACATTATGAATTCAACTTTACGCTTAAAAAGGCATGGAGTCTTTTTTGCCTTTTTTATTGTTTTTTTGGCAACCGGTTTGCAATTAAGTGCGCAAACCGTTAATGAAACAGCAACTATTACATGGCCATTTAATTTGGGTACTGCTAATCAAGTGGCTACGTATTCCGGTTCGGCATCTACGGCTGATTACTTTAAACCAGATTACACAACCCTTGGAAGTAATTATAATTATAATGGTAGCAAAACAGAAGCAGCACAGCCAGGGATCACATATACTTCAATAAAAAATCCAGGAGGTTCAAATACGCCAACAGGTAATGCTGTGGGGAATCTTTTAAGCTTTAATATTACACCCGTTACAGGGTTAAACTTTTTACCTACATCCATAGCATTTAATTGCCAACGATTTGGAACGGGTTCGGGTCTTTTTGATTTATACTGGAAATCCAGTGATGGAACGTCTAAATTAATTCAAGCTAATGTAAAACCAGCACGTCAAGGTGCAGACGGTGTTAATAATGTCAATATAGATTTAACTGCTTTACCTTTACCCGCTATTACAAGTTCAAATGGTTTGTGTTCTTTAGAGATTTACATTCATTCATTGGGAGGTGGAAAAGATGTAGGTATTTCTGATGTGCAAATTATTGGAAATTTAACAGGAACGGTTGCTACTGTTACAACCTATACGGTTACAACATCTAATGTGCCAACAGATGGTGGAAGCATTACAAGTTTCCCAGTAGGCTCGGTACATGATGAAGGCACCGAAATTACTCTAACAGCAACCAGAAATTTTGGCTATCAATTTTCGCATTGGGCAGATGCAGCAAATCAACAGGTTTCAACAAATAACCCATATACATTCACATTAAATAGTAATGTAGATTTAAAAGCTGTTTACACAACAATAAATACATATTCTTTAGACCTAACAGTAAATGGAGGCGCAGCAGATTATATGGTTGATATTTCTCCTGCAGGAACGATGGTTAGTAACTCAAGAATGTACGAAGAAGGGGTAAATGTAGCACTAACAGCTAGTAACAACTCTATTCTTAATTTTTCAAATTGGGGCAGTGGTGAAACAAATGCAACTTTAAACGTTGTAATGGATGGAAATAAATCTATTACTGCGGAATATAATGCTTTGGAATATATTGTTGGATGGGATTTTTATAAAGCAGGAAACGCTGGTCGTCCTGCCGATTTTTCATCAGATGTTGTAAACGATGCTTCGGCTTTAATACTTCGTCAAGCAGATGGGACTCAAGGTAGTTGGTTAGACAAGTCATCGCCAGCAGGAGGTTACGAAGGTAGAAATGCTGCTGTTAATTGGAAACCTATTGCCGATAAATATTATTATCAAATTAGTTTCAATGCTACAGATTATACAGACATTAGTGTAAAAGCGTCCATGCTTTATAACTATAATGCGTATTCAAAACAATTATGTGAATATTCAATAGATGGTACTAATTTTACTCAAATAGGCACTATAGATTTAGTGAATGCTAAAACCTATTACGACGGAGTATTTACGTTACCATCAGATGCCAATAACCAATCTGCAGTGTATATTAGATGGATTCCAGATTATAATTCAAGTATTATTGGGGCAACCGCAACGAATGATGGTACAACCATTTCTGGTATATACGTTTTTGGAACAGAAGCTGTTTTTAACGATGGTATCGCACCAGTTCTTGTAAATTCTGTGCCTGCTAATAACGCATCTGGAGCATCAGCAACTGGAAAAGTAGTGCTTAATTTTGATGAGCGTGTTAAAATAGCAGATAATACAACCGCTACACTTGATGGCAAAAACTTAACACCTGTTGTTTTTGGCAAATCAATTTCATTTAATTATTCAGGGTTAGATTATAATACACAATACACATTTGAATTGGCAGGAAATGTTGTGTCAGATTTAGCAGACAATACAAAAACAGAAGCTATTTCAATTACTTTTACAACACTTAATAAACCAACAGTAACAAAAAAAGCATACGATTTTATAGTGGGTGTTGATGGCGATTTCGCTGCGGCATTGGCTGCTGCTCAGGCTGCTTCTTCAAGTGGAGAAAGATTCTTTATATTTTTCCCTAACGGTCAATATGATTTAGGAAATACAACAGGAGATGCTACACAGCAAACTTTTATTAATATTCCTAAAGTATCTTTTATTGGACAAAGTACAGATGGAGTGGTGCTTTTTAATGAGCCTCTTGCAGCAAATGAAGGTATTGGTACAACGCCAACTATAAACTTCCAAACAAATTCTAAGGATATTTACATGCAGGACATTACCCTTTTAAACAAAATGGATTATCGTAAAGGCGCGTTTACAGGAAGAGCGGTTGCTTTAAGAGATCAAGGGGATAGAAATATTTATAAAAATGTTAAACTTTTAAGTAATCAAGATACTTTTTATACAGGAAGTAACAGGATTTATCTTGAAAACAGTGAAATTCATGGTACAGTAGATTTTATATTTGGTGGAGGTGATGTGTTTTTTAATGAATGTGATATTTATTTAGAAGATCGTACAGGCAACCATGTAACAGCAGCAGCCACGGCATCAAGTTGGGGGT
Source organism: Mariniflexile sp. HNIBRBA6329 (assembly GCF_043558645.1). NCBI lineage: Bacteria > Pseudomonadati > Bacteroidota > Flavobacteriia > Flavobacteriales > Flavobacteriaceae > Mariniflexile > Mariniflexile sp. HNIBRBA6329. Next base: position 401,330 of record NZ_JBIFXS010000001.1, on the reverse strand, counting down.
ATGTATTTAGAGATTGTACTATAGATGGTTTCCCGTCTACCAATGGAACGTATAAATTAGGACGTCCATGGCAGAGTAGTCCTAAAACAGTATTTATTAATACTATTATGAAAGTGCTGCCAGCAAATGAAGGTTGGTCTGAGTGGGGTGCTGCTCCATCCGTTTATGCAGAGTATAACAGTTTAACATCCTCAGGCGTACCAATTGATTTATCAGGAAGAAGAACTACTTATAATTACACAAATGGCGGAGGAGGAACAGTGGTGCTTAATCCAGTTTTAACCCAAGGACAAGCAGATTCTTATACTATTGAAAATGTATTAAGTGGAACAGATACTTGGCAACCAACATTATTTACAGAACAAGCATCTATACCAGTTATTTCAAGGTCAGGTTCAGTACTTAATTGGGATAATGACGATTATGTATTAGGATGGGCTGTATTTAAAGACAATGTGTTTGTAGATTTTGTAATTAGTAATAGTTACACAATTCCAGGAGGAGCTTCTACGGGTGTTTATACTGTTAGAGCAGCTAATGCTATGGGAGGTTTGGGAGTTTCTTCAAATCAAGTTGATATTAGTTTAGGTATTAAAGAAAATAATTTATTAGGTGTTAAGGTCTATCCAAACCCAGTACTTAATGATGAAGTTTTTGTATCCATACCTAAAATATCAACAAATACAACCATGTCTCTTTTTGGCTTTGATGGAAGACTAATTGTGAAAGAACAGATAAAAAGCAATAAAACTATAATTAATATGTCTAGTATTCCGTCGGGAGTTTATTTGTTAAAAGTCGATTCGGAAGAAGGCTCACAAGTATCTAAAATAATTAAAAATTAGAATACTTAATTGAAATTTGAAAAGCCAGTTATAATTTTATAACTGGCTTTTTTATTGGAAATATTGGTAAATCATATAAGTACTTTTCATAAAGCAAAACTTCAATTTCGGTTTTATCTATTCAAAAGATGTAATTATTTAAAAACCAATGAAAATCAGGCTTTTTTAAATTTAGTTTCTGTACTATTTTATATATATTTGTCACGTTGATAAAAAAAATGAGGGATTATTTTTTTGTATTTAGATACTTTTTATAGAAGTAGTATCGTTTTTAAATACTTTAAGTCAAAACAACAAATAACCGCATCTTGTCGATTATTTTTGCGTTTCGCAGATGTTTTAATTGTGCAATTATTTTGCCTGCTTATTTTTTTTTATACATTTGTACCCAATGATAATACAAAACAAAAGAATATTTGCCTCAATCTTATTTGTATTAATAAGTTTTGTATGCGTAGCCCAAGGAGGGCCACCTCCACCTGGACCACCACCTGTGGGTTTACCTATTGATGGAGGTATATTGGCAGGTATTTGTGTTGGTCTATTTTACGGTGTAAAAAAGCTGATATTTAAAAAAGACAACGGTTAGTTTACTTTCCTAGTTCTAATAGTCTAGATACATATTTCCCTAAAACATCAAATTCTAAATTAACAACAGTGCCTTTTTTAAAGATGTTAAAATTGGTGTGATTATATGTATAAGGTATAATTGCCACGCTAAAACTGTCCTTTTTAGAATTTACAACCGTTAAACTTGCTCCGTTTACGGTAATCGAGCCTTTTTCAATAGTAATATTGTTAAGAGAAGAATCATAACTAAAAGTAAATATCCAACTTCCATTGGCTTCTTTAATATCTGTGCAAATGGCGGTTTGGTCTACATGCCCTTGTACAATATGGCCATCAAGTCTATCGCCTAATTTCATGGCACGTTCTAAGTTTACTTTATCACCAGTTTTAAGTGTTTTTAAATTGGTTTTTTTTAAGGTCTCTTGTATTGCGGTAACGGTATATTCATCATTATTAATACTTACAACAGTTAAGCAAACACCGTTATGTGCTACACTTTGGTCTATTTTTAATTCAGGGGTGATACTGCTTTTTACTGTGATGTGAAGATTGTCTAATTCGGTTTTTAAATTTGAAATGACTCCTATATCTTCAATTATTCCGGTAAACATATATATGGTTTGTTTATTTAACTAAATTTGCAACATCAAAATTACAAACAAAAGTTATCATTCTTAATGAAGAAATCGGAAAATATAATAGTAGGTATATCAATTGGGGATTTAAATGGTATTGGAGGCGAGATAATCCTTAAAACATTTGAAGATTCTAGAATGCTGGAATTCTGTACGCCAGTAATTTTTGCATCGTCGAAAGTTATGAATTTTTTCAAAACACATTTTAATTCAGAAATCAATTTCAATAGCATAAACAATTTAAATCAATTGGTTTTTGGTAAGATGAATGTGTTTAATTGTTGGAATGAGCCTGTAACTATCGAATTTGGTAAAGAAGATATTAAAATTGGAGAGTACGCGATAAAATCGTTACAAGCAGCAACAAAAGCACTCAAAGATGGTCATGTAGATGTGCTGGTTACGGCACCTATAAATAAACACAATATACAATCTGAAGCATTTAAGTTTCCAGGGCATACGGATTATTTGGCACAACAACTAGAGGGGGAAAGCCTTATGTTTATGGTAACCGATTCGCTAAGAGTTGGCTTACTAACCGACCATGTACCAGTTAAGGATATCGTTGAGCACCTTTCTGAAGATTTAATAATTAAAAAAATAAATGCCGTTTACAACTCGTTGTTAAAAGATTTTAAAATTGTAAGACCAAAAATAGCGGTTTTAGGAATTAACCCGCACACTGGTGATAATGGTGTAATTGGCAATGAAGATGATACAATTTTAAGGCCTACGCTTCAAAAATTAAAAGAAGAAGGAAAATTAGTTTTTGGTCCCTATGCAGCCGATAGCTTTTTTGGCTCCAATAATTACAAAAATTTTGATGCCATTGTGGCCACTTACCACGACCAAGGTTTAATTCCTTTTAAAACATTATCTTTTGGACAAGGGGTTAATTTTACCGCAGGATTGAATAAAATTAGAACATCGCCAGATCACGGAACAGCCTATGAAATTGCAGGAAAAGGAGTGGCAGATTCGAACTCTTTTCAAGAAGCGGTATTTGCAGCCATCCAAATATTTAAAAACAGGTTTGATTACGAGGAACTTACATTAAATCCCTTAAAAAAATCAAATCAAAAGATGTAAACAAAAAAATGTTTATAAGTAATGCTGCTTAAATAAAAATTTATATATTTGCAGGCTCAAAATAGATGTGAGAATGAAGCCATTAAAGGAATTTACAATCCCATTTGTAGGATTAAAGATTGGAAAGCATCATTTTGAGTATAAAATTGAGAATGCGTTCTTTGAATATTTTGAGTATGAAGAGTTTAATGATGTAAACGTTGATGTAAATCTTATGTTAGATAAGAAAACAACATTATTGGAATTAAACTTCAAAATTTCAGGATTTGTAAATGTTAATTGCGATTTAACAAACGAACCTTATAATCAACCCATTTCAAATGAGTTGGATTTGGTTGTTAAATTTGGAAATGAGTACAACGATGAAGACACCGATATACTTATCGTGCCTCACGGAACATATGAAATTAACATGCAACAATATATATACGAAACCATTGTACTTGCAGTACCAATAAAACGTATACACCCTGGAGTTGAAGACGGAACATTAGATTCGGACATACTTAAAAAATTAGAAGAATTAAGTCCAAAAATTAAAGAAGAAAAAGAAACTGAAGAGGATATCGATCCTCGTTGGAATACATTAAAGAAACTATTAACGGGTAAATAAACATAGAAAATGGCACATCCTAAGAGAAAAATCTCGAAAACAAGAAGAGATAAAAGAAGAACACATTACAAAGCAACTGCGCCACAGATTGCTACATGTCCAACAACTGGTGAGGCACACTTATACCATAGAGCTCATTGGCATGAAGGTAAATTATATTACAGAGGTCAAGTATTAATTGACAATTCAGAAGCTGTAGAAAACGTAGCATAAATATTATGCATGCATATATTAAAACGCTCACATGTGAGCGTTTTTTTTGTGATAAGTTTTTTCTAAAGGACAAAAACACGTAATTTGCATAATGTTTCGTTGAATTTTAGTAGTTTTCACGAAATTTTGCGTGTTTTTATTCAATTTTAATGATTTTTTGATCAATTTAACTATAAAGTTATGGGAAAAATCTCAGCAGCAATAACCGCTGTAGGTGCCTATGTGCCGGAATATGTGTTAACCAATCAAATCCTTGAAACATTGGTTGATACTAATGATGAATGGATAACCTCTAGAACAGGAATAAAAGAACGTCGAATCCTAAAAGACGAAGGAAAAGGAACTTCTTACTTAGCTATAAAAGCAGCCCAAGACCTTATTAACAAAAAAGGTATAGACCCAAAGACCATAGAACTTGTTATTGTTGCAACAGCAACACCAGATATGAAAGCAGCCTCAACAGCTTCTTTTACGGCAACCGAAATAGGTGCGGTAAACGCATTTTCATTCGATATGGATGCAGCTTGTTCTAGTTTTTTATACGGTATGTCTGTAGCGGCTAGCTATATAGAATCGGGTCGTTACAAAAATGTATTATTAATTGGAGCCGATAAAATGTCTTCAATAATTAATTATAAAGATAGAGCCACTTGTATTATTTTTGGCGATGGCGCGGGAGCCGTTTTGTTTGAGCCTAATGAAGAAGGTTTAGGGCTTAAAGACGAGTACTTAAGAAGCGATGGCTCTGGTAGAGAGTTTTTACAAGCTACCTATGGAGGTTCTTCTTTTAAGATAACCCCCGAAGTACTTGAACAAGGTGGCCAGTACGCTTTTCAAGAAGGAAAAACGGTATTTAAAAATGCAGTATTCAATATGGCCGATGCTGCTGTTAAAATTTTAGAGCGTAATAATTTAACAAATCAAGATGTAGATTGGTTAGCAGCACATCAAGCAAATAAGCGAATTATTGATGCTACTGCCCAACGTATCGAATTAGATGAATCAAAAGTGATGATCAACATTCATAAGTACGGTAATACTACATCAGCTACATTACCGTTATTATTAAACGACTACGAATCACAACTTAAAAAAGGAGATAATGTAATTTTTGCCGCTTTTGGAGGCGGATTTAATTGGGGATCCATTTATTTAAAATGGGCATATAATTCAGTAAACTAACCATTAACTAATTAGTGAAATTATGGATATTAAAGAAATTCAAAACTTAATCAAGTTTGTTGCCAAATCAGGGGCAAGTGAGGTTAAATTAGAAATGGATGATATTAAAATCACCATAAAAACAGGGTCAGATCAAGAAACAACAGCAGTGCATTATGCACCTGTTGCTCCTCAAATTCCTCAAATGCAAGCGCCAGTTGCAGAAACAAAAGCCACCACAGAGGTTCCTGCTGCTGTTGCTCCTGCTGCAGAAAACTCAAAATACATTACTATAAAATCTCCAATTATTGGAACATTTTATAGAAAACCATCTCCAGACAAACCATTATTTGTTGAGGTGGGACAAACCATTGCAGAAGGCGATGTACTTTGTATTATAGAAGCTATGAAACTTTTCAATGAAATTGAATCTGAAGTTTCAGGAAAAGTTGTTAAAATTTTAGTTGACGATTCTTCTCCTGTAGAATTCGACCAACCATTATTTTTAGTAGACCCATCATAACCTATTAAAAATTCCAATACACAAATCTCAAAATCCAATATTTGGAATTTGGCGATTGGAATTTGTAATTTTTAATTCAGAAAGTTATGTTTAAAAAAATATTGATTGCCAACAGAGGGGAAATAGCACTTCGTGTTATTAGAACCTGTAAAGAAATGGGCATAAAAACCGTGGCTGTATACTCTACGGCTGATGCTGAAAGTTTACACGTCAAGTTTGCTGATGAAGCTGTTTGTATAGGGCCTGCCTCAAGTGCATTGTCTTATTTAAAAATGTCCAATATTATCGCTGCTGCAGAAATAACCAATGCAGATGCAATACATCCAGGTTATGGATTTTTATCTGAAAACGCTAAATTTTCAAAAATTTGTGAAGAGCACGGAATAAAATTTATTGGTGCGTCTCCAGAAATGATTGATAGAATGGGCGACAAAGCCAATGCCAAAGCAACCATGAAAGCTGCCGGCGTGCCATGTGTACCAGGTAGTGAAGGTGTTATAAAATCTTTTGAAGAGTGTGAAAAAATAGCTAAGGAAACGGGCTATCCTGTCATGCTTAAAGCTTCTGCCGGTGGTGGAGGTAAAGGTATGCGCGGGGTTTTTAAACCAGAAAATCTTAGAGATGCTTGGGATTCTGCTCGTCAAGAAAGTAAAGCGGCTTTTGGAAACGACGATATGTACATGGAAAAACTTATTGAAGAACCACGACATATTGAAATTCAAATTGTAGGCGATTCTACAGGAAAAGCATGTCATTTATCTGAAAGAGATTGTTCTGTTCAACGTCGCCATCAAAAACTGACCGAAGAAACTCCTTCGCCATTTATGACCGATGAACTTCGCGAAAAAATGGGGAAAGCTGCTGTAAAAGCTGCTGAATACATTAAGTACGAAGGTGCAGGAACCATCGAGTTTTTGGTAGATAAGCACCGTAATTTCTACTTTATGGAGATGAATACCCGTATTCAAGTAGAGCACCCCATTACAGAGCAGGTTATCGATTTCGATTTAATTCGCGAACAAATATTAGTGGCTGCAGGGGTGCCAATTTCAGGTAAAAACTATTTACCTAAATTACATTCCATCGAGTGTCGTATCAATGCTGAAGATCCTTACAATGGCTTTCGTCCATCACCAGGAACCATTACAACGTTGCATGCTCCTGGAGGCCATGGGGTGCGTTTAGATACACACGTGTACGCAGGATATACCATTCCGCCAAATTACGATTCTATGATTGCTAAGTTGATTACAACAGCGCAAACCAGAGAAGAAGCTATCAATAAAATGAAGCGTGCTTTAGATGAATTCGTAATTGAAGGGGTAAAAACAACCATTCCTTTCCACAGACAATTGATGGACCATCCAGATTATTTAGCTGGAAATTACACCACCAAGTTCATGGAAGATTTTGTTATGCAAAAACCCGTAGAAGAATAATAAATAAAGACTCCGAAAGCAATTTCGGAGTTTTTTTTTGGTGTTCCTTTTGCTTTTTTTAGGGAAAAGCAAAAGTCAGGCTGTACACTATATCTTTTGGTTTTTGTCTTTCCTAGGAAGGCAGGAATCCATTATTTGAAAACTATATCTATCCTCAAGCTAGTTTCAGTTACATAAAAAACCAAAAGGATGCCGCTTCCATCCTTAACACAACAACCTAACAGCAAATTCACTATTTTTACCAATAACCAACAACAGCAAACCCACATGAGCCTATCCTATTGGGAAATAAAATCATGGTTTACCAACATAGATGTTACTATAGTTGGAAGTGGTATTGTAGGTTTAAGTTGCGCCTTACACTTAAAAGAACAGCATCCAAAAGCTAAAATTTTAGTATTGGAAAAAGGCATGTTGCCACAAGGTGCTAGCACCAAAAATGCAGGATTCGCCTGTTTTGGAAGTTTAAGCGAAATACTGGAAGATTTAAAATCACATGCCGAGCAAGACGTTTTCAATCTAGTAAAAAAACGCGTGGATGGGTTGCAGCTACTAAGGGAAACCTTAGGTGATCAAGCTATAAACTATAAAAACTATGGGGGGTATGAATTGTTTCTTCAAGAAGATGATTTATTAGAAACCTGTCTCTCCCAAAAGGAATACCTTAACAATTTATTGCAACCTTTATTTAAAAAAGAGGTTTTCAGCACGAAACCTAATAGTTTTCATTTTAAAAACATTAAAGAAACCTATATATTTAATCCGTTTGAAGGACAAATAGATACGGGCAGTATGATGGAGGCATTGTTGCAAAAGGTTCAATCAAAAGGCATAAAAATATTAAACAATATAGCTGTTGAAAGTTTTTCAGAAGATAACAATTCAGTAAAAGTAAAGACAAGTTCACACGAATTTTCAACCTCAAAATTATGTATCGCTACTAACGGATTTGCATCACAACTTATTAATGAAGATGTAAAACCAGCTCGGGCACAGGTTTTAATTACCAAACCTATTAAAGGCCTTCATATTAAAGGCACCTTTCATTTAGATAAAGGATATTATTATTTCAGAAATATAGATAACCGGATTTTGTTTGGAGGTGGTAGAAACCTTGATTTTAAAGGGGAAACAACAACCGAATTTGCCCAAACCGAATTAATTCAAAACACCTTAGAAAATATTTTAAAAACTGTAATTTTGCCAAAAATTCCTTTTGAAATTGAACACAGGTGGAGCGGTATTATGGGTTTAGGAAATACAAAAAACACTATTGTAAAACCACTGGGCAATAACGTATATTGCGGCGTAAAACTTGGTGGTATGGGAATAGCCATAGGGAGTTTGGTAGGACAAGAGTTAGCACAATTAATAGCATAGTATGATTAGAAAATTATTTAGATTTTTATTTAAAATTCTCCTTTGGTTTTTTGCCATTTCCATTGGCTTAGTAATTATATATAAATGGGTACCCGTGCCTGTTACACCACTCATGGTAATACGCACTATTGAGCAGAAAATAGATGGCAAAGACATTGTTTGGAAACACGATTGGGAGTCTATCGATAACATTTCAAAAAACTTGCAATTGGCTGTTATTTGTAGTGAAGATCAAAACTTTTTAAACCATCATGGTTTTGATATGAAAGCCATTGAAAAAGCCATTGAATTTAACAAAAAAGGCAAACGCACTAGAGGTGCCAGTACCATAAGCCAACAAACGGCAAAAAATGTGTTTTTATGGCCGCATCGCAGTTGGTTGCGCAAAGGTTTGGAAGCCTATTTTACGTTTTTAATAGAACTAATTTGGTCTAAAGAACGTATTATGGAAGTCTATTTAAACAGTATTGAAATGGGTAACGGTATTTATGGTGCCGAAGCTGCTGCCCAACATTGGTTTAAAAGACCCGCTGCCAATTTACGCCAACAAGAAGCAGCTGCCATTGCTGCCATTTTACCGAGTCCGTTACGATACAGGGCAAGTCCTGCTACCAATTACATACAAAGAAGAAAGAACTGGATAACCCAACAAATGCGCTTTTTTGGGCCTTTAAACTACGAATAAATCAATTTTCAAAGTTACAGAGTTTCAGAGTTACAAAGTTTCAGAGTTCAGAGTATAAAAGTTCTAAAATAGATAAATTCTATAATCCATGATTTCGACTTTAAAAATTAAAGAAGCATTATATAAGCAATGTGTAGATTTTGTTGAAAATAGGTTTAACACCATTCAAAATACCATAACCGAAATTCAAGAATCTCTAACTTCTGAAACCAAAAGTAGTGCTGGCGATAAGCATGAAACCGGAAGGGCCATGCTACAGTTAGAACGCGAAAAAGCAGGAAATCAGTTAGCGGAAATTCAAAAAATTAAGGAAAATTTATCAAAAATAAACAGTTCCAATACCTCAGAATTTATTGGTTTAGGAAGCGTGGTTTACACCAATAAAAGCAACTATTTTATAGCCATAAGTGCTGGTGAATTAAAGGTTGAAAACGAATTGTTTTTTGCTATTTCTCCTAACACCCCTATTGGGCAATTGCTAATGGGCAAAACGGTTAGTGAAGAGGTTGTTTTTAGGGAGCAGTCATTTAAGATTGAAACTATTCTATAATCAATAAAATTTTTAGATAAACTCGAAACAACCTTAAGTAATTAGCAATCAACTTAAAAATCCCCAGATAAGACAACTTAGGAATGTTTTATTCAGATAATATTAACTAAATTAGCTATTTGGCAAGGTAATTAGACAAACAGAGCATAGTCGAGACTAAATTAGAAATTTAAGAAAATACCTCATATGAAATATTTTAAGACGTTTACAATACTTTTATTCGGTTTAGTAATTTTATTTTATTCCTGTAATGACAATTCTAAATCAAAAAAGCAAGAGCAGGCAGCTCCAGTGGAAATAATAAATTTGCCTACCCCTCCAAATTCAACAACTCAGAATAAAGCCCTAGAATCAGCCCAAAATGCAGCTGGAGTTTGGCACTATACCTGTAGTAAAGGTTGCGCTGGTGGCGCAGGAACGGCTGTTAATTGTACTAATTGCGGAAATCTTTTAGCACATAATCAAGCTTATCATAGCAAAATTAATACGGCACCATCAACAGCTCCTTTTGCACCTACTACTGGCGAATCCAGTCAAAATGCAGCTGGAGTGTGGCATTATACTTGTACAAAAGGATGTGCTGGTGGATCTGGATCTGCTGGAAATTGTAGTGTTTGCGGTGGTGCGTTAGCCCATAATGTAGCGTATCATCAATAAAATAGGACTATTATCTTTTGAAAATACTGTGGTAAAGAACAAAAAACACCTCAGATTAAATATTTAGGCAAATAGATAAACCACTTTTTAGTGCGGTATTATGCTCAAAAAAGATACTTTTTCCATCTAAATCTGCTTCAATCAAATAGTAATTTCCTTTATAATAAGACCTTCTAACAATGGCTTTTAAATTAGAATTTTCAACCACTTTTAATTGATTCGCATATACGATTCCGTAGTTTTCAATGTTGTTGAATTCATCAAAAAACGACGCTATCAATTCATTTTTAGGGTTTTTGTAAAGTTCTTGTGGTGTGCCTTTTGCCATAATTTTAGCATCGTGTAACACCATCATATGGTCTGAAAAGGAAAGCACATCATCTTTATCATGGGTAGCAACTATACACGTAATATTTTTGTCCTTTAGATATTTGAATAAACTACGGCGTAACGATTGCTTTTTAAAATTATCAATATGGCTAAAAGGTTCATCCAACAATAAAACCTCGGGTTGTTTGGCAATGGCCCTGGCAATGGCAACACGTTGTTTTTGGCCGCCACTCAATTCTTTTACTTTAATATTCGCATAAGGCCTTAATTCTATAACATCTAAAAGTTCTTCAATGCGAGCTTGCTTTTCTTCAGGATAAAAGTTAGAAAGGTAGGCGCCAATATTTTCAGCAACTGTAATAAAAGGCATTAAGTCAAATTCTTGAGCTACATATTTCATGTATTTTGGGCCAACAATTAAGTTGTGCTTCGGACCTAAAATTTCGGTGTCGTTCCAAAATATCTGGCCTTCATTTAAATCGTAAGTACCGTAAAGTAATTTTAAAAGGGTGCTTTTCCCCGAGCCGCTTTCACCAATTATAGAGAAGTGTTCACCTGTTTTAACAGAAAAACTAATAGCCTTTAAAATAGGTTGTTTTTTATATTGAAAAGTGAGGTTGTTTACTTGTAGCATTGACTTTTTTGTTGTCTCCTCGAGCGCAGTCGAGAGGTCTTGAATTAGTTCTCGACTGCGCTCGAACGGACAAAATTATGATTTTTATTTTAAAGCATCTTGTTGTATGAGACCTTTCAGGTTTTTAAAACCTGAAAGGTCTGTTAAAGTTATTTATAAAGAGAATAATAGGAAACCAAAATCCCTTGAAAGAGATGTTTATTTGTAGCATACCTTCTTTTTGTCTGCTCGATCACTATTACCATGGTTAAAGGTTCTAAGTTCAATTAATTCTTAATTCGTAAATCGTCAATCATTGGGCAATTCTTCAAACCCCATATTGAACAATGTAAACCCAAAAATATCGGCATACTGTTCAATCGTTTTATTTACTGGGGTTCCTGCACCATGCCCCGCATCGGTTTCAATTCTAATTAGAGTTGGGTTTGAGCCCGTTTGTTTACTTTGTAATTCGGCTGCAAACTTAAAGCTATGTGCCGGTACTACACGGTCATCATGGTCGCCCGTGGTTATTAAAGTTGCAGGATATGTAACACCAGATTTTACATTGTGCACTGGTGAATATGCTTTTAAATATTCAAACATGTCTTTACTGTCCTCGGCAGTTCCATAATCGTAAGCCCAACCTGCTCCAGCTGTAAAGGTATGGTAACGCAACATATCCAAAACCCCCACTGCAGGAAGCACCACTTTGGCTAAATGAGGGCGTTGAGTCATAACAGCTCCTACCAGTAATCCTCCGTTAGAGCCACCTCTTAACGCCAAATAGTTTGATGCCGTATAATTTTCTTTAAATAAGTATTCCGCAGCAGCCATAAAATCGTCAAATACGTTTTGCTTTTTCATTTTAATGCCTGCATCGTGCCATTTCCTGCCATATTCGCCACCACCACGTAAATTTGGTATGGCCAAAATACCGCCTTGTTCCATCCAGACAACGTTTGCAATACTAAATGCAGGCGTTAAACTAATGTTGAAACCGCCATAGCCGTAAAGAATGGTTGGGTTTTTTCCATCAAGCTTTAAACCTTTTTTATGTGTGATGATCATGGGGATTTTTGTCCCATCTTTTGAAGTGTAAAATACCTGATTGCTTTCGTAGGCATCACTATTAAAATCAATTTCAGGCTTCCAATATAATACGGTTTCACCCGTTTTGGGGTTAAATTCATAAATGTTTGAAGGCGTATTGTAATTGGTAAACGCATAATATAAAATGTCATCTTCCTTTTTGCCACTAAACCCAGAAGCGGTTCCTAAACCAGGAAGGTCAATTTCTTTAATGAGGTTGCCTTGATAATCGAATTGTTTTACTTTAGAAATGGCATCTACCATGTAATTCGCAAAGAAATAACCACCGCCTTTGGATGGACTTAAAACAAATTCAGTTTCGGGAATTACATCTACCCAATGTTCAGGCGTTGGATTTGATACATCAACAGATACTATTTTTTTGTTCGGGGCATTTAAGTTGGTTACTATAAACAGTTTGCTGCCTTCATTTTCAATGATATAAGAATCGCTATCCGTGTGATTTAAAATCGTAATTAACGGGCTGGTTTTGGCAGATAAATCTTTTATGAACAATTTATTGCCCGATGTGGAAATACGAGGTGTGAGGATTAAATACCGATGATCTTCCGTAACATGGGCATAAATGTATCTGTGTTTTTCTTCAGGGTTCCCACCGTAGATTAGACAGTCTTCTTTTTGAGGTGTTCCCAGCTTATGGTAAAATACTTTATGCTGGTCGGTTTTGGCAGAGAGCTCACTCCCGTTTGGTTTATCATAACTAGAATAATAAAACCCTTCATTTTTATACCAAGAAATCTGGCTGAATTTTATATCAATTAAGGCGTCTTCAATTTGTTCTTTAGTTTCCGTATTTAAAACAATCACTTTTCGCCAATCGCTGCCACCTTCCGAAATGGAATATGCTAATAAACTACCATCTTTTGAAAAACTTAAAGTATCTAATGAAGTTGTGCCTTTTTCTGAAAATGTATTCGGATTTAAAAATACTTCATCTTCACCATTTTCTTTTTTTCTGTAAACGACATTTTGATTTTGTAAGCCATCGTTTTTAAAGAAATAGGTGTAGTTGCCTTCAGTAAAAGGTGCACCAACTTTCTCGTAATTCCACAGTTTACTAAGGCGTTTTTTCAAATAATCTATATAAGGAATTTGTTTTAAATAGTTTGAAGTACATACATTCTGTGCCTTAACCCATGCTTCTGTTTCTTTACTACGGTCATCTTCCAACCATCTGTAGGGGTCTTTTAAAGCGGTTCCAAAATAGGATTCAACCGTATCAACTTTTTTTGTAACAGGGTATTTCACTTGTATTATATTATTATTCGAAAATTCAATTTACAATATATTAATGTGATAAATACTAAAATAATTTTTGATTGAAATTTTATTATGAATGATTTTATTTCAAAAATAATCAAAAAGAAAAAAGCTTCTATATCTAAATACAGAAGCTTTATATATAAGGTTTAGCAAAAATTATACTAAGTTATTTGCAATTAAATATTCACTAATTTGAATGGTGTTGGTTGCAGCACCTTTACGTAAATTATCGGCAACAATCCACATGTTTAAGGTGTTTGGTTGCGATTCATCCCTACGTAAACGACCTACAAAAACCTCGTCTTTATCGTGTGCAAACATAGGCATAGGATAACTATTTGTTGCTGTGTTATCTTGTAAAACAACCCCAGGAGTTTCGCTTAATATTTGTCTAACTTCAGCCAAATCAAAATCGTTTTCAAACTGAACATTTACAGCTTCTGAATGTCCGCCAGAAGTAGGAACACGCACTGCCGTAGCAGTTACCGAAAATGATTTGTCGTTAAATATTTTTTGAGGCTCTCTAGCCAGTTTCATTTCTTCTTTGGTGTAACCGTTTTCTAAAAACACATCACAATGAGGCAATACGTTTCTATTAATTGGGTAAGGGTATGCCATATCGCCTTCAATACCGGCCATTTCATTTTCTAATTGTTTTACAGCTTTTACACCAGTACCAGAAACCGATTGGTAAGTAGAAACCACCACACGCTTCATTTTATATTTTTTATGAAGCCCAGATAAAGCCAATACCATTTGAATGGTTGAGCAGTTTGGGTTTGCTATAATTTTATCATCTTTAGTCAATTCGTTTGCGTTGATTTCTGGAACTACCAATTTTTTAGTTGGATCCATTCTCCAAGCCGAAGAATTATCAACCACCGTTGTGCCAGCTTCTGCAAATTTTGGTGCCCACTCTAAAGAGGTATCACCACCTGCCGAGAAAATAGCGATTTGCGGTTTTGCAGCCACAGCATCGGCTAAACCAATTACGGTATATTCTTTATTGTTATATGTTAATTTTTTTCCAACTGAACGTTCAGATGCTACTAAAAGCAATTCAGTTACAGGGAAATTACGTTCTGCAAGAACTTTCAACATCACTTCGCCTACCATACCAGTGGCACCAACAACAGCTACTTTCATTTTAATTAAGTTTAAAGTTTCAATAATTTTACGGGGCAAAACTAATTAATAATTCTATTTTAAACCCAAAAAAAAGCCCTTGTTTTCTTAAAACGAGGGCTTTTTAACAACAAATAACACGTTGTTATATATCTAACACTTTGTTATTTTTTAAGCAAATCTCTTATTTGTATTAACAACTCTTCTTGAGTTGGTCCTGCAGGAGGTGCTGGTGCAGGTTCTTCTTTCTTTTTCATTTTGTTAATACCTTTAATAAGCATAAACATTACAAACGCTACAATAATGAAGTCAATTAAACTGGTTAGGAAGCTACCGTAAAGTACTGCAATTTCTCCAGTTACTGCTCCAGTTTCATCTGCAACTCCTGGTGTTATTACATATTTTAAATCGTTGAAATCGGATTGGAAAATCAGACCAATTAAAGGTGATACAATTCCAGCAGTAAATGAAGTAACAACTTTATTAAAAGCGGCACCCATAACAAAAGCAACCGCAATGTCTACGAGGTTGCCTTTCATTGCAAATTCTTTAAACTCTTTTAGCATAATGAATGGTATATAATGGTTAAATTAATGAGATACCAAGATAACAAAAAAGTCACATGAAAAAAAATATTAGTAGCCTACGAAAACACGTTTTACACGTTGGGAAATACCTGTAATAAGTTCGTATGAAATGGTATTGGCGGTTTCGGCTAAATTTTCGGCAGTCGTGTTTGATCCAAAAACAATCACTTCGTCACCTTCTTTACAATCAATATCGGTCACGTTAACCATAATCATATCCATACACACGTTTCCAATAATGTAGGCTTTTTGGTTGTTGATTATTACATAGCCTTTCCCTTTTCCGTATTGCCTTCCAATACCATCGGCATGACCAATAGGAAGCGTTGCGGTTCTTAAAAAAGCATCTGTTTTAAACGCACGATTGTAACCTACCGATTCCCCTTTGTTTATCTCATGAATTTGTGAAATAATGGTTTTTAAGGTGCCAATGGGCTTGAAGTTTTTGTTTTCTTTTTCAGAATTTCCAAAGCCATACATACCAATACCGCTTCTAACCATATCAAAATGCGCTTCGGGATAATTTAGAATGCCCGAGGTATTGCAAATATGAAGCCATGGTTTATAGCCCATAGCTTTGGTGAGCGCTTCGGTTATGTTTTTAAATTTTTCTATTTGATTTAAAGTAAAATCGCGTTCGTTTAAATCTTCGCTAGCTGCCAAATGTGAAAACACCGATTGTATTTTTACAGCCGATGTTTCTTTTACTTTTGAAACCACCGTATTTACTTCATTTTCAGAAAAACCTAATCTGTTTAATCCTGTATTGAACTTGATATGGATTGGATAATGGTTTAGTTTTTCCGCGGAAGCGATGGCAATAAATTCATTTAAAATTTTAGCGTTGTATAAATTGGGTTCTAGGCAATTATCAATCAATATTTTAAAATTAGCCGCTTGGGGGTGCAGTACTAAAATGGGTTTGGTAATGCCCGCTTCCCTAAGTTTTACC
Organism: Mariniflexile sp. HNIBRBA6329; assembly: GCF_043558645.1. Taxonomy (NCBI): domain Bacteria; kingdom Pseudomonadati; phylum Bacteroidota; class Flavobacteriia; order Flavobacteriales; family Flavobacteriaceae; genus Mariniflexile; species Mariniflexile sp. HNIBRBA6329. The sequence continues at coordinate 384,987 of NZ_JBIFXS010000001.1, read as the reverse complement.
CCTTCGTGCACAAACGCCACGGCAAAGTAATCTACAGCTTGATTTTGTAAATAGTTGGCAAGTTCGCAAGCATCACTTCCATAGGCAAAAGCTTTTACTACTGCCATAAATTTGGTGTTGCTATTCAGTCTCGATTTTAAATGGTCAAAATTATGCTTTAACGCTTTTAAATCGATTTCAAGTACGGTTTCTTGAGCTTTAGGCATCGGGGTTTTTGGGTTTTGGGGTCACTTCTTCGGCATCGTTCACCTTCATATTTCTTACTTTATCACGGGTCATGGCTTTGTAATAAGCGGCCCTACTTAAAGGTTCGTATTCATCTACTTCACCGAGCATAACTAAATTGTCGTTGTTCGCTTTTCGATAACTGTATTGGGCTAAATTGCCAGTTCGGGTACAAACAGCATGCACTTTGGTAACATATTCGGCGGTGGCCATTAAATTGGGCATGGGGCCAAAGGGGTTGCCTTTAAAATCCATATCCAATCCTGCAACAATAACACGAACGCCTTTGTTGGCCAAATCGTTGCAAACACGTACTATTTCATCATCAAAAAATTGGGCTTCATCAATACCAACAACGTCGCAACCATCTGCCAAAATAGGAATGTTTGCCGCTGCAGGTACGGGTGTGGAGCGAATTTCGTTAGCATCGTGCGAAACAACCATATCTTCATGATAACGCACATCAATAGAGGGCTTAAAAATTTCTACTTTTTGTCTGGCAAATTGTGCGCGTTTAAGCCTTCGGATAAGTTCTTCGGTCTTTCCTGAAAACATGGAGCCACAGATAACTTCAATCCATCCAAATTGTTCTTTATGATTTACTGTATTTTCAAGAAACATTTCGTAATTTTAACACTAAATAAAGCGATTATTCGTTTGTATAAAGGTGGCGTAAATTTATTAAAAAACAAAAGCCTAAATAGCAATAATTTTAAATTTATAACAATGAAGAAGAAGTTAGAGTCTGAATTGGTAAGTATTGCCCACAGAATTCTTAAGTTAAAAGGGAAAGAGGATGTTGTTAAAATGCATGCTGAGGTATCGGAGCTTTTCGAAAAGTTATCGGTATTAAAATTTGCCCATGAAAATTTTGAAAACGATGTGCCAACCATAGGAAGCAACAGTTCGTTTTTTGAAACAATGGACAATGCTTTCAATAATAAAATAAGCGACAATATTGAAGTAGGTGATAAGATTTATATCAATATGGATGAAGTTGAAGACGACCATATTATGGAACATGGTATTTCAACCATTAGAGACATGGTAGCTCACATGCCTAACGAACCTGAAGATGTAGTTTTAGAAGAAGCCACAACGAAGCCGGAGCATAAAAAAAATGATTTAGACGATTTTATGTCCAGTTTTAAAGATATCCCAGTTTTTGATCCTGTTATAAAAGGAACAAATGGGATTTCAAACGAAAAAAAATCATTAAACGATAAGTTGAAAAGCGGTGGTTTGAATATTGGCCTAAATGATAAAATTGCCTTTATAAAACATTTATTTGACGGTAAAAGTGAAGATTACCACCGCGTTATCTCACAATTAAGTACCTTCGATTCGTTTAGTAATGCCAAACAATTTATTATAGAAATTGTAAAACCAGATTATAACAATTGGGTGAACAAAGAAGAATTTGAAGAGCGCCTTTTCCAAATTTTAGAAAGCCGATTTAATTAATGAGCAAACTATACATTGTACCAACACCCATTGGAAATTTAAAAGACATGACGTTTAGGGCTGTTGAAGTTTTAAAAGAAGTTGATTTAATTCTTGCCGAAGATACCCGAACTTCAGGAAAACTATTAAAACATTTTGAAATTTCAACCCATATGCAGTCGCACCATATGCATAATGAGCATAAAACGGTTGAAAATTTAATTCAAAAACTAAAGAGCGGCACCACGGTAGCATTAATAAGCGATGCAGGAACACCAGCCATTTCCGACCCCGGATTTTTACTCACACGTGCCTGTATAGAAAACCAGATAGAAGTAGATTGTTTGCCCGGAGCCACAGCTTTTGTGCCCGCATTGGTAAACTCTGGCTTGCCAAACGATAAGTTTGTGTTTGAAGGCTTTTTGCCCGTTAAAAAAGGAAGGCAAACACGTTTATTATTACTTGCCGAAGAAACCAGAACCATTATTTTTTATGAAAGTCCGCATAAATTAGTAAAAACCTTGGGGCATTTTTGTGAGTATTTTGGTGAAGATAGGGAGGTGTCGGTATCTAGAGAATTAACGAAACTGTATGAAGAAACCATACGTGGCACTGCCAAAGAAGTATTAGCATATTATACCAACAAACCACCAAAAGGAGAAATAGTTATTGTGGTTGGAGGGAAAAAATAGAATATAGTTAGAATGAATTTAGAAGTATTTAAACAAAAATTAAAAAACACACCAAACAGCATTGAGTTTTCTGAGACCATGACTGTTATAGAATCAAACTACGAGTTTACGCCAACCGCTTTTAAAAATGGCGAATTGCAGAACAATGCCGGTGAAAATTCAGGATCTTGTAAATTGTTTGCATTTGCCAAATTGCAAGGTTTTACAAAAGATGAAACATTGGCCTGTTTCGGGAAATTTTATTTTGACGATGTTTTAAAAGACCCCAATGGTACAGGGCATCAAAACATTAGAAACTTTATGAAAACAGGTTTTGATGGTTTGACTTTTGAAGGTGAAGCATTAAAACTCAAATAGCTTTTTGTTTCAGATGCAAGACTTGTTATTACATATAAAACAATGTACCATCTGCGAAAAACACTTGCCTTTAGGTCCACGCCCCATTGTTGTGGCGCATCCCGATGCTAAAATTGTTATTATTGGTCAAGCACCCGGAACCAAAGTTCATAAAACAGGCATTCCGTGGAACGATCCCAGCGGTAAACAATTAAGGAACTGGTTGGGTGTTACCGAAAAAGAGTTTTACGATGCCAAAAAATTTGCCATCATGCCTATGGGTTTTTGTTATCCAGGAAAAGGAAAAACGGGCGATTTACCCCCACGACCCGAATGTGCCCCACAATGGCATAAACCTTTGTTGGAGCATTTGCCAAATGTGGAGTTGGTTATTTTAATTGGCACGTATGCACAAAACTATTATTTAGGAAAGCAAGTAAAGAAAACACTCACCGAAACGGTTGCTAATTTTAAAGACTATTCAAAGTATTTGCCATTGCCACATCCATCACCACGAAATCGGTTTTGGTTGACAAAGAATCCTTGGTTTGAGGTTGAGGTGTTGCCGGTGTTGAAGGAAAGAGTAAAAAGTTTAATTTAACATTATACTTTTCCACTTTCAGGTAAGGTCATTAATAAAACTATTCGTGCATCAGTCGCAAAAAATAACAATCACAAATATCATCAACTCCTATAATTTCATTAACTTTCATCAATCATACAAAGGTTTTTATGGAAATTATTCTAAGGGCATTCAATTTAAAATTAAAACATACATTTTCAATTTCTAGAGAGTCGTATAATGAGCAACCCACATTAATTGTAGAACTAAAATCAGATGGTTTTTCAGGTTTTGGGGAAGCTACTTCCAATCCGTACTACGGTGTAACCATTCAAAAAATGACGGACGATTTAACAGTGTTGCAACCCATTATTGAAAATGCCACCCAATCGACACCCGAAGAATTCTGGAAACACATGCATCAACATTTAAAACATAATATGTTCGCATTATGTGCTTTAGATTTGGCTTACAACGATTTGTACGCGCGAAAACAAGGCAAAAAACTATACGAACTTTGGGGTTATGATGTTTCAAATAACCCGCTAACAAACTATACCATTGGTATTGATTCTGTTGAGAAAATGGTTTCAAAAATGCAAGAGTTACCATGGCCAATTTATAAAATAAAACTCGGCACAAAAGAGGATATTAAAATTGTTACCGAATTACGAAAACACACAAACGCCATTTTTAGAATTGATGCCAATTGTGGTTGGACGGTTGCAGAAACCATTAAAAACGCCAAAGCCTTAAGAGAACTTGGTGTTGAATTTTTGGAACAACCTTTAAAAGCCGATGATTGGGAAGGGCACAAAGAAGTGTATCAAAAATCGGTATTGCCCGTTATAGCAGATGAAAGTTGTCAAGTAGAAGCTGATGTTGCCAAATGTTATAACCACTTTCATGGCATAAACGTAAAGTTGGTGAAATGTGGTGGACTAACACCGGCTAAACGTATGTTGGTGCACGCCAAAGAACTCAACATGAAAACCATGGTAGGTTGCATGACGGAATCCTCGGTAGGCATTTCGGCCATTGCCCATGTGTTGCCACTTTTAGATTATGTAGATATGGATGGCGCTTTACTCTTGGCTCAAGACATTGCCAATGGGGTGACTATTGAAAATGGTGTGGTACAATACAGTAATTTAAACGGAACCGGTGTTTCTTTAATTTAGATTTTATGGTTGTTGATGCATTTCCTGATAGAGAAATAATTATAAAAGACAAACCGCTTTTATACTTTGGGGGTACTGCCTATTTAGGGTTGCCAACGCACCCAGACTTTCAAAAGAATATTATTTCGGGAATAAAAAAATGGGGTACAGCCTACGGGAGTTCCAGAAATGCCAATATTAAACTCGCTATTTTTAATGAAGCAGAACACTTATTTGCGAAATTAATTAAAGCGGAAGCTGCTGTTACCTGTTCGTCTGGTACATTGGCGGGCAAATTGGTTGTGGAATATTTATCAAAATCAGACAACGCCTTTTACCACTATCCAAAAACACATCCTGCCATTTTGCAAATTAAGAGTTTACCTTTATTTATAGATGGTGAATTGCATCCAAATTTGCTGAACCATACCGTTGAAAACATCGTTATTACGGTCGATGCTTTTTTAGGATTGGAAGTAACACCCACAAGTTTTGAGTTTTTAGATACTATTCCTTCTAACAAAAAAATAACGTTGGTGGTTGATGAGTCGCATAGTTTGGGTATTGTAGGGAACTTTCTTGAAGGTGTTTTTACCACCATTTCGAATAAAAATCTGGTACGGAAAATTATGGTGTCGTCTTTGGGAAAGGCCTTGGGCATTTCGGGAGGCATTGTTGCTGCCGATAAAGTTTTTATCGATGCTTTAAAAAACGAACCCGATTTTATTTCATCATCAAGCATCAGTCCAGCCTATTTAGAAGCTTTTGTGCTTTCACAACAAATAATTAAAGCGCAACAAAAAAAGTTGCAAACTAATTTAGAGTTTTTGTTTGATGGATTCTATTTGAATGCCGATTTCAAATTCAATAAAAACTATCCAGTTATCTATTGTGAAGATGAAAAAATAGTTGAACATTTATTTGAAATCGGCATGGTGATAACCCATTTTAAATACCCAACCTATAAAAAATCAATGTGCAGAATCGTTATAACATCCAATCACACTAAAACCGATTTAACGAAACTTAAAGAATCTTTAATAGACTTTAATAGAAGCAGTTAAAGTTATTTGTGTTTTAATTTTAAATGAGAAACAAGCTTTTTAATAAAACATTTTCAGTGCGTTGGTGTATTAATTATGATTTATATATAAGTGTACAACAAATGCCTTTGAATGTTTTTTTTGGGTAATTAATACGTATTTTTGACGTTTACAAGTAATAAAAATAGTTTAAAAGAAATGACGAATCATATTACAACAACTTGGTTGGGGAACATGAAATTTGAGAGCACAAACCCATCCGGACACAATTTGTTTATAGATGCAGGACCAGAAAATGATGGTAATGGCGAAGGGTACAGACCAAAAGCGTTGATGCTTTCGGCGTTGGCAGGTTGCTCAGGTTTGGATGTAGCATCACTTATTAAAAAAATGAAATTGGATGTAGCCGATTTTAAGATAGATATTGAAGCCAACCTTACCGAGGAGCATCCTAAATATTACGATAAAGTAGCTATGCATTTTCATTTCTTTGGCGATAATTTAAGCGAAAAGAAACTTCAAAAAGCAGTCGATTTATCGGTTGAAAAATATTGTGGTGTTATGGAAATGTTCCGCCAGTTTGCAGAATTAACCATAGAAACGCATTTTCATAAAAAATAAGTTTCAAATCAACTTTAAGCTTTTTAACCTTTAACTTTCCACCTGATAGATGCGTTGGACCCTAAAACCCAAACCCGAATCTAAAAAAATTGAGGCACTTCAAAAAGCACTTCAAGTGGATGAAGTGGTGGCAACATTATTAGCGCAACGTGGTATTGAAACGTATGAAGATGCTAAAAAGTTTTTTAGACCAAGTTTAGACGATTTGCACGACCCATACTTAATGAAAGATATGGATAAAGCGGTGGCTAGAATTGAAAAGGCCATGGCTAACAATGAAAACATTCTGGTGTATGGCGATTATGATGTAGATGGTACTACCTCGGTAGCATTAATGTCCGCATATTTAAAATCTAAGTACAATTTAATTTACACCTACATTCCTAATAGGTACGATGAGGGTTATGGTATTTCGTATAAAGGCATCAATTTTGCTTTAGAAAACAATTTTACACTTATAATTGCTTTAGATTGTGGTATAAAATCGGTCGATAAGGTGGCATATGCTAAAGAATTGGGGATTGATTTTATTATTTGCGACCACCACAGGCCTGACGATACCATTCCAGAAGCCGCAGCTGTTTTAGATCCTAAAAGGGAAGATTGTAATTACCCTTATAAAGAATTATGTGGTTGTGGTGTGGGGTTTAAATTGATACAAGCCTTAGCCCAAAAAGATGGTTTGAATGCCGATGATTTAATTGGCTATTTAGATTTGGTGGCAACTGCTATTGGTGCAGATATTGTTCCTATTGATGGTGAAAATAGAGTGCTGGCCTATTTTGGATTAATGGTAATAAACAGCAATCCACGACCAGGCATTAAAGCCATTTTAAACCAAATTGAGAAAACGGAATTAACCATTACCGATGTGGTTTTTGTAGTAGCGCCTCGTATAAATGCTGCAGGTAGAATGCAACACGGTAATTTTGCAGTTAGACTTTTAACTGAGGAAGACAATGATTTGGCTACGAAATATGCTTCAGAAATTAACGATTATAATCTAGACAGACGTGAAACAGATAAACAGGTTACAGAAGAAGCTCTTAAGCAAATTGAAGAACAAAAAGAACAGAACCGCCTTACTACTGTTGTTTATGGTGAAGATTGGCATAAAGGCGTTATTGGCATTGTGGCTTCTAGATTAACCGAAACCTATTACAGACCAACATTGGTATTTACAAAAAGTGGCGATAAGTTGGCAGCTTCGGCACGTTCAGTACGTGATTTTGATATTTACAATGCTTTAGAAGCGTGCAGCGAACATATTGAACAATTTGGAGGGCATAAATACGCTGCGGGTTTGACGCTTTTAGAAGAAAATTATGAAGCTTTTAAGCAAGCTTTTGAAGATGAGGTTTCTAAAACTATCGATAGAAATCTTCTAACACCCGAAATTAAAATTGATGTTAAGATTGATTTGGAACACATCACCCCAAAATTCTACAGGATTTTAAAACAGTTCGCCCCTTTTGGACCTAATAACATGACGCCCGTTTTTATGACGGATAATTTGGTTGATACAGGCTACGGAAAATGCGTTGGAGAAGATAAAACCCATTTAAGAATAACCGTTGCACAACCACAATCCAAAAGTTTGGTAGCCATCGGTTTTGGAATGGGCGATAAATTCGATTTAATCTCAAATAAAAAAACTTTTAAGGCTGTTTATTCCATTGATGAAAATGAATGGCAAGGGAATGTTAGCCTACAATTAAAACTCCGAGATATTAAAGAATAGTAAGCTATGGCAAAAACCGACCCATATGCCGCTTTACGTATTAAAGAATTCAATATATTTTTACTGGTGCGTTTTGTACTTGTTTTTGGCTGGTCCATGCAATTTATTGTTATAGAATGGGAAGTGTATAGCTTAACAAAAGACCCATTATCACTGGGGGTTATTGGCTTGATGGAAATAATTCCTGCTTTTACCATGGCGTTGTTTGCGGGCCATATTGTAGATCAAAAGGAAAAACGAAACCTACTGGCACTTTGTATCGCAGCTTTTTCTTTAATTAGTTTAGGGCTGTTTTTATTAACGTGGGACAAAGTAACTGGTAATTGGGAAACGAAAAGCATATTGTACAGCATTTATGCTTTGGTGTTTTTTGGTGGATTCTTACGTTCGTTTTTCGGCCCCACTATTTTCTCTTTAGTAGCTTTAATCGTGCCTAAAAAAGCCTATCCTAATGCTGCTACTTGGAACAGTTCTACATGGCAAATGGCTTCGGTTTTAGGGCCAGCTTTTGGCGGTTTTTTTATTGGTTGGATTGGTGTGCATTGGTCGCTTTGCATCATTTTTGGACTGGTACTTTTGTCATTCATCATTCTTTTACAGATAAAACGAAAACCTATTTTAAATCCGAAAATTGGCGAACCCGTTATTGAAAGTTTAAAAGAAGGCGTACGGTTTGTATTTAAAACAAAAGCCATTTTAGGGGCTATGACCTTAGATATGGTGGCCGTATTATTTGGTGGTGCCATTGCGCTTTTGCCCGTTTTTGCACAAGATATTTTAAAAGTGGGCAGTGAAGGTTTTGGCGTATTGCGTGCAGCACCTGCGGTAGGAGCTTTTTTAACCATGTTGGTTACGGCTTACATACCCATTAGTAAAAATGCCGGTATGAAATTATTGGTGGCTATTTTTGGTTTTGGGGTGTGTATTATCGTGTTCGGGTTGTCGTCTATATTCTGGGTATCGGTAGTGGCCTTGTTTTTTAGTGGAATGACCGATGGCGTTTCTATGGTTATCCGTCAAACTATTTTACAGTTAAAAACCCCAGATCATATGCGTGGGCGTGTATCATCGGTAAATTCTATGTTTGTGGGGTCTTCTAACGAATTGGGTGCTTTTGAAAGTGGCGTTACCGCTAAACTTATGGGTACAGTTACTGCGGTTGTTTTTGGAGGAACCATGACGTTGATTACCGTTATTACTACAGGTATTGTATCGCCAACGTTTAGAAAACTGGACTTAACAAAGGATTTGGAAGAACATAATAAAGATTAAAACTTTTTCAGCTCAAAATTTTCTCCATCAAAAACCCCGTAAGTATAATAAGAAATCCAATCGCCAAGGTTGATGTATTTTGACGTCTCATTTAGGTTGATTTCCATAGGCAAATGACGGTGGCCAAAAATAAAATAATCGCGGTGTTTGTTTTTTAGTTTCTCTTTGGAGTATTGCACCAACCATTCCTTTTCTTCACCAAGAAATTTAGCATCATCATCACCTGAAATCAATTTGTTTTTTACCGATAGGTATTGGGCTATTTTTACGCCAATATCTGGATGTGTCCACCTAAAAACCCATTTAAAAAACGGATTGGTAAACACCTTTTTCATACGTTTATAACCTTTATCGTGCGGACCTAAACCATCGCCATGACCAATAAAAAAGGTTTTGTTGTTAAAGGTGAATTCTTTTGGTTTATGGTAAACAGGAATGTTCAATTCGTCTTGAAAATAACCATTCATCCATAAATCGTGGTTGCCCACAAAAAAGTAAACAGGAATTCCAGAATCTGTAATTTCGGCAAGTTTGCCTAAAGTTCTTGTAAAGCCTTTTGGTACTACGGTTTTGTATTCAAACCAAAAGTCGAATAGGTCGCCCACTAAAAATATAGCTGCAGCATCGTGCTTAACGCTGTCTAACCAAGCCACAAACTTTTTTTCGCGCGGGCGAGAAGCTTCTATGGTTGGTGCTCCTAAATGGTTATCGGAGGCGAAATATATTTTTTTTCCTTCTGGAATATTCATGCGGTAAATATAAATAATTCCTGCGAAGGCAGGAATCTTATTGTTATGGCGTAAAAATAATGAAGATTCTGGGTGATTATGCCACTAATGCAGGAATATTTGTTTTATTACTGCAAGTAGCTGATGGGCGCGTCAGGGATAGAAATGAAAATCCTTTTTAAATTTGAAAAATACTTAAGTTTTGGCTGAGTAATGGTTCAGCAGATTGCTTCGTCCTTTGTCCTCGCAAAGACGTTTAAAAAGATTGTAATGTATAGCCCGACCCGATAGGGGAACGCCCTAAATATTGTCGTACGCAAACCATTCTGCAAAGGAGCTGTCGGTTTCTTGAAGTTTTAAGGAGTGCAATTCGATGTTTTCGGGTAAACGGCGCTTTATTTTTTTTGCAAAATCGATGACCATCATTTCGCTAGTTGGTTGGTAATCAACTAATAGTACGTTGTGTCCTCTGTCTTCCAATTCTTTGGCAAGCTCTACGTGTGGTGTGTTTTTGTTGAAAACGGTGGCGTGGTCGAACACGTTTACAATGTCTTCTTTCACTATTTTTTTCAAATCGCCAAAATCTATTACCATGCCATATTTTACGTTGTTGGTGTCGGCAATGGGTTTTCCAATAACGGTAACCGATAGTTTGTAGCTGTGTCCGTGTACGTTTTTGCACTTGCCATCGTACCCGTAAAGGGCGTGTCCGGTTTCGAAAGAAAATTGTTTTGTGATGCGAATAAAGCTCATTTGTGAAAAATTTAAAGTACAAAGATAGTTGTTTTGTAAAAGCAATTTGTTTTTAGATTACATTTGCGCGCTTTTGTTCAATCTGGATAAGAGATTTATCGCTAAATACTTATGAATCATCTTTTTGAAGCTATTGATTTTGTTGAAAATTCGCTGTATGAACAAATAATTACAGACATTGGAACGGAACAATTTAGTATTGTTGAGAATTTTTTTACTGCTGAAGAAGTTGCGGTTTTAAGGCAATCGATTCAAGAGAAACATGAAGAACACAGTTTTAAAAAAGCGGCTATTGGAAATAGGTTGAATGAAACCATTGTAAAATCGATTAGGGGCGACGTTATTTTATGGATGGACGAAAGTCATGTGAATGCCGCCGAAGCTTTGTTTTTTAAGAAGATTAACGATTTGGTTAGCTACTTAAACAGAACTTGCTTTTTGGGTATTTTGCACAAAGAGTTTCATTACGCCATTTACCCGAAAGATACTTTTTATAAAAGGCATATTGATACGTTCCAGAATGACGACAGACGCAAATTATCCTTTGTTTGTTATTTGAATGAAGATGGTTGGTTGCCCGAAAATGGCGGTGAATTGGTGCTCTATTTAAACGAAAATGGCGAGGAAGTTGAAAAGGTTATTTATCCGTTTCCTGGGCGCGTGGTTATTTTTGAAAGTCAAATTATAGAGCACGAAGTAAAACCCGTAAACACCGAACGTTTAAGTATAACCGGATGGTTAAAAACGCGTTAGTTAGCGTCTTTTTCTTCGGTTTACAAAATAAACAATGATTAATACAAGGGCTAAAACCAGAAATAAACCGTTACCACTTATAAAACTTAAAATATCCATAGTTGTTGAATTTAAAGCACAAATGTAAAAATATTTGTCATATAAATTCACTGTAATGGAAAGGATGTTTTATTATAAATTAATTTAAAATTACAGCTTAATTTCGTCTATATTTGTGCAGAATTTTATGCAATTCATTTAATTAATTACTTTTGCATTAAATTAATTACAGCATGAAAAATATTTTAGTACCCGTTGGAGCTTCGCAAAATGCATTGAGTAATTTGCAATATGCTGTAGATTTTGCCCAAGCGTTTGGAGCTAAACTTTATGTAGTTCAAGTATATAATGTTTACACAAAGGCAGGTACCATGATAAAAATTGATCATATTTTAGAAGAAGATACGCTTAATTACTTAAACGATTTGGTTTCTAAAGTGGATACAAAAAATGTTGAGGTTGTAGTAAGAGCGCTTAAAGGAAAGTTTATTGATACCATTGAGTTGGCTTGTAAAGCAGCAAATATTGATTTGATTTTAATTGAACCAAGAATTTATTCGGAAGATGAAGAGGTGTTTTTAGGAAGAACTTCCGGGAAAATTATAAAGCAAACCACCATTCCAACGGTAATAATACCAGAAGGTTATGTTTTTAAGCCTATTGAAACTATTTTGATGGCTGTAAAATCGGCTATCATCAAAAATGAAGGTGTGCTTAGTCCACTTAAAGCTGTAAAAGATAATTTTAAAGCGGTAGTAAATTTACTTTTGGTAAAAACACCGTATTATAATGAAGGCGATTTTGATTTAAATAACGAATTAAAAACTATAGTTTCAGATGTAACCTATTCTGAAAACCCAACAACATATCATGGTGTTTTAGAGCATTATAAAACGCATGACCCAGATATGCTTTGTGTTGTAAGACGTAAAAGAGGTTTTTTCATGAAGAAGTGGGAAAAAAACCAGATTTACAAAAAAGATTTTAACAGTAACTTGCCCGTTTTAGTGCTAAGTGAATTAAAATAACTAGTCGGGGATGTAGCTCAGTTGGCTAGAGTGCTTGACTGGCAGTCAAGAGGTCGTGGGTTCGAATCCCATCTTCTCCACTTAAAATAAACCCTAATGATTGATTGTCAATTAGTTAGGGTTTTTTGTTTTCGTAAATTGTATGATTATTGTACGATTAAATCCTTTCTTTTAAACAAAACGTATTCTAATGAGTAATTTATAAAACGACAATTTGTAAGATTCTTTTTTCTTGGAAAGAATCTACTTAATTTTAAATTATTAAGATATAAAATTGTCTATATTCAATGTTGTGGTTCATACCGAAACCGTGCGAAAATGTTTGAAGAAATATTTTCATTTGTCAGGTACTTTACACAAACATACAGTTTCAGCTGGTCAATATCCGAAGTTTCATCTTTATATAAAGGATCTAAGGTTATTACAAAATCTTTATTAGACAGCGCTTTAGCTTTTTGTGTACAGCCAGCACCTGTTTTACCAGTTAAACCTATAATTGTAAAATTTTTTCTAATGAATAAAGTTGATCCATTATATTAAAATTAGGCAATGATATATTTATGTAACCCAAATTAAATATTTAATCCTGTTGCTTTTTTTACTACATCAAACTTTGATAAAGAAGTGTATATTACATTACCGTTTGATAATATGATATTGGTTTCATTTTTTTCAAATTGTGATACTTCAATAATATGTGCTGTATTTATTGAGTGCACAGTTCCTCCTAAGTCAACGATTTCTATAAATGTCATTATTTTTTATTTTGGTTTTACAATTTGTAGTGAATAATTTCCGTATTCAAATTTATCAGTTTTTTTTCTAACTAAAGTCCAATAACTTGGGAATTTATCCCCGATGTATTCGCAAACGCTTTTTAAACTTCCAAAAACCCCTAAAACATCTTTATTCTCTAATAAAACGTAATACTTCTTAGCCTCTTGCCTTTCTTGATATGTTTTCATAAAACAAATATACAAAAATAACATGGTATATTTGTATGTTAAGAATAAATATTGTAAATTTAAATATCTTAAAAAGATAATTTATATGTGCTAAAACAGTGAATATTAGGGATTTCGATAGTTTATTTGAATTGCTTGATTACTTCAATACGGAAGAAAAATGTATAGACTATTTAGCTAAAGTTAAATGGAACGGTTCTGCGCAATGTCCTTACTGTGCAAGTGATAAAGCATATCGTTTAAAAACTGGTGGCAAGAATTGGAAATGCAATAAATGTAGAAAACAATTTAGTGTTCGTGTTGGAACTATTTTTGAAGACAGTAGAATAGAATTAAGAAAATGGTTTGTGGCTATATATTTAATCACTGCGCATAAAAAAGGGGATTTCTTCACATCAATTAGCGAAAGACATAAAAGTTACTCAAAAAAGCGCATGGTTTATGTTGCAACGTATTAGAACTTCATTTGAACCTACTAAAGAAGCGTTTAGCAACGTTGTTGAAATAGACGAAACATGGATGGGAGGACTTGAAAAAAATAAACATATGAATAAGAGAACAAAAGGAACACAAGGCAGAAGCGCAAAAACTAAAACTCCTGTGCTTGGTATTTTAGAGCGTGATGGCAAGGTTTATGCTATTCCTGTGTCCGATACCACAAGCAAAACATTAAGACCTATAATAGAGAATAAAATTGTTAAGGGTAGTAAAATATACACAGACGAATGGAAAAGTTATCGTATATTAGCTAACAATTACGACCACCAATTTATTAAACACTCTGCAAATCAATATGTTGATGGTGCAGTACACACAAATAACATAGAAAATTTTTGGTCGTTATTAAAAAGAGGAATTGATGGTATTTATCATCATGTAAGCGATAAGCATTTGTCTAAATATGTAAATGAATATACTTTCAGATACAATAATAGAAAAATGACAGATGGTTCTAAATTTGATGTTTGTATAGCAAATGCAACTCAAAAACTAACTTATAAAGACTTGATTAAAAATGCATAGTTTTTATTTAAAATTTGATAGCAAAGAAAAAAATATAGACTTTACTAACGCTGTATCAATTGATGATTTAGCGGAAATATTAAAATCTTTATATTCTGCTATTTCCGCTAATAAGACTGATAATATTGTATTATCCCAAATTACTGACAATTGTTATAAATGTGGATTTACAACTCCTAATGAGGTTTTAGAAGAACGATTTATTGACTTAAATAAAGATATTTTAGAGAAAAATAATGTTGAATTAACTAATGAAAAACTAAGATATAAAAAGTCAATAGTAAAGGTTATAAAGCCTGATTGGTATCTTGAAATTTTAAATTCAGCAGGTATTTCCGTTTTAACAATACCCCACGGATTTAGCGAAAGAACTGTAGATTATTACTATTCAAATAAAAGTTTTGAAGGCTATATCACACTTATTGGAGATAAAGAATTAAACCCAAAGCACCTACATATTTATTTATCAGATACTAAAAATTTCAAAATATTCATAAATCCTTTGCAGCATGAAGAATTAGCTACTTATTATAGAAAAAGTAAAATAAGAGCAAAAGTAAGATTGAAAAAATCACTTGATAGTGATAGAATTTTAAGCGCGGAATTAATTAGTTACAGACAAAAATCGGAATTAAAGTTTCCTTATAATTTGAATGAAATTGATTTATCTGGCTTAAATTTTGTATTTGAATAAGACATAATTATATGGGAATAACGACATCTTGGAAAAAAATTCTTGTTGATACAACAGTAATAGTAAAAGTTATCAGCTATAAAAAATATGGTAAAGAGATTAACGAATTTGCAAACAAGTTAATGGAATACTTGGCTGATACAGAAGCACAAATTACCGATAAAAAAACAGAAAAAAGACAAATATATGTATCTTCTATTTCTATTGCAGAAATAATAGATTCAAGTCAACCAAATGGAGTTAATAAAACTAAATTAATTGTACAAGCTCTAAACGCTGACAATATAGAGATAGTTGATTTTGATGAAGATGTTGCAGATTTATACAATATCGAGTTTATAGATAAGTTAGGGGTAAATTATCAAAAAGACTCATTGTCAAAATGGGGAGAATTAAATTCTAAAGTGAACAGGGAGATTTTAACTAAAGATTTAATGATTCTTGGTTGTGCATTATATAAGAAAGTAGATGTAGTTTTGTGTTTTGATAAAGGAATGTACAGAATAGGTAGAGAATGTGGCATCAATATGGTTTATATAGAACCTAAATATTTTAACCACAATGATTCGTATATATTTGAATTTTATACGGGAGTATGTGATAAAGAATTAAAGGTATGAATAAAAAGAATAAAGACCCTCTAAGACCCAAAGAGGATGTTAAAATAAATAAAGAGGATAAAGAACAGGGTTTTTTAGAAACTTTAAAGAAGCTTGTTAAATCTCCAAAAAAAGAAGATTAGGTTTTTCTATAAACCTGTATATAAAAAACTCAATCTTTTGGGTTACATAAATATATCATTGCCTAAAATTATTATTATATGGCCCGATATAAAACATATATCGGAGCGCTTGAATTAATATTTACTATTCTTTTTCTTTTACCTCACCTTGCTGTACCGCATCAAACCGATTCATTAATTCAAAAGCATCGGCTTCTATGGGTTTCCATTTTTTGCCTGTATATTTAAAATTAAAATACAATGTTACTTCGTTTGATCTACCATGGTTACATAATACTACTTCTAGCCGATCACCAGGTTTTAAATCGAGGTTTTTATCGAAAGCATCCGCAGAATTTAAAGTATTAAGCAGCAGCTCTTCATTAATATCAAACATAGGGTTGAACATTTGTGGAAGTGTTGGCATACCTACTACAATCAAATCTTTATTTTTATTATACCTATGCAAAACCCAATAATGGTTCAGTTCTTCAATATCTACTTTTTCATCTACACAAGTACAAAACTTTATTTTATCCGACACTTTACACATTATCTGTTTTTCTTATAAAATTATTTCATGCTTTTTGTGGCCATAGCAAATAGGTTAAATTAGCTATGGTAATTTCAATATAATAATATTGCTACAACTTCATCCCATACATTTTATCGTCCAGTTCTTTCCAGTTTGGTATGTGTTTGGAAAGTTCTGCCCAAAATTCTTTGGAGTGGCTTTTTACTTTGGTGTGTACTAGTTCGTGTACTATGAGATAATCAATTAAACTAAAAGGCAATTTAATGGCATCTATATTTATTAAAATGCTGTTGGTGGGTGTGCAACTTCCCCAGCGTTTTTCTAATTTTCTAATCTTTACATCTTTAAAGTCCAAACCTGTTTTTTTTGCCCATTTTTTAACCCTAGGCATTATTTTCTCTTGGGCTTTGGCTCTAAAAAAGTCTTCGAATGCTCCTTTTAAAGTGTCTTGGATGTTTTGGTCTTTGGGCACCAATACTTTGAATTTCGATTCCGTAAAATCTATAGTTACTTCGTCTAAATCCTGCTTTACAAATACCTCTACATAGTACTTTTTCCCTAAGTAGGGTATTCTAGACCCTGTTACAATATCGTCATAACCTATGGCTTCAACCAATTCCATTTTTTCCAATATCCATCGGGCTTTTTTAAGTATAAACGCCTGTTCTTTTTCCAATGGTACAGGGCTGCCCTTTAGCACCACCCCCGTATCTTTTTGTACACTGATGTAATGCGATTTTAGCCCTTCTTTTTGAAGGAATGTATATTCTATAACCTTATCTCCGTACTGTACTTTAGGCATCTTTGTTTTTTATAAGTACCTCTACCAATTCTTTTGCTTTTTCTTTGGCAGCTTCCCGTTCTATTTTGGCAGTGGTTAAATAGCGGCGCATCTTATTTTCTATATCCTTTTTTACCTGTCCTTTTGCTTGCCAACCCACAATGTTCAACTCTCCTGCTATCAGGTCGAATATGGTTTTGGTGGCATCTTCGGCATCTTCAGCAAACAACACTTTCATAGCATCGTAAACTGCCCGTTGGCGTTCTGTTTTAAAGCCTTTTGCTTCGCCTTCTTTTTGTTGCTCTATGATTTTATCTTGCATGTCGGCATAGGCTTTTAACAGTTCCAATTGCGTGATGCGCTCTTCGGCTTTTAACTTCAATAGTTCATCCAAACGTTGCGCCAAGGGTTTGTAAAAATCGGGGTTTTTATCTAAACCTACTTTTATGGTGTGTTTTAAATTGTTGCGCATTTTCAACTCTTTGGTAGCTGGCGATGCGTTCATGATTTCCTCCTTAAACTTATCCTTGTCTATAATGGAAATGGGCTCTTCCAATAGGTTTTCTACGCCTTGGGCTATTAAGTGCGCATCTATCATACCTTGCAGCATGTTACTTTCGTCTTTGGTAATCTTCAGTTCTTCATCATCCGGAAAGGCGTTTCTAGCTCTTAGTTTTATTTCATTGAAAAGCTTAAAATCCCCTTGGTATTTCATCGCCTTGGTATTGGGCAATACGATGTTAAGCGATTTATTAAAATCCTTTAAAAGCGTTTTAAAATCATCGCGTTTGTTGATGGGTTCTATAAACCTAACCGCGGCATCCATATAGTCGTTGCGGTTGTAATGCCTATCAATGCGTAAGGGTTTAAAAAAATCGACCAACTTGGTGTGGTTCATTTCCAACTTGGGCAACTCTTCGTTGATGTTCTTTAAAATATCGTCTGGACGGATATCACCCGAAAAGATTTCCAATGCCTGTATTAAATAGGCGGTAATACCATTATAGTCTACAATATAGCCCGCTGCTTTTCCTTTTCTGCTGCGGTTTACCCTAGCAATGGCTTGCAACAGGTTGTGTTCCTTTAAGGGTTTATCTAAATACAAACAGGAGGCTATAGGGGCATCCCACCCCGTAAGCAACATATCGGACACAATTATAAAGGCGGTATTATCATACTTCTTTTTGCCCGATTTCTCCGTGTCTGCTTCATCTCCAAAAGGCAATTTAAAACTATCGGTTACCTCTTTAATGGCTTCGGGTGCAACTAGGTGTATGGGCTTTTTATCTTGTGGGTGCTTTCTATTCCACTCTAAAGTTTCATAGTATTCCTTGGCAATGGGGTCCGATTTTGGCGACCCCATGCTCATCACCACTTTCGATTCAAACGCATGATAGCCTTGGTCTTTCAACCGTTGCAAGGCTTCTTGGTATCTTAAAGCATGTGGGCGACCACTGCATACAATCATGGCTTTATGCCCATCTGGGTATATTTTATCCCTAAAATGGTCTACAATATGTTTTACAATGTCGTTTATACGCCCTTTACTCAATTGGTATTTGCGTAAGGCATCACTTTTTAGTTTATCTTTTTTCTCTGCGGAATAGTCTCCAAACTTTTCTTCAAACTCCTTGTCCAGTGCCTCTTTTTTAACATCCAGTTTGGCAATGCCTTCGTCGTACAGCAACTCAACCGTGGCACCATCGGCAACGGCTTCTTTTATGGTATATACATCAATATAATCGCCCCCGTAAAACTCGCCTAGAGTCGATTTATCTTCTTTTGAAATGGGTGTTCCCGTAAAAGCCACAAACTTGGCATTGGGCAATACGGTACGCATAAACGATGCTAAAAACCCGTAATGGCTACGGTGAGCCTCATCGACTAAAATATAGAGGTTTTCTTTTTTAGATAATTCTTCCAATTGAATTTCCACCCGTTCCACCTCTACCCACTTTCCTTTTTGAAGTTCTTTGGTAATTTTTACAAGGGTCTTTTCCTTTAGGTGTTTTTCAATCATCACATCACCACGTTCTTCCATTTCGGTTTGGTCGGTACTGGCGGTGGCTTCTTTATCGGTTTCCTGAAACTTTTGTATGGTGGTGGTAATAATACCCCCGTAATCGTTACGCAGTAATTTATCTAAATGCACCACCGATGATGCTTGGTTTACGTTTTTAAAACCCACATTTTGCAAAGTGGTGGTAATTTGCCTATCCAAATCCTTTCTATCGGTCATAATCATAACCGTGGGGTTGTTAAAACCGTATTCGGGGGCTTGCAGTTTTCTAGCTACATAGGCCATGGTTAACGATTTACCCGAGCCTTGGGTGTGCCACACCACACCGCCTTCACCCGCTTGCAACCTAGTAATGGTTTTGTTGGTGGCACGTATTTGTTGGTAACGCGGTAGTTTTTTTATGGTTACGCCCTCATCCAGTTCAAACAGTACAAAATGCCTGATAATGTCCAGCACCCGTTCCTTTTTAAATAAGGCCAGGAGTAATTTATCTTGCTCGGTTTTTGCCAAGTCTAAAATATCGGTATCGTCTTTACTGGTTTTAAACACCGAATAAAATTGTTTTGGGGCATTGATGGCACCATACCTACCACCTACTTGCCATATACCGGCGCATATTTGGTTGTAGTGAAACAGTTTTGGTGAGTTTTCTTGGTAATATTTTAAATCGTTATAAGCCGAATCCCATGCCGTGGGTGCTGTGGGCGATTTACATTCTATAACACCTATGGGCAAGCCATTGATATACACCACCAAATCGGGTACCGAGTTTTGGTACCTACCGTGGTATTTTATTTGATTTACCACCAAAAAATCATTGTTATTTGGGGTTAGATAGTCTATAAAATGAACCGCTTTAAATTCCTCTACCCCGTTAATAACCTGTTTTACGGTAAAGGTACCGCCTTTTATAAGCTCCCAAATGTTTTGGTTTATTTCCATTAAGGATGCACCGTTTACACTGGTTATTTGGGTAAAGGCTTTGTTTAGGTTGTTATCGTTAAGCCAAGGGTTTATTTTTTTTATGGCAGCCAATAACCTATCCTTTAAAATGACTTCGGTGTTATTACTGCGCTCGTCGTGTTTAGAGGCATCATAATATTGATACCCCAGCGTTTGCAATAAAGTAATTGCTGGCAGCTCGCTGTATTTGTATTCTGGCGATTGGCTCATGCTTTTATAATTTAGCTAAACATTCTTGTACCCAAGGTTGGATAAGCTGGTTATTGATAAAAGTAAATCGGTCTTGCAACAATTCCAAAACATCTAATTTAGATTCGAAGTATTCATCATCATTAAACAAGGGTACGCCACAAATTGCAGGGTAACTAGAAGTAGCAGTATCATTATGAAAATTGATATTAAACTGTGGCGTTTTAAAACACTCAAACTTTTTCATGGCGTCAAACTGCGTGGTTCTAATCAATTCAATATGCTTTTTATTATCACAATCGTTTATTTTTCCGAAGCCAAACTTTAACCAAACGGCATCTTTTTCCAATTCTAACACCAAGCTAAAAATATAATCCCCACCTCTTGATTTTGCTTCAGAAAAGTGAAACAATTCTTTTAATTTATCATTTTTTGGCAATAAAAAAACACAATCTTGTTTATATAATTCATGGCTTACCTCAAAACCTTCAATACCTCCGTTTTTAATATAGTTGTACATACTATCGCGGTACAAAGCAAAATTTTCCTGATTCTTAACAATAAAATCTATTTCCTTTTTATACTTTTTGTATATTTCTTTTGCCAATAACACTTCTTTACTGGTGTGTGTAATATCTTTTTCTACCATGGCTTTGTATTGGTTAATGCTTTCTCTTACGGTTGGAAGGGCTTTATCTATATCTAGTCTATTAGCTTCTATCAGGTCGATAATGTGTTGGTAATTTATGTTGGTATAATTTTCACCAGCAATAAACCCTTTATGGCTTTCGCTTCGTGTAGGTGTGAGCGTTAAAAATATATGTTTCCCAAATTCGGTATAATTATCTACAACGTAATTATGATATTTTGATAACTGGTCAATGGAGTAATTGGCATGTATTTTATTTTCTATGGTTATTACAAAACCATGTTCTTTATTAACTATTAGAATGTCTATGTTATGAATTTCTTCTCGGTAAACCTCTGTTTTTGAAACATTGAAATCTGAAAAAACCTTATATTCTTCTGGCGTAAACAACCCAACCTGATTGATAACCTTAAACAAACTCCTTAAAAACACATCGCCCAATTGGTGCGACTCGTTGGGGCTAAACAACCAACCTAGAAAATTGCTGTGGCGTATTTCGCGGTATTGAATACCCAAAACGTTAAATATATTAAAGGCGTTTAACGATTTTCTAATTTCGTGTAAATCACTTTGGCACGCTGCTTCAAAGCTTTCTAAATCTTGGCTTGTTACACTCATACGCCTACCTCTGTTTTAACCCGAATATTGCCCGTTAACAATTGTTGCATCAAACCTTGTTTTAACTCTTGATAGTGGGTTTTCTTTTCTTCTAAAACTTCTAGTTTATCATCCACCGAACCAAGAATTTTTGCGATTCGCTCTTGTTCTATAATTGGAGGAAATGAAAGCACTAATTGAGATAAGTGTTTAACGTAAATATGGACTACAGAATTCCCTTGACCCATTTTCTTGGTTTGACTTCTTATTATTTGACTATTCATATAGTATGATAAATATCTAGAATCGCCCTTCTCTGGTCTATGAATAATTATATCACCACTGGCAAAAGCTTTTTGGCTTCCGATATAAGTAACGCACTTTCCAATATCTTCAATTGTTTCTCCAGAACCTGTAAAGAGTAAATCGCCACTATTAAATTGGAAACTATTATTTGCTGATTCCTCGTTGATGAAGGATTGAAACTTCTTGATTACTGTGTCATAAATAGTATAAATCTCCCCATATCTAATACAAGGATATTGACCATTCTCTAGAATCTCTGCTTTAGATATTCCTTTCCCTTTAAAAAAATCACCTAATTGCTCTAGCTTCACCACCTCCCAACTCACAGGAATCTTACCCAAAGGGGAGTCTTTAAACTGGGTGTGCCCAATGCCTTTGGTTAACAGGCGTTGCATCAAGCCTTTTTTAAGTTCTTGGGTTTCGGAAATTTGTTGGTCTATCACCTCTATTTTAGCATCTACGGTGCTTAATATATCGGCTATTTTTTGTTGTTCTGGGAGGGATGGTAGTAATACACTTAAACTTTTAAAAGACGTTGTTGATAATTCTAGAAAAGTACTACCACTTGACTGTTTAATAAGTTCGTTTTTATTGTTTGACATCCAATAATACATATATTCAGAGGACACTTCAGGCTTCGTTATTAATGACTTAAAACCTTGATTAGTTGAAATTGGCACCTTATTAACCACAGAAGCACCAATTGTAGCTCTAGTACAAACAATTAAAGTACCAACTGGAAGCATGTTAGCTGATGAATTTTTTAAACCTTCAATTGAAATTTTTCTTTTAGTTGAATAAATGTACTTTTTACCATTTAACGAAGTTACATCGGTAGGGGTAACCCAATTTATATCACCATCCCAAAAGTTTGGGTTGTTAGTTTTTGGAGTTCCTCCAGATACAACTTTTCCTAAATCCTCAATTTTTAATTCTTTCCAAGTGTTTATATTTCCATTCATACCCCCAACTCCTTTAAAAATTCAGCTAATTTTTTATCAATGTCGGCTTCCTTTTGTTCCAAGGTTTCCAGTTTCTGGTGCACCGCTTTAATATCTATTTCGGGTTCGGGTTCGCTGGTATCAATAAAACGGGAAATGTTTAGGTTATAATCGTTTTCGGCCAATTCCTTTACATCTACCACACGCATGTATTTATCTACATTGGTAGCGCCATCATAGGCGGTTACTATGCGGTTTATGTGTGTTGCTTCCAGTTCGTTTTGGTTTTTGCCTTCTTTATAGTCGTTACTGGCATCTATAATAATAACCTTGCCTTTTTGGGCTTCGGTTTTGTTTTTGTTAATTATCCAGATGCTGGCTGGTATTCCCGTGTTGTAAAACAGGGCACTTGGCAAGCCTACAATGCCCTCAACCAAATCGGCTTCCAAGAGGCCTTGGCGTATGGCGCCTTCGGTACCGCTTCTAAACAGGGTACCATGTGGCAGTACCACCCCTGCCTTACCATCTTGTTTTAATACGGCTACCATGTGCTGTAAAAAAGCTAAATCGGCATAACCACGTGGCGGTATGCCATACTGGAAACGCCCATAGGGGTCGCTTACCACTTTGGTATAATTGGGGGTTACTTTCTTTTCTTTACCGTTTTTATCGAGCTTTACCTCTATGGCGTTTTCGGCGGGCGTCCACCACCCATCCATAGAAAAGGGTGGGTTGGCAATAACGCGGTCAAAAAGCGTTAGTTCGTTTTGGTCGTTTTTGTGCTGTGGTGCGGTTAGGGTGTCGCCTTTGCGTATATCGGCATCCATAAAGTTGTGCAGCAACATGTTTAGTTTGCCAATGGCCCAAGTGCCCAGGTTTTTTTCTTGCCCGTATAAGGACACGTTTACGTTATTGCCCACTTTACCGTTGGGTTGTTGGGCAATGTATCGGGCAGATTCTATAAGCATACCCCCCGACCCACAGGTGGGGTCGTACACCTTTTGTTTGGGTTCGGGTTTTATAAGCTGTACGATAAGCTGCACCACCCCGCGTGGGGTGTAGAACTCGCCTCCTTTTTTACCGGCATCATCGGCAAACATTTTAATAAGGTATTCGTAGGCATCGCCCAATAGGTCGTTAGACTCTAAATGGTCGTTACGCAACGAGTGTTGGTTGAAGTGGCGCAATAGGCGTTGCAGCAGCTCATCGGATAGTTTTTCTTTATCGCCAAACTTAGTGGCGGTCATAACCCCTTCTAAACTGGTGTTTGCCTGCTCTATGGCTGCAAAGGCCTTATCGAGCGCAATACCAATATTTTCCGTATGGGTTTTTATGCTGTTCCATCGGGCTTCTTTGGGCAGTTGGAAATAGGTTGCGTCTTCGGCGTCTTCTCTAGTAAAGCCTTCGCGTTTCATAATGTTTTCTACTTCTTCTTCAAACACATCGTTGGAACGCTTTAAGAACAGCAAGCCGAAAATGTAGTTTTTAAAATCGGAGGAGTCTATGCTGCCTCTTAATATGTTTGCTGAATCCCAAAGCCAGCTTTCTAGGGTACTTAATGTGAGTTTGTTTTGGGCCATTGTTTACTTTAAAAATTTATAGAGGATAAAAATAGTTAATATCCGTAATGCGGATGGATTAAAACGGTTATTTTTAAATCTCGACGCCCATAAAAATATAAAACTTTACTTACGGTTTGTAATTTTTAACAAATAACTTAATAACAGATTTTGGGTTTGGGTGTGCCGTGTAATATATATAAACCGAAAAACTACGTTATCAGAATAACTTAAACCTAAAAAAGCACACCCACATTTTTTTTGGGTTTGGGTGTTGGTGTTGTAAAACAATGCCAAATTATTGGGGTGTTCGTGTATAAACATTAAAAACCGCGCGCACACCCACAAGTTTTTGGTGTGGTATGTGGTATTTAATTAAGTAAAACCATATTAAAATACAAGCGAACAGTTATGTACAAACCCATTGTATATTAATTGGTGTGGGTTGGTGGTATAGCTGTGTAGCTAATACCATGTAATTTTTTAAACGAGTTATCTGTGGTAATTTACCCGTTGTGCACCAACCTACTGGGTTTTGGGTGTTGGTGTTTGTATCACTTTGAATCATAAAAACCAACTTTTTGAGTAAGTTTAAACTTGTTGTGCAATATTATTTGGGTTTTGGGTGCTACCACGATTTACAACAACCTTTTTGTTTAGATATTTAGATATTTGGTCTAGGGTTAAATAATTTGTGAAACATGTGTTGATTTGTTGATAAAACCTGCAATCCGTATATTTTACAGGGTGTTTAAGAGATGCAACCTTTCAACAAAGGAGCAACAAGAAAATAGGTAAAAATTTGTTGATTTGTTGTTGACTCGTGGTTTACGTCCAAAGCCACATAATTCAAAGACATGAACGAACCAACAACAAATCAACACTAAACTGCGCTTAAAATAAAATTCTCTTTTAAAAAAGTATAATATCGTCCTTTACATTTGGTTTCTTCTACTATTAACCCACCGCTCGGCATATTCGCTAAATGGTATTTGATGTAGGTGCTGTTTGTGCTTTCCAATTGAAATTTATCATTCAAACATTTACGAATATTTGCGCTTGTTGCCCGAATATTATTTTTCGACAGTTTTTCTACTAGGTCACCTAATGAATACTGCAAAACTTCAACTTCAAATTTTATAAAATCATCAATTATAATTTCTTCAATCTCCCTGTTTAAATATGTTCTATTTCCCTTGACTAAACGCAATAGTGCCTTTGTGTGAATTTGTTCTTTAGTAAACCACATTCGGGTTGTTCTGGGAGTTACAATCTGCCGCTGATTTAAGTAAAACATAAAATGCGGCAGCTCAACTTTTAATTCATCTAACAAATTGGGGTTTTCCGAATTAAATTGTGGGACATCAAGTACCCAATATCTAATTTCATCTTCATCAACTAATATGAAATTATCAATATTGTTTGAGCACAATATGAACTTGCCAAAAAAACCAGATTCCTTTTTGTCAATACCTTTCGCTTCCGTTTTATAAGATCTAGCTGTAGATAAGTTTTTGATGCGTTCGCTATCTTCCTTTTTATCTAACAAAGCTTCATCAACCGCTATAATTTCTTTGTTCGACCAATCTGAATTAAATTGGCTGCGAAAATCCTCATTTTTATTAATGGTCATGTTCCCCTGAAAAATTAACTTCAACCAATACAAAAAAGTAGTTTTCCCAGTGTTTCTAGCTTGACTAACTAAACATAAAATGGGTAAAATTTCGGTAGGTTGCTGCCATAAAATTGTTAAATAGTCTAACCCAAGTTCATAATGATTCCCGAAAATATGTTTTAAAAACATATCCGTTTTTAGAAACTCACCTGCTTCAAATTGATGTTCAACCTTTTCAAATTTATTATAAAACCCATTAACACTCTCCTGGTAGTTTGTGTTGGAAGGAATTGAGCAAAATCCATCATATTTTGGAATTTTGCTCAAAACCTCTTTTCCTTCATCCTGTATTATTTCTCCCTTTTTCCATTTTAGAAGTACATTACAGGTGTCACCACTTAACAGCGGCATATTTGACAGTTTGTAATATTCTGTACCTATTCTTATGTAGTCCATGAGCTATTGATTTTGAAAAAAGTTAATCACTACATTACTACATTTGGAATAGTCGGGTTCTGGCTTTAATTTTACCACAAAACAAACCGCTTGCAATTCTGGATTTTTAGCCATTTCGTTCCTTAAACCTTGAAGAAAACATATGGACAACTCTCGTCTAATTTCTTGCTTTGTCATAGCTTATTTCATTAAAGGCTTAATACATTCCAATAATTGAGAACGCTTATAATAGCGTCTGTTACCAATACCAAAGGCCATTACTTTGCCTTTGTTTGTCCAATGCCATAAAGTACTTGGATCGATTTTCAAAAAGGCACATGCCTCTTCTCTAGATAATAATTCATCGTTAGCTTGAAGATTTGCTAATGATTTTTTGAAGTCAATTAGTTGACCTCTTACACTTGAGTCCACTAAGTCCCTTAGTTGCTCTGGTGTCATTTCCGATAATAGGATCGATTTGTTTACCATAATTGTTTTTTTTTAATTATGGTGTAAAATTGAAAATAACACAGGTTTTTGTTTAACAGGAAATTGTGTGTTTTTAAACAGGAATTCGTGTTTTAAAAAACATGTTTTTACGTATACAAAATTAAATATCTGGAAAACAACCAAATATATCTTTATATATATACTTGAATTCTGTTGCTTTTGGGTTTGAGGGACTATAGCATTGATTTGAATCTATCCTATCTAAAACTATTGCATACTTATCAAGTTCTTTTATAAAAATAGGTGCTGAGCAATGTATTAACCCTAATCTATTCATCGTGTCATAAAAAAAACTAAATATGGCTTGTTTTTTATTGTTGTCTTTAAATTCTTTTACATAACGTTCGAACAGCAAAGAAGCCAACTTACTTTTAAACACAGATGTATTGAACCCTTCTATCAAAAATAACGTTTCTTCATAATCGAGATTTTTATCTCCTTTTAAGAGCAAAACTTGATTATAAATTTTTTTCAAGGTATGCTTAATTGCATTTAGTTTGCTAATAGTAATAGTTGTGTTCGTATTTGAGCTATGAATGGAGGTAACTTCACTAGGATAAGAGAAGTTAGGTTCCGATTTACTCATTTTAATTATCTCATCAAAATATCGTAAATCATCTTTGGTATATTCTTTTGAATTTTTAGTTTCATTATAACGTTTTATCTTAGGTAATATGTCCTTTAATAAAATAACATGATTTTCTTCAGACTTGTTAATACAGGTATTAACTAATTCAACAGATCTAGTCAAGAACTCATAATTGGTTATCATAAATTCTTTTTTAGCGAAATGCATTATTCTCAAAACACTTTGTTCGTAAAAATTTTCGTTATCAATGAATGCATCAAATAACTTGGTGATATAATCGGCTTTTGTCATATCAGAAATATTTGGTTAATTCTAGAGCTATATCTTTATTGCTTTTTCCTATGTAGCTTAAAAACATGGACTCCGTACTGTGTCCGGTAACATATATTAAAAAATTGGTGGGTATTTGACCATAAAAATTGGTAGCGAACGAACGACGTCCAATGTGCGAAGTCACTAGCTCCCATTTCTTATATTCTTTTTCAACATTTCTTATTTGTTTTACCGCATCATCTTCTGAAATATTATCCTGTTTTCTACCTTTAACTTTTTCTTTGATTTTTGCTTTTTTACAAACAAGTTTAATGTATTCATTATAGCATTTATGAGAAATTTGTCTTGGGAAATCACCGCCATTCTTACTTAATATTTCTAACACTTTGGGGTGAATTGGAATGGTCATTACCTTTTTAGTTTTCTTTTGCGTAAACTCTAACAAATACTTGCCATTTTCTTCCCTAATCATATTTTTTCTAAACCGCATGAAGTCAGAGATACGTTGACCTAAATAACAACTTATAATTAACCAATCTCTAGCGTTTTTTAGGTAATCGTGTTTTAATTCTGTTTTGTTAATGGACTCCAATTCTTTAAAAGACAAAAATATATGACTTACTTTTTCTTTTTGAACCTTCAAAGTGTCCATTTGATTGCTAACCTTAATACCGTTTGCTCTGGCGTGTTTACAAAAGGTTTTTATCAAACCTAATTCTCTTTGTATGGTATTTATGGCGTAATTTTCCATTTTACAAAATTCGACAAACCTGTTTTTAAAACTTTCATCTACATCTTCAACTAGTAATGTTGTATTATAATAAGATTCCAGTCTTTGTAGCTTATGCTTAATTACGTTAAACTTTTTAATGGATGCGGAAGCAACTTCTTTTTCCTTTTGCTTAACAAAATATTTAATGTAACCTATCAAAGTTTCAGGTATGGACTTATCTAAACCCTTTGGATTGTAATACAACTCCATTACCTTTTCCACCCATTCTTTAGTAATTAATTTGGGATGCGTACTATGAAATGAATTTAAAAAATAACTTTCAATATTTTTCAATTCTGTTTTAATTTCAAATTGCCTGTTAAGAATTTCTATATCCTTTGGTTTTTTCAATTTGTGCTGTTTGTCCCAATACTCCTTAGTTATTAATAACTTAGTTTTAGCTGCGAAAACATAATCAATGTCTTCATATCTAAATAAAAGTCTTAACTGTAATGGAGCTTCGGTTTTTACCGATCTATAAAGAAAATTAACTGAGGCCATGATTAAAATCTGTACGATTACTGTACGGTAAATTTAAAATTTATTCAATTTACTACAATCTAAATCAATAAAAAGATATTAACAAAACCTTGTTAAGTATTGATTTCATTATGATTTAACAGGTTTTTAAAGGGTTAACTGAAGTTGTATTATTTTGTTTAACCCGTTCCCATCTTCTCCACAGTGATAGAAAGGCTTTCAAGGGATTATCCTTATTAAGCCTTTTTTTGTGCCGAACTTTTGATTTATTCTTATTATAATTTCTTTACTGTTTATGTTTTATATAATAATTTGTCAAGTTATTAAAAAATAAGCGTTGATATTCTATTAGTTTGATAATAAATGTCTATGCAATATTTTTAAACAAAGTATTTATAAGAGATTCATTTTCCTAAATATTTTTTACCTTCGAGAAACTTACCATAATTTAAGAAATGCATAAAGCTAACGTATTATATATATTAAAGTCATTTATTCTAATGGTTTTAATTTTTGGATGTTCAAATACATCTAAAGCCAAAAAATACAAAATTGGTTTCTCACAATGTATAAGTGATCATCCGTGGCGTGAATCTATGAACCATTCAATGCAGGTTCAAGCGTCACTATCACCAGAATTTGAACTTAAAATTTTTGAAGCTAATAACAATCTTGAACTACAAATAGAACAGATTAGGACAATGATTTCAGGAAATTATGATGTTATTATTGTTTCTCCTATGCTATCAGACAAATTGGTACCAGTCATTTCAGAAGCATTTGATAAGGGCATCCCTGTAATTTTAATTGACAGAAAGATAAATTCAGAGAAATATACGACTTATGTAGGGGCCGATAATTTAGAAGTAGGTAGAAATGCTGGAAATTTTATTGCTTCTGCCTCAAAAACGACAACTAACGTAATTGAACTTAAAGTTGGCGACAATGCTTCACCTTCAGTTGAGCGCAGTAAAGGTTTTTATGAAGTTGTAGATAGTTTAACAAATATAAGAGTAGTAGCAAGTATTGACTATACAACTCCTAAAGAACATGAAAAAATATTATCAAGAGTGCTTGATTCGCTTAAAAATGTGCGGGTCGATTACTTCTATGCTTTTAATGATCTTTTAGCATTTGAATCTTGGCAAATTGCCAGAAAAAAAGGAATAGACAATATTAATTTTATAGGGGTAGATGGCCTTAATATAGAAAATGGAGGTATTGATTTAGTTAGAAAAGGAATTCTAAAAGCGTCAATTTTATATCCGACAGGCGGGTCTGAAGCTATTAAATTGGCTGAGAGAATTGTAAAGGGTGAAAAAATTTCTAAATCAAATCTGTTGACTACAACAGTTATTGATATACACAATGCAGATATCATGAAAAATCAATTTGACAAAATTGATGAAACCCAAAATAATATTGAAAAACAGCAAGAACGAATTAAACAGCAGGAAAAAACATATTCTACCCAATCAAATATTTTAAAACTGGTATTGGGCCTGCTAATTACTAGCGTTTTGTTAGCATCTTATATTATTTATTCTAGCAATAAACTTAGAAAGAAAAAACGAGAGCTTGAGCTACGAAACCAAAAAATCACAATCCAAAGAAATCAAATTAAAAAGATAGCTGAAGAAGTTAAGATTAGTAATGAAGCCAGGGTTAATTTTTTTACTGGATTGTCACATGAATTTAAAACCCCAATTACACTTATTTTATCTTCAACCGAATCGTTGACTGAAAACAAAGTAATACGAGATAATAAACTATTGAATGAAGTTGGTTTAATCTATAACAACTCAAAACGTTTACTTCGATTAATTAATCAGTTGCTTGATTTCAGAAAAATAGAAGACCGTAAATTTATACTAAAAGCTTCTAAAACAAATTTGTACCAATTTTCTAAATTAATTTTTAAAGATTTTGAGCGTGAAGCCCAAAAACGGAATATCAGTTTTACTATAAACACTAATAACCCAGATTTATTTATTTTTTTAGATAGAAATTTAATGGATAAAGTGTATTTTAACCTACTATCCAATGCGTTTAAATTCACGCCTAATAACGGTGCAATTTCAATAGATATTATTGATGAAGCTGAAAGCAATTTTGTGAAAATTCATTTTAAAGATTCTGGTATAGGCATCCCTAAAAAAGAAATGGATAATGTGTTTCAAGCCTTTTTTCAGGGGTCTAATAATAATAAGGCAAGTTCAGGTATCGGGTTGCACCTCTCAAAAGAATTTATCGAAATGCATAAAGGTACCATTGAAGTTAATTCTAAACATGGTACAGAATTTATAATCACGCTTTACAAGGATAATGTTCATTTAAATTCTGATGAAATAGTTTATGAGCCAGATATTATTGATAGTTCCATTATACATTCTAATTTAGAGTACGAAGACGATGCTTTTGGCGAACAATTGGTTCTAAATGATAATGAACATTATTCCGTTTTAATCATTGAAGATAATCCTGATTTGATAAAATATTTAAAAGGTAAATTGTCTTCAGAATATAGTGTGCATGTATCAGATGGAACGGATGGTATTGAAAAGGCTATTGAGATAATCCCCGATATTATTTTATGCGATATTAGCTTGCCAGATAAAAGTGGCTTCGAAATTTGTGAAATTTTAAAGAAAGATTTAAGAACGTCTCATATTCCAACCATCATTCTAACAGCATTAAACAATAAAGAATCTTATATTAAAAGTCTGGAAGTTGGAGCAGATTTATTCTTAACCAAGCCCTTTAGTTTTGCAATTTTATCACAATCCATAAAAACGCTGATCTATAATAGAGAAAAACTTCGCTATTATTTTGTAAACAATGTTCATACTCTAGATGATATCAGTAATTTTGGTTCTTTAGAACAAGAGTTTATTTCTAAAGTCAATAAAATAATTCATGACAACATTGATAATTCAAAATTTTCTGTTGAAAATTTAGCAAACAATTTGAATATATCCCGAATTCAATTGTACAGAAAAATGAAAGCCATTATAGGTGTAAATGTTAGTGATTACATTCAAAATATTCGTCTTGAAAAAGCGAAATACTTGCTTCAAGAAACACAATTAACAATTTCTGAAATTGCCTACGCTACCGGTTTTTCTTCTCCCAATTATTTTTCCACCAGTTTTAAAGTGAAATTTAAAAAATCACCAAAAGAGTTTAGAGAAGAGTAAGTTCGAACAAAAAGCACTTCTTTTAATTGGTATTTTCATAAAATATTGGTCAATTATTTGACTGATTTTTTATTTTACATCCAATTTTTACTCAGGTACTTAATTAAACGGCCTTCTTTTTGTCAATTTAGCAAATGAATGTGCTTGTTTGGTGTTACAATTTTAAACAAAAATGTAACAATATTGAAAGTTGTATTTTTTAACAACAACAATAAATATTTTTAAAGCATTGTAAATCAAATAGTTATTTGTTATTTAACAATGACTTAACAATTTCATATTCATTTGATACAAATCTAAAATACAGATAAGCACTTTCAATGTACATTGTGAACACTAAACTAAATACACCACCACATGAACAGAAAGATATTAATCTGGTCTATTACTGCAGCATTAGCAGGTTTCTTATTTGGATTTGACACCGTAGTTATATCGGGCGCTGAAAAAAAGCTACAATTATTATGGGACTCATCTGATATGTTCCATGGCATTGTTGTGATAGGCATGGCATTATGGGGCACAGTCGTAGGGGCATTTTTTGGAGGTATTCCTACCAATAAATTAGGAAGAAAAAACACCTTAATATGGATAGGTGTACTATATACCATTTCAGCCATTGGTTCTGGTTTAGCAAATGACCCTTGGACATTTGCTATTTTTAGATTTATTGGAGGCTTAGGCGTAGGAGCTTCAACTATTGCGGCTCCGGCATATATCTCTGAAATTGCTCCGGCTAAGGACAGAGGGAAACTTGTTGGTTTATACCAGTTCAACATTGTGTTTGGTATTCTTATAGCTTTTTTATCAAATTACTTATTAAATAATGTGGGCGAAAACGCTTGGCGTTGGATGATAGGTGTGGAAGCTTTTCCTGCTGCTATTTACACAGTATTTGCTTTAACAATTCCAAAAAGCCCACGTTGGTTGCTTACCAAATTTAGAAATAGTGAAGCTATAGGGGTTCTTAAAATTATTAATCCAGATCAAGATCCAGAAAAGCTCATGTTAGAGATTAAGGATGAAATGGAAAACACCGTACCTAACGAAAATATATTCCTTAAAAAATACAGATTCCCATTAATTCTAGCTTTTTTGATAGCATTTTTCAATCAGCTATCAGGTATAAATGCGCTATTATATTATGCTCCAAGAATTTTTGAAGAAGCAGGACTTGGTGAGAGTACAGCTTTATTGAGCAGTATTGGGATAGGTGTTACCAATATGCTTTTTACACTGTTAGGAATTATTCTAATAGACAGATTAGGAAGAAAACAATTAATGTACATATGTTCATTTGGTTATATAATTTCATTGAGTCTAGTTTCAGCTGCCTTCTTTTTTAGTTGGGAAGGTAGCATTGTACCCATATTACTGTTCATGTTCATAGCATCACATGCTATAGGGCAAGGAACTGTGATATGGGTATTTATTTCAGAAATTTTCCCTAACCATTTAAGAGGCTTTGGGCAATCATTTGGTAGTTCAGTGCATTGGGTGCTGGCAGCAGTTGTGCCTTCTTTGGTTCCCATATTATTTTCAACCATTGGAGCAGGCATGGTATTCTTGATTTTTGCCATAATGATGGTACTGCAGTTACTATTTGTGATTTTTATGATGCCAGAAACAAAAGGCGTGTCTCTAGAAGAGTTGAGCAATAAGTTAATAAAAGAAAGAACAAAATAAGAGTATGAAAAAGCATTTTTCAATATTACTGATAGCGGGTTTAATATGTGCGTTGGGGTGTAAACAATCTTCACAAAATGTAGATGAAGCCTTAGTGGAACAAAAAGATGTTCTTGTTGAGAAATTTAGACCAAATTTCCATTTTACACCTAAGGCAAATTGGATGAACGATCCTAATGGATTGGTTTATTATAAAGGTTAC
The DNA here is from genome assembly GCF_043558645.1 of Mariniflexile sp. HNIBRBA6329. Classification (NCBI taxonomy): domain Bacteria; kingdom Pseudomonadati; phylum Bacteroidota; class Flavobacteriia; order Flavobacteriales; family Flavobacteriaceae; genus Mariniflexile; species Mariniflexile sp. HNIBRBA6329. The sequence goes on along the minus strand of NZ_JBIFXS010000001.1, from coordinate 350,889 downwards.
TATCATTTGTTTTATCAATATTATCCAGACAGTACCGTTTGGGGTCCTATGCATTGGGGGCATGCCAAAAGTAAAGACCTTTTACATTGGGAGCACAGACCTGTTGCTTTATACCCAGATAGTTTAGGGTATATTTTTTCGGGAAGTGCGGTAATTGATAAAAACAACACGGCAGGATTTGGTAAAGATGCGATGGTCGCTATTTTTACCTACCATGATCCAGTTAAAGAAAAAGAAGGTAAAATTAATTATCAAACCCAAGGTATTGCTTATAGTAATGATGAAGGCGAAACTTGGACGAAATATGAACATAATCCTGTAATTAAAAACCCTGGAATTAAAGATTTTAGAGATCCCAAAGTTTTTTGGAATGAAGAAAAATCGAAATGGCAATTAGTATTGGTGGCCAAAGATCATGTTCAAATTTATGAATCGCCAAACATAAAAGATTGGAGTAAAATTAGCGAGTTCAGATTTAATGATAATCCACCTCTAGGAGTATGGGAATGCCCCGATTTATTTAAGTTACCTGTAGAAGGGAGCAATGAGCAAAAATGGGTTTTAATTATCAGCCATGGTGGGGAAAGTGCTCCAAATGGAGGTTCGGGTACTAGATATTTTGTTGGCGATTATGATGGCACGACATTTACTACTAATCAAAAAGAAAGTCAATGGATTGATTACGGCACTGATAATTATGCAGGTGTAACCTTTAATAACACACCAGACAATAAGAGAATCTTTATAGGATGGATGAGTAATTGGAATTATGCGACCGTTACACCAACCGAAAAATGGCGAAGTGCGATGACACTTCCTAGAGAATTATCAGTTTATAAACAAAACAATCAATACTTCCTAAAAAGTAAACCAATAGATGGTTTTGATGCAATGACTCAAAGTGTTGCAAAAAATGAAATTTCAGGAGATTTTCCTCATAAAATCAGTTTTGAAAATTTACAGCATAGCGAAATCAGTTTTGATGCTGAAATAAAAGACTCTTTACAAATTGTATTTTCTAATAACGAAGGAGAAAAGTATATACTGGCTTATAATAAAGCTAATGGCTTATTCACAACCGACAGGACCCATTCAGGGCAAGTTGATTTTAGTGAAAACTATTTAAAAACTGCTTTTCAAACTATGAATATAGGTACTAAAGATGCGCTTTCTATTAAAATAGTTTTAGATGCATCATCTGCAGAAATCTTTTTGAATAATGGAGAATTTGTGATGACCAATCAAATTTTTCCAAATGAGAACTACACGCATTTTGAAATACTTCCGAATACGGATTTAAAAATTGAAAATTTTAATTTAAAAGAAATTGAAAATGCGATTGAGTAAATATTTTATTAAATCAGGTTTTATGTTTTGCACGATAATATTAGCATTTTTTGTTGCCTTGTCATGTAGTAAAAGTGATGACAATCCAGATCCAAATCCTGATCCTATGCCTTCCAATGATTTGAGGGGTGTTTTTGAATTTAAACTTAATGAATCAACTGGTTCCGTTACCACTGAAACTTCTACTGGAAACAGTTTTGATATTTTAGGAAGTGGTATAAATAGAATGACAGGTGTTCAAGGAAACGCACTTTTTTTCGATGGACTTTCAAATAATGTGAAAGGCACATTGCCATCAAGTTTAATTCCAAATTCAAATCTTACGGTGTCTTTGTGGGCATCACCTAAAGCATATCCAATTGGTAACGGCGCTATGTTGGCTTTAACAACACCAAGTACCAACACAGGTTTTATGGTTGGTATAAACAAGTTCGGTCAAATTGTAGTTCAATATAATGTGAATAATACTTTTTACGAACAAGTAACTAACGAAAGTATTGATAGAGATAAGTGGAATCATATTGTTGTGGGTTTAACACCTCAAAAAAAGTATATAATAATTTATCTAAATGGAACTGCTATTAAAACCACTAATGTAGCTACAGGAACTATTTCATGGCCTACAACAACTACAGAGGTTAGTATTGGTAAAAATACGATGGGCGAAAAAATGGGCATTTACGATGTTGACTATTTTTCTGGTGCCTTAGATGAAATTAAAATTTATGCAGGTGAAGCTACCCAAGAAAATGTAAATAAAATCAAAGCCAATTATACACCACCTAGTAATGTTAGTTATTCATTCAATATTGATTATTCTGCTGATAGTAACCGCCCTACGTATCATGCCATTCCAGATTATGGTTGGGCAAATGAGTCATATGGTTTAATTTATCAAGGGAATAAATACCATATGTTCTACCAAAAAAATGAAGTGTTCTTGGGAATATCACAACAAAATTGGGGTCATTTTACAAGTACAGATTTAGTGAATTGGGACGAACAAAACGCTGTGCTTTGGCCTACTCCAGGTTGGGATAATTTTGGGATTTGGTCCGGAGATGCGATTATATTGCAAGATGGCACACCAGCTGTAGTTTATACGGGTGTTAACGGAATTAAAGCTGGTATAGGTACTGCAACTTCAACCGATAATTATAATACGTTGGTTAAAAATCCAAATAATCCAGTGATTGCTGGAGCGCCAAGTGATGTCAATATGGATTTTCGTGACCCTTATGTATGGTTTAAAGATGGAAAATACCATATGATAATAGGCAGTGGAGTTTCATCAACAGGAGGGAATGTAGTGTACTATAGCAGTACAAATTTTAATAACTGGACGTATGGAGGTATTGCTTTTCAAGGTAATAAAGCGAATGGTGAAGGTGGCTTTTGGGAAATGCCAATAGTATATGAATTCCCAAACGGAAAAGACATGTTGTTGGTGCAAAAAACTCCAGATGCCACACCTGCTGTTACGTTTTACTGGATTGGACAGTTTGAAAATGGAAAATTCACACCAGATTTTGCTACACCTAAAAAGTTTGAAGTCGTTAACGGATTTTTATCGCCGACAGTTACCAAAGATACAAATGGACTAATAACAGCTATTGGAATTATTCCTGATGAAGTGAATGCGCAATTTCAAAAGCAACAAGGTTGGGCAAATTTATTCAGTGTACCACAAGTTTGGGAGCTTGATGTAAACAACGATGTTATAATAAAACCACACCCTAATTTAAATAGTTTGCGCGGAAATGCAACAAGTTTTAATGCGCTTTCTATTACAGATGGTGGTTCAAATTATCTTAATAATTTCAACAGTCGCCACTTTGAAATGGAAGCTACCATTAACACGGGAACCGTTAATGTTATTGGATTTATTTTTGGCAAAACACCTAACAACGAAGAATTTTATAAAGTATCATATAATATGACAACCCAAGAATGGATCGTAGATGCTTCAAATTCTTCATTAAACACACAAGTAAGAAGAGATGTAAGAAAAGGGGCTTATGCCATAACTCCGGGTAGCATTATTAATGTTAGAGTTTTTATTGATGGCTCTGTTCTCGAAGTATTCGTTAACAATAAGTCTCATTTTACAGGACGCTTTTTTCCAACATTTGCCAATGCCACAGGAGTTGATTTATTCGCTACCGGTGGTACCGCCACTGCAGATGTTACTTTATATAATATAACTAACTAAAACAAGAACTAATGAAACAAAAACAACTCGAAAAGAAGTTAACTGTAACCTTTCCTAAATTTAGATTTAGTGTTAAAACAGTTATTTATGATGATGCTAATTCAGCATAAAATAGAATAAACAATACCTAAATAAATTAACTAAATGAAGAATAAATTTTTAATTATTATGAAACAATTCACTATCATTTGTTTGTTTTTATTTTCTGCAATTACATTTGCTCAGAATACAACGGTAAAAGGAACTATTACTTCAGAAATTGATGGAATGGCCTTACCAGGAGTATCTGTAATTGTTCAAGGAACAAGCAATGGAACTGCAACCGACTTTGATGGACAATTTCAGTTGCAAGTAAAACAAGGAGATATTTTGGTTGTTTCCTATGTAGGATACAAAGAAGTAAAAGTAACTGTAGCTAGTGGTGCAAATTATAATATTGCGCTTCAGGAAGACATTGCACAATTAGATGCAGTTGTTGTTGTCGGATATTCTACAGAAAAGAAAAAGGATATCACAGGGGCTATAACCATCGTTTCTGTTGATGAACTTAACGCTGTTGCTACACCAAACGTTATTTCTAAACTTCAATCAAAAGTACCAGGTTTAAGTTTAACATCATCAGGTGTTCCTGGGGGTAATGACACACAAATATCCATTCGTGGTTTAACATCGGTGTTTGGTGGTACAGGTCCTTTATGGGTCATTGATGGTGTACAAACAAGCACGCCATCTGGTTTAAATCCTAACGATATAGAAAGTATACAAGTACTAAAAGATGCAGCTTCTGCTGGTATTTATGGAACTGAAGCTGCTAGAGGTGTAATAATCGTAACAACTAAACAGGCAAAAAGCGGTACAAGTAAAATTACTTTAGATTCTCGAATAACCTTAAATACCATTAGAGAAGATTTCAGTGTTTTAGGATCTCAAGATTGGCTAGATGTAAGGTATAGAGCAAATGGCGGTGTGCCAGTGGTAGCAGGAAACTTTGTTTACACACCGGGAACGCCTTTACCAGAATTTTTAGATGCTAACAATAATTTAAGAGTTTCTAATACCAATTGGGTAGATGTTATTACTAAAAACTCAATTTCTACCACAACAGATTTCGGGTATGCCGTTGCAAAAAATAATTGGAAATTATTTACAGGTCTGGGCTATGCCAAAGATGATGGTATTATAAGAAACACATATTACGAGCGAGGTACTTTAAGATTAAATTCAAGTATAAATTTATTTAAGGAAAAGCTTACCATTGGTGAAAATTTAACGGTAGCTAATTTTGGAGAAGTAAAGGCAAATTCTATGGAAGATGCTTTATTGCAAAACCCATTAATTCCGGTTTATGCTGAAGATGGAACTTGGGGTGGGCCAACTGGTGCTGGTTTGCAAGATAAATGGAACCCTTTGGCTATTTTAGATATCAATAAAAATAATGTTGAAAAAACATGGAGAACCTTCGGTAATGTTTATGCAGATTTAGAAATCATTGATGGTTTGAAATTTAGCACCAAGTTTAATTTCGACTTTAACCGTTTTAAGTTTGATGAACAGACAGCCTCTTTCAATCAAAATGGTAGTATTCTAGGAAATATATTTATCCAAGATGGTGAAAATTATGAGCGATTTGCTAGAAATAGAAACGCATCTGATACTTACATTTTCACAAATCTACTTTCTTATAATAAAGAATTTGGAGCCCATTCATTAAGCGCTTTTGTTGGTCATGAAACTTTTAGAAAAGAACAGCAAAATAAATTTTCAAGAATACAAGTGCTTCAGGGAACAAATGTTGACTTTGAAAAAATAGATCAATATGACATCATAGCAGACGAATCTATTTTAGATGCTTATGGTATCGGTCCAGATAGCAAAAGAGAGTCCATGTTTGGTAAAGTATCTTATGATTATGCCGATAAATATTACGCATCTGCTAGTGTTCGTCGCGATGGTAGTTCACGTTTTGGTAAAAATAACCGATACGGTATATTCCCTACAGCCTCTGTAGGTTGGACGATAAGTAATGAAAATTTCATGAAGGAATCCAAAACTATCAATAATTTAAAATTAAGAGGGTCTTGGGGTGGAAATGGAAATGCTGATATTTTGGAATATGCACAATATTCTATTTATAACATTGCTTTAGAAAATAGTAATTATGATTTGTCAGGCGGTGGCACAGGACCTATAGATTTAGGGGTGTCTCCTAACCAAGTTGGAAACCCTGATTTAAAATGGGAACAATCGTATCAAACAAATATAGGTTTAGATGCCAGTTTGTTCGATAACCGTATCAATTTTGTGGTGGATGTATATGAAAAAACAACATCCGATTTATTACTTCAAACGGTGCAACCATCTGTTTTAGGTGAAGCAGGAGGAACATTATTTTTTAATGCAGGAGATATGGTAAATAAAGGAATTGATATTGTTTTAGGGTATTCTTCTAAAATGAAAAACGATTTTAAGTTTGGAATTGATTTAACGTATTCAGCTTATAAAAATGAAGTTACGGCATTAAATAATTCTGATAATTTTATACTTCAAGGTGTATCATATACGGGTGTAGGCCATCCAATAGGATCTTACTTTGGATATATTGCTGATGGTATTTTTAGAACTCCAGAAGAAGTAGCGGTACATGCTGAACAAACAGGTAAAGCGCTAGGAAACATTCGCTATCGAGATATTAATGGAGATGGTGTTGTAAACCAAGACGATAGAACTATAATAGGTAATCCTCATCCAGATTTTATATATGGTATTAATTTATCTGCTACCTATAAAAATTGGGACTTCGGATTGTTTTTTGATGGTCGTCAAGGTAATGATATGTACAATGCCCAAAGAGAACTTTTAGATTTTCCATATTTTGGGTTTAATCACGGTTTAAATACGCTAGACGCTTGGTCCCCAAGTAATGCTAATTCTACGATCCCAGCATTAAGTACTTCTGATACGAATGATCAAAAAAGAGCATCTACATACTTTATTGAAGATGGTTCATTTTTCAGACTTAAAAGTGTAAATGTTGCATATAATATAAACTCAGAAGGGCTTAATAAAATAGGCTTAAAGTCTGCTAAAGTTTATTTGCAAGCAGAGAATTTGATAAATATCACTTCATTTACAGGCTTTGATTATGAAGTTCCTGGATTAAGTAGAACAGGTATTGGAATTGCTGGAATGGCAGTTTATCCACATACAAAAACATTTAGTTTAGGGTTTAACTTACAATTTTAAAGACATGAGAAAAATTAAATTAATAATAACAGTAGCGATTGTAGTGTTAGGCATTACATCATGTTCGGAAGATTTTTTGGATGTAAGTCCGGAAAATGTAATTTCTGAAGATAATTTAGACTTAGAGCAATTAGTAGTAAGTGCTTATAGTACTTTGGATTACAGATTTAATACCGGTGAATTTAGAGATAACTGGCCATTTGACCATGCACCTTCTAACTGGTGTTTTTCTGACATAAGAAGCGGAGATGCTTATAAAGGTGGCGGTGGAGTTGGAGATAATCCTGGTGGAGGTATGCACGCCTTAGAAATTCATCAGGTATTTGCATCCTCAGAAAATGTATATAATTTATGGAGAGCTGGTTATTTTGCAATTGCTCGTGTAAATAGTGCTATAATAGCTTTAAATAATAACCCAGATTTTGCTAACAAAGATTTAAGAATAGCTGAATTAAAAGTGCTAAGAGCTCATTTCTATTTTGAGTTGATGAAGAACTTTGGGTCTTTTGTTTATATAGATGAAAAAACACCTGTAGCAGACGTTCCAAAACTTGAAAATTCATTTGATACCGGCTTTTTGTGGGGTAAAATTGAAAGTGATTTAAATGATGCAATTGATGTGTTGCCAAATACACAACCAGAATTAGGTAGAGTTAATAAACTGGTTGCTTATGCATTTTTAGCTAAAGCAAAATTATTTCAAGGACAATGGGCTGATGTTATTACGAATGCTGATAAGGTTATTGCTGGGCCATATAGATTGGTTGATGATTTGGAAAAATTATACTCAACGCCTGGTTATGGAAATCCAGAAAATGTTTTTGCAATTCAATATTCGATCAATGATGGTTCAGAATTTGGAAACCTTGATTTTGGTAATTTACTGAATTCTCCTGATTCACCATCTGATGATATAAACCACCCGTATTTGAATGGAGACGATTTTGATAAACCAAGTCAGAATATTGTTAATGCTTTTAAAGTAGATGGTAGCGGTTTGCCTTTATTGGACACTTATAATGCCGCTGATTTAAGTCCAACAGATATAACAACTCCTGTAGATCCAAGATTAGATCATGCAATTGGGCGTCCAGGAATTACATGGAAACAATGGGCAGGAATGCCAATGCAAAACAATTGGAGTAGAGATATTGCAACTTACGGTGTCTATGTAAGAAAGAAAAATCAAATCGATCCTAATTCTGATTTAAGAGCTTCAGGAGGATTTCCTTGGGCTAAAGGGGCGCTTGATTGGCCAATTATCAAAATAAGTGATGTGATGCTATGGAAAGCAGAAGCTTCAATTGAATTGAATGATACCGAAACTGGAATGACCATCATAAATGAAATTCGTAATAGAGCTAAAAACTCACCTTATGTTTATGATTTTAATAATCCATCAATGAATGCCGCCAATTATTCGATAGAATTATATCCCACAACAGGTGTTTCTAAAGCCTATGCAACAAAAGCGTTACGTATGGAAAGACGTTTAGAGCTTAATAATGAAGGACATCACTTCTATGATTTGGTTAGATGGGGGATAGCAGCCAACTGGATTAATAATTATATGTTAACCGAAAGTGGAAAAAGAAGCTACTATAGCGGTGCATCTTTTACTGCTGGTAGAGACGAATATCTTCCAATACCACAAATAGAAATTGATGCAACGGGAGGCGTTTATAAACAACGTGCGGGTTATTAAAATTAAAAACTATTAAAATTAAAAAAACTATCTAAAATTATAAAGATGAAAAATATATCTAAAATTATTAAGCTAATACCTTTCCTTTTTTTAGGATTAATATTCACATTTACACAAGGTTGTGATGACGATATTAAATTTCAAGATTTAGTTCCAGACTATACGTATTCTATAATAAGATCTTTTGAAGTAGATGGGCAAACTGCAGCCATAAACCATACAACTGGTACCATTACAGCTACATTACCTGCTGGTACAGATATTAGTAATGTTATAGTAAACACCACTTTGCCAGACGGAGCAACCATTGATCCTGCCTCAGGTAGCACTGTAGATTTTTCTGCTGGACCTGTAATTTTTACAGTAAGTAATAACGGCGTTTCAAGGGAATATACTGCTACCATAGCTGCCTTTGGAGATCCTATGATTATGACCTTCTCTATAGGAGAAAATGTAGGAGTTATTGATCAGGCTAACGGCACTATAGCTGTAACTGTTGGTAGTCAAGAAAATATTAAAGCTTTATCACCTCAGTACACCATTCCGGGAGGAACAACTTCGAACCCAGCATCTGGGGTAGCACAAGATTTCACTTCTCCAGTTAAATATACCATTACATCTAACGATGGTTTTACGGGTAAGTCTTATTTTGTAACCGTAACACAATTAGCAGCGCCAATTATAAATTCATTTGCTACGTCTGAGGATGTTTGTGCCGTAACTGGAATTATAAATAATGATGCATCTACTATTTCTTTAATATTACCAGCTGGTTCAGATTTAACTTCTATAGCACCTGTTATTACTATTGATGATGAATTAACAGTTTCACCTGCTTCTGGAGTGGCTCAAAATTTTAGTAATGGATCTGTTAAATATACCGTTACAAATCTAGAAGGCTTAACAAAAGAATATCAAGTAACAGCAACTGCCGCTAATTCAACCCAAAAAGTAGTGTTTTTAGGAGAAGCAGATTGTATCAATACTTTGGCGGATGATGATGCTAAATCTGCTGCCGAATATTTAAGAGCACAATATCCTAATGATTTCGCATACATCAAAATAGCAAATGTAACTGAAACTGCTCTTGCTAATACGAATGTGGTTATGTTATATTATTTAACACCACTTACTAGCGGGACGCAATATTTTGCAACAGACACTAATGTGATGACATTATTGCCAGCAGAATTACAACCTGGAGCTGCTCAAGCAATGGCTTTAACAAATTGGTATAAAAATGGAGGAAACTTGTTCTTAGCTGGAGATCCTACGTCATTTATTCATGTGTTAGGACGCATGCCTGCAGATTATTCACAACCTCGTGGTTTAGGTAACTACCGTTACACAGAATTTGGCTGTTCGGGCGCAGGAGGATGTGTGGATACAAATAGACCAGCAGATGATGTTTGGGGATTAGGCGTAAGAGATGCTAACAACTCAGGAAATCGTAGAACACATCCAATTTTCAATGGTTTAACATTTAATGGAGATGGAGAACTTCCTTTATATAATGCGGGAACTCGTGAAGCAAGATTAATATGGCACCAGCATATGGATGGTATTTTATCTCCTGGATGTTGTGGTCAAGATGCCGTTTTATTATTTGAGCAAACAGTAAATGCTGTAAAACTAGGAACTTTACGTTGGATTGGAGATGGATTTGGATACGGTGCCGTAGAATTTTTGCCAACCAATGGTGCTGTTGAAGCAAATTTTGACTCAAATATAGGAACAGGTTTTGCTGGTCGAATCATTTCTCTTGAAAACACAATTATTGGGTATGAATTTAATTCTAACGATGGCAGAATAAACGATTATCAAGGTAATATAGAATTGCTTACTTCTAATATTATTGACTACTTAAATAATTAAAAACTAATAATTATGAATAAGGTAATTATAAAAAACATATTCGCGATTGTGGTCCTTTTTATAGGGCTACAATCATGCGATGATAGAGAAAATTATATGGATGGACCATCAGTTCTTGATATAGTTGAAGAGGTTGCAATCAATGGCAAAAATGCAGAAATTAACCATTTAGCTGGAACGATAAACGTAAGTTTAGTAGGAAATACAAATTTATCTTCTGTTCTGTTTGAAGCAACTGCTCCAGAGGGTGTTAGTATAACTCCAGAAAGTGGATCAACGCTAGATTTATCAAACCCTATAAATGTAACCGTTAGCAATGGTGTTAGTGAACGCATTTATACCATTAAAGCAACACTATTGCCGTCAAAAATCGCTTTTTTAGGAGATGGAGTAACCATAGCTGATATCGCAGATGATGACGTTAAGGCAGCGGCAGAATGGACACAAGCTACCTATGGTAGTGACTTTGTTTATATTTCTTATGATGGATTATCTGATGATGCTTTAGAAGGTGTAAATGTTATTGTATATGTGTATGATAATGTAGGTTCGTCAGCGCAACCAGCTGCTTTGTTAGCTAACTTAAATGTGCTTTCTAAATTCTTTGTTCAAGGCGGTAAAATAGTTGCTGGTTTACTTGGAACTGGATTAGTTGAGGAATTAGGCAGAGATACTTCTGGTTTAAGAACTATAATCGGTACTGGAGCCGGAGGCAATAACCCGGATATTTGGGGAATTGGTTTTACAAATTCTACGGTTGCAAACATTATTTCAAATGGTGTTCCTAGAAATGCAAATAATTTTGTAGATGTTATTAATGCTGGTTATAAAGAAGACCACAATGCATTGTGGGATTTAGGTTCAATAGCTGTACCAAAATATGCTAATTTTAATTCAATTTATAATGCAGAACCTATATCAATATGGGATCATACCATAGCTGCCGAAGGAGCCGCAGGAATTATTGTTTGGAATCCATGGGATAGATTTAAAGGGTATATGATTACGATTGGCATTGGAGGTATGGAATGGAGTATGAACGATGCCCGTAATAACCCATATTTAAGTAACGTTCAAAAAATTTATAAAAATAGTATTGATTATTTGAGTAGTAAATAGTTAGTTTAGTTTGAAGAACAGGCTCAGTGCCTGTTCTTTTTTTAACTTCATGGTCATGGTTTAAAAAGAGCCTTTTCTTGTATAAAAATTAAGCAGTTAGACATATATTTCAGTAAGGTCTTATTGTAAGCGAGCTGTACCTTATTTCAGCAAAAATTAAATAAACAAAATTAAATTAAGGATGAATATTTCATATAAAATCTCAGTGTTTTTGATTTTGATAGGTGTTTCATTTCAAGCACAAAATCTTGACATTAATTTTGACGGTGAAAATTGGTGGAAGGAATTTCAAAAGAACCACCAAGCACATCTATACAATGCACCATATAGTTTAAAATATGAAATTCCACATTATCTCTGGAAACCAATTGGTTCTGGAGGATCACTTCTTTTTGATGGCTATTCTACGTACATGGAGATAGAAGGCATTAAGATTCCTAAGACATTTAATATAAGTTTCTGGATAGCCCCAAGAGCTTTTGATAATGCCATAGATAATAAATTAGCAGCTATTTTAGATTTTGCTTCTAAAAAAGATTCAGTAGGATTTAAAGTAGGTTTGCTTAAACATGGTCAATTAGTCATTCAATATGGTATTGGAAATGATGAAAAACGCTCCATGAACAATCAATTATTTCTACAAAAAAATAAATGGAATTTTGTTCAGGTGACACAAGATACACAAACTTTAAAAGTCTCATTAAACGGAAAAGATCTGTTGAATGAAGCATTAGATAGTTTACTGATTGATAAACAGTTTAGGAGTGATGATTATGTTTTGACAATAGGTAGAAATTCAGATGCCAGTGGATTTGGTGAAAAATTCAAATTCAATATGATTAGTGGGATTATTGATGACATTTCTATAAAGCCCTTAAATGTTTCTGATAAGATAGGGATTGATATCGATTCGCGCATAGAACAAGACATTACTAAATATTTAAGATTAGATTATACAAAATTTGATGACGATTTTAGGCCTAATTATCATGCCATTGCTCCTGCACATTGGATGAACGAACCCCACGCTCCTTTATATTATAATGGTAAATATCACCTTTTTTATCAGCATAATCCCTTCGGTCCATATTGGGGACAAATCCATTGGGGGCATTGGGTAAGTAATGATATGGTTAATTGGAAACATGTAGATATAGCTTTGGCTCCAGAAAGAGGAAGTATTACCCCTGATGGGATATGGTCTGGATCGGCTTATATAGGGCCTAACGATACACCAATGCTTTTTTATACGGCTGCAAATGATGCAAAATCAGAAAATCAATATACATCAATAGCATTTCCTAAAGACAAAAGAGACAAAAATTTGGTCATTTGGGAAAAATCAGAAATTATAATAGATAAACCATCCGAATATTTGCATAACGAATTTAGAGACCCTTTTGTTTTTAAAATAGATACCAAATATTACATGATTGTTGGAAGTGGTATTGCTGAAAAGGGAGGAACAGCAGTACTATTTGATTCTAATGATGCTAAAAACTGGAATTATCTTCATCCTTTTTATCAAACAGATATAAAAAAATATCCGTATTTAGGTGGTGTATGGGAGTTACCTGTTTTCCTTCCTTTACCAACAAAAGATGGAAAAAATACAGATAAATATGTTTTTATGGTATTACCACTTAGAGATGCTGCAGATGTAGAAGTCTTCTATTGGGTTGGAACTTTTGACAAGGAAACAAAAAAGTTTATTCCAGACCATGAAGAACCTTCACTGTTAGATTATGGGGATTTTGGGTTTACCGGACAAAGCGGTCTTATTGATCCAAAAACCAATAGATCTATTGTTTTTTCAATAGCCCAAGGAAAGTTTGGAAAGGTTGATACCTATAATATGGGTTGGGCACATAATGCAGGTTTGCCGATAAACTTATGGTTAGGTAAGAACAATAAACTTAAGTTTTCACCAATAAAGGAGCTTAATTCTCTAAGAGGAAAATCTATTATAAACTGTGATAATTGCAGAATTTCAAAATTAGAAAGCAATTTAAAAGATGTAACTGGTGATCAACTTGAAATCAAGTTAGAATTTAAAGCAGGAAAGGAGAAGAAAGGAATTGTTGTTAGAAAATCTAGTTCTGGAAATCCTCAAGCGATGATTTATTATGACCCAACAACAAATGCAGTGGTTTTTGATAAAATACAGGATAATCCAGAACGAAAATTTACACCGCTTAAAGCACCTCTTTCAATTATTGATGACATCAAACTTCATATTTATTTAGATAAATCAATGATTGAAATTTATATAAATAATGAAGTGTCCATTACCGATCGCATTTATTTTACAGAAACCGATGCAAAGCATATTGAGTTAATGGGGTTTGATGATGATAAAAAGGTGAGAAAAATTCAAATCTGGCCAATGAATTCTATCGATTGGGAATATGTGGAATCATCAAAATAGAAAAAGTTAAATCATGAAAAACGTTATCCAAAAAACAGCTCTTAGTGCTTTAATATTAATGTCAATCTACGGTTTTGGACAGAGCAACAAAGAGCAGTATAATCCGTCTTACCACTATTATCCAAGTGGTGATCCTACAGGTTTATTTTATTACAATGGCTTGTATTATAATAATTGGGGGAGTGCTGTCAGTAGTGATTTTGTTAATTGGAAAATAACTGAAGCAGGCTTGTTACGACGAAAAGTGTATGATCCAGCCATTTCCAAGCAAGTAAGGGATTCTTTAAGAAACAACAATCGCTTAGGTGGATCTGGTACTATTGTAGTTGATAAAGAAAATACCAGTGGTTTAGGAATAAATGGAAACTCGCCATTAATTTCTTTCTGGCATAATGATAGTGAGCCTTGGGGAAATCAGGTAATTGGTCTTGCTTATAGCAATGATACTACCAAAACTTGGACACGGTATAAAAAGTTCCCCATTCTAGATATAAATTCAAGGGAATTTAGAGACCCAAAAGTGTTTTGGTACGAACCCACTAAAAAGTGGATCATGGTTATTGGATGGGCAGATGTACCTAAAATAAAATTCTTTAGTTCGTCCAATTTAATTGATTGGGAATTTTTGAGCGATTTTGGACCTTATGGAGCTGTTGAGGGTGTTTGGGAATGTGCCGATTTGTTCCCACTTCAGGTAGATAATGACCCCAATAATATAAAATGGGTGCTGTCCATTAGTGTGCAACCATTGACCGGACAATATTTTATAGGTGATTTTGATGGAACAAAATTTACAATAGATCCGGAATTTGCCTTAGATTTAAAAAAAGATGACTACAAACCATCTGGTGAAGTTCTTTTTGATTTTGAACATGGTCATTATAACTGGACTATGGAAGGAAACGCATTTATTGAGTCGCCATCCAATCAAGCATTGTTCCGTCAAGGAGCCGTTATGGGAAAAGAAGGAATGTTTTTTGCCAATAGTCATCATGATAGATCAAGGTCAATTGGAAAAATCACGTCACCATTATTTAAAATTACCAAAGACCATATAAACTTTCTTGTTGGCGGAAATCATAATCCAAATGATTTAAGTGTTAATTTATTAATTAATGATGCCATTGTTAGATCACAAACAGGTAATAATTCTGGTGGTCTTCAATGGGTGGGTTGGGATGTTTCAGAATATAAATCCAAAGAAGCAAAAATAGAAATCGTAGATAAATCAACTAATGGAGCCATACTTGCCGATCATTTTATGTTATGCAATGACCTTGCATTAATTAAACAGAGGGAGAAAGCGTTTTGGATCGATTATGGTCCAGATTTTTTTGCTGTGAGAGCATGGAATAATTATGCCGAGAATGAGAATAGAATCATTTGGACTGGCTGGATGGGTAGTTGGAGATATGGTGGATTAGAACCTGTTAGAGGAATTCAGTCTGTTCCGCGTAGCGTTGCGTTAAAGACATTTCCAGAAGGTGTTCGGTTGATGCAAAAACCAATTAAAGAATTGGAAGTATTAAGACAAAAACATTTGAAAGTAAGTGATAATACGTTTGAAGGTATATGGAAACCAAAAAAAATCAAGCCTTCAAAAAACGCCTTTGAATTGATAGTTGATTTTGAAAATATAAATGCACTTGAATTTGGAATAAAAATAGGGGTTGGTAATAATCAACAAACAGTGATTGGTTATAAAACAAGTGACGAGAAACTCTATGTTGATAGAAGCGATAGCGGATTAGATGATTTTATTTCCCTGTTTCCACAAAAAAACGAAGGCCCTTTAAAAAATAGAAATGATAACTTAAAGCTTCACATTTTTGTAGATAATTGTTCTGTTGAGGTTTTTGCCAATGATGGTGAAACTGTGATTTCTAGTAAAATTTATCCTGATCCTTCCAGCGTGGAAATTCAATTGTTCTCAAACTTTGGGAAAGTCAAGGTAAAGACATTAGATCTTTGGGATTTGAAAATGCAGGATTGAACTGGTGAATAATGTAAATGAACAAAATAATTTTAATTCCTTAATTTTTAAGGGATTTTGTAAAAAAAAATATAAGATGTCAAAAATAACATGTTTTGGAGAAGTGCTGTGGGATGTGTTTCCCACACATAAAAAAATAGGTGGTGCACCTTTAAATGTTGCCAATAGATTACAAGCATTAGGTAATGATGTAACCATGATTAGTGCCATTGGACAAGGAGAAAATGGGGCTAAATTGCTAAATTATATTAAGGATGTTGGCATTGACCCCAGTTGTATTCAAGTACATAATGAATACAAAACAGGAAAAGTAAAAGTAATGCTGAACGAAAAGGGGTCAGCTTCTTATGATATTAAATACCCAAGAGCTTGGGATAAAATAAGGTTAACAGAAATAAATAAGTGTGCTGTTAAAAACTCTGATGCGTTTGTTTTTGGCAGTCTTGCAGCAAGAGATGAAAGTTCAAGAAACACCTTATTCAAACTCATAGAACTTGCCAAATACAAAATTTTCGATTTAAATTTAAGACCTCCATATTACACCAAAGAGCTTTTGATTAAATTAATGAACGAGGCCGATTTTATAAAGTTTAATGATGATGAGTTGTATGAGGTTAGCGGCTATTTAGATTCTAAATACCGTTCTATGGAACAGAATATTAGGTACATTGCTAAAAAAACAAATACTAAACATATCTGCGTTACAAAAGGACATCATGGTGCTGTTTTACTGTATGATGATAAATTTTATTATAACAGCGGATACCTAATTAAAGTAATTGATACGGTTGGTGCAGGTGATTCGTTTTTAGGTTCTTTGATAAGTCAATTACTAAATAAAGTGAACCCACAAGAAGCCGTAGATTTTGCATGTGCCGTTGGTGCCATGGTTGCACAAAGTGAAGGGGCAAATCCAGTATTGATGCGGTCGGATATAGATAATTTTATTAACCCTTATTAATATAATTATGGGTTTTTATTAAAATCATAAAGTAGGATAAAAAAATAAGCGTGCTAATGACCTTTTTATGTTCTTTTAAATAAAAAGTATGAGGAATTATCAGTTGACAGTATAGTTGACAATTATGTTATGCATTCTTATAACTTAAAGATATAATAAATTATATTGTTAAGCACAAATTAAGATTAAAAGTAGATTTTTTATATGTTGGGATATATTGGATTATAAAAAGTTCAATAGCCATCTTCTCTACAGTGATAGAAAGGCTTTCAAGAAATTGAAGGTCTTTTTTGTTTAGGTTCAACATTGGGTGAACGAACCATAATATAGATTTATAAAGAGCCCCATAATTCTTCAAAAATAAGTCCTTACTTTTTAGGAACTTCCTTAAGTGAGAAGAATATAAAGTATCATGAAGATATGTTTTATAATTACTTTATCAGCTTTGTACTTTTTATTGGAAGTCCATTGTTTTTAATGTTCCATGTGTAAATCTTGTCTCTTATATGTTACTGAAACAATATGTTTTTAATAAAAAATGAAAGAAAAAACATAATATAATAAAATTATTTTGCATTTAATCGAAAAAAAAGTACATTTATCGGATTTATGACTATTTTTGAGTATCAGTTATAATTGAATGTTACAGCTGGTAGTAACAAATGTTTTATTGCAAAATGTAAAATTAGTATTGCATAGCATTTGTGATTAAAATAGAACATGTTTTAATAACTCTAATTTAATTCAGAAAATCTCAGAATGTAAAGAAGGCCTTAAATGTAATTATAATGAATAAAACTACTTATATTAAATCAGCATTTATTGTTGTATTATTATTAAATTTTTACTCTTATGCTCAAACTTACAAACCTTTTACCGTAAGGGAAAAGGTTGATGTCAGAGGAAGTATGCTTGTAATTGGAAACAATATTCTTAGTAAAGACAATCTGCCTGTTAATGATAATGTTTCAGTTAATCAAAGTATCAATATGCAGTATGTTGATATTGATGGAGACGCTTCAACATTTAGTTCGAGCAGTGCCGATCTTATATTATCAGATCATAAAGATGGGAGCGCGACCACATGTTATCGTGTAGCTTACGCAGGACTATATTGGAGTGCTATGCTTAAAAGTGGAGAAAGTAGAGCCAATATAACTAACATAAAACTAAAATTACCAGGTAATTCAACATATGTTAATATTGGTGGTGAAATTATCTATGACGCTATAGTAAGTCCCATTGTGTCATTTAATAATGAGCCTGGTAACACGCCTTACGCTTGTTATGCCGACATCACAAATATCATATCGGGTTTATCTGATATAGAAGGCACTTATACAGTTGCTGATATTGTATCTAGTCAAGGATTTAATAACTCTACAGGTTTAAGTGCAGGGTGGTCACTTATAGTTATATATGAAGATCCAGAATTGCATACCAAATCGTTTACCTTATTTGATGGTTTTAGTCATCTTTTTAATGGGCAACAATTAGTAATACCAGTTACAGGCTTTAGAACACCACCCGCAGGTAATATAGACTTGCAGTTTGCCTATGGTGTTCTAGAAGGAGATAAAACTCAAAAGTCTAAGCTAGAAATTAATGGAAAAGAGGTTTTAACGCCATTAAGAAAACCAGCAAATAATTTTTTCAGATCCATAATAGAAAACACGAATGGAGTATCTCACCCAAGAAATCCAATGAGTGAAAATACTCTAGGATATGACACAGGATTTTTAGAAATAATAAAAGCAAATCCTTCTTATATAAATAATAATGTCACATCAGCCGATTTTCGTTTACAGGTACCACTAGGGCAAGCAGACCCTATATTTGCTTTTTTTAGTGCTTTTGCCGTAGATATTATTGCCCCAGATATAGACCTTACCAAAGTTGTACTTGATACATCTGGAAACGATATTGATGGTGATGATGTTAACTTAGGACAAAATTTGTTTTATGAAATAAGTTATCAAAGTGTTGGTAACGATAATGTTACCCAATTTACTATAAAAGATGTGCTTCCAGATAATATTGTCTTTGATCCTTCAACAGATATTGATTTAACTAATGCGGGTGGAGCGACTTTACAATCATATGATCCTGTTACAAGAACACTAATATTTAATATTCCCGATGCTTCGGTAGAAGTTAACGATCCGAGGTTTGTAATACGTATTGCAGTTCAAGTGGTGCCTAATTGCTACGATTTAAGTCAAGCGTGTTCAAATGAAATTATGAACCAAGCTTTCGCAACCTATAGAGGCGTTATCAATCCTACTGTTATTCAAGATGAAGGTAGTTTCGCTACAACGGAATGTTTAGGTGTACCAGGTTCTACTAACTTTTTGGTAGATATTTCAAATTGTAGTTTTGAAAAAAATGAAGTGCTTTGTGGACCTAGTGTACTTTTAAAAGCTGCAGATGGTTATGATAGCTATTCTTGGTCAACTAGTCCAACAGGAACGCCTGTTATTGGAACAGGGCAAACTTATACAGCTACTAATACGGGAACATATTATGTGAACAACACAACTTCTTCAACATGTATATCCATCCAAGAAAAGATAACGGTTATTCCCTATGGGAGCACCATTACCAATCCGGTGATACCTTATGCAGATAAGGTGGTTATTTGTCCTAACGATGGGAAACAGCTGCCCTATATTTTCTTATGTGGAATCAATGATACAAGAGCAATTACCACAGGGATTAGTGATGCGGTTTCTATTATTTGGCAAAAATTAGATGAGGGAAGTTGTTCCGCATTGACAATTGACGATTGTGCCAATGAAAGTCCTGATTGTACTTGGAATCAAGTTGCAACCGGACCAAATTATACAGCAACCGAGTCTGGTCAATTTAGGATAGTAATTAATTATCCAGGAGGATGTTTTAGTATCTTTTATTTTAATGTATACCAAAATTTATTAAATCCAACCGCAACAGCCAAAGATATTATTTGTACCACTCCTGGAGAAATTACTGTAGGAGGTGTACCTAGTGGTTATGAGTATAGTGTTGATGGAACAAATTACCAAAGCAGTAATGTTTTTACTATCAATACACCTGGATATTATATAATTTATATCAGACAAGTAGGAGTAGATACAAATCCTTGTATCTTTCAGACTCCTAGTGTTTATGTTAGACAACGCGATTTTACCGTTACAACATTTGTTACCCAACCAAATTGTAATGGTGACAAAGGAAGTATTAAACTAGCATCGAATGATGCACTTCCACAGTATTACTATAGCATTTCCCAAGGAGGAACACTAGTCAATAGTGTTGGTCCAATATTGGCAAGTGATTATACGTTTCCAAACCTTAATCCAGGAATCTATACCTATACTGTATCAACTGATGATGGATGTACTTTTAGTGATGATTTAGAAATCATCAATCCACCAGTATTAACCGCAACTTCTGCTGTTACAAGACCATTAACTTGTACTGATGGTGAAATAACCGTCTACCCTAATGGAGGGACGCCTCCCTATTTGTATTATGTAAATGGTTCTACCGATTCTCAAGATAGTCCTATAATAATTGCACCTTCTTCGGGTAATTACACAATTTTAGTTGTAGATTCCAATAACTGTAGTACAACAACCAGTCAATATATCGAAGGTATACCAGCGCCAACTTACAGCTTGAGTTCTACGGATATATTATGTTATGGTGATAACTTTGGAGAAATTCAATTTAATGTAACCAATGCAAATGGTTATGCTATAACCTATAGTATTGATAATGGGGTTACTTACAGTCCTAACCCAACGTTCTCAAACCTTGGTGCAGGAACATATTCAACAAGTATTAAATATTCATTAAATGGTATTGAGTGTTTTAGTTCTGTTCAAGACATTACCATAACACAACCTGACTCAGCTGTAACAGCTTCAGGTGGCGTTTCAGAATTAGCTGGCTGTGGACCTTCAGGAGAGGGTAAAGTACGAATTACAAATCCACAAGGAGGTACCCCACCGTATGAATATAGTTTTGATAATCAGGCAACATGGGTAACAACAAATGAAGCGTATGTTGCTCCAGGAACTTATACTTTATACATAAGGGATGCCAATGGTTGTATCTATGCTATGCCAGGAATTGTATTAGACCCTGAACCAGTTGCACCAACTATAGATGTTTCAGATCCTGATTTTAATTGTGATGGGACAGCCAATGCAACAGTGACCGTAACAAATTCTGGAAGTAATACCTATACCTATGGCTATTTGTTAGATGGTGTAGAGAATACCAATACCGCTGACCCTAAAACGTTTTTAGATGTATCTCAAGGGTCCCATACCATAAGTGTTACCTATAAACTGGAAACAGTACCAACATATAGTAATTTATTGTTTGAGGATTTTGGTAGTGGAGGCGATGTGACATCACCAGGAATTAATCCTAATTTTTGTTTTGAAAGACAAGTGGAAGCAACAAAATGTAATGGAGATAAACTTTTTGGGAATGGAGAATATACTGTTACTAATGAACTTAGAAATAATCCTTATGATGGTTGGTGGAGTCCTGTCGATCATACTTCTGGTAGTATTCCTGGTAGGTTTCTAGCAGTTGATGCAGGATTTGCAATACCAAATAATGCCGTAGTTTATAGAAAACATATTGTAGATATTATTCCAAATCAACCTATTCAAGTACGCTTTTTTGCTACTAATCTGTTAAAAGTAGGAAACACCCAACCTGATGCTTCACTTACTGTAGAATTACAGGATGTTAATGGTGCAGCTTTATCTTCAGAATCTACTGGAGGTATACCAAAAACGAATGGTTGGGTAGAGTTTAACAAAACGATTAACCCAGGAAACAATACAACTTTAGATTTTGTTTTAAGGTTAGAAATAGCACAAGTAAATGGAATTGATTTTGCTGTAGATGATATTGAAGTATACCAACTCCCTAAAACCTGTATAGAACAAGTAGACTTTCCTTTTATAGTAGGTTCTGGGAATGCTTTTACAGCTGATATTACAGCTACAGATATTGGTTGTAATGGGGGAGCAGATGGAACCATTACTATATCTGCTCAAAATTTTGACCCTTCAAAAGGATTTCAATACTCTATAGATAATGGAGCGACTTGGAATACACAGATGACATCTCCATATACTATAACAGGATTGGCTGCCAGTAGCTATACTGTTATAGTACGTTATGAAGACGCTGTAGATACGTGTAGTTTAACATTTAATCAAGATATTACAGCACCTACAGTGTTGGGTGTAACTGCTTCAGGAACACCAGTAACTTGTTTGGATGGTTCTACTGTTACGGTAACGGCAACAGGAGGTTCTCCGGCATATGCTTATGAATTACTGGATACATCGTTAAATTTAGTAGCTAATTTTCCTAGCAATGGTATATTAACCAATGTATCAGCAGGAGATTATACAATAAGAGCTACAGATGCTAATGGTTGTACAGCTACAACTACAATTAGCTTGCAAAATCCAAATCCACCAACAGCATCAATAATTAATGCAGACTATTGTTATGATGCTGTCAATGGAGCTACACTTGAAGTTTCTGCTTCAGGAGGGCAAACACCTTATGAGTACAGTATTAATGGAAGTGCATTTCAATCAAACCCAATCTTTACTAATTTAACACCAGGTTCTTATGTTATAACTGTAAGAGATGCTTATGGTTGTGAAGTTATATTGCCAGCAGAAACTATAGCGACACAAGTAAGTGTAGATGTAACTTTAGTTAAAGAACTGGATTGTACATCTAACCCAGATGCAGTAATTACTGGAACTATTTCAGATGGTTATTCACCATATACGGTGACTTTAATTCAAGGAACGGGAACAATTAATTTAACAGGAAATTCATTTACATTAACAACTTCTGTTGATGGAGACTATCAGTTTCAAGTAACAGATGCTAATGGATGTCAGATTGTATCAAATGTAATAACAATCAGTCCAATAATAAATCCAACCGCAACTACTACAACGGTTAATCCTAGTTG
Organism: Mariniflexile sp. HNIBRBA6329; assembly: GCF_043558645.1. Lineage (NCBI taxonomy): Bacteria > Pseudomonadati > Bacteroidota > Flavobacteriia > Flavobacteriales > Flavobacteriaceae > Mariniflexile > Mariniflexile sp. HNIBRBA6329. Next base: position 327,999 of record NZ_JBIFXS010000001.1, on the reverse strand, counting down.
TAATGGAGACTCTAACGGTTCTGTACAAATAATCCCTGCTAGTGGAGTTGGGCCTTATATGTTTAGTTTTAATGGAAGCACTTTTACAACAACATCATTATATACAGGATTAGCTGCTGGTACATATCCTTACCAGGTTCAAGATGCTAACGAATGTATTTTTAATGGAACTGTAACTTTAACAGAACCAACAGCATTGGTTGTCTCTGCAAATGCAACAGCATTTATGTGTAGCGCTAGTAATACAGCACAATCTGCAATTGTAACTATTGATGTGCCAACAACTGGAACAGCTCCATATTTATATAGTTTTAACGGTTCTGGCTATAGTTCAACAAATACCTTAACAGTAAATGATAATGGAACGGACCAAGTAATTACGTATTCCGTTCAAGATGCTAACGGATGTACTAATAGTGGTTCTTTAACAATATTTAGATTAGATCCACCAACAGATTTAGATTTTGCTGCTACAGATATTACTTGTTTAGCAACATCATCAACAGTAACTTTGACAGCTACAAACGGAGTAGGACCGCTACAATATGAAACTATAGCTCCATCTCCAATAGTAATTGGAAAACAAACTTCAAATATATTTACAGGATTAACACCAGGAACTTATATTTTTAGAGTGACTGATGCTAATGGATGTTATTATACAGAATCATACAATGTAAATCCAGTTACTCCAATTGCAGTAACAGGGTTAAAATTAAGTGATGTTTTGTGTAATGGTGATACTACCGGAGCAATTCAATTTACAGTTTATGATTCAACAGGTTTTACCTATACCATAAATAGTGGAGCTTCAATTGCAGGAACATCACCAATTAATTTATCAGGTTTAACAGCTGGATCTTATACAATTGTGGTAACAGACACAACAACAGGTTGTAGTGCTAATGAAACTATTACTATATCAGAACCAGCAAATCCTATAAGTTTAACAGCAACAGCAACTAATGTGCATTGTAATAATTTTAATTCTCAAATTACAGCAATAGTATCAGGAGGGACACCTAATTATACTTATGCAGCTGTTATATCAGGTGCAACTGCACCTACTGCTTTTGATTATAGTAGTAATAATGTAATAACCGTAGATACTAATTCTGCAGTAGATTTAATTTGGGATGTGTATGTAAAAGATGCTAATGGATGTATTTCAATTACAACAGTTACAGTAATACAAGATCCATTACCAACAGTAACAGCTCCAACGGTATCTAACCAGTGTACGTCTACTTCAGGATTTACTTTTACCGTTTCAGGAACTGGTGTGGCACCATTGTCATATAGTATAAATGGTGGAGCATCTTATCAAACAAGTCCAACATTTACAGTAAATGCTGCAGGAAGTTTTACAATAACGATAAAAGACGGTAATGGTTGTACCGCAACTAGTGCGACACAAACAGATGTTTTTGCGCCCATTATGGTAAGTGCTGATTTAACAAAGGATTTAACGTGTTATGCTCCAGCTGAAGCAACAATTGATGGAACAATTTCTGGAGGCAATGCACCTTATACAATATCAACTATTCAAGGTAGCGGAACTGCAACAGTAAGTGGGTCTACATTTACATTTTTAACATCTGTAGCTGGAGATTATCAGTTTGAAATTACAGATGCAAATGGATGTACTCAACAAACCAATGTGATTACAGTTACATATACTGTAAATCCTGTGATTTTAAGTGTTTCTCCAGTACAAGATATTTTATGTAATGGAGAAGAAACAGCAGCAATAAACGTAAATATTGATACAAACTTTGGATTTCCACCATTTGTAATAAATGTTCATAATGATACAACGGGTACAGATTATGGAACACAAACTTCTGGTTTGGCTGCTGGCAATTATACTATTACAGTTACAGATGCAAGAGGTTGTACTGATACTGAAACAATTGCAATAGGTGAGCCAAATGTTATAGATTTTGATTTGGCTAATGTTGATATAACTTGTAGTGCTTTAGGAGGATCTAGTTTAGGTTCTATTACCATAGAAAATGTTACAGGAGGAACAGCGCCATTTACATATTATATCACAAATAATTTTGGTGATTTAATTGCTGGCAATCCATATTCAGCAACATCAAATGAAGACCATACTTTTAATATTATAAATTTTGGAATCTATACAATTAATGTTATTGATGTTAATGGTTGTAGTTTAACAAAACAAATAATAATGGCATCTCCTCCTTCAGATTTATCAATAGATGTTACTACGGTATCTTCTGATTGTATTAATGGTGGAACTGCTTCTGTTGAAGCTATTTCAGCGGTAGGAAGTGGTAATTATGAGTTTGGAATTTTAGAATTTAATTCAGCTCCATATACATCTACTTTTGTTGGACCAGATGTGCCAGGTGGAAGTATTAAAACATTTACTAATTTAACTCCTGGAGTTGTTTATACATTTGTTGTACATGATCTTAGTACTGATTGTTATTTTGTTAAGTCAGCAGATTCACCAATTGCTCCAGCCTCTACTTTAACGTCATCAGTTATTCCAAATAATATTACTTGTTTAGGTGAAAATGATGGAAGTGTAACATTTACTATTGATGGTTTTGATAGCACAACAACTTCTGTTGATTATGAAATTTTCACCGCCTATAATAATATATCACTTGGAGCATCAGTTAATGTGCCTGTTACTTTTGGTACACCAGAAACAATTACTGCACCATCTCCAGGTACCTTATCAGCAGGTCAATATTATATTGTATTTACAGAAAATGGAACAGGATCTTATAATGGTTGTAAGTCGGCATCAGCAATTTTTGAAATTAAAGAATCTACTATCGATTTAACTATTTCTGCATCAGTTTCTAGAAACGAAAATTGTAACGAGTTAGGTGTTATTACTGCTATTGCAAGTAATGGTACTGCACCATATACGTATCAACTATTATTATCTACAGACCCAGCACCAACAGCAACAGACGCAGGTTGGGTTTCATCCAATACGTTTACAGCTTCAGCTGGAGATTATATTGTTTATGTTAAGGATGCTTACGGTTGTATAAAACTTGATCCCGTAAGTTTAATAAAAGATCCAGAACCAACAATTAATCCTGTTGCTTCTCAATGTTTTGATGGAACACCTTTTACTATTACATTAGTAGAAGGAACAGGAGTTGCAATTAGCCCATTAACTTATAGTATTGGTGGAGCTTATCAGTCTAGTCCTACGTTTACAATTAATTCAGCTGGAACTTATACAGTAAGTGTAAAAGATGCCAATGGATGTATTGCATCAGATTCTTATGTAGTTCAACCTCCATTATTACTAGATGTAGATTTAACCCAAGATTTAACATGTTTGGTTGATGCAAGTATTACTTTAACAGCAAGTGGTGGAACAGGAGTTTATAATACATATGAAGTTAGTTTTAATGGTGGTGTCTATGGACCAGCAAGCACACCTTATATAGCAATTTTAGATGGAACCTATCAATTTAGGGTGACGGATGATCAAGGTTGTCAGGCTTTCTCTAATGTTATTACTGTAACCCCAAAAACAACACCAACATTTACATATACACAAACGAATGTAAGTTGTAATGGGGGAGCTGATGGCAGTATTGTTATTACTGCGGCAGATGGAATTGTCCCATATCAATACAGTATTGATAACGGTGCAAACTTCCAATCATCAAATGTATTTACTGGTTTATCACAAGGCACCTATGATGTTATTGTAAGAGACAGTAAAAATTGTGATTCAGCAGCAACCCAAGTTACTATTACAGAGCCTACGGTAGTTGGCGGAACTGGTGATTTAACTCAGGGACTTACTTGTGGTTCAGGAAACGCAACACAACCAGCTATTATAACCATTACAGGAAGTGGTGGAACGGCTCCATATACTTATAGTTTTAATGGTGGAGTAAATTACACATCTATAAATACGTATTCTACATATGCTTCAGGAACAGTTACTGCATATGTAAAAGATGCCAATGGATGTATTATAGTAACGCCTATTGATGTTCTTGTGCCAGCTTTAGATGAGCCAACTGACTTAGATTTTGTTTCTACGCCAGTGACTTGTTTAGCAGTAACTAGTGATGTTACATTAACAGCAACAAATGGTGTTGCTCCATTATCATATGAAATTATTTCACCTATTACTGTTGGTCCACAAGCATCAAATGTGTTTACAGGTTTAGCTCCAGATACTTATGTGTTTACTGTTACGGATGCTAATGGATGTTATTATACAGAATCTTTCACGGTAGTTCCAGTAACAAATATTACTGTGTCAGGATTATTAGTAAGCGATGTTAATTGTAATGGTGGAACAGATGGAGCGGTAGAATTTACAGTATCTAATTTTGGTTCAACCTATAGTTATACAATTAATGGAAGTTCTGCAATTACAGGACAAACATCAAATACAATTAATTTAACAGGATTGTCAATTGGTGATCAAACTATAATTGTAACAGATGAAACAACTGGTTGTACAGATATAGTTACAGTAACTGTAAACGAACCTGCATTATTGACACTTGTTGAAGCTTCAAATACTAATGCGAATTGTAACTTTGGAGCACAAGTAACTGTAACTGCAAATGGCGGAACATCACCTTATCAATATGCTTTTGTTGTTAATGGTTCTGTTCCTTCTATATCAAATTATACTAGTAGATCTTCTGCAATTTTAGATCCAGCAACTAGTTTAGATTGGGATGTTTGGGTTATGGATAGTAATGGATGTACAGACCAAATAGATGTTGTTATAGCTACAGATCCATTACCAACAGTAACTGTCCCAACACTTGCTTCAAATCAATGTAATTTAACAGGTGACCCTTATACGTTTACAGTAACTGGCACAACTGGAATTGCACCGTTTACCTACTCCATAGGTAATGGGTTCCAATCGAGTCCTACCTTTACAGTTTCAACTCCTGGAACTTATTTTGTAACAGTTAGAGATGGAAATGGTTGTACTAACGTTAGCGGAACATCTATAACAATTTATCCTGCTTTAGATCTTTCTGCTTCAGTAACTGCGTTACCAAGTTGTTTTGATAATGATGGTGTTATTACTGTAACAGGTGCAGGAGGTTCAGGAAGTTATGCATATTCAATTAGTCCTGTTGTAGGATTAGTTTCAGGAAATGTAATTTCAGGAGTACCATCAGGAACTTACACAGTTACTATTACCGATACAGTAACACTATGTACAAAAGATATCGATGTAACATTAGATGCAGCAACACCAGTTACTTTTACAACAACACCGATAGATGTAAGTTGTAATGGAAGTAGTGATGGAGCTATAACAGTAAACTTAGATGCTAGCAATGATAACCCAATTTATACTTACGAGATTATAGCACCTATTGCGGTTGCTCCACAAACTTCAAATGTGTTTACAGGATTGGCAGCAGGAACTTATACGGTTCAAGTGACCTCAGGAAGAAATTGTGTTGCTACTGAAGATGTGGTTGTAGGAGAACCAAATATAATAACCGTTCCTGCACCAACAGTAGTAGACTATGCTTGTACAGCAGGCACCAATACAACAAATTTTGCTTCTATTACAGTATCTGGTGTAACAGGTGGTTCGGGAACATATACTAACTATGAGTTTATTAGAGGCGGAACTACTGTGCAGTTTGGTCCAAATAATGTGTATACCGAACTGGACTTCTTAGGAGGTTCATATATTATTAATGTATATGACAATAAGGGTTGTTTAGGAACTACAACAGCTACCATTGAACCATATATAAAATTAGAAAGTTTAGATATAGCCATTGACAATGCCATTACATGTACGAATGATGAAGATATAACTGTTTTAGTAACAAGTACAGGGGGCACGCCTAATTTAGAATATACATTAGAAGATTTTGCAGCCATTTTACCTACCCAAACAAATAATACAGGTGTTTTTACAGCATTGCCAATAGGGAATTATATTATTACGGTTACAAATTTAGATACAGGATGTAGCCTTCAAACCGCACATTATGTAAATAATCCTAATACGTTCGATCTTACTATCGATTCTGTTATTGATGTGACTTGTTTTGCTGATAACAATGGCTCGGTTAATGTTACATTTATTGATAGAACTCCAATACCGACAGATGAGTCAGGTCCGTTTAATTATCAAATTTACAATGTAACTGATTTAGTAAATCCTGTACAAACTGGATCAACAGCTGATGCAGGTCCAATTACAATTAATGGTTTAGCTTCAGGAACATATTCTATAATTGCCACTCTAATAAATACACCGTTCTGTACAGTAACTAAAAACTTTACTATTACAGCACCAACGGCTGCTTTAAGCATTGCTGAAACCCATACGGAAATAACATGTGTGAGTGGTAATAATGATGGAACAATTTCAGCAAGTGCAACAGGTGGCTGGCCTGGAACTTATGAATATCAATTAGCTTTAACTAGCGGAACAGTAATATCAGCCTATAGTTCAGAATTTAATTTCACAGGACTAACGGCTGGTGATTATACAGTTAGCGTTATAGATAGTAAGGGTTGTGTGGCAACAGTAAATGTTGTTTTAACAAATCCGTTACCAATAGATGCAATTGCTACGCCAAGTACTAATTTATTGTCTTGCTTTGGTGATAAAAATGCGACAATAACAGTTAGTAATGTAACGGGTGGCCAACAAAGTAACTATACCTATACCCTTAATATGACTGCTCCAACAGTTAGTTCATCAGGCCCACAAGTATCACCGGTTTTCAGTGGTTTAGGAGCAGGAACTTATAATGTGACGGTAACAGATGGTTATAACTGTGCCTTTACAACCACGGATGTTGTTATTGCAGAACCAACACAAATAGAGGCTGCTTTAGTTAAAGCGAGTACTCAAACCTGTTTTACAGATGCAACCTTAACATTAAGTGCTACGGGAGGAACAGGAGTTTACCAATACAGTGATGATGCATCATTTACTAATGTTATGGGAACATTTACTTCCAATGTTACATTTTCAGTAACACCTGGAACGTATTCATATTATGTGAGAGATGCTAATGCTTGTACTGCTAGTGTTTCTAATGAGATAACCATAGATCCGCTTCAACCACTAGTGGTTAATTTAGATACAACTAATGCAACCATCAATTGTGCTGGAGATGCCACAGGAGTTATCGTGGCCACGGCTCAAGGTGGACTTGGAAGTTATGTCTATACTTTACAAGATGGTTCAGGAACAGACATTCCAGGAGCTGTTCAAAATAGCCCTGGGGTATTTACAGAGCTTCCTATTGGAACATATCAGGTTCAAGTGACTAGTATTGATTGTGATGCAACCTCTTTATCGGTAATAATTACAGAGCCTAGTTTACCATTAACGGCTCAATTGACTATAACAGATATTGTTTGTAATGGGAGTAATGATGGAATGGTGGAAATTTCAGCATCGGGCGGAACAGGTATTATTAAGTATGCCATATCCCCGCAAATGAATCAATTCTTTGATGATCCTGTATTTGATAATCTAGCACCTGGTGACTATCAAATCATCGTGCAAGATGAATTGGGATGCTATCAATTGTATGATGTCACAATTGTTGAACCTGACCCAGTTGTACTTACTATTGTGCCCAATTCAATTTTCCCAGAAGCATGTTCAGGCGATCTGGATGGTGAATTCAGTATAGATATTTCTGGTGGCAATATGCCATACAGTGTTAGTTTAGATGATATTAATGGTGTTTACACAACAGGAACGGCAACTCAAACCCAGTTCGATTTTACAAATTTAGCGGGTGGCGATCATATTGTGTATATTCGCGATGCATTTGGTTGTGAGTCTGAATGGAATATCACGTTCCCAGAATCGGTATTAATCGAGCCCGAAGTAGAAGTGGTATTTGGATGTGAAAATAACATATCAACTAATACGGTTACCGTAACAGTCGATGCGAGCACTTTAGATTTAAACGATTTGGATTATTCATTAGATGGAGGAACCTATCAAAACAGTAATATATTTTCAGATGTGCCTGCGGGAACCAATCATATTATTACGGTAAGACATACAAATGGATGTGAGAAACCAACACTGCCTTTTGACATTGAACCATACACTCCATTGGCATTAACAATTGATATGCCTACTGGTGGTACATTAAACGAAATTGTTGCTACAGCAACAGGCGGTTCGGGTGATTATGAATTCACTCTTAATGGTGAATCTTACGGAAGCACCAATACGTTCTTAATTTATGAATCGGGTACTTATACCGTTACGGTAACAGATAGTTATGGTTGTTTTGCAACTGCTACCCAGTATTTTGAGTTTGTTGATTTATGTATCCCAAATTATTTCACTCCAAATAATGATGGTGATTTAGATCAATGGGGTCCTGGTTGTGCTTCTCAGTATAGAAACTTAAAAGTCAATATTTTCGATAGATATGGACGTAAGGTAGCTACTTTAAATGTGAATGCTAAATGGGATGGTAAATACAACGGTATTGAACTACCTACGGGTGATTATTGGTATGTTGTTAAGCTAAACGACAAAAAGTATGATAAGGAGTTTGTCGGACATTTTACACTTTACAGATAATGGGAAGGTTTAATTACTACATAAAAAACATAAATATGCATAAGTCAATCATATACCTTCTACTTTTTATCATGGCACGTAGCTATGGGCAAGAGTTGAATTTACCTGTTTTTACACAATATCTAGCCGATAATAATTTTGTTGTTTCACCAACATATGCAGGTATAGGCGATAATTTAAAGATAAGAGCTAACGGTTTAACACAATGGGTGGGTATTAAAGATGCGCCCGATAATCAATCGGTTTATGCTGATTTTAGAATAGCAAATCGATCTGGTGTTGGTTTATCCTTTTACAATGATAAAAATGGAAACACCATTCAAACGGGTGCTAAATTTTCTTTTGCCCATCATCTTACTTTAGATTACTATTCTAAGCAGTATTTGTCATTTGGGATTTCATATAACATTAATAATTTCAGAATAGATGTTAATAATTTCCAAAGTTATAATGAAAATACCGGTGTCCCAATACCTTCAAATATAACTGATGACAGGCGTACTACAAACAACAATTTTGATGTAGGTGTGCTGTATAGAAACAAAGGCTTCTTTGCCAGTTTCAATGCCAACAACATCCTTGAAAAAAATATTGATGAAGATATTCGTGTTTCAGAACCAAGCATGCTTTTAAACTACCAAATATATTCTGGTTACACATTTAAAGGTCCTAAAAAAAGCGGATTGGAATTTGAACCGTCTATATATTATCAAATGTTCAGTAGCGATAGGCGCTCTAGTACCGACGTGAATTTTAAGTTCAGAAAGTACAATAGAGATGAAGATTATTACTGGGCAGGCATATCATACCGTTACTTAAACGACCAATTTTTTAAGCCTTTAAATATTGGCCCCATGGCTGGATTTAAAAAGAATATTTTCTATTTTGGATATGCCTATCAAGTTACCATGAACGAGCTCTCAGGTTTTAATTCCGGAACCCATGTTATTACCATTGGGTTGGAGTTTTTACAAGGTATTAGCAATTGTCCATGTACCCAAGATCCTGTACATTATTAGTGGTAATGTAATGCTTGTATATTAATATGCTAAATGTCAATCAACTTTGTTGTAGTGGAAGTTCTAAAACAGTTTTAGAATCTAAATTTAATATGTAATAGCATGTGCAAGTTTTGTTGCAAGTCCATCCACCTTTGTTGAAAACCTTTTAAATTTGGGTTAAAGTTATTTTTAAGTGTTTTTTGAAGAAAAATTTTATTCATCCTCTTGGTATTTAAAACACATAGGAACATTGATTCAGTTGGTTTCTTATTTGTATTGTTCAATTTTTTAATTTTACTTGAAATAAATAAGTGTATAAATAACATTTATAAAAATACACTTGGTTATGTTGTTTTTTTAAGTTAACTATGTAAATTAAATGGGTCTGTTAGTTACAATTAAATGGGCAGCCCTAAAATTCCTTCAAAAGTACTAAAGCTTATTAAGAATAGTATAAGTTGAGATAGAGAGGCAAATTATTGATTTTAATTCAACAACTTTGAATACTAATTGCGAACCACATCAGCTTACATTAAAAGAGTACAAAAAAACATTTGACTCTTTATATACCTTGTTGTGTTTATTCGCTAATAAATATCTAAACGATATTGAAGCATCAAAAGACATTGTTCAAATAGTTTTTATTAAAATTTGGGAAGATAGTATTGAGTTTCGTAGCGAGGAAAACATTAAATCATATTTGTACACTTCGGTAAAAAATAAATCGCTAGATTATATTAAGAGTAAACGCGTTAAATCGACCGAAAAACTGTCTTCCTTAAAAATTCCAGACATTGAAACAGAGCCTTTTTATTTAAGGGAGGTTGTGATTTTAGAAACCCACAGTGCTATTGAAAAGGCTATAAAAACATTACCTAAAAAGTGCGCGCAAATTATAAGGTTAAGCATTAATAATTTTACAAACCCCGAAATAGCTACCGAATTGGGCATTTCAATAAATACCGTTAAAGCTCAAAAAAAAATAGCGTATAAAAAGCTAAGGTCTATTTTAAAAGATTACTTCATTCTTATAGCTTTCGTTTTTGATTTAGCTGATTAGTGCTTGTTTTTTATTATAAATAAATTTTTTTTTAACTTTTTTTTAACCCTATCTTAACATTCTGTCGTCTTAAGGTTAAATAAGCATATTTTTAAGTTAATTAACCATACATCCCATGTCTGTTTTTAATAAAATCATTATACTATCTAAAAAACTTGCTTCTTCGTTATTGAAGGACGAGAAACCTACAGATTTAGAAGCTTCCGATATTTTTAATGATGCTGATAAGGCGTATATATTGAAGAACCTTACCGAGGAAACTTTAATAAAAGAGCGTCTTAACCTAGCAAATCAAATTAAAAAAAAGGAAGATTGGAAAAAAGTAAAAAGTAATCTTACAAAACCATCAGTACGATTTTTATATTGGAAATATACTGCTGCCGCAGCCGTAATAGGATTATTAGCATCTACTTATTTTTTTAGAGGAACACTTTTTAACAACTCTAATGAGTGCATGCCAATAATAGTAAATAATAATATAAAGACAGGCACAGATAAGGCTACCTTAACTTTAGAAGACGGTACCATTATAGCATTGGAAAAAGGGAATGATTATGAAGCTGTTAACTTTAAAAGCAATGGCGAAAAAATTATATATAATTCAAAAAACAATTCTAAAAAACTAACATACAATTATATAACCATTCCAAGAGGCGGTCAGTTTATTGTTGAATTATCGGACGGCACAAAAGTATGGTTAAACTCAGAAACCCAACTTAAATATCCGGTGTCTTTTATTAAAGGAGAAACTCGAAATGTGGAACTTGTTTATGGAGAGGCTTATTTTGATGTATCACCCAGTGTGAAGCATAACGGATCAAAATTTAAAGTAATAAACCAAAACCAAGAGGTTGAGGTCATAGGAACAGAGTTCAATATTAAAGCCTATTCAGACGAAACTAATATTTACACCACTTTAGTTGAAGGTAAGGTAGAGTTAGACTTTAAAGGAAAAAAACAAAAATTGAGTCCAACCCAACAGTCAAATTTTAATTTGAACACGAATGCCTTATTGGTAGTAAATGTAGATGTGTACAATGAAGTTTCATGGAGACAAGGTGTTTTTAGTTTTGAGAACAAACCATTAAAAGAGATTATGAAGGTATTATCTAGATGGTATAATATGGATGTAATATTTAATAATGAAAAAATAGAAAACGAAGCCTTTACTGGAGTTTTGGGTAAAGACCAAAATATAGAAGATATTTTAGCTACCATTAAAAACTTTGGAATTATCAATAATTATGAAATAAAGAACAAAACAATAACATTGAAATAAAAAAAGGGAGCGAAGTTTTGACATTTAGCGGTATCTAACTTCGTCCCTCCTAACTAAATTAATTAAACTAATGTCTAACTAATCTTAATGCTAAATTATGAAAATTAACTTAATTGAGGCCCGTTCTCTTACTCGAAAACGGCTACTACTATTTATTATGAGAACATTCTTCTTCTTATTGTGTACAACCGTATTCAGTTTCACTGCTGAAAACACATTTTCTCAAGAAAAGGTGGTCATTGATCAAGACCAAACGGTTACCGTAGACAAGGTGTTCAAAATAATAAAAGAACAAACAAATTATCGTTTTATTTACCCAAGTAATTTGTTTAAAAATGCTCCAAAAATTCAGTTAACAAAAGGAGAGATTGAAATTCAAAAATTACTAAACCAAAGCCTTTCAGGAAGCAACCTGAATTTTAAATTATCTAAAAACAATACTATTGTAATTAAAGAAAACACTGTTGACCCTGTTGATGAAACTCAACAAGGCATTCAAATATCTGGTACTGTTGTAGACAGTTCTGGTTTTCCTTTACCTGGGGCAAATATTATTGAAAAGGGCACTAAAAATGGCGCTCAGTCTAATTTTGATGGTAACTTTTCTTTAAAAGTTGCAAGTAAAAATGCCATTTTAGTAGTTTCCTACTTAGGTTATTTAACCAGAGAAGTTGCCTTAGGGGGTCAAACAAAAATCGATATTGTACTACGTGAAAACGCTTCAGCTTTAGATGAGGTTGTTGTAGTGGGTTATGGTACGCAACGAAAATCAGATTTAACAGGTTCTGTGAGTGTTGTTGATGTAGACGAAGCTAAAAAAATAGTAACAAATGATGTTGCAAAAATGCTTCAGGGTCAAGTTCCAGGAGTAACCGTGCAGTCGGGTGGAGAACCTGGGGGGTTTGTAAATATTAAAATTAGAGGTATTTCTTCCTTTTCAAACAACAATCCGCTTTTTGTTGTAGATGGAATGATTGTAGACAGTCCATACGATTTTGCTACTGGAGATATAGAATCTATGCAAGTATTAAAAGACGCATCGGCAGCCGCAATTTATGGTGTTAGAGGTGCAAATGGTGTTATAATAATTACTACCAAAAAGGGTAAAACCGGCAGTGTTAGTGTTAACTATAAAAGTGTTTATGGTTTCCAATCGGTTGGAAATACCATTTCTGTAACAGACAGAGCTGGTTATATTGATATAACAAATGCTGCTTATATAAATTCTGGGCAAACAATTTTACCTGCCAACGATGTTACAAATCCAGCTTATTCTAAATATCAAAATTATGATACAGATTGGCAAAAGGCTGCATTTAAAACGGGGACTATTGAAAATCACTCTGTATCATTTTCGGGAGGTGCAGAAAGTCTTAATTATAATTTAAATGTAGATTATTTTAAGAATAGCAGCTATATGGATGTGCCTCAAGATTACGAACGTTATTCTACAACTTTAAATCTAGGTGGTACAAAAGGTAAATTTACCTACGGTTCTAAATTGGGTTATACCAGTTCTAACAAAGGAAACTTTAATGAATACAACACAGGTGAGTCTTCTATTATTTATTTATTACAAGCTATTCCAACAATGCCTGTATACGATCCAAACAGATTGGGTGGTTATGGTGGTGCAGATAATGTAGACCAAAGAGCTATTACCTTAAATGTTATTGGTTACAACAATTTGTTAGAAAACACTAATAAACGAAATAGATTTATTGGAAATATTTGGGGCGAATTAGAAATTTTAAAAGGATTAAAATATAAATTAAGAGCTAGTGCTGATGTTTTAGACTTTAATGATAGGTTATTTATTCCACCAAGCGACTTAGGGTGGTATTATATTACTACCAACGACGAAGCTTCTTTAGATGTAACAAGCGGAAATAGCACAAGAACTATTTTAGATAATTTATTAACCTATAACCTAGAAATTAATAAACATAAAATAGATTTATTGGCAGGTATGGTTCAAGAAAAAACCACTTTTAACAGACATTTTTCTAGAGGAGTTGGTTTTGATGATAATGCAATTAGTCAATTAAATTATGCCTATGATTCTAGAGCTGAGGAGTATGAAAGTACGGTAACTGGAAAATCCTATTTAAGCAGACTTAACTATAGCTATGATGATAGATATTTATTAACGGCCAATTTTAGACAAGACAAAACATCATTATTCGATGAAATGAATAACACGGGTAATTATTACTCATTCTCTGGAGCCTGGAAAGTACATAACGAGAGGTTTATAAATCTTCCAGATTGGTTAAACACCATGAAAATCAGAGGGGGTTACGGTGTGTTAGGTAATAATACTGTGGGGCCATATGCATATACAGCTACTGTAAATCCTTTTGCTAATTATGTGTTTGGAAATGAGTTAGCGCCTGGTACAACGGTTGTTTCAGCAAAAGATCCAGGTTTAAAATGGGAAGATACCGAAACTACAAATGTTGCTATCGAGTTAGGAATGTTTGATAACAAACTTCAATTTTCTGCAGAATACTATAAAAAAACATCATCTGATATTTTAGCAAATGTGCCGCTTCCATTATCATCTGGAACTATTGATAACTGGACGGTTGCCGTAGTAAAAAATGCAGCAGATGTTCAAAATATAGGTTTTGAGTTTGCTTTATCCTATGATAATAGCGATCATGAGTTTAAATATAATATTGCTGCGAACTTAGGGACTTTAAAAAATGAAGTGCTAAGAATTGGTGAAAATGATTTACCAATCCCTGGTGTTAATTCTAGAACAGAAGTAGGCAGATCTATTGGTGAATTGTATGCTTACGAAACCGATGGGCTGTTTAATAGTGCAGAAGAGGTCGCAGCACACGCACTACAACCAGGAGCGCAACCAGGCGATGTTCGATTTGTAGACCAGTTAACAATAGATACAGATGGTGATGGAATTCCAGACCAGGCAGATGGCATGATTTCAGATGAAGATAGAACTTTTCAAGGCACTACAATCCCTAAAATAAGTTATGGTTTAAATTTTAGCGCCAGCTATAAAGATTTTGATTTTTCTATGTTTTGGCAAGGAAATGCAGGAAACAAAATATATAACGGCACCTATAATTCTTTAATGATTGGTGGTTTATTAAATCATCATACAGATATGTTAAACTATTGGACTCCTACAAATACAAACACGAATATTCCTCGTCCAGATCAATTAGAATCTAATGTAAACGCAAGAGGATCAGATAGATTTATTGAAAGTGGCGATTACATTAAACTACAAAATTTACAAGTAGGATATAATGTACCTATGGAAAATGTTAAAGTAATAGAAAAATTAAGAGTGTATTTGGCTGGTCAGAATCTACTAGTTCTTAGTGGATATAAAGGATATGATCCAGATTTTATAAGTGATGGATTATTCTCAAGAGGTTTTGAATTTGGTTCATTCCCAAATCCAAGAACATTTTCAATTGGAGTAGACGTTAAATTTTAATATTTAAAAAAATATCATGAAAAATATAATAAAATATAATTATTTAGGAATGTTCACCCTAATACTGCTTACGTTGTCGAGCTGTGTAAAAGATGATGAATTAATTCAAGTAGACCCTAATTTAAACACAGAAGGATCATTTTGGAAAACAGATGAGGACTTCTTAAAAGGCACAAATGCCATTTATGGAAGTATGCATATTGATGGCACCTATATGCGTAGCACGCCTTTAATGCTTGACTTAAAAGGAGATGAAGCAAGAAGTAATAGTCCATGGGTTGCAATGGCAAATGTAGGTCGCTTTAACTCTAGTTTAGCAGATGATGCTATATATGGTTGGGCATATAGAGATTTTTACCAGGGTATTTTTAGAGCAAATCAAGTTTTTCAATATGCTGAAGGTGTAGAATTTGAAGATTCAGAATTGAAAAATAGAGTACTAGGTCAAGCACATTTTTTACGGGGCTTATACCTTTTTCATTTAGTTAATTTCTTTAAAAATGTTCCGGTACCGCTTGATAATTCAACTTTAATTCACGAGCAAAAAACAGAAGCCGAAGGCTGGGTTCAAATAATTGACGATATGAAAACAGCAGCAGATTTGTTACCATTAAACTATAACAATGTTTCTGGATTAGATCAAGGTGATGTTGGTAGAGCTACAAAAGGCGCTGCTTTGGCTTATTTAGGAAAAGCATATTTGTTTACCAAAGATTTTCCAAATGCAAGAGATACCTTTAAAAAGGTTATTGATTTAAATGTATATTCATTAGTTGCAAATTACCGAGACAACTTTACTGTTGATAACGAAAACAATTCAGAATCTATATTTGAAATACAATTTAGCAGAGATGCAGGTGGGGTAGATTTAAGTTGGGGTTCTAACCCTACACCAGGATGGGGACAAACATCTGCAAGAGCTATTACTTACGGGCCTCGTGCTTTTGGTTGGACAGACGTACAACCTACATTTGCCTTGTATAACGATTTCCTTATAGAAAAAACAGTTACCAATGAAGTAGATCCAAGGTTAGATGCCACAATGTTTTATAATAAACCAGGAGGCATGATGCTTTACGGACAAGATTTCGCAACGGTTTATGGAGCAAATGCTAATGATTTAAATGATTTGTTTTGTAGAAAATACCAAAATTCTGATGGAACACAACCCGATGAGTTCGATTGGCGTTCTGGTATTAACGAGCGTATTATGCGTTATGCAGATGTTTTATTAATGTATGCTGAAGCATTAAACGAAACAGGAGCTACATCTCAGGCATATACTTATATTCAAGAAGTAAGAGACCGTGTTAATTTACCAGATTTAGCGGTAACTAAACCAAATATGTCAAAGGAACAAATGCGTGAGCAGATCGCTCATGAAAGAATGTTAGAATTTGCTCTTGAAGGCCACCGATTTGATGATATCAGAAGATGGGGGTGGTTACAAGATCAAACTAAATTAGAGTGGTTAAAATCAAGAGATGCAGAGTTTAATACATATGCTTCAGGTAGAGAATATTTTCCAATTCCTCAGTCCGAAATGGATAATAATCCATTGGTTAATGATCAAAATGATGGTTATTAGTTTGTCTTTTTGAGTTAGTTTTTATTCATATGGCAAGCTAACAGCTTGCCATATGTAATTAAAAATTAAGTTTATAATATAGTACATTATTTTAAAAACAACTTAATTCTTTGATATCAAGAATTTTTTTGATTTATTTGTAAGTGTATAAAAAACACTTATTAAAATTAAAGAAGAAGATAACACAATCAATAAAATAAAAAAGTATGGTTACAAATATGGTAAAAATCAAATCGGTCATTTTAAGTTTATCTGTAATAGCGTGTATTACTAGCAGTAGTGTTTTTGCTCAAGAAAATACCACAATAGTTTCTATTAAAATAGACCAAGAGGCTCCTATAATTAGCAAACATATTTATGGCCATTTTGCAGAACATTTGGGACGCTGTATTTATGATGGTATTTATGTGGGAGAGGATAGTAAAATTCCAAATACAAATGGAGTAAGAAACGATATTATCGATGCTTTAAAGGAATTAAAAATACCAAATTTACGTTGGCCTGGTGGTTGTTTTGCAGATACCTATCATTGGAAAGATGGAATTGGACCTAAAGAAAACAGACCATCTATGGTAAACAGATGGTGGGGCGGTGTAACTGAAGACAATAGCTTTGGTACGCACGATTTCTTGAACCTTTGTGAAGTGTTAGAAACGGAACCGTATTTGGCTGCCAATGTTGGCAGTAGCACAGTACAAGAATTTACAGAATATATAGAATATGTAAGCCATAAAGGAGGAAGTCCGATGGCAGAACTTAGAAAAGAAAATGGTCGAGATAAACCGTGGAATGTTTCTTTTTGGGGTGTTGGTAATGAAATGTGGGGATGCGGCGGTAATATGACTCCAGAGTACTATGCTAATTTATATAGACAGTACGCCACATTTATGACCGATTGGACTAACAGTGACAAAATGTTTAGAATAGCTTCAGGAGCCAATGTTGCCGATTACCATTGGACAGAAGTTTTAATGCGCGATATTCCAAAAAATTTAATTGAAGGTGTTGCGCTTCATTCCTATTCATTTGTAACATGGAATGACAAGGGGTCTTCAACTAAGTTTGATGAAGCTCAATATTTTTCAACCATGCAAACAGCACTTAAAATGGAAGAATTGGTTACCAAGCATTCGGATATTATGGATAAATATGATCCAAAAAACAAAATAGCCCTTATTGTTGATGAATGGGGCGGTTGGTATGATGTTGAAGAGGGAACAAATCCAGGTTTCTTATATCAGCAAAACACCATGCGTGATGCTATGATAGCAGGTACTACATTAAATATTTTTAATAACCATAGTGCTAGAGTAAAAATGGCAAATTTAGCACAAACAGTAAATGTTTTACAGGCAGTAATTTTAACTGAAGGTGAAAAAATGCTATTAACGCCAACATATCATGTTATGAAAATGTACACAGCGCATCACGACGCTAAGTTATTACCGTTAACATTTGAATCACCTTTATATACATTTAATAGCGAGTTACTTCCTGCAATTTCGGCTTCGGCTTCTACAGATAAAGACGGATTGGTTCATATCTCATTGGTAAATATTGATTCAAAAAAAGAAAATAAAATAGAAATTGACATTACAAAGTTAGGAGTTAAAAACTTCTCTGGAACCATTTTAACTTCGTCAAAATTACAAGACCATAACACCTTTGATACCCCTAATAAAATTAAGCCTGCTGTTTTTAAAACTTTTGAAAATAAAAAAGGAAAACTAGAAATAACAATTCCACCATTTTCAGTTGTGATGATGGAAGGTAAATAAAGATAAAAATGAAAAATCTTAAAATAGGAACTAAGTTGGCAACCTTGTTGTTGGTGTATATTGTAGCTAGTTGTTCTAAAGATGATGGAATGGATCAACCAAAAGCAGGAACTGTACTAAGTAAAGACTGTTCTGGTACGACTCAAATCATTACATATGCAGATGGAAAGGGTGGCTCTACTACAAGTAATATTGAAAACTCGGTGGAGTGTGGATATGAACAACCAGTTGCCTTTAATGGCCCAACATACCCCGATAATTACACACCCATAGGCTCTTGGAATTCACGCTCGCAATGGAATTTAGCCAATGTACACGATCCAACAGTTGAGAAAAGTGGTGACTATTATTACATGTATCAAACAGATGCCTCTTATGGAAATGCTCACGAGGGTCATGGTCATTTTCATCATAGACGCTCTAAAGACTTGATTAATTGGGAATATTTAGGAAGTTCTATGACTTCAGCTCCTGCTTGGGTTAAAGATTCTTTAAATAATAAAAGAGCTCGAATGAATCCTGCTTTACCACCTATTGAAAATCCAAGTTATGGTTATTGGGCACCCTATGTAAAGAAAGTAGGGAATATCTATAGAATGTATTACAGCATTGTAGTTACAGACCCTATAGTTGGTACAAATTCTAATACCTCTTGGACAGAACGTGCATTTATAGGGTTAGCAGAATCTACCGATTTAGCTTCAAATATTTGGGTAGATAAAGGTATGGTGGTATGTTCCGTGGCCGATGGTCTAGAAACGTATACCAGAACAAGTGGTAATGATTGGAGTGGCTATTTTAAATATAATGCCATAGACCCAACTATGATTGTAACAAAAGAAGGCGAGCAGTATTTAATTTATGGATCTTGGCATTCTGGAATTGCCGCTTTGAAGCTTAATCCCGATACGGGAAAACCAGATAAATTAAATGTTTTAGAAGACTATGGAGTTACCATAGCAAAAAGAGGTAATAGTAGATGGCAAGCAAGTGAGGGCCCTGAAATAATTTATAACCCAGAAACAGATTATTATTACTTATTTTTAGCTTATGATGAATTATCGGTGGCTTACAACACAAGAGTAGCTAGATCAAGAAATATTACTGGACCTTATTTAGGGATTAATGGCGCCAATGTTTCAGCAGGGTCAGAATGTTTCCCAATGCTAACACACCCTTATGCCTTCAAAAATCATACAGGTTGGGTTGGGTTTTCGCATTGTTCGGTTTTTCAAAATCCAGACACAAAAAAATGGTTTTATGCTTCTCAAGCACGTTTACCAGAAAATGTTCCAGGTATAAATGTATCCAATGCAGTTATGATGGGACATGTTCGTGAAATTCAATGGACTGAAGATGGCTGGCCTGTAGTGGCGCCAGAGCGCTATGCAGGGGTGCCTTCAACAGAGATTACTGAAGCTTCTTTTGTTGGAACTTGGGAGCATATTGAAATGAAGTACCAGTATAAAACCATTCAAAGTGCATCAACTATATATTTAACAACCGATAAAAAAGTAAGTGGCAGTATAACAGGAACTTGGTCGTACGATAGTGCTAATAAAACATTAACCATTAACGGAGTTAAATGTAAGATAAATGATGCTTGGGACTGGGAGGCTTCAACCAGAAAAGTAACTATAACCTATTCTGGGCTTACAGCAGGAGGTTTGCCTTTTTGGGGGAAGAAAATATAATATTTATTAAACTAAATTAAATTGAAAAATTCATTTTTAATCATTCTTTTAGCATTATTAGCTATATCGTGCAAATCTTCTAAACAGGCTGAAACTCCATTATCAAAGGCTGAAGAAATAGTTTCAAAATTTAACAACCCAATTATAACCGATAAATACACAGCTGATGCTGCTGCTATTGTTTATAACAATAAAGTGTATTTATATGCAGGTCACGATCAAGCACCAGATGACGTTAATAGCTACAGAATGCACGAATGGTTGGTGTATTCGTCTTCAGATATGATTCACTGGAAAGAACATCCAGTACCACTAAAACCAACCGATTTTAAATGGGCTTCTGGTAGCGCTTGGGCTTCACAAGTTATTGAAAAAGACGGAAAATTTTATTGGTACGTAACCGTTGAGCACGGAAGCATTCATGGAAAAGCAATAGGTGTTGCAGTTTCAGATAGTCCAACAGGGCCATTTACAGATGCTTTAGGAAAAGCTTTAATTACTAATGATATGACCAATCAAACTAAAATTAGTTGGGATGATATCGATCCAACTGTGTGGATTGATAATGATGGTCAAGCTTATCTGTTTTGGGGTAATACCGTGTGCAAATATGCTAAGTTAAAAGACAACATGGTAGAATTAGATGGCCCCATAATGACCGTTGATTTACCATATTTTACCGAAGCACCATGGATTCATAAAAAAGGTGATTGGTATTATTTATCATATGCTTTTCAATTTCCAGAAAAAATTGCTTACGCCATGAGCAAATCAATAAAAGGGCCATGGGAGTTTAAAGGTATTTTAAACGAAGTTGCAGGAAATAGTAATACCAACCATCAAGCTATTATAGAGTTTAAAGGGAAAGATTATTTTATTTACCATAACGGAAGCATTCCAACCCATGGTGGAAGTTTTAGACGTTCGGTTTGTGTAGATCGACTTTATTATAACGAAGATGGCACAATGAAAAGGGTTGTTATGACATCAGAAGGCATTCAAAAATAAATTTATGGGAATATTTAAAAAATTAAGCATTGTAGCATTTATTTTAGTTGAATCGATAGTATACGCTCAAGACATTCGTGTTCACGATCCGGTTGCCATTAAACATGGCAGTACTTATTATTTATATTGCACAGGCAGAGGTATAAGTAGTTTTAGTTCAACCGATTTAAAAACATGGAAACCAGAGCCCGCCATTTTTCCTGAAAAACCAATTTGGGCAGATGCTGTTGTACCTGATTTTAAAAACCACATTTGGGCACCAGATATTTCATTTCATAATAATACGTATTATTTATATTATTCAGTTTCTGCATTTGCTAAAAACACATCAGCAATAGGTTTAACCACTAACAAAACATTAAACCCTAATGATGAAAACTATAAGTGGGAAGATCAGGGTATTGTAATTCAATCGGTGCCAAACCGAGATTTATGGAATGCCATAGACCCGAATTTAATTTTTGACGAAAATAACACACCGTGGCTATCTTTTGGTTCTTTCTGGGACGGACTTAAAATGGTAAAGCTATCAGAAGATTTAAAAACACTTGCAGAACCTCAAGAATGGCATACCATAGCACGAAGAGAACGTAGTTTTGATTTGGAAGATTCAGACCCTGGTGATGCTGCTCTAGAAGCGCCTTTTATTTTTAAAAAAGGCGAATGGTTTTACCAGTTCCTTTCTTGGGATTTATGTTGCAGAGGCGAAAATAGCACGTATAAAGTGGTTGTAGGTCGTTCAAAATCAGCTACAGGACCTTATCTTGATAAAAACGGAATCGCCTTAAATAACGGTGGTGGCACGCTAATTATAGAAGGAAATAAAAACTGGTATGGCGCAGGACATAACAGCACCTATACGTTTGATGGAAAAGATTATATTATTTTTCATGCGTATGATGCGAATGATAACGGTTCGCCAAAACTTAAAATTTCAGAACTTTCTTGGGATACTGAAGGTTGGCCAAGTTTAAAAGATAATGTACTCGATTAGGATGCGATATATAGTTG
Source organism: Mariniflexile sp. HNIBRBA6329 (assembly GCF_043558645.1). Lineage (NCBI taxonomy): Bacteria > Pseudomonadati > Bacteroidota > Flavobacteriia > Flavobacteriales > Flavobacteriaceae > Mariniflexile > Mariniflexile sp. HNIBRBA6329. The sequence continues at coordinate 305,524 of NZ_JBIFXS010000001.1, read as the reverse complement.
TTTGTTTAACTCTGTTTGTGTCATTTGTGGCTACTTCACAACAGCAAGTAAATTTATTTGCTTTAGATGAAGTTTCAGTTACTTCAGGTGTTTTCAAACAAGCTGCCGAAACCGATTTTGAATATATTAAGCAATTGAATCCAGACCGTTTATTAGCGCCATTTTTGCGTGAAGCAGGCTTAAAAGCCAAAGCAGTTTCTTATACCAATTGGGAAAACACAGGATTGGATGGGCATACATTAGGGCATTATCTTTCGGCACTATCCATGTATTATGCTTCTTCAAAAGATAAAAAAGCGGAAGACCTAATCGCATATGTTTTATCAGAATTAAAACGTGTTCAAATAGCTAATGGCAATGGTTATATTGGAGGTATTCCTGAAAGCGAAACATTATGGAATGAAATTCACCAAGGAAACATAAAAGCAGGTAGTTTTAGCTTAAATAATAAATGGGTGCCACTTTATAATATCCACAAAACCTTTGCAGGATTAAAAGATGCTTGGGTTTACGCACAAAAAGCTGAAGCTAAAACCATGCTAATCGAATTAACTAACTGGTTTATCCACATTACGGAAAATCTAAATGATGCTCAAGTACAAGACATGTTACGTTCTGAACATGGTGGATTGAATGAAGTTTTCGCCGATGTTTATGCTATCACAAACGATGCTCGTTATTTAGAATTGGCTAAGCGCTTTTCCCAATGGACACTTTTAAATCTATTAGCAGCCAATGAAGATGTTTTAACAGGTATGCATGCTAATACGCAAATTCCAAAATTTATTGGTTTTGAAAGAATTGCGCAATTGGAACACAATAAAAAATACCATGATGCCGCTTTAAACTTTTATGATAATGTTACTAAAAAAAGGTCATTAAGTATAGGTGGAAACAGTGTAAGAGAACATTTTAACCCAATCGATAATTTTAGTTCGGTTTTAAGTAGCGAGCAAGGTCCAGAAACTTGTAACACGTACAATATGCTTAAACTAAGCAAACTATTGTTTGAAGATTCAGGAAATGCAGATTATATTGATTTTTACGAACGGGGGTTATACAACCATATTCTGGCTTCTCAAAACCCCAAAGGCGGTTTTGTATATTTTACACCCATGCGTTCAGGTCATTACCGTGTTTACTCGCAACCAGAAACCAGTTTTTGGTGTTGTGTTGGTTCGGGCATGGAAAATCATACTAAATATAACGAGTTAATCTATGCTAAAAAGGACAATGCACTTTATGTAAATTTATTCATTCCTTCAACAGTAACATGGGATGAAAAAAATGCTATCATTACCCAGAAAACCAATTTTCCAGAAGAAGCTTCAACAACCCTAATATGGCAATGTAAAAAGAGAACAACTGCAACCGTAAAAGTTCGATACCCACAATGGGTTAAAAGTGGAGAATTAAAAGTATATGTAAACGGAAAGCTTCAAAAAGTTGAAGCAACATCGGGCACTTTTATTTCACTTACTAGAAAATGGAAAGATAACGATCGTGTAGAAATGAAGCTTCCAATGCATTTAAGTTTAGAAAACATTCCAGATCAATCAGGATATGTTTCTATTAAATACGGACCAATAGTACTTGCTTTAGCTATCAATAATGAAAATCAGGATGGTTTATTTGCAGATGATAGTAGAGGTGGTCATATTGCATCTGGTAAATTTTTGCCTGCTACAGAAGCTCCAATGTTTCTTATAGAAAATTTGCAGGATATTTTAAATAAAATAAAACCGGTTCCAAACGAGCCACTTAAGTTTTCTGCTGCTGGTTTATTGTATCCTGAGAAGTATAAAAACCTTGTTTTAGAACCTTTTTATAAAATTCATGAAAAACGCTATGCTATTTATTTTAAAACTGAAACACCAGAAGACTTAGCCAAAGCGCAAGCAGCTATTGAAGAAAAGCAAAAGGCAGAATTATACCTGCAAACTATAACACTTGATTATGTAGCTCCAGGAGAACAACAACCAGAATCCGACCATGGTATAAAACATGAAAACTCAAATAGTGGATTAAACCAAAACCGCCATTGGCGTGATGCAACTGGTTGGTTTAGTTACAATTTTAAAAACAAGGAAGCAAGAAATAAAGCGTTGCGAGTTACCTATTTTGGTAAAGACGCAGGGCGAAAATTTAAGATACTTGTTAATGGCGTTGTTATTGCAAACCCTGAGTTTATGGGTGAAAAAGGCGACACTTTTTTTGATGTAGATTATAACTTGCCAGAAACAGTTGCTAATAATTCAGAAACACTAACAGTACGTTTTGAAGCAGAAAAAAATTCAGTAACCGCAGGAATTTATGGCGTTCGATTAATAAAATTATAGAATAAAATATAAACAAAACTAATAAAAATGAAATTAAAAACCTTAACTAAGCAAGGCTTATTGGCCTTTTTAATTACCGTTTTACTGGTAAATAATAGTGTAGCACAACAAGAACTTTCGGTTGATTTAAGCAAAACCATAGCGCCTATACAACCAACCATGTACGGTATCTTTTTTGAAGATATCAATTTTGCTGCCGATGGTGGTTTGTATGCCGAAATGATTAAAAACAGATCCTTTGAGTTTGATAATCCATTTATGGGATGGCTTCAACCCAAAAGCGATCGTCATTCATTTAATTCAAATTCCGGTATTGCTTCGGCGGTAAATTATACGGGAAACCCAACTAATAAGAATTACATTAGAGTTAAAGTAAATAACGATAAAGGTTATGAGCTTATAAACGAAGGGTTCCGAGGTATGGGAATTAAAAAGGATGCTAGTTATAATTTATATGTTTCAGCAGCCAAACCAAGTGGTGATATAAAAACCATTACTTTTCAGTTTATAGATAAGTCAGGTCAGGTTTTAGGTGAAACTAAAATAGCGCCAACTTCGCCTGTTTGGAAAGAATATTCAGCCGAAATTAAAGCAATTAAAACCGAAGCAAAAGCACAGTTAAAAATTACTTTTGAAGGCACAGGTGAAATTGATTTAGATATGATTTCCTTATTTCCTGTTGATACTTGGAAAGGTAGAAAAAACGGATTGCGTAAAGATTTGGTACAGCTTCTCAATGATATGAACCCAGGTTTTTTACGTTTTCCAGGTGGTTGTATAGTAGAAGGTAGAACTTTAGAACAACGCTACCAATGGAAAAAAACGGTTGGTGCAGTTGAAGACAGAGAAATTTTAATAAACAGATGGAATACGGAGTTTGACCATAGATTAACTCCCGATTACTTTCAAAGTTTTGGATTAGGCTTTTTTGAGTATTTTTTGTTGTCTGAGGACATAGGTGCTGAGGCATTGCCAATTTTAAGTTGTGGAATGGCATGCCAGTTTAACACAGGTGAATTAGTGCCTATGGAAGAATTAGACCCTTATATTCAAGATGCTTTAGATTTAATTGAATTTGCAAACGGTTCTATTGATACCCACTGGGGAAAAATTAGAAATGAAATGGGACATCCAAAGCCATTTAATTTAAAGTACATTGGTATAGGCAACGAACAATGGGGAGCAGACTATATTGAACGCTACAAGGTTTTTACAAAGGCAATAAAAGAGAAATATCCAAAAATGATTATTGTATCGGGAAGTGGTCCTTTTCCAGAGGGTGATTATTTTGATTACGGATGGGAAGAACTTAAAAAACTACAAACAGAAATAGTTGATGAGCATTATTACAAACCGCCACAATGGTTTAGAGAAAACGCTACACGTTACGATAGTTACGATCGAAATGGACCTAAAGTATTTGCAGGTGAATATGCAGCACAAAGTGTTGCCATTGCAAGCCCATTAAATAAAAATAATTGGGAATGTGCACTATCTGAGGCTGCATTTATGACGGGCTTAGAGCGTAATGCCGAAGTAGTACATTTAACATCGTATGCACCACTTATGGCACATGAAGAAGGTTGGCAATGGACACCAGATATGATTTGGTTCAACAATTTAGAATCGTATGGGACAGCAAATTATCAGGTTCAAAAAATGTATGCCATCAACAAGGGTACCGATTTGCTTTCAATTACTTTAGATGGAAAACCTGTAACTGGTCAGAGCAATTTATATGCTACCGCAGCTAAAGATTCAGATAAAAAAGAACTTATTATCAAACTTGTAAATACATCTAGTAGCGCACAAGATGTTACAGTAAATTTATTAGGAAAAAAAGTAAGCTCTAAAGGAACAATTACAGTTTTAACTAGTGATAACTTGATAGACGTAAATTCGTTTGAAATGCCAAATAAAATTAGTCCGAAAACATCAGCCTTTAAATTAAAAGGAAAAAAAGCGGTGGTAGATTTACAACCAAATAGCTTCGTTATTTTAAAATTTAACTTAATATAAGTTCTATTTTTTTAATACTTTTAAGCGTTAAACTTATAAGTGTTATAGTTACACTGTTTGATTTTAGTAAAACATTGAAGTAAAAGTTAAAAATTACCAATTAAAAATCACCACTAATTATGAATAGATTAAAGAAAAGTATTTATGTTCTTTCCTTGCTAAGTATTGCTTTTTTAAGTGTACAATGTAAAAACGAAAAGAAAAAAGAGGTTGAGGTTGTTCCTGAAAAAGTAAACCTAGTAACCATTTCAAAAGAAGCGTATGGTACAACAGCCGATAGTATTGCTGTAGATAAATACACTTTAAAGAATGAAAAGGGTATGGAAATAGATATTATAACCTATGGAGGCATTATTACAAAATGGACAGCTCCAGATAAAAACAACAGTTACCAAGATATTGTTTTAGGTTATAATACCTTAGCGGAATACGAAAAAGCAACACCTTATTTTGGTGCTTTAATTGGTAGATATGGCAACAGAATTGCTAAAGGCAAATTTTCAATTGATGGTACAGAATATACTTTGGCAACAAACGATGGTTCTAACCACTTACACGGCGGTGTAAAAGGATTTGATAAAGTAGTTTGGACAGCTGCTGAAGCTTCAACAGATTCTACAGCATCAATTATACTTACTTATTTAAGTAAAGATTTAGAAGAAGGTTACCCAGGAAATTTAAAAACCACAGTAACATATACACTTACAAACGATAATGAATTGTTGGTTGATTATGAAGCAACTACCGATAAAAAAACCATTGTTAACTTAACACAACATTCTTATTTTAATTTGTCAGCCGATTTTTCTAAACCTATTTTAGACCATGAAATTGCAATAAACGCTGATAAATTTGTACCAGTTGATGCTACTTTAATTCCAACAGGCGAACTTAAAGATGTAACCAATACGCCATTCGATTTTAGAATAGCTAAAGCCATAGGAAAAGATATTGGTGTTAAAAATGAACAATTAACCAGAGGTTTAGGTTACGACCATTGTTGGGTTTTAAACAACCAAAATGAAGGTGTTAGACTTTCTGCGTCTGCTTACGAGAAAGAAAGTGGCAGATTACTTGAAATTTATTCAGATGAACCGGGGATTCAATTATATACAGGCAACTTTTTAGATGGCACATTACCAAATAAACAAGGAGGTACTTATGCTCATAGAACTGGCTTCTGTTTAGAAACGCAACACTATCCAGATTCACCTAACCAAAAAGATTTTCCTTCGGTGGTTTTAAGTCCAGGAGAAACGTATAAGTCTAAAACATCATTTAAGTTTTCAGTTAAATAGTATTTCTTATAGTTTTAAAAGCAAAAACCCAGTAAAAGTTATTTACTGGGTTTTTGCTTTTATAAGGTTAAAACTTCATTACAAAGCCATCGTGTGCTTGCATGGTTACCGTTAACTTATCGGTTGCTTTTATGGTTTTCTGTTTGAATTCATTAGTATCTTCAAAAATAATAAATCCTTCTTTTTTATTCACAAAAGATAAGTCGATATCAAAATGTTTTGGTTCGTTATCACCATTAATACCAACAATAAACCACGTATCACCTTTTTTTCTAGCTATAATAGCATGCTTTCCAGGAAAGCCTTCAATAAATTTAGAATCGTCCCAATTGGTTGGAATGTCCTTTAAAAAATCAATAACAAATTGAGGTTGTTTTGCCATTCCTTCAGGAATTTCTGCAATGTGTTGTATCCCCGATAAAAATAAAACTGGAAGTGCCAATTCAAAAGCAGCAGTTGTTTTTCTTGTAATATTTGGAATAGAATCTAATACCATAGGTGTAAAATCCATTGGGTCAAACACATTGCGGGTAAATGGTAACATGGCACAATGGCTTGGTTGAAAATCGGCAGTTTCTTGAGTGAAAGTTATAAACTCTTCGCCTTTTATGGCTTCTGTGGTTAATAAATGAGTGTAAGTACGTTGCCAACCTCTAGGTAGTGTGGCACCATGAAAATTAACTGTTAATTTATGTGCTGCTGCATCTTTTAGGATGCCATGATAATAAGCGATCATAGATTGTCCGTCACCACCAAAGAAATCAACTTTTAATCCTGCAATACCTATGTTTTCAAGTTTTTTAAACTCTTCAACTCTGTCTTTATGGGTAAGTAATTTACCTTTTGGATGGTAAGGTGTGGTATTCCAAGAACCAGAAGAATTATACCAAAGAATTAATTTCACATTTTTGGTTTTTGCATAATCAGCGAGTTCTTTAATTTTTTCATAACCAATTTTTGTGTCCCAATCGGCATCAATTAAGCAATAAGGCCAATGCATTTCTGAAGCATAATCAATAAACTTAATGGACGTTTCAAAAGTTGTAAAATTGTCTTTTAACAACACCCAACTCCAAGAGCTTAATCCGCTTTTAATAAATGAGGTGTCTATATCAATAGCTTTATCAGCTAAATCGGTGCCTAAAGTGCTTTCTGTTATGGTTTTTAATGAGCCAATCGTAATGATACGCCAAGGTGTAAACCAAGGTAATTTTGATTCAGGATTTAATGCGCCGTTAGGAAAAATTTCTTCCTTTTGAGGAAAAGTTACCTGTAATGCGCTTGCAGAATCGCTATATTTTAATCTGCTCCCGCAGTAATTTTCGTTTAAAGCAGTTTCAGAAATTAAAACCCAAGTATCGTCCGTATTAAAAAGTGCAGGATAAACCCAACCTTCACCAATAGCTGATTTAGTAGCTACAGGAACGTCCATTTGATAGTGTTCTTCATACGATGGGTTTGTGCTTTCCCAACCCGTTTTAGCTTTAGACATGGGTTGTAACCAAGCTTTGGTGTTTTCATTAAAATTATAGGTTGTTTTTTCTTCAACAATATATTTTACATCGTTTGATGATTCAGGAAATTGATATCTAAACGCAATACCATCATTTGATAATTGAAAAATGATGTTAATTAGATTTCCTTCTTCATTTTGCAGCTCTACTATATATTGATTGGCTGTATAAGCAATGTTTTTTCTTTTTCCTTGTAACATGGTATAGGAATCTGAAACCAATTTAGGTTGTGAAATAGTTACAATTTTTAAGTTGTTATAAAAGTTAGCATCTTCTCTAATAATTCCAAGTTGTGAAGAGTCTATAACCGTTTTATTGTTATAAAATACTTTGTAAAAGGGTATTTTGTTTTTGTTTAAATTGAATTCTAACTGAATGTTTTTATCGGGGCTTTCAAATACTGTAATGGCTTTTTCACTATTACAAGCAACTAAAAGCAGACTATAAATAAATAGAATAATGTTGGTTTTCATAAATAAGTGTTTCATGCACACTTGTAAAAATACACAATTGTATTTAATTATAGGATACTTCTAGATAAATGTTTTTTGTTTATTTCATTAAAAAAGTAAGACACTTTTTTACAACAGCTTTTAAATGAATGGGTAAATCTTCTTTTTCCCAAGGATGGCTCGCCCCAAAAACGTGATTAGCGCCATCAATAATTTTTAATTCACTATTGGGGTTCCATTGGTGGAGATTTTTGGCTTCATCTATTAAAACACTGGTGTCATCATTTCCATGAATAATAAGATGTGGTATTTTTAAGTTTGAAACGGCACGTTTTATAGTTAAGCGTTCTTCATTAGCTATAAAATCTTCATAAAACTGATAATAATGCGGCATTTCCTGATGGGTTCTACCGTTTACAATATAGGTTACGCCGTTTTGTTTCCAAGATTCTAAATCGCTAAGCGCGTCCATTCTACTGGCATAATCAGATACGCTAGCTAAACTAACAATGCTTTTAATTCTGCTATCTTCTTCAGCTTTTATAAGCGTAATGCCACCACCTCGGCTATGGCCTATTAATGATAGGTTGTTTGGGTCTGTAATGGCTTTTATATCATCGTTATTAAAAACCCAATCTATAACCGATTCTAAATCGTCTACTTCCTTTGTGTAATTATTGTTTCCAAAAGCTTCTAAATCAGGAAAATCTATGGGTTGCTCAACCGTACCGCCATTATGGGAAAAGTTGAATTTTATAAAGCAATATGATACTTCAGCAAATTGTTTTGCCATTAAATTCCAAGCGCCCCAATCTTTAAAACCTTTGTAACCATGGCAAAATATAATAACGGGTAAATTTGTTTTATTTTCAGGATAGGTAGCATCCATGACAATGGGTTTTTTGTGTTTTCCGTTAATTACAATATGTTGTTGTGTTAGCATTTTTAGACGTCTTTTTCGATGAATGGAATATTGGGATTACAGATTTCTAAAATGAGCTTTTTTAGTTCAACTTCAAAATTAGCGATAGTTTCTTTAGTAATCAAGAAGTCTTTTTTAGCACCATTACCCGATTTGTCTTTTTTGGCAAATTTTAAAACACCCGCATTTAAGTTTTTAAACGAAATAATACCAGCTTCAACAGGCAATTTTATATGCCCCATTAAATACATCATATAAGCATACGTTAGCACTTGAAAAGACTTGCTGTATTTTTTATAATCGGTTGTGATAGCTTCCCAATCAACAATTTCAATGTGAGATTGGTCTACGCGTCCAGTTTTATAATCAATAATTCTGAGGGTGCCATTATATTCATCAACCCTATCAACTTTTCCAACAAGTTTTACAGGAAAATCAAGCTCAGGAAAATTGACCAAAACTTCATTATTCGCTTCAATAGCCACTATTTTTATTTGATTTCCGGCGTTTAAATCCTGAATTTCCAAATCTAAAAAATTGGATACATAGCGTTTGGCTATTTCAAAAACTATCAGGTTTTTACCTTTGGTAATATCACCTTCCTTATATTCATTTTTAAAGTGAAAGCTTACTTTTTCTTCAATTTGAGCTTTTAAATTTTTAATGATTTCTGAAGTTATAAACATACCCATTAAAGGTTTATAAAAATCTTCAAGCGTATTGTGCACTACAGTTCCTAAAGTGTTGGCAGCAACGGTTTCTTCAACATCATCATGCTCTTTTATTTTTAAAATTTTCTGATAATAAAAATCGATAGGATTTCTAATATAAGAGGTTAAAGATGAAGGTGAAAACCCTTTGTTTGAAACATCAATAAGTGCTTCTAAAAGTTTGTCGTTTTTTTCAATTGTTTGTAAAGAAGCTTCAATAACAGGCACTTGAGGCGCTATAATTTGATGGTTTATTTTATGGATGTCCTCTAGATCTAATTGGGTTATAAACCTGCTTTTTTCACCGCCAGTTAGTACATCAGCTTCGGTATTGTATAAAATGTAGATTTTTTTGGCACGTTGTAACAATCGGTAAAAGTGATAGGTATAAACCGCATCCTTTTCTTTGTAGGTAGGAAGTTCGTTTTCCAATTTTACATCGAAAGGAATAAATGAATTGTTGCTTTTCCCAGAAGGAAGAACACCTTCGTTTACAGATGAAATAATAACCGTTTCAAAATCTAAAACCCGCGATTCCAACATCCCCATAATTTGCAAACCCTGTAAAGGTTCCCCTTGAAAATCTAAAGTTTCAGAACTTATTAATTCTTTATAAATGCTAAATAGTGCTGAAATATCTTTGATGTGTTGGTATTTTGAATTTAAGCGCGACAATTCATTGAACAATTCATTAAAACGGAATAAATACTCTAAGGAAAGTAATTGATACGCTTTATTTTCATCCAAATGGTTTTTAATACTTAAGATGAGCTGAAAGCAATTATTTAGTGCTAAATCGATGGTTTTATCCCAGTTTGAAAATAATATATCGATAACGCTAACCGATTTTGGCGCTATTTCTTTTAAACGCTGTGCACTAACGTAAATAATATTATTGGCATCAATGGTTTCAATTATTTTTGAAGCATAATCTATATTTTCAACAAACAAAAGCGGTCTTATAAATTGATGTGAAATTATGTTAACCACATCTTTATAGTAAAAAATGTTTGAAGGTGTTTTGTGTATATAAAAAAGCGATTCAAATAAAGTTGCCAAAGGTATAGACTTTAACGGAAAACCCATGGTTATATTTAAGGCATCAATATTTTCTGGAAGCGCATTAAGAACGGGAATTAGTAAGTTTTCATCGCCTAAAACCACAGCAGTATTTTGTAAGCTTGCATTTTGGTTTTGCAAATTTTTTAGCAACGACCCAATGTACTTTGCTTGCCCAATATTTTTAGGAATTCCAAACGTTGAAATATGCTTTTCTTTTGAATAATTAGTTGTAATCCATTGAAACGGATTGTTCTTAAAGTAAGTCCAGTTTTTTTCGTGTTGCCTTGTAAACAAAGCGGCATCGTGGTTTGCACTGTTAAAAAAAGTAGCATCAATATCCCAATAAACTTTTGCTAAATTATTTTGAAGTAATTCTTGAATGATGGTTTCTTCACAAGTGTTAAGTGCATTAAAACCTAGAAAAACATGTTGTTTTTTATTATTGTTTTGAATGTAGCTTTTTAAGTTTTCAACCGCTGCTCTGTAAATTAAACCTTGATAGCCTATTTTTTTACCTATAAGTTGCCTTGTAAAATGGGAATAATAGGTGTGTAACTTGTTCCAAAAGGACAAATATTTTTTTATGAATTCCGTTTGATTTTCTTCAAGTGACCAATGATGATTTTCAATGTCTTTTATAGCACTTAAATAATTGAAAATGTTTTTTTGAGGAATAAGATACCTATCAATTTCATTAAAATCCTGAAGTAAAATTTGTGCCCATTTGGAAAATACTTCAAATGTATCCGTTTCTTCTTTTTTTGTTATTTGGGTGTAAGTATTATAAAACTCAAACAACAATTCAGTATTTGATATGGTTTGAAGTTGAGACAGTTCTTCAACAAACTCTTCAATACTAATAATGGTAGGCGAAAAAATAGTTTGATTGCTAACTTTATGTAGTTGATGCTTTAAAAAAAGTCCAGCCCTTTTACTAGGTAAAACAAACGTTAATTCGGAAAGGTTTTTGTTCTGGTTTTTTAAATCGTTTAGAACATCAAAAATAAAAGTTGTCATTGTATAAAAATAAAAAACGCTTCGGATATCCGAAGCGTTTTAAACTTATTTATTTTCTACTTTAAAAGTATTATTTAGCTAAGTTAATTTCAACACGTCTGTTGTTAGCTCTACCTTTAGAAGTATTGTTAGTATCGATTGGATTAGACTCACCGTAACCTTTAGAAGAAAGTCTGAATTGATCAATACCATTTTTAGTTAAGTAATCTTTAACTGAAAGTGCTCTAGCTTCTGAAAGCTCTTGGTTTAATTTATCACTACCAACGCTGTCAGTGTGCCCTTCAACTGTAAATTTAGAATTAGGGTACTCTTTAAGAATTTTGATGATATCAGCTAATACAACTTCAGATTGTTTTTTGATGGTAGATTTACCAGTATCAAATAAAATCGTTTTAGCGTAAGCATTTAAAGTTTTTTGAACTTCTTCTGAAACTTCAGGACAACCATTGTTAGCAACAGTACCTTTTACAGAAGGACATTTATCATCTTTATCTAATACACCGTCACCGTCTGTATCTGGCCAAGGACATCCTTGGTTTGCAGCAGGACCAGCAGTAGTAGGACATTTATCGTCAGCATCAGTTACACCGTCACCGTCAGCATCTGGACAACCAGATAAAGCTTTTAAACCAGCAACAGAAGGACATTTATCATCTTTATCAGCAACACCATCACCGTCAGTATCAGGACATCCGTTTAATTCAGCTGTACCAGCTTCGTTAGGACAAGAATCTTTGCTATCTTCTATACCGTCACCGTCAGTATCAGGACATCCGTTGAAAGCTGCAATACCAGCTACATCTGGACAAGCATCATCTTTATCAAAAATACCATCACCATCAGTATCAGTACCACCAAACTTGATAGAAATACCAGCAGTATGTTGGAAATGAGTTTGTAAGTAATCTTCGAATGCGTGTTTGTAAGAAGATTGTAGGGTTAAACCAACATTGTCACTAAACCAAACGTTGAAACCAACAGTTCCGTTTAAGGTACCAGCACCAATTTCGTCAACCCAAGTGTAACCACCACCAACACCTAAATAAGGATCGATAGTTGTACCTTGTAAAAAGTTATATTTAACAGTACCATCAACACCATAGTAAGATAAGTCATCTACTGAAGAATCTCCCCATTTGTCAATTTTATTTAATGATCCAGCAACTCCTAATGAGAAACCATCACCTAAGTATTTAGATACTGAGATAGTTGATAAAGATGGTAAGATGTTCCAGTGGTCATCCACATTAACAAATTCATCAAAAAAGGTTTCACTAAGAGGGGCTCCGTCTCCAGTAGGGTAGAAATCAACTGCGTTTGCACCAATGGTAATTTGCCATGGGTTGTTTTTGTCTTGCGCATTAGCGTTGCTATAACCAAGTACAAGCAACATAGCGAACAATAATCTGCTAAGATTTTTCATATTCAAAAGTTTAATTTTTAAGTGTTAATTGTAAACAAAAGTAAGTTGTTAAATTTTATTAACAAAGATAAATATATAAAAAAAATGAAAAATTCGCTTATTTATTTCTATTTCAGAATGATTTTACACAATTTCAGATTTGTTTTATATAATATCCATTAATTTACCAACTTTAGTGAATGCAAGAATAGCCTTATCTAAATGCACTTTTGTGTGCGCAGCTGATAATTGTACGCGAATTCTTGCTTTTTCTTTCGGAACTACAGGAAAAAAGAAGCCAATAACATAAATTCCTTCCTTTAAAAGCATATTTGCCATGGTTTGAGATAATTTGGCGTCATAAAGCATAATTGGAACAATGGCAGAATCACCATCTATAATGTCAAAACCGGCATTTTTCATTCCTTTTTTGAAGTAGTTGGTGTTCCATTCTAAAGTATCGCGCAATTTGGTGTCGTGGGCAAGCATATCAAAAACTTTAATTGAAGCTCCAACAATAGCAGGTGCCAAGGAATTTGAAAACAAATAAGGGCGCGAACGCTGACGAAGCATCTCAATGATTTCTTTTTTACCCGTAGTGTAACCACCCATAGCGCCACCCAAGGCTTTTCCTAAAGTGCCTGTTATAATGTCTATTTTATTTAAAACGCCCTTTTCTTCAAGAGTTCCTCTACCTGTTTTACCTATAAAACCGGCAGCATGACATTCATCTATCATTACCAATGCATCGTATGTGTCGGCTAAATCGCAAATTTTATCAAGAGGTGCTACTATACCATCCATAGAAAACACACCATCTGTTACTATGATTTTAAATCGAGCCCCATTTTTATTGGCAGCAATAAGTTGGTTTTCTAAATCTTCCATATTGCTGTTTTCGTAGCGGTAGCGTGCAGCTTTGCATAAGCGTACACCGTCAATAATGGAAGCGTGGTTTAAGGAGTCGGAAATAATGGCATCTTCAGCACCTAATAAAGGTTCAAAAACACCGCCATTGGCATCAAAAGCTGCAGCGTATAAAATGGTGTCTTCGGTTTGGTAAAAATCAGCTATTTTTTGTTCGAGTTCCTTATGAATATCTTGAGTACCGCAAATAAACCGAACCGAACTCATGCCAAAACCATGTGTATCCATGGCATCTTTAGCGGCTTGAATCACATCGGGGTGCGACGATAATCCTAAATAATTGTTGGCACAAAAGTTTAAAACGGTTTCGCCCGTATTTAAAGTTATTTCTGCACCTTGAGCAGAAGTTATAATCCGTTCTTCTTTATAAAGTCCGTTGTTTTTTATGTCTTGAAGTTCTAATTGAAGATGATTTTTTAGTTTTCCGTACATAATTTTGCGTTTTTAGCAAAGTTATACTTCTTTTACTGAAATATCACTATTTATATAGACAAGAATCTTCTTTTTAACACTTATGTTCATCTCTTGCAAAACATCTTGGTAAGATTGTAATTGCTGTGCATGTTTTTTATCTTCAAAACCTGTTTTATAATCAATAATGACCGCTTCATTTTCAGTGTTTATAACCACTCTATCTGGTCTTAAAATAATGCCTTCTTTGGTAATAATATCACGCTCGTTATAAATGGTGTTGCTCGACGTGTAAAAAGTATCAAGTTTTGGATGGTCTACTATTTGAACCACCAACTTTTTTAATTTTTCTGCTTGTTCGGTATTAATGGCATCGGTGTTTAGATAATCACTCATTACAAAATCAATATCATCTTTGGTATTGATTTTAGACATGATGCTGTGAAGCAGGTTTCCTTTTTCAATAGCTTCTTCTTGGGTAGTGTCCCAAAGCATGCCCGATTTTGTTACCACTTTTATATGATGTGTTTCCTTGGCAGTGGATATAAATTCGTTTTGAATGGTGGTATTTGTTGAAGCTTTTTTAGCTTTCGACGTTTTTTTGATGCTTCCGAAGGTATAAACAGTTTGCGAATCGTTCCAAACACCTAAATGTTCTAAATAATTTATAAACAACCCTGAATATTTTTTGCTATTTACTTCGCCTTTTGTTGAAATGTCTTTGGTCGTAATAATATAAAGTTGCTCCACCGCTCGGGTAAGTGCTACATATAATAAGTTGATGTTGTCCAACTCTTGTTCAGATTTGTGGTTGTTGAAAATTTCCAAACCAGCATCACCAAAATTCTCAAAATCTTTATTGAAATTCAGTAAAGTATGCGAGAAGCCGTTATAAACATCTTTATTTATAGGAAACCATTCTTTGGGCTCCAATTCTCGGTAAATATCCAAATCGGCATACGGAAAAATAACCACTGGAAACTCCAAGCCTTTCGATTTGTGTATCGTCATAATTTGAACCGCATTTTGTCCTTTGGGCGATACAATACTTAAATTGTCTTTTTTCTTGTTGAAATAATCTAAAAACCCTGAAATATCAGAACCTTTTTTCTGTGAAAAATCCAAAACAACATCTAGATAAAACTGAATGTAAGCGTTGGATGTTTTAACTAAATTAAAACTTCTCACAATGGTTTCAGCTAAATCGTAAAGCGGAAGTTGCAATAAATTTTGGTTGTTGATGAACACATGATGTGCTTCAAAACTTTTGAAAAGCTGTGTTAATGATAAAGGCAAATGGCTACTGAAAAAATCGTGCTTATTTTCAATACTGAATGAAGTAGCCAAATAATCTAAAACGGCAATTTTCAGTTCGTTGTTTTTAGGCTGAATTAACAACCCCAACAAATTATTTATAAATTGTACTTCGGGTGCATTATTTATTAACAAGGTTTCAGAAGACACAATGGGTATGTGGTGTTGACTTAAATAATTGGCAATGGCAACACCTTCTTTTTTCTTTCTAACTAAAACACAAATAGCGTCTAGGGTAAAGTTGTTTTCTAAGCAACGCTCAATGGTTTTTAAAGTGTTTTCACAAAATAATGCGTCTCTATCATCATCTTTTTCAATATCTAAAAATGATAGCTCCACATAGCCATCTTCTTGTTTACTAATGTTTTGATGTGCGTTTTCGTAAAGATTTTTATAAGTTTCATTGTTGAAAACCTGATTGGACAAATAATTAAAAAAGCCATTGTTGAACGTAACAACCTCTTTAAAACTCCTGAAATTAAACTTTAAGTCCTTTACTTTTTGTTCAAGAATTGGAAACGGATTGGCTTTTTTATAAAAAAGATTAATAAACTGTTCCGCTTTTCCTCCGCGCCAACGGTAAATAGCTTGTTTAGCATCGCCTACCAACATGGCGGTTCCTTTATCTGAAGCCAGCGAATTATCCAGTAACGGAATTAAATTTTGCCATTGCATGGTTGATGTATCTTGAAACTCATCAATGAAAAAATGATTGAATTTTTCACCAATACGTTCGTAAATAAACGGTGTAGGTTGGTTGCTTATTTCTTTACTGATGATGCTATTGAATTCTGAAATAAGCATTTTATTTTGATCTAACTTAAGTTCGGTTAGCTCATTATTAATGGCGTTTAAAACCGATAGCGGCGTGATGTTTCTATAAAAAGCCTTTAAAAATTTAAGATGGAAAACAGCTTGTTTACTTAAATTAAAAGCGGAGGCTATTTGTGGTTGAATTTCCTCAATGGTAGCAGCAATATTTTGGCTTACACGTTTTGGGAATAAGGTGCTGCTTTCTAAATTTTCTTGCCATTTGGTACCAAATGAAGCATCAAAATTTTTATCAGCTAGTTTTTGAAAATGTTTTGGCAAATAGCTTCCAGAGAAATCGTTAAATTCCAATCCGCATTCTTCAATTAAATTCAATACACTTTGGGAGGTTTCAACAATAGAGGTTTCGGTCGATTTTATTTCTTTGGTCAACAAACTTTTCAAAGCTAAAAAATCGTCCAAAGTTTTGTCCTTTAAAGTTTCAATAAAAGGCACATCGTTTTCATTAACCAACAGTTTAGCTATTTTGTTAAAATCGAACGATACATCCCAACTTTTATCATCATCGGCTTTTTCAATAGCAAAATCAACCAACACATTGGTAAGCATTTTGTCTGTTCCTGCCTTTGCAATTAAACTGTCCACGGCTTCATTCAAAAGGGATTCTTGGTCCAATTCCACTTCAAAATTCAAAGGCAATTTTAAATCGTAAGCAAAAGTTCTTATAATTCTATGGGTAAAGCCATCAATGGTCGAAATATCAAACGCAGCATAATTATGTATAATGTTGTTTAATAGTTTTTTAGCTTTTTGGTGAAGCTCGTTTGGCTGCATTTGCAACTCTTCACACATAATGGCAAACATACTGTCAGGGTTTTCTAAAATTTCAATATCCGAAAACGTTTTAAGCACCTCAATAATACGCTCTTTCATTTCGGCCACCGCTTTATTGGTAAAAGTAATAGCAAGAATGTACCTATATTGGTTTGGATTGCTCGATTGAAATAAAATTTTTAAATATTCTTTAACCAAGGTAAAGGTTTTGCCACTACCCGCAGAGGCGTTATATATAGTAAAAGGATGGTTTTGCGGCATGAATTTTAAAATTTTGGATACAAGATAAAAACTATCAATGGTTTGATAACAATTAATTATTTTTAATTGATGTGTTTTATCCGTAAATTTGAAAAAGAAAATAAATACTAATAATAAAAACAAAAAATTATGGCTTTCGAATTACCGGAATTAGGATATGCTTATGATGCTTTAGAGCCTCATATAGACGCTCGTACAATGGAGATACACCACACAAAACATCATCAAGGATATACTACCAATTTAAATAATGCAATTTCAGGAACCGATTTAGATGGAAAATCTATTGAAGATATTCTTGCAAATCTTGATATGAACAATACTGCAGTAAGAAATAACGGCGGCGGTTTTTACAACCACTCCTTATTTTGGAATGTGATGAATCCAGAAGGAAAAGGCTATTTATCTGGCGAATTAAAAGATGCTATTATAGCAGCTTATGGATCGGTAGATGCTTTTAAAGATGCATTTGCAAAAGCAGCAGCAACCCGTTTTGGTTCAGGATGGGCCTGGTTATGCGTTCAAAAGGGTGGTAAAGTAGAAGTTTGCTCGTCGCCAAACCAAGACAATCCGTTAATGCCAGGGGTAGGCTGTGGAGGTACGCCAATTTTAGGATTGGATGTTTGGGAACACGCCTATTACTTAAACTACCAAAACCGTCGTCCAGATTACATCAATGCGTTTTTTAACGTTATTAACTGGAACGAAGTAGAAAAACGTTACGCAGAAGCGAAATAACATAGCTTTACATATTGAACTAAAAGCAAGTTCATAATTGGGCTTGCTTTTTTTTTATGGCGTTACCCAAATGGGTCGGGCTTTTCGCTATATCTTTTGTTTTTTGTCATTCCTGCGAAGGCAGGAATCTATTTTTAAATATTTTGCTTCTCAAAAAGTGACTTTCTTATTAATTAAAAAAACAAAAGGATGTCGCTGCAATCCCTAACGCACATATTTGCGTAAAGCAATCATTAATTTGAAGTTAATTTATTATTTTCAAACTTTAGAATTTGAAGGTTTGAATGGATGTTGGTTTAAATTTTATTTGTTGTATACGCATGTTGTGTGTAGTTTTTATATTTTACTTGCTGAAATTAGTTTAGAAAGATTAAAGTTGAATATTCTAATCATATCTACAAATGGTTTTTCCATAGATAGTCGTGTTTTTTTAATTTCAAATTCGATGTTATCGGTTTTGTCAGATGGTTTTAACCATTCTCCAAAATAATTTAATATACAATAAGCCCCGTAATCGGCTTTTTTATTTTTAATGTATGCCGGAAGTTGTTTGGTTAATCCGTCATAAATTTTCTCGGAATGAGCATTTTTAAATTCTGCACAAAAATAAACTGCTCCACGATTTTTAACTTGACCGATAAACAGGAAGTCTAAATTCCCAACACCTCCTTTAAATTCAGGAATTATCTCGATTGAAGAAGCCAACATTTGGTCAGATAATAAACATTGCACAACTGGTTGAACTTCTATTTCGTTTTTTGGATGTCTATTGATTATTTTGCCTTTTTTATAGATGATGTTCCAAAATGGATAAAATCCACCACTTTCCTCAATTTTGTCATTAATTGTTGTTAGACAAGAATGGATTTTTGTTCTGAACTCTTCAGCACTTTCATATTCTTTTGTTGGAATTAAATTATTGAGTCTAGTCCATTTTAAAAGGTTGTTAGGAGGAGCTATCGGACTGTTTGGAACTACTGATTTTACTTCATCTTCTTCTTTATTTCCGTATTTACAGATAAGTGTTAATTTTGAGTAAGACCACATTACAAAAATTACTAGCCTTGTTTTTTCTGGAATTTTTTCAAGAGTTAAAATTGAAACAGTTTCATTACGTTGAACGACTAGACTTAAATTTTGTATGCTTAAGTTGAAAGTGAAACCTTCTCCTTGAATATTAAAAATATTTCCACCATTTAATAATTGACTTTTTTCGGTTGAGAAATGGAAAGTTCCTACGCTAATTAATAGGTCTGCAGGTGTTAAATAACCTCTAATTTGAGGAGCTAAATCAAATATCATAATTTATATTTCAAATTACACACAACGTATTGTATACTAACCTTTATTACTCATATTCCGAAAATATAAGTCAAAATATAGTAAGTTTTTTGTTACTGTTATCCTGTAAAGATAATTTTTTTAGAACATTAGCTAAAGGAGTTTTTATCTGTTTTAAGATGGAGATAGATAACAAAAAAGAAATACTCGTTTTTACGGGAAATGTATAAAATGAAAAAGGTGAACAGAGATGTCCACCTTTTTGCCCCAAATCTACCATGAACTTAACCTACTTATGTTATGGTGGGTCAAATATATAACGTATTGAGCGTTGTGTAAAATATTCTAGTTAAACGGCTTATATTTTGGCTTAAGCGAGATTAATCCGATTTAATAGAAAGCAAAGATAAAGAGTGTATTAGGAAACTAAAACACATAAAAAAAGGCGAACAGAAGTTCACCTTTTTTTGCCCCAAATCTACCATGAACTTAACCTACTTATGTTATGGTGAGTCTAATTTAGGCGTATTTTAGATAACCTGATTATTTTTTAGATAAACGGCATTTTTTTTAGATAAAATGTGTTTTTCTTAAGATTAAAGGTGATTAATTGATTACCTTGTAATTAATAAGCACGTTCTTTGTTGCCTTCGTAAAAATTAATAAAAGCACGGTTTACAACTCTATTGCCACCAACGGTTGGGTAATTTCCTGTAAAATACCAATCGCCCAAATGCTCAGGGCATGCTTTATGTAAATTCTCAACCGACTGGAAAATAATTTTAACTTCAGCCTTTATATTGTCTGGACTTAAAAGTTCTCCAATTTTATCAGAGATTTGTTCATCTGTAAAGGGATCGTAAATCTCTTTTACAAAGTTTTGTACATAAACATCTTCCAATTCCGTTTGCTCTATGCACTTATCGTAAACTTCTTTTACAATATGATATTTATTGGCTTCTTTCAATAATTCCAAAGCAGCTCTAAAAGCAACTAAACTTTCAAGATTTGCCATATCAATACCATAACAATCTGGATAACGAATTTGTGGTGCCGATGAAACAACCACAATCTTCTTTGGATTTAAACGATCTAGAATTTTTAAAATACTTTTCTTTAAAGTGGTGCCACGTACAATACTATCGTCTATAATCACCAAATTATCATTTGGTTTGATAACACCATAGGTTACATCGTAAACGTGCGCCACCAAATCGTCTCTACTACTGTCTTCAGTAATAAAAGTTCTAAGTTTAACGTCTTTAATGGCTATTTTTTCTACTCGAATACGTTCTGAAAGCACATCGGTTACTTTTTCGGCAGATAGTGAGCGCTGTCCTTTTAAAATAGCGGCGGTTTTCTTTTTGTTCAATGCAGCTTCAGCCGTTTCTATCATACCAAAAAACGATGTTTCGGCTGTATTTGGAATGTATGAAAACACCGTATTTTTTGTGTCGTTGTCAATAGCTTCCAAAACCTTTGGCATTAATAATTTACCAAGCATTTTGCGTTCTTGGTAAATTTCGGCATCACTACCTCTAGAGAAATAAATACGTTCAAATGAACATGCTTTGCGTTCTAAAGGTTCTAATATTTTCTTAATTACAACCTTCCCAGACTTTTTGGTAATAATGGCGTGCCCTGGTTCCAATTCTTGTACGTCTTCAAACTTTACGTTGAATACGGTTTGAATAACCGGACGCTCTGAAGCAATAACTACAATTTCATCATCTTTATAGTAATAAGTAGGTCGTATCCCAGCAGGATCTCTTAATACAAACGAATCGCCGTGGCCAATAAGTCCTGCCATAGCATAACCGCCATCCCAGTTTTTGGCAGCTTTTCTTAAAATTTTCGCTACGTTTAATCGTTCGGCTATTAATGGAGACGCTTCATTTTTATTATAGCCTTCTTTTTTTACGTCTTTGTAAATTTTGCTAACGGCATCATCTAGAAAGTGACCAATTTTTTCCATAATGGTAATGGTATCAGTATACTCTTTTGGGTGTTGCCCTAACCTAATAAGGTTTGCAAATAGCTCTTTAACATTGGTCATGTTAAAGTTTCCAGCCATAATTAAATTTCGGTGCATCCAATTGTTTTGTCTTAAAAACGGGTGTACACTTTCCACACTGTTTTTCCCAAAAGTTCCGTAACGCACGTGTCCTAAAAACACTTCGCCAATATATGGAATGTGCTTTTTTTGTAGTGCTACATCATCGGCATATTCTGGATGTGCTATAAACTCTTTATTAACACGGTCGTTTATTTGAGCAAATATATCTTGAATGGGCTGTTGTGCAATAGAACGCACACGGCTAATGTAGCGTTCACCTGGTTTTGTGTCTAATTTAATACTTGCAAAACCAGCACCGTCTTGCCCGCGGTTGTGTTGCTTTTCCATCATAAGGTACATTTTGTTTACCCCATAAAAAGCAGTGCCATATTTTTCTTTATAAAATTCAAGCGGTTTTAAAAGTCTTAAAACGGCTATACCACATTCGTGTTTTATTGAATCACTCATTTTTTAAAGATTTTCGCTGTTGCGGAAATGATAAATTATTACTTAAATTAAAAACGCGCTCTATTTTGAGCGCGTTGGTTTATGCTAATTTTATATTGAATTGTGTTAATTGCTTAAATTGTAACAATCGTTTATGTATTTCTTCACTTTTTAAATTTTCCATACGTTCGGTTCCAAATTTTTCAACACAAAACGATGCTAGTGTCGACCCAAAAATCACGGCATTCTTCATGTTCTCAAAGGATGTATCACCTGTTTTGGCAATATAGCCTGCAAATCCTCCGGCAAAGGTATCACCTGCTCCTGTTGGGTCAAATACTTCTTCTAAAGGTAGGGCTGGAGCGTAAAACACTTCATCATTATGAAACAATAACGCACCATGTTCACCTTTTTTAATCACCACATATTTAGGCCCCATATTATGAATTTTTCTAGCAGCCACTAACAAAGAGTATTCTCCAGTAAGTTGTCTAGCTTCTTCATCGTTTATAGTAATAACATCAACACGCTTCATAACGTTGTGTAAATCTTCAAGCGCACTATCCATCCAAAAATTCATTGTATCTAAAATAACCAATTTTGGTTTATTAACCATTTGGTCCAAGACACTGGATTGGACGATAGGATGTAGATTTCCTAACATCACAATTTCTGCATCACGATAATTTTCAGGAACTACGGGGTTAAAATCGGCAAGGGTGTTTAGCTCGGTAACCAGTGTGTCCCTAGAATTCATGTCATTATGGTAACGACCACTCCAAAAGAATGTTTTTCCTTCTTTAACAATTTCAATACCCGAAATATCTATATTTTTATTAGATAAAAGGTCTAAATATTTTTGAGGAAAATCGCCACCCACAATAGAGACTGCAACAGCATCAATGTTAAAATGTGAAGCGGCTAAACCAATAAATGTTGCAGCACCACCAAGAATTTTATCGGTTTTACCGAAAGGCGTTTCTATAGCATCAAAAGCTACGGTGCCAACAATTACTAATTTGCTCATAAAAGCCGTGTGATAATTTTGTGCAAATATAAGCCTTTTAAATACTAAGGCAAGAATATTTTTGTGAATAGTATCGTTTTAAACAGCTGCAAGAAAATCTGTTATTTTCGCCCAAAATCAGCAGGAATTTCACCCCAAGCTTTGGTTTCCCATTTTACGATAACGGTGGTATAGGTATTTGTTTTCAGCCAATTTTCAGCTCTGTCAACCAATTCAAAAAGGGCTTTATTTTTTTCGTTTCGTTCTAACTTGGTATTGCAGCGTTTCTTTTTTACCCAACTTATAGCAGTTTTACTATCGGTATATAAAATACGATCGCTATTGTTTTTTTTAAGCAATGCCAAACCATGCACAATGGCTAAGAACTCCCCTATGTTATTGGTACCCTCTTCAAAAGGCCCTTGAATAAAAAGTTGTTTTTTGCTTTTGGTTTCTACACCACGGTATTCCATAATACCCGGGTTTCCGCTGGAAGCTGCATCAACTGAAATGGAATTGTAATTTGGTAACCCTATTTTTTTTAGTTGTTCTACAGATAATTCACTTTTAAAACCGGCTTTTTTTCCAACATAGTTAAAATAATTACCTTTTAGAGCTTCTTTAGCAGCATCAAAACTTTCAAACGATTTGTATTGAGCACCTTCAAAATTAGTTATTTGTGCTTTACAATCATTCCAAGTTTCAAAAACCCCTGTTTTGTGGCCTTTCCAAACGGTATAATATTTTTTCTTTTTTTTACTCATGAATTTCAAAAATTATTTCAAAATGTGAAAACTCTTTTAAGACTTCATGTCTCGTATTTATTCCCAATATTTTATTTTACGGGTAGCAAGAGTTGCCAAATGAAAACTATTTGAACCTCTATAATTTCTCTTCGTATAAGTCTTTTTTTCAATCCAATTTCCAAATTTATCAAAGACATATTCTATTTTCGTTTCTCTATATAATTTTGAATCTTTAAATACGTTTATGCTTGTTACATTATAATCTTTGTCATATTCTTTAATATATGCCAATGTTTCTGTAGAGTCTGAGGAAACTTTATATTCCTTGATTTTAGTTAGTATATTGTTTTTATATTCACTATTTATTTTTCTTATATTCTTGGCATCATAGTATATCTTTTGAATCATGTTCCCGTTTTCATCATATTTGTATTCACGTGTGTTTTTTTTATCAATATTATTTGTATCAAAGTCATAACGAATAATATTATTATTTGAATCAAATTTATAATTATAATTTCTAACTACAGTATCTCCATTTACTGCTCTTATTTCTATTTCCTTAATAATTTTATCGTTTTTACCATATATTCTAATATCCTTTACCATCTCTATGTCATTTACAAATAGTCTTCTGGTTTCGGTTTTATTTATTGAATCTCTTTTAAATAGATCAACAGATGTGGTTGGTCCTATCTTGGTAATGGTTTTTGTTAATTTATTATTTTTGTCATAGAAATAGGCTTCTGATCTTTTTATTTCACCGTTTATATCATAATCTTCCAAAAACTGTATTGAACCAAATTCCGTAAAAATTTCTTTATTAATTAGTTTGGGGTTTTCAGCTTGGGGTTTTCCGCTTTCATTAAAATGAGTTATATATAAAGTATATTCTTGTACTTTACCGTATAAATTTCTTTTCTCTAAATCAGTTAAATCAATTTGGAAATCAGAATATTTTTGGTTTATACTTACTTGTTTTTCACAACTTATTATAAGAATTATGATTAAAGTACAGTGAAATATTTTTTTCATTTTGATATCTAACTCTTTAATAACAATTCATCAACAACCTTTGGAAAATGGGCCATTTCCAATTCATGAATTTTAGCAGCAACATCTTCTGCGGTATCGGTATCACTCACCATACATTTTGCCTGAAAAATAATAGCACCTTCATCATAATTTTCATTTACATAATGTATGGTAATGCCGGTTTCGGTTTCCTTATTTGCCACAATAGCTTCATGAACGTGCATACCGTACATGCCTTTTCCGCCATAATTTGGTAAGAGTGCAGGGTGTACGTTTATTACTTTATTTGGGAATTCATTTAAAATAAATTCAGGGAATTTCCATAAAAATCCTGCCAAAACAATTAAATCGGGTTTTGAGGCCTTTAAAATATTAAGAACATCGTTGGTTTTTGTAAGTGCTATTTTGTTGAAAGACAATGCGCTAACACCAAGTGTTTTGCAGCGGTCTAAAACTTTGGCATGAGGATTGTTAGTAAGAACCTGAACAACAGACGCATAATTGCTGTTTTGAAAAAACTTGATTAAATTTTCAGCATTAGTACCACTTCCGGACGCAAAAATTACAATACGTTTCATCTATTACTTTTATTTTTTTAGATATTTTAGTTGCAACAAGCAAATTTAACTTAGAATCCTTGGCAAAATTTTCAAATTTTATTTCATTTTACAAATGATAATGTTAACTTGTTCGAACAAAAAAAAGAATAAATATTAACAATTTAGGAGTTAAAATAAAATACTTGAAACTTATTTACTAAATTACAATCACATTTTTGTAGTAAAGATGTGTTTTAAAAATAAAGTTTTTTATTTTTGCGACTTAATTAAAACTTAAAATTAAAAGATTATGTCAGACATTGCATCAAGAGTAAAAGCGATTATCGTAGACAAATTAGGAGTTGATGAGAACGAAGTTGTAACTGAAGCGAGCTTCACAAACGATTTAGGAGCAGACTCTTTAGACACTGTAGAATTAATTATGGAATTCGAAAAAGAATTCGATATTCAAATTCCAGATGATCAAGCTGAAAATATAGCAACAGTTGGTCAAGCTATCTCTTATATAGAAGCTGCAAAATAAGCAAAAAACATTTATGGAATTAAAACGAGTTGTAGTCACAGGATTAGGGGCTTTAACACCTATTGGCAATACCAAAGAAGAATATTGGGAAGGCTTGATAAGTGGTAAAAGCGGCGCTGCGCCTATAACCTATTACGATACCGAAAAGTTTAAAACAAAATTCGCTTGCGAATTAAAAAACTTTAATGCTACCGATTTTATAGATAGAAAACTGGCAAGCAGAATGGATAAGTTTACGCAATACGCTATGGTAGCCGCTGATGAAGCAATTGCCGATGCTAAGCTAGATTTAGATACCATTAACAAATTGCGAGTTGGAGTTATATGGGGAGCAGGTATTGGAGGTTTAGAAACGTTTCAAGAAGAAGTTTTAAACTTTGCGAAAGGTGACGGCACACCAAGATTTAATCCGTTTTTTATTCCTAAAATGATTGCCGACATTGCGCCAGGAAATATTTCCATTAAATATGGATTTATGGGTCCAAACTACACAACGGTTTCTGCTTGTGCTTCTTCTGCAAACGCTATGTTCGATGCATTAAACTCTATTCGTTTAGGACATTGCGATGTAGTTGTAACAGGAGGAAGTGAAGCTGCAGTTACTATTGCTGGTATGGGTGGTTTTAACGCAATGCATGCACTTTCAACTAGAAATGAAAGCCCAGAAACAGCATCAAGACCTTTTGATGCTACCAGAGATGGTTTTGTACTTGGCGAAGGTGCAGGTGCACTTATTTTAGAAGAATATGAGTATGCAAAAGCAAGAGGAGCAAAAATTTATGCTGAGTTTGTTGGCGGAGGATTATCTTCTGATGCTTACCATATGACAGCACCACATCCGGAAGGAAGAGGCGTTGTTGCCGTAATGAGAAATTGCCTAGAAAATGCAGGCCTAAAACCAGAAGATGTAGACCATATTAATACACATGGAACTTCTACACCATTAGGAGATGTTGCAGAATTAAAAGCAATTTCAGAAATTTTCGGTAGTCATGCAAAGCATATAAATATTAATTCAACAAAATCAATGACCGGGCATCTATTAGGTGCTGCTGGAGCTATTGAAGCTATTTCGGCTATATTGGCTATGGAACATGGAATTATTCCACCAACTATTAACCACACTACGGTAGACGAAAACATTGATCCGGAATTAAATTTAACTTTAAACAAGGCTCAAAAGCGCAATATTAAAGTAGCAATGAGTAATACATTTGGATTTGGCGGACATAACGCTTGTGTATTATTCAAAAAATTAGACTAAATCCCGAATGAGAAACATTCGTAACATATTAAATTCCCGTTTTAAACGCAACGGGAATTTTTTTATGGAATTAACTAAAATTCTCGATTTTAAGCCAAAAGATATTAAATTCTACAAAAAGGCATTCACGCACCGTTCCATGAACATAAGAGATAGCAAAGGTCATGCTATTAATTATGAGCGGTTGGAATTTTTAGGAGATGCCATGTTAAGTGCCGTTATTGCTTCACATTTATATCTTGAAGTACCTGCTGGTGATGAAGGTTATTTAACCAAAATGCGTTCTAAAGTAGTAAGCAGAGAGCATTTAAACGAGCTTGGAAAAGAATTAAACCTAATAAGTTTAGTAGAAAGCAAAATACCTCCCGGACAGTTTGGAGACAATATTCATGGTAATTTGTTTGAAGCTTTGGTAGGCGCCATATTTTTAGATAAAGGCTATAAGTATTGCGAAAAATTTATTTACAAGCGTGTTATAACACCGTATGTAGATATTGAAACTTTAGAGGGTAAAGTGATAAGCTATAAAAGTTTACTTATTGAGTGGTGCCAAAAAGAAAAACGAACATTTGGCTATAACGTTTATGAAGATACTGGAAATGATGAGGTTAGGCATTTTTCGGTAAAACTATCTATAGACAATAAAGTTGTTGCTAAAGCAAGAGCTACTTCCAAGAAAAAGGCAGAAGAAAAAGCTTCAAAACGTGCTTTTTTCGTCTTTCAAAATAAAATGTCTAAAATGATTTAAGGCGTTTTAACTAGAGCAATTAACTATAACGTTTTAGTTGTTTTACTTGTTAAGATTCACATAACTTTTACAATAGAATAGTTTTAAATACTATATTTACAATGTTTAATATAGTTATGGCTGTACACAAACTTATTCTGGATGACGTTTTTGATGAAGTGGATTGTACTTTAATAGCAATTCATTGCACCATTGAAGATTACCGTTTAGCATATCTTCTAAATAAACATTTAGGTACAAACCTTACTCGAAAAGTATCCGATTTAGATTATAGTGCCAACAAAGCCACATATTCAATTTTCGAATGGGAGGATGAAAAACAACTTACAACATGGAGTTTGGTTTCAAACATTTGTAAAACAGAAACTTATAAACAAGATAATTTCAATTCATTATTTAATACAGAAGAAAAAATAACCCAAACCATATATTTAATACCAGAACATAGGGCAGTTAACTATTTTTTAAAAATAGATAATGAGTTTAATTTGAACAAAGAAAAAAATATTTTAAATGCTATTTTAAAAATAGATCAGATTGTAACAGCCTTTAGTGTTGATATTAATCAATTAAAATCCAAAGACAATTTAATTTTTAGCTAATGTCATTAACAAAAAAAACCAAAATAGTAGCCACATTAGGTCCAGCTACAAGTACCAAAGAAGTGTTAAAAGGAATGCTTGAAGAAGGTGCTAATGTATTCAGAATTAACTTTTCACATGCCGATTATAAAGATGTAGCAGAGCGTATTAAAATGATACGTGAACTAAATGAAGAATTTGGCTTTAATGCTTCAATATTAGCCGATTTACAAGGGCCTAAACTTCGTGTAGGCGTTATGAAAGAAGAAGTAGAAGTGAGCCCAGGTGATGAAATAATATTTGCAACAGGAAAACGATTTGAAGGCACGAAAGAGCGTGTTTACATGACTTACGATAGATTTCCACAAGATGCTAAACCAGGTGAACGTATCCTTTTAGATGATGGAAAATTAATTTTTGAAGTGGTTTCAACCAACGGAGAAACTGAAGTAAAAGCAAAAGTTATTCAAGGAGGCCCATTAAAATCTAAAAAAGGGGTAAACTTACCCAATACAAATATTTCACAACCAGCATTAACCGAAAAGGATATTGAAGATGCCATATTTGCAATAAGTCAAGACGTGGATTGGATGGCATTATCCTTTGTGCGTCATGCTGAAGATTTAATGCAATTACGCGATTTAATAGAAAAGCACAGTGAACATAAAATTCCAATTATAGCTAAAATTGAAAAACCAGAAGCTGTAAAAAATATTGATGCCATTGTAGCACATTGTGATGGTTTAATGGTTGCTCGTGGCGATTTAGGAGTAGAAGTTCCTGCTGAAGAAGTACCACTTATTCAAAAGCAATTAGTGTTAAGAGCTAAAAAAGCGAGAATACCTGTAATTATAGCAACCCAAATGATGGAAACTATGATTACCAGCTTAACACCAACGCGTGCTGAAGTAAATGATGTTGCCAATTCTGTTATGGATGGTGCCGATGCGGTTATGCTTTCAGGTGAAACCTCGGTTGGCAGTTATCCCGTAGAGGTTATCAGACAAATGGCAAGTATTTTAAAAAATGTTGAAGATTCACCATTAATTAAAGTACCGCAGCTACCTCCTCATATTCGTACCAATCGTTATATAACTAAATCTATTTGTTACCATGCTGCTATTATGGCAAATGAAATTGATGCCAAAGCTATTTCAACATTAACTAATAGCGGGTATACAGCATTCCAAATTTCTGCTTGGAGACCATCATGTTATATTTTAGTATTTACACCAAACAAACGTATTTTAACACAGTTAAGCTTACTTTGGGGTGTTCACGCATTCTTTTATGACCGATTTGTATCAACCGACGATACTGTTGTAGATATTAATAGAATGGCTAAAGCACACGGTTTCGTTAAAAAAGGTGATATGGTAATTAGTTTAGCCTCCATGCCAATTGCAGAAAAAGGGATGGTTAACACCTTGAGAGTAAGAGAGATTTCAAACTAAAATCTTATATTGATAAAATATTTAAGCGTTATTCATTTTATATGTATAACGCTTTTTTTGTGCCTTTTTTTGAAACTAAAACTCAAACTTCAATTGAACACTCACACTTTTTTGTTCAGGGGCTTTTTTTGTTTCGGTATTTAGGTTAGACATGGAAATACCGAGTAACCGTACAGAATTGCTCAATTTTTCTTGGTATAATAAGTCTTTGGCGGTTTCTAAAATTAACGACTTATCACTAATAAAGTAGTGCAATGTTTTGCTTCGAGTTTGCAAGGTGAAATCGCTATACTTTATTTTTAAAGTGACCGTTTTTCCTGAAACCTTGCTTTTAATAAGTCGTTTTGACACCTCCTCGGCAATGTGTTTCAATTTTTCAAGCATAAATACTTCGCTTGATAAATTTTCGCTAAAGGTACGTTCGGCAGCTAAGCTTTTTCTAATTCGGTTTGGTTTAACTTCACTAGTATGAATACCTCGCACCACATAATAGTAGTATTTGCCAGATTTTCCAAAATGGTTATCTAAAAAATCAATCGATTTTAGCTTCAAATCTTTTCCGGTAAAAATGCCTAATTGATACATTTTTTCAGCAGTTACTTTACCAACACCATAAAATTTACGAATATCAAGTTGCTCTAAAAATTCAATAACTTCTTCAGGGTTTACGGTTTTTTGTCCGTTGGGTTTGTTGTAATCGCTGGCTACTTTTGCCACAAATTTATTAATGGAAATACCTGCCGAAGCGGTTAAGCCCACTTCATTAAAAATACGTTCTCTAATTTCTTTCGCAATTAAGGAAGCGCTTGGGTTGCCTTTTTTATTGTTGGTAACATCTAAATAAGCTTCATCTAAAGACAGCGGTTCCACCAAATCGGTATAATCATAAAATATTTTCCTTATTTTTTTTGAAATTTCAGCGTAACGTTCAAAATGTGGTCGAACAAAAATAAGTTCCGGACATAGTTTTACAGCCAAATTTCCAGCCATGGCGCTTTTTACTCCAAACTTTCTAGCTTCGTAACTTGCTGCGCTAATGACTCCACGTTTCTCACTACCACCAACAGCAATAGGCTTTCCTTTAAGTTCAGGATTATCCATTTGTTCTACAGAAGCATAAAATGCATCCATATCAACATGAATAATTTTTCGAATTGGTAAATCGCTCAACATAATGTAAATTTAGGCATTAAATGCCATTTTTTATTGGCACATTTAACGCATAAATCAATTAAAAACAGTTAAGATCTTTAATGATAGAAATTGAACGCAAATTTTTAGTAATTTCGAATAGCTATAAAACGGAAGCTTTTAAAAGCAGTAGAATTACACAAGGGTTTTTAAATACACATAAAGAACGAACGGTACGAATTAGATTAAAAAACAACGTTGGTTTTATAACTGTAAAAGGTGCATCTACTAAAGATGGTTTATCTCGTTTTGAATGGGAAAAAGAAATTACTAAATATGAAGCTGAAGCCCTTTTAAAACTTTGTGAACCAGTAGTTATTGATAAAACCCGTTATGAAATAAAAGTAGGAAACCATGTTTTTGAAGTTGATGAATTTTATGGTGAAAATGATGGATTGGTTATAGCTGAAGTTGAACTAAACACAGAAGATGAAGCTTTTTTTAAACCAGATTGGTTAGGTAAAGAAGTTACTGGAGATATTAAATATTACAATTCGCAGTTAAGTAAAAAACCATTTAAAACATGGTAACGTAAATTATAAAAAGAGAAAAGATGAAAAATTTTTTAATATTCTGTTTGTCAATATTGACAATGGCATCGTGTAAAAACTCAGAAAAGAAAACAGATAATAGCGTAATTGAAGAAACAATTAATGATACCATAGAATTAGAAGCTGTTGAAAAATCTGCTAAAAAATCGGTAAAAGAAATCAAAAAGGCACTTGAGGCAAAAGGCTTTAAAACCTTTGAGTATGTAGATGAAAAAACAAAAGACACCATTTTAATGCAGCAATATTTTATGGCTTTTTTAAAAAACGGATCCATTCGTACACAAAACGAAGAAGAAGCTAAGTTACTTCAAGAAGAGCATTTGGCACATTTAAGTAAAATGTACGAGTTAGGGTATGCCGATATTTCTGGCCCTTTTGGAGATAATGGTGATATTAGAGGTATTACCATTTACAATGTGCCCACGCTTAAAATGGCCGATAGTTTAGCCAATGCCGACCCTATGGTAAAGGCAGGGCGTTTGGTTATAGAAGTGCATCCGTGGTGGGCAGCAAAAGGTTTTGCGCTTAGGTAGTGCTTAAAATCTTAAAAATTCTTTATTGGATTGTAAATGTTGTAATAATTACAGGTCTTTTGGTCTTTATTTTGTGCTAAAAGAACGCAGTTTTCTCGATTTTTTAAGGTATTACACCTTCACTTTACCAATAATTATTGCCATTGTTTTACTGCGATCAATCTTTCTTACTAAAAGAAAGTTCAATTTAATACTAGCAGCCATTTTATCAATTATTTGGTTAGGTCGAAGTTTTAAAATTCATTTTCCAGAAGCTATAGAAAGTACAGATTTAGAAGTCGTTTTTTGGAATGTATCACGCGATAACGGTTTTGAAGAAGCATTTAGTGAAAACAACGGGATTCCAGTTGTTTGATTTACATAAAGTTATAAATTATTTTGTAATAGTAATACTTCTTTTTGCTTCATTTCCAAATTCATCTACAACGGTAATAAGGTGTTTGCCTTCTTTAGGTATAATAGCCAATTCATGAATATCTTTAGTGCTTCCAATAAATGTTTCATTTAAGTACCAAAATAGGGTTGCATCTGGTTTTGAATGGGCTATCTTGAGTATTAAATCGTTTGGTTTTTCATCAAAATCTTTCGGTAAAAAAATAGTGTTGTTTTCCTCAGGATAGATAAATTCCATGGTAATAGTGTTATCACCCAAACAATCACTTCTAAATTTTGGTAATGGTTTGTAAAATGGGTTTTTAGCTTTATAATAATAAGCCATTAAAGGAGGTAACACAAACCACGACTTATTTTTAATGTTACTAAGGTCTTCACAAGAGGAGTTAACTTGATAAGTTTCAGAAGCATCTATATGAACCAAAACATGAAACGGACAAGGTTTGGTTTTTAACCCGCTTAGCTGAATAAATTTTTCTTCAATCTCATCACAATTTTGAGAGGCTCTAAAACCGCTTTTTTTGCAGATGGATACCTCCTGCATTTCATCAAAAGGTTTAGAAAACCAGTTGCTTTTTGGTAATAAATCAAATACATCAAATAAAATAGGAGCTGCTGCTTGTACACCCACCAATCCGGGTCTGCCTTCGCCATCGGCATTACCTACCCAAACACCTACTACATAATCTTTTGTAGTTCCTATTGCCCAAGCATCTCGAAAGCCAAAACTGGTACCAGTTTTCCAAGCAATTTGTTTAGATCCATCAAAAAATTCCCAACTTTCATCGCCTTCTGGTCTATTCACTTCTTTTAAACTTTCATAAGTTAAATAAATGGAAGCGGCATCAAACAGCGTTTTATCGGAAGTTTTCTTTCCGAAGTTAACAGTTTCCGAAGCTAAAAAGGTTGGGTCACAAAACTCATTACTATAATATTCACTGGAGGTTTCAGAAAAATGATTTAAGGTTGAAGATAATGCTGCATAGCTTTTACATAAATCCCAAAGGTTGCTTTCGGCCCCACCAAGTATTAGTGACAAGCCATAGTGATTCGCATTATATTTTAAATTTTTAAGCTGAAGAGCTTTTAGGTAATGATAAAAATGGTCTAACCCAAATTCTTGAAGCATACGTACTGAAGGTACATTTAACGAGCGTGATAATGCACGACTTGCGGGTACGGCACCGTCATACGTTTTGTTATAATTTTCTGGGTTGTAACTTCCAAATTGTGTGGGCACATCGGCGACTAAGGTATGAGGTAAAATATCACCAGCATCCAACATGGCTGTATACAAAAATGGTTTTAAGATGCTTCCTGTACTTCTTGGTTTATCGATAACATCAACATCTTTTTGATGAGCTTTGTCTGTTGGCGTATTACCAACATAAGCCATTACCTTTCTGGTTTTTACATCTAAAACCAATACAGCGGCATTGTAAATTCCATTTTGACTTAATTGGTTGTAATGGGTTTTTACAATATAGTTAACACGGTCTTGCAAACGATTATCAATACTGGTTTGTACGCGTTTACCCGAATGTAATTGTGCCACTTTTTGCAATAAATGAGGTGCTGTTTGTGGTAATGGATAGGGCTTTTGAGGTAAATTTTCAGCAATTGATAAATTGTAAGTCAATGAATCGATGACTTCATTTTCTAAAAGTTTTTTAAGCAGTAAATTTCTTTTTTTTATTAAGCGTTCTTGGTTTTTTCCTGGATAAATGAGGCTTGGTGCATTTGGTAAAACGGCAAGTGTAGCACTTTCTGCCCAAGATAACTCGGAGGGATTTCTATTAAAATACCGCCACGAAGCGGCATCCAAACCAACCACATTACTACCAAATGGGGCATTGCTACTGTAGTAAGAAAGAATTTGGTTTTTTGATGCTCTAAATTCTAATCTTGTAGCAAGAATAATTTCGATGCCTTTTTCAAAATAGGTACGTTCTTGTCCTTTTCTTGACAGACGAATTACCTGTTGCGTTATGGTGCTCCCGCCTCGTTTTATAGTATTCGATTTAAGGTTATCGCGTAATGCTTTAAAAATGGAAATAGGATTAAAACCTGGGTGTTTATAAAAATATTCATCTTCAAACTGAATGATACAGGTTTTAAATTTTTCTGGAACACGATCGTTTTGAGGAAATCGCCATTGGCCATCTTTAGCAATTTGAGCCCCTAAAAGTTCATTGTTGTTACTTGTAATTACCGTAGCAGTTGGGTCTTTAAAAAGTTGTTTGGGTAAACTGAAATAATATGCAATTAAAAGCGAACCGATAAGTATCGATTTTATTTTGTGACGTTTTATATGGCTTATTAGTTTCAAGCTTTGATGTGAAACGTCGTTGCGAGTGAAGCGAAGCAATCTGTTCAATTTAAAAGATTACTTCAGTCATCCTTTCTTCGTAATGACGGTTATTTATTAAACTCATATTCCCGTTCTACTTTACAAATTCGCACGTTGTACCAGCTATACCAATCTTGTCGCCCTTTTTGTTGTGCCTCAAGATGCTCTGTTTGTTGTTTCCAATTTTTTATAGCTTCAAGACTTTCCCAATAACTCACGGTAATACCAACCTCGTTTCTGGCACTATCCATTCCTAAATAACCGTTTTGTTTTTTAGCTAAATCTTCCATTTTTGTTGCCATTTCAGAATAACACTCTATGCTTTTATTTTGGGTTGAAGTAAAAATAACGGCGTAATAAGGTTTGAAATCTTTTGTCATAATTTATTTTTCAACAGTAACCCACTGCCCTTTTGTTCTTACTAAATACTCATTATCATACATGGCTTCGGCTTGAATTCCTGGTAAATAATACGTTCCTAAATACGATGCATTCAACATCACATTAAAAGTTTTGGTGCTGTGTTTTCCTTTTTCGGGCAAATCGAAATAGAAATTTACACGGTCATCCTTAATATCGGTATAGCGCGCTTGACTTGTAGTAGCTTCTCCAAAGTCTGTAAAACGGGTGTTTACAATATCCCATCCAGAAGGAAAAATTTCGGTTAGTGCCACATTTTGTACACTTTCATTTTTCATGTTACTAATGCTAACGGTTGCTACAAAATCTTGTCCTTGTTGCAGTTTCGACACATCCATTTTATTGCCTTTTAAATCTTTGTAAGCTACAGAAATGCTTAAACCACGTTGTTCTGTAATTTCTTCACCTAAAGGTAATTTTCCAGAGTTTAAAATACGCACATACACTATATTGTCTTTATTATTTTTTATAGACATGGTGTTTGCTCCATCTAATACTTTTAAATCGCGCTGGGCAATGGCACTTTTAGAGTTTATGGTTTCGGTTTTCCCGTTAATGGTATAGCTTATATGTAATGCCTTTCCGCCATTAGCGTTCACCATTTTTGCCATGGCTAGTAAACTATAAGCCGTGGTTTGTGTGCTCATCCATCGGTTACTTGATAAATCTTTAGCGATGTATTGTGCCAATTCTCTTGTTTTAGAATTTTTGGTGAGAACCATGGTTTCTAAAGCCATAGCTCGATTTCTATCGACAGAACCATAGGTATAATAATTATATTTTGGCGGCAAGAAATTAATATTAGCTGTTTTTGAAATACTGGTACTCGCTTCTTTTTGACCAGCCAATGCATAAGCCGCTGCTAAACGCCATTTAGCTTCGTTGGAAATTTCAGTAAACTCTCGTAAACGATTCATAGCTGCTAAATCTGCATTTCCTGCGAGTGCCAAAGTGTATAATCTGTAAGCTTGGGCTAAATCGGAATTATAGGTTCTATAACTTGGTCGCCAATCTCTAGCGGCTTGTTTTTGGTATTTTAGCCAATTATTTTTAAAGGTTAATGGTAGTACATAGCCTTTTTTCTCTGCCTCAATCATAAAATGACCTGCATAACTGGTGCCCCAATCGTCGCCAGTATTTTCTCCAACCCAATAACTTAAACCGCCATTTGTTTGTTGAAAATGCCCTAATTGGATGATGCCATTTTTTATATTACTTTCAATCTGTTTCTTTTTATCGTACGTTAAATCGAAAATATCACTTAAGAATAATTGTGGAAACACACTGGATGTGGTTTGTTCTACACACCCATGAGGATATTGAATGAGGTATTGTAAACGCCGCGAAAAATCCATAGGTGGCATGGTTGAAAACTCAACGGTTGCCCTATTTGTACCTGTTACTCCAAAGGTTGAAAAATCTAAAGACTGCGATTCATTTGCTTCCAACGTTTTATCAATAGGAATAGAAGTTATCGGGTTTGGATTTATAACATCCAACTCCACTTTGTAAGTGGATTTTTCTCCGTTCCCTGTTGCGATTACTTCAATGGTATTGATCCCTTTTGCTTTACTAACGTCTAATTCAAAATATGTCATTTGTTCATCAGGTCTAGCAAATGATAGATTCTTGGTTTTTTCTCCGACTATAGAAATACCATGACTTAATTTGAGACTGATGTTGACGTATTTCACTTTAGATTCCATAGCAAAAACGGTTACTGGAAGCGTTACTTTTTCTCCAGGACTTAATTTCCGAGGAAGCGTAGCCAATACCATTAAAGGTTTTTTAACTTCCACCGATTTTTCTGTGTTTCCATACGCTTTGGTTTTATGGTTTCCTGCAACCACCATCGTTCTAACTGCGCCAATATAATTTGGAAGCTTAATTTTATGTGATTTTGTTTCGCCTGCTTTTAATGAAAAAGGCCCTAAATAGGTAACAACAGGTTTAAATCTGTTTGCCTTTTTGTTTTTTCCTGCTGCGGCACTTCCATCACCACCAATGGCAAAAACCTGATCGACACTTCCGCTATAAGCGCCAATAACATCATCAAAAACATCCCAAGTTTTTACACCCAAAGCTTCACGTGCATAAAATTCATCCCAAGCATTTGGTGTTTTAAAACGTGTTAAATCAAGCAAACCTTCTTCCACAACGGCTAGTGTGTAGGTCATGGCTTTTTTGTTTTTTTCTGAAACTTGTACTTGAAATTCTTGTTCAGGTTGTAGCGTATTAGGCATTTTTAGTTGAGGTTCCAGTTTAGTACTTGGGTCTTCAACCATAATAGGAATTACGCCATATAAACGAATTGGTAAATCGTTGGCTGTTATAGCATGTGGCTGCAATAATGAAATATTGATAAATACATTGGGTGTCATTTCAGAAGTGATAGGGATTTCAACGGTAGTTTCTCCTTGTTTTGTTTTCACCCATTTATAATCTAACACTTCAGTACCATTTTCAATACTAACCAAAGCACGACCTTCACTACCCGATTTGAATTTAATTTTAGCCGTTTCACCTACGTTATAATTTTCTTTGTCTGCAGAAAAGACTAACATTTTAGCAGCTTCTTTATCACCAGCTGGGGTATACCAATTTTTATAAAAATAGGCAGTTTGCCCTGTAGCATGACCGCTTACGGGGTCTACAATTCTAATGAGATACCTACCGCGTTGGTTGTCTGGAATTTTGATATTTAATTGTGATTTTCCATTAGCATCGGTGTTAATTTTTGTGTTTAAAAAAGGTTTATGATACGAGCTAGATACGTAAGTAGACAGGTTGTCGTATGATGAATTCCACCACCAGCGCCATTCCACTTTATATACTTTAACTTCAAGGTTATTGCGTTTTATGGGTTTACCGTTGGCATCTACCACAGCCACATCAAAGGTTTGATTTTCGTCTGTAAAAAATGAACCATAAGCATTTCCTTTTGGGGCGCGTAAACCTACAAACGACTCGTAAGGAGCATATTGTTTGGTAAACGCATCCATTGAAAAATCGCCACCGTTTTCAAAAGCACGTACCAAAAACTGTACGTTTAACATGCCTGGAGCATTTTTTCCAATTTCTAGCTTATTATTTATTTTTGCCAAACCTTCGGCATCTACAACACCTTCAAAAACATTGATTTCTTCCGTGTTAAATTGTCGTGTTGGATCATTAAAAATATAATCTTTATAATTTTTGAACGCGGTACTAGAACTACTGAATTTTGCTTTAATTTCTGCTTTTAAGTTTTTTCCAGGTGCGCCATGAAGCCATTTCACACCTAAAGTTCCTTTCAAAGGCTCTTTATTTGTAAGGATGTCGTTTTCAAAATCTACTTTAATTTTTAAGCGGTTAGGTTTAACCGTTTCAATTTTTAAACCTTTATAAAACGTTGCGCCACCAACTGAAACCTTAGCATTGTAATTTCCTGTTTTATCTTCCGAAGTTGTTGGAACCGTAAATTTGTAGAAATTATTTACGTTGTATGATGTTACATTTTTATAAACCAATTTGCCGTTGGAATCTGTAATTTCCATTTTAACAGGATGCCCTTTTGGTAGTGGATTGGTAAAATCGTTTAACATAAAGGTTAAATGCAGTGTGTCACCAGGTCGCCAAACCCCACGCTCACCATAAATGTAGCCTTTAAGTCCGCGTTGTAATTTATTACCAGACACATCAAATTTACTTAGCGATAGTGAGTTGCCATCGGCAAGTTTTATATAAGTCGTATTCTTTCCTTTTGAAACAATGGAGAAAGCAGCATTTTTGTCTAAATCAACAAGGGTTAAACCTTCATTATCTGTTAACGTACTAGCTATTTCTTGCTGTTGAAAGTTATATAGTTTTACCGAGACATTTGCTTCTGGTTCCGTAGTTAAAATGTTGGTAACAGCAAAATAATAAGAGTTATTGGAGCCTTGTTTTGCAATAACACCTAAATTGGATGCCAATAGATTTTGCGAGACAATTTTAGATTCGTTGTAGTAAGCATTATGACAAGGGTTGTTTTCTTCTCGCCAATTATAGCTGTAATTTTTGTATCTGTAAGTCAGGTTGTCCCAATAGGCTTCTTCACGTAATTCATCTTCCTCAGGTGTGCTTTCTGTAAGATTGTTTTCGTAATGCTCATCTTCATAATATTCTTCATATTCATCATCTTCCGTATTTGGTGTTGGTGCGTTTGCATCACAATTATACAGTGAGTAACTTTTGTTAAAACTTAATTCAATTCGATAAATGGCACCAGCATCAGCATTAAAAAATTTAGATAAATCAATACTATAAGCTTTCCATTTCCCAGTGTTTTCTGCTGGTGTTTGAAGTTGAATGGTTTGTTTTGCAATACGTCGACCGACTTGTCTAATATTATAGGATTCACCATTACTTAACTCATTATCCTGCAAAAATTGAAGCACATTATCTTTAAAAATTTTAATAATTCGAACATCAACCGCTTTTAAATTTACCGCTTCAAAATTAAATTTTAGTTCTTGTGAGTTTGGTAAAATAGTACCATTACCTATTAACCGTACTTGTGGTTTTAGTTCTTCAAAAGCAATAGTTTCAGAAAAAGGTTTTTTAAGTTTGAATCCATCGGTATTTGAAATGCCTTGAAAAACGTCCACTTGAATATTTCCAACTAATTTAGATTCTGGATATACTTTTAGCACATTCCCATCCACCACATATTTCGGATTTTTTGCGGTTTGAAGTGTTACCAATCCATCAAAATTTTGTTGTGTTTTTAAGGGGTCGGAAAAATTGATGGAAAGATACTGTTCCGGAACTTGAATAACATCCACATTCACAATCGTAAAGTTGTTAATTCCAGGAATAAGCACTTTATTTTCGCCTTTATTATCTGCTTTTATAGCTTTTCCGTTCCATTTTACTAAAACTTCACTATCATCAATTTTACGGTTAATACTATCAATTTTAAATTCAAATACCCTAGCTTGATTGTTGGCTTCGTTAAATGCAATAGATAACTTTTTTTCGCCTTGAAAAGCTTCTACTATATTTTTCGCATCTTCAATAGAAATAATATCTGCCGAACGCAAGACAGCTTCTAAATACTGCCAATTTTTACTGTAAGATTGCAAATTATAGGTAACAATATTGAAATTTGGCGTAATGGTTTTAAATTGAAAAGTATAGGTTTCATAATCTTTTTTAATGTCTTTGTAAATGTCGATTAGTTTTACACTTACAGTATGTTCGGTAGAGGGTTCTAAATGTTCATCGGGAACAAAAAGTAATGTGTGGTTATTTACAACAGTTAATTTCCCTTGAACATGGGGCGTAATGGTAACAAGGTTTTCGGTTAATTCTTTGCCCATTTCCCAGCCATCAACTTCCTTCGCCAAATTAATTTCGATAGGATCTGCAACCGATACCAACCCAGATGTTGTATAACTTATATACTCTCTAAACTTGAATAAATTATCGGTTTCAACTTCTTTCTTTTTACAGGATACCACTAAGGCGATTAAGATTGCGAAAGTGAAAAGTTTTTTGAACAACATAGGATGATGATTTTTTTGAACGATGAAATTTACGAAAAGAAAGCGTAGGTTGTTTCTTGTTAATTAAAGTACAGGAGATTTTATGAAATAAGATTTTATTTGAACGTTAAATTGTTCTTAAAGTTACTTTTTTATGAGGTTAGTCAATTTAAAAAAAAAGTGATTATATATTAGTACCTTTACTTTTTACTAAATAATTCGTAAATATTCAATATATATGAGTGCAATTTCTGCAAATTTCGGAATTGAAAAAGCATTAAACCTATTAGGTGTTAAAGATATAAATGAAGGAACTTCAACGGGTTCCAATAATTTTTCATCAGGCGATTTTTTAGAATCCTATTCACCGGTTGATGGTCAATTAATTGGAAAAGTAGCCACCACTACAAAAGAAGATTATGAAAAAGTAATGGATGCAGCTACCAAGGCTTTTAAAGCTTGGAGGTTGATGCCTGCTCCTCAACGTGGAGAAATTGTGCGTCAGTTTGGTGATAAACTCCGAGAAAAAAAGGAAGCTTTAGGAAAACTGGTTTCTTATGAAATGGGGAAATCGTACCAAGAAGGATTGGGAGAGGTTCAAGAAATGATAGATATTTGCGATTTTTCCGTTGGTTTATCGCGCCAGCTTCATGGGTTGACTATGCATTCAGAGCGTCCAGGACACCGCATGTACGAGCAATACCATCCATTGGGTGTTGTTGGTATTATTTCAGCATTTAATTTTCCAGTAGCTGTTTGGGCGTGGAATACCGCATTGGCTTGGGTTTGTGGCGATGTTACCGTTTGGAAACCCAGCGAAAAAACACCACTTTGTGGGATCGCTTGCCAAAACATAGCTGCCGAGGTTTTTAAAGCAAATAACTTGCCCGAAGGTATTTCGTGCTTAATAAATGGCGATTATCAAGTAGGTGAATTTATGACGAAAGACACCCGAATTCCATTAATTTCAGCAACAGGTTCTACCAGAATGGGTAAAATGGTGGCGCAAGCTGTTGCAGGTCGTTTAGGTAAAAGTCTATTAGAATTAGGCGGAAACAATGCCATAATTGTAACGCCCGATGCCGATATAAAAATGACGGTTATAGGTGCTGTTTTTGGTGCTGTTGGTACGTGCGGACAACGTTGTACTTCAACTCGCAGGTTAATTATTCATGAGTCTATTTATGATAAGGTGAAAACGGCAGTTACCGATGCGTACAAACAACTTCGAATAGGTAATCCTCTGGATGAAAAAAACCATGTGGGACCATTGATTGATACAGATGCTGTAAATATGTATCAAAATGCCTTAACAAAAGTGGTTGAAGAAGGCGGAACTGTTATTGTTGAAGGGGGCGTATTGAGTGGAACAGGTTACGAAAGTGGCTGTTACGTAAAACCAGCCATTGCCGAAGCGAAACCCGAATTTAAAATTGTGCAGCAAGAAACCTTTGCGCCAGTTCTATATTTGTTAAAATATACGGGTGACGTTGAAAATGCCATTGAAATTCAGAACAATGTTGCTCAAGGATTGTCTTCGGCTATTATGACCAACAATTTACGTGAAGCAGAGCGTTTTCTATCGGTTTCTGGCTCCGATTGTGGTATTGCCAACGTGAATATAGGAACTTCAGGGGCTGAAATTGGTGGTGCTTTTGGAGGTGAAAAGGAAACAGGTGGCGGTCGTGAATCTGGTAGTGATGCTTGGAAAGTATATATGCGTCGTCAAACAAATACTATTAACTACACAACAGAATTACCTTTGGCACAAGGTATTAAGTTTGATTTGTAGTTGAAACAGCAATACAGAGGAGAATAAATCCGATTTTATATAATATTCTTAGTAATTAAACCTTTATAAACTATTCAAGTCTAAAGGGTTATATAAATTTATTTGTTTTCTTATGAAAGTCAATCATATACAACATCTATATTGGCGCGCGGGTTTTGGTATTTTACCAAATCAATTGCAAGCTTTAGCTAAAAAGAAAAAGGAAGAAGTTCTTGATAATCTTTTCGAAAACTCGAAAAAAGTAACACCTTTAAAAATAGATACTGCTGAAATAGATAGTATCTTAAGTGGAGAAACCAAAATATCTTCAGAAAATCAAAAAACGCTTCAACAATTAAGTCGCGAAAAAACGATAGATCTAAATGTAGCTTGGGTAAACCGACTCATCAATCCCTCAGAACTTTTACGAGAAAAAATGACATTGTTTTGGGCAAATGTTTTTGTTTGCGAAGATAATAACGTGGTGTACATTCAGCAGTTTAACAATATGTTACGCCAACATGCTTTGGGCAATTTTAAAGATTTTGTAAACGCCGTTTCAAAAGAAGCTGCCATGACAAAGTATTTAAATACGAAGCAAAACAAAAAGCAAAAACCCAACGAAAATTTTGCGCGCGAACTTATGGAATTGTTCACTTTAGGTGAAGGCCATTATACCGAAAATGATATTAAAGAAAGCGCTAAAGCTTTTACGGGTTATAGCCATAACTTTAATGGAGATTTTGTTTTTAGGCGCTATACCCATGATGCTTCCAACAAAATATTTTTTGGAAGAACAGGCAATTTTAATGGAGAGGATATCATCAACATTATTTTAGAACAAAAGCAATGTGCTAAATTTATTTGCGAAAAAATATACCGCTATTTTGTAAATGATGTTTTAAACGAAGCATATATAAAACAAATGGCTGATGTATTTTATAAAGATTATAATATTGAAACGTTGATGCGTTTTGTGTTTAGTTCCAATTGGTTTTACAACCCTGAAAATATTGGAACAAAAATAAAATCGCCCATAGAGTTTTTAGTGGGGTTGAATGTATTGGTTCCTGTGCAATTCAACAATCCAAGACAACTTTTATACATTCAAAAGCAATTAGGTCAAACCTTATTGGACCCGCCTAATGTAGCAGGTTGGAAAGGCGGAAAAAGCTGGATAGATAGCAACACCATTGTGCTGCGTTTAAAATTACCATCCATTCTTTTAAACGATGCCTATATTTCTAAAACTGAATTGGGCGAATCTGACGATATGATGTCGATAAAAAAATCAGCATTCAAGAATACCTACGGAAGAAAATTCAAAATACAGCATGATTGGGAAACCTTCAATAAAAATTTCAAAGCGGTAGATGTAAAAGACTTGCAAGATTATATTTTGTTAAGCGAATTAAACCCTGAAGCAAGTAGTTATTTAAACTCATTAAAGAAGGTGTCTAAAAAAGAGTATGGTATACAACTTATGTCGTTGCCAGA
The DNA here is from genome assembly GCF_043558645.1 of Mariniflexile sp. HNIBRBA6329. Classification (NCBI taxonomy): domain Bacteria; kingdom Pseudomonadati; phylum Bacteroidota; class Flavobacteriia; order Flavobacteriales; family Flavobacteriaceae; genus Mariniflexile; species Mariniflexile sp. HNIBRBA6329. Next base: position 261,619 of record NZ_JBIFXS010000001.1, on the reverse strand, counting down.
ATACCAAATGTGTTAATTATGGACAGAAGAAAATTTTTAAAACAGTCGTCTTTAGCTAGTAGCTTATTTTTCGTGCCTAGTTTTGTAAAAGCTTTTGAGCAAGTTGCAAGCAGCAGTTTGGGGTATAAACGTTTGGTCATTATTCAATTATCTGGCGGAAACGATGGGTTAAATACGGTCATTCCTTTTAGAAACGATTTGTATTATAAAGAACGCCCCACTTTAGGGATTCCAAAAAACGAGGTTATAAATCTAAATGATGAATTGGGGTTGCATAGTAGTTTAACGCCTTTAAAAAGATTATACGATAATGGCTATTTATCCATCATCAACAACGTAGGATATCCAAATCCGGTGCGTTCACATTTCAGGTCGATGGATATTTGGCAAACAGCAACCGATTCCAACAAATTTTCGCAAACAGGTTGGTTAGGACGTTATTTAGATAATTATGGCAAACAGCCATATAATGTTGTTGAGGTAGACGACACATTATCATTAGCTTTAAAAGGCGAAAACATAAATGGCATTGCCACACAAGATGCTGAAAGTTTGTTTAATCTTTCGCGAGATCCTTATTTTAAAAACCTAGGGAAACACCAAAACGATGCCCATTTAAGCGAACATAATTTGGGATACTTGTATAAAACCATGATTGAAGCACAGTCATCTGCAAAATATATTTACGAAACCAGTAAAACGGTTACTTCAAAAAAAGAGTATCCAAATAACAAATTTGGAAACCAACTTAAAACAACGGCGCAGTTTATCAACTCTGGTCTGGAAACCAAAGTGTTTTACACATCGTTAAGCGGATTTGATACGCATGTAAATCAGTTAAATACCCAAAAAAGACTTTTAAACATTTATGCCAAATCTGTTGAGGCTTTTGTTGAAGATTTAAAAGCAAACAACACGTTTAAAGATACCTTGTTGCTAACGTTTTCGGAATTTGGACGTCGTGTAAATCAAAATGCGAGTGTTGGAACCGACCATGGAACAGCAAACAATGTGTTTGTAATTGGCGATGATTTGAAAAAGCAAGGCGTTTATAACAACATGGCGAGTTTAAGTGATTTAGACGATAACGGCGATTTAAAATTTGAAATAGATTTTAGAACTATTTATGCTACGGTATTAAACAAATGGTTGGAAGTAGATGATAACAAAATTCTAAAAAGGTCGTTTAACCAGATGAATTTTATCTAATAAAAAACCTTGCCTCAATGCCGAAACTATATCGGGAGAAACAAGGTTTATATCTTTGAAAAGATTAATAGCATAACAAATATAAGTTTTATTTCGTGAGAAAAAAAGCACCAAAGTTAATTTACGGTTAAGTTATTGTAAAATCCGATTAACTGTATTTTACCTTTCTTAAAACACGCATAGACTCCTTGTAAAGGTGGTATAACTCATCACTATAAGCTCTTAAATAGGGTTTTGCTTCATTAAGTTTATCAATAGCTTCATGAAATAAATTTAAGTAACAAATTAAGTAGGTAACAGGTAAGTTTTTTAAATCTGTTTCTTCATTTTTCGTAAAAGGAAGTCCTTTTTTTAGCTTTTCTAATAGGGCATTTGTGGTATTATAAATGTGATGCAATACTTTTTTATCGTATTGTGGTGGTTCAAACAAAAGCTTGGTTTCAATATTATAATTCGCATTGTTTTCAAAACTGATAACCGTTTCTTCTAACTGATAATATTTGTTAGAATTTTGAAAACCCAAATTCACATATTCAATAATTTTAAACGAATCTTCATCAATAAAAATGGCGACTTCATCTAAAGCCGAAAAAAATAAGCGTACTTGTTCGTTTATCAATTCAATATCAACTCTTGAAAAGAAAGTTTCATTTTTAATTGTTTTTTTTTGTCCAGCCCAACAAACCACAAAATATTCTTTAAAAACTTTGTATTGCGGGTTGTAGTCTTTCCTTTTTTTTAAAAAATCGAAAACCCCATTTAAGGTGTGTTCTATGTTATTTTGTGAGTTGTTTTCAATAGACTCTACAATTTTGGAATTAACATCTTTAATTTCAATATCAAATACTTTAGGCATGCTCATGCTGCCATCTCTAAAAAACACCGAGCCACCGTAATATTTCCAAATGTTCTTTCTTAAAGAAGTTAGTTTTCCAGTAGGTCGAATGGTTACTAAACCCACTACTTTATGGTCTGGTAAGTGCGGGAACGGAATGTTTTCGTATTGAACAATAGGAGGATTTGTTAAATAAGCATTGATGAGGTTTTGTATTTTGCTATCATCAAAAAAATCGACGCCAACAATATCATTGTCACTATCTTCAACACCAATAACTATGTACGAGTTGTTTTTAGGATTACTGTTTGAAAGTGCACAAATATGTTTTAAAAACTTTCCTTTTCCTTCTTTAAAACTAATATCAATTTTACGCTTTTTGTCGTAAAAGCTATTTTCATCGTTATGCGATAATAGGTTTTTTATAAGTAGGCGTTTGTTGATCATCTCTTGTCATTCCCGCATAGGCGGGAATTTTTTAGTTTAAAATTCTTTATTTATTGTAACACTATTTGCCTGAGCCGTTGGAAAAATTAGTGTATCGGCAATGTTTACATGGGCAGGACGTGATACAACGAAATAGATAACTTCAGCAACATCTTCAGCTTGCAGTGCTTTAAAACCTTTGTAAACGGTATCGGCAATTTTATCACCCTTAAAACGCACTTGCGAAAATTCGGTTTCAACCAATCCTGGACTTATAGCACCTACTTTTATACCATAAGGATTCAAATCCATACGCATTCCTTCTGTAATAGCTAACACTGCATGTTTGCTTCCACAATATACATTGCCTTTTGGATACACTTCTTTTCCTGCCGATGAACCAATATTAATAATATGTCCCGATTTACGTTTGGTCATTTGCGGTATAATGGCTTTGCTTACATATAGCAAACCTTTTACGTTTATATCCATCATGGCATCCCAATCATCAATACTACCCTCGTTTATCGGGTCTAAACCATGGGCGTTTCCAGCATTGTTTATTAAAATATCTATCTGTTTAAAGTTTTCGGGTAACGATTCAATGGCTTTAAAAGTTTCGGTTTTATCTCTAACATCAAAATTTAAGATGTGAACATTAGTGAGCTTACTGAGTGCTTCTTGTATCGTGTGTAGTCGCTCTAACCGTCTTCCACATAAAACTAAATTTATGCCTTGTTTTGCAAATTCGTAAGCTGTGGCATGTCCTATGCCACTTGTAGCACCCGTTATTAAGGCTGTTTTTGCCATACGTTATTTTATTTATTACTAGCCATTACAGGTTGTATATGTTTTTTTGTAATTCGTATATAAAAATACTTAAAACATACTTAATATTTTATTTTTACATTTTAATTGTATTTTATAATTGATTATCAATGCTTTATGGGTTTTTAAATTAAAATTTTAGAAAATTTAAACCAAAACTGTATAAACGGACGTATATAACTTGTAATATAAATTCAAAAAAACATCATAATTATGAAAACTTTAAAAAAATTAAAACTCTTATTTTCTTTATTAGTATTAGCGTTAGTGTTCTCTTGTACAGATTCAGATTCTAATAGTATTGACAAATCGAATCCAACCATATCAGTAAGACTTGTGGATGCACCTGGCGATTATAAAGCCGTTAATGTTGAGATTGTTGATGTAATGGTAAAAATGGATGACGATTCAGACTCTGATAGTGGATGGATATCTCTAAATGCAGAAGGTGGAACGGTTAATTTATTAGATTTTACAGGAGGATTTAGTAAAGTTTTGGTAGATCGTTTTCCAATACCTGCTGGTACATTAAGCCAAATGCGTTTGGTATTGGGCGATGGAAATACCATTGTTATAGAAGGTGAAACAGGTGATGCTGAATACGAGCTTAAAACACCAAGTGCGCAACAATCTGGTTTGAAGGTGAAAATAAACACGGTTTTAGAAGAAGGATTTACTTATGATTTTGTTTTAGATTTTGATGTGCAAAAATCGATCGTTATGGCTGGAAATTCTAGTAATATTATATTAAAACCAGTACTTTACGCCAGTGCAGAAGTTAGTTCGGGTATTATTCAAGGCACGGTAAGCCCAACAGATGTGCCATCTATGGCCTCTGTTTTAGTAGATGATAAAGGGACGCCTGAAACTGATGATGATTTTATTATTTCAGCAAATACAGATGAGAATGGTGCTTTTGCATTATGGGGAGTTCCTGCAGGAACTTATGAAGTTATGGTTACGCCTTTAGATGAGGCTTCTGATTATGCAGGAGGAAGTGCTACAGGTGTAGTGGTTACAAATGGTGAGATAACAACTATTGCAAATCCTATAGAATTACAATTAAAGCCAGGTTCTATTAGTGGTGATGTAACAAATGATATTGTAGTAACCGTAACCATTAAAGTAAGTGGCACCGAAGATGTTGTAGCAACAATGGATTCTAATGCAAGTGGGGAATTCCTATTTGAGAACGTACCAGTAGGAACCTATACGGTAACTATTGCTGCTGCTGGATTTGTTTCACAAAATATTGAGGCGGTTGTAGTGGCAGATTCAGAAACAGCATTAACCGCAGTTACGCTGGTAGCAGAATAAAATTTTAATTTTTTTTTGTAAAAGAGCATCACCAAAAGTGATGCTCTTTTTATTTTAACCTAGTATTAACGCTGTGTCCCAATTATTTTAACCAATATTTAACAGCGTTCAAAGAAAAATTTTAACAATTTGCACTGCTCAAATAAGCTTAGTATATTCGGGCGTTAAAAAAAATATAAATGATGGAAGAAACAGGTACTATTGATATTAAGACAATTAACGAAAAAATTGAAAAGGAAAGTGCTTTTGTTGATTTACTGATGCTAGAGATGAACAAAGTCATAGTAGGGCAAAAGCATATGGTTGAACGTTTGCTTATTGGTTTGCTAGGGCAAGGACATATTTTGCTTGAAGGTGTTCCCGGATTGGCAAAAACCTTGGCCATTAATACCTTGGCACAGGCGGTTCATGGTAGTTTTAGCAGAATACAGTTTACCCCCGATTTATTACCTGCCGATGTAACAGGTACTTTAATTTATAACATGAAGGTTAACGACTTCTCCATCAAGAAGGGACCTATTTTTGCTAACTTCGTATTGGCAGATGAGATTAACCGTGCACCTGCAAAAGTGCAATCGGCATTACTTGAGGCGATGCAGGAAAAACAAGTAACCATTGGAGATGAAACCTTTAAGTTAGATAAACCATTTCTAGTAATGGCAACCCAAAATCCTGTGGAGCAAGAAGGAACTTATCCATTACCAGAAGCGCAAGTAGACCGTTTCATGCTTAAAACAGTGATAGACTACCCAAAAATTGCTGAAGAGCAACTGATTATGCGCGCTAACATGAAAGGTACTTGGGATAAAGTAAACCCCGTAGTTTCCGTAGAACAAATTTTAAAAGCGCAGGTAGCAGTTCGTGATGTGTACATGGACGAGAAAATTGAAAAATACATTCTTGATATTATTTTCGCTACGCGTTACCCAGAAAAATATAAACTTGCCGATTTAAAACCACTTATTTCGTTTGGAGCATCACCTCGTGGAAGTATCAATTTAGCTACTGCAGCAAAATGTTATGCTTTTATTAAACGTCGTGGTTATGTAATTCCTGAAGATGTACGTGCCGTAGTTTATGATGTGTTAAGACACAGAATTGGCATTACATACGAAGCTGAAGCTGAGAATGTAACGTCGGTAGACATCATCAACAAAATAGTAAACGAAATAGAAGTACCTTAAAATTGACAATTGATAATTGACAATTGATTATTAAGTGAAAATTAATCAATAAAAAATATTCAATAGACAATTGAAAAATGGATACTAAAGAATTACTAAAAAAAGTACGGAAAATAGAGATTAAGACACGCCGTTTGTCCGATCATATTTTTGGAGGGGAATACCATTCCACCTTTAAAGGACGTGGTATGACTTTTAGCGAAGTTCGCCAGTACCAATTTGGTGATGATGTTAGAAATATCGATTGGAACGTTACAGCACGTTACAATGAACCTTTTGTAAAAGTTTTTGAAGAGGAACGCGAACTTACCATGATGCTTATGGTAGATGTTTCGGGCTCTGAAATGTTTGGTACCGATACCCAATTTAAAAATGAAGTGGTTACTGAAATTGCCGCTACTTTGGCGTTTTCGGCAACCCAGAATAATGATAAAATAGGGTTGATATTATTTTCAGATAAAGTGGAGCTTTACATCCCGCCAAAAAAAGGACGCTCCCACGTATTGCGCATCATTAGAGAATTGATTGAGTTTGAACCAGAAAGCAAACAAACCAATTTAGCCGAAGCTTTAAAATTCATGCAAAACGTTATGAAAAAGAAAGCCATCGTGTTTGTACTATCTGATTTTATTGCGGATGATTACAAACAAACCATGAAAATTGTTTCTGGAAAACACGATGTAACAGGTATTCGAGTATACGATAAACGTGAAGAAGACATACCAAATTTGGGTGTGGTTCAAATGCAAGATGAAGAATCGGGGGAGTATATGTTGGTTAACACATCATCAAAAAAAGTGCGTTTAAATTACGCTAAATTCTACCAAGAAAAAGTAGATTATTACAGAGAGAGTTTTACAAAATCGGGAGCAGGGACCATCGATTGCCGTGTGGACGAGAGTTATGTAAAAAAAATGTTGGGGTATTTTAAAAGAAGAGGATAAACAAATTATGAATTACGAATTACGAATTACGAATATGAAAGCCATGGTCAACAGGCATCTCTCATTGGTCTTTTTTTCTTTCTTCTTGATTCTATCGTCTGGTGTCTTAAACGCACAGGTAAAATCGTCAATCGATTCCACAAAAATCAAAATAGGACAACAAATTACCTATAAAATTGAAGTGGAAAGCAAACCAAATAGCTTGGTAGTTTTCCCCGAAGGGCAAACATTTTCGCCTTTAGAAATGCTTGAATCGTACGCCATTGATACCATCAAAAAGAACGATACTTACAACCTGATAAAAAAGTATGGATTAACCCAATTCGATTCAGGTAAATACACCATTCCAAGGCAAAAAATAATTGTTGGCGATAAAACATTTTTTACCGATTCTTTAAAAGTTGAGGTTAATAATGTGGTTGTTGATACTACAAAACAAGGACTTTACGATATAAAACCCATCATTGAGGTTGATAAAAAGGGCAGCGATTGGTGGAAATATTTATTGTTGACGCTTTTAATAGTTGGCGTTATCGGGTTTTTAATGTATTGGTTAATTTGGCGAAAAAAACCATTAACCGAAGCAGAACAAATAGCCTTATTACCTCCTTACGACAGAGCAAAATTAGCCTTAAGAAAGCTTGATGAAAGTCATTATTTGGAAACCGAATCTATAAAAGAATATTATTCGGAGCTTACCTTCATTATTAGAAAATATCTAGATGAAAAAGTCTATGATAAGGCTTTGGAAAGTACCACGGATGAGTTGATTACCCGACTTAACATCCTTAAAGAAAGCAACCAAATAGAGCTAAGTAAAGAAGATATTAGAAACTTAGAAAGCATCTTAAAACGTGCCGATTTGGTAAAATTCGCAAAATCTGCGGTTGATGTAGAACTTGCCAAAATAGATAGAAAAACCATTGATATTGAAATAGACCATGTAAAAGAAGCACTTCCAGAACCCACCGAGGAAGAAAAACTTTTGGATGAAAAATATCGCGAGGAGTTAGAGCGCAAAAAGAAACGTAAAAAAGTTATTGTTACCGTTGTAATTGGTGTGTTTCTATTAATGGCAACATTTGTTGGTTTTGGTTTAAAATATGGTTTCAACTATGTAAAAGATACCATTATTGGGCACGATAGCGTAGAACTTTTAGAAGGCGAATGGGTAACCAGCGAATACGGTTTTCCACCAGTTACCATTTCAACACCTAAAGTGCTAACACGTGTAGAGCTTCCGTTGCCCGATGAAATGAAAGCCCAAGTAACACAAACGGCCTTTATGTACGGAACCTTGTTAGATATGTTCAGTGTTATGGTTACTACAACCTCCTATAAAAATTTAGGTGAAAATAAAATTGATTTAGAAAAAGTATCAGAGCAAAGTCTGAAAGGCATTGAAGCTCAAGGTGCGCAAGATATTGTGGTTTTAAGAGATAAGTTTATAACACCAAATGGCGCAGAAGGGTTGAAAACCTATGGTACATTAAAAGTTAAAAACCCAATAACCCAGAAAGTTCAAGAAGGAAATTATGTGTTGTTGCAGTTTACATCAGAAAATGTGTTGCAGCAAATTATTTTATCCTATCCTTTGGATGATGAGTATGCAGACCAAATGATAGCGCGTATTTTAAATTCAGTTGAACTTAAAAAAGCAGAAGAATAATGTTTGAAGGCATCGATTTTTTAAATAAACAATGGTTTTGGGCACTTCTAATTTTGCCTTTGGCTATTGTGTGGTATATTTTTAAGCACAAAAAACAAACGGCCGAACTTAGAATATCTAGCATAAAAGGGTTTAAACTTACCAATTCGGTATTGCCAAAATTAAAACACGGTTTGTTTATACTGCGTTTATTGGCTTTGGCATTACTAATTACAGCATTGGCACGACCACAAACGGTAGATGTGTCTTCAAGAACCAAAACAACAAGAGGTATTGATATCGTAATGGCTATTGATGTTTCGGCGAGTATGTTGGCTAAAGATTTATCTCCAAACCGATTGGAAGCCTTAAAAAACGTTGCGGCAGAATTTATTAAAGGCAGACCAAACGACAGAATAGGTTTGGTGGAATACGCAGGTGAAAGCTATACAAGAACACCTGTTACCAGCGATAAATCGATTGTATTGCGTTCCTTAAAAGACATCAAATACAACACTATTATAGAAGGCGGAACGGCTATTGGTATGGGGTTGGCAACAGCAGTAAACCGTTTAAAAGACAGTAAAGCGAAAAGTAAAGTTATAATTTTATTGACTGATGGGGTAAACAACACAGGTTTTATAGACCCAAAAATTGCTAGTGAATTGGCTGTTGAATATGGCATTAAAACCTACACCATTGGTTTAGGAACAAACGGAATGGCCTTATCGCCCGTAGCTTTAGATCCAAGAAATGGGCAATTTCAATACGCACGCGTCCCCGTTGAAATTGATGAAGCCTTACTTAAAGATATAGCAAAAGTTACAGGTGGTTTATATTTTAGAGCCACCAACAACAAAAAGCTTGAGGAAATATATAACGAAATAAATAAACTTGAAAAAACAGATGTTGAAGAGTTTAAATATTACAATTACGAAGAAAAATACCGTCCTTTGGTATTGTTAGCGGGCTTATTTTTATTAATTGAGTTTTTACTTAGAAACACGCTTTTTAGAAGTTTTGTATAGAAACTGAAATGTCAGGTCGAGCGCAGTCGAGACCTACTTTTATTAAAAATTTTGTGAATTTGTATTTATAAAATAAACAAATCCACAAAAAACAAATAAACAATTTGAACTCTTGGAATTTGGAGTTTAAAATATTGGAATTTAGAAATTTATGTATCAATTAGACGAAAAAATATGGTTTTGGGCATTAGGAGTTATTCCAGTAATCATCCTATTCTTTTTGGTGCTTCAATTTTGGAAACACCGTGCCCAACGCAAATTTGCCGACAAAACATTGCTTAAAAAATTAAGCCCCAATACGTCGTTGTTCAAATCGGTTTTAAAGTTAGTGGTGCTTAGTTTGGCATTTGCCTGTTTAGCAATAGCCTTGGTAAACCCAAAAATTGGCACGAAATTGGAAACCATAAAGCGTGAAGGTGTTGATATTGTGTTTGCTGTCGATGTATCAAAAAGTATGTTGGCCGAAGATATTGCCCCAAACAGGTTAGACAAAGCAAAACAATTGGTAACTCAAATTCTCAACAATTTGGCTAGCGACCGTGTAGGGATCATCGCTTATGCTGCTAAAGCATTTCCGCAGTTGCCCATTACAACCGATTATGGTTCGGCAAAAATGTTCCTTCAAAGCATGAATACCGATATGTTATCATCACAAGGAACCGCCATAAACGAAGCTATTAAATTAGCCACCACTTATTTTGATGATGAAGAGCAAACCAATCGTATTCTCATAATCATTTCAGATGGTGAAGATCATAGCGAGGAAGCGGCGGCAGTAGCCGAAGAAGCCAAGGAAGCAGGTATTAGAATTTTTACAATTGGTGTTGGCGATGTAAAGGGAGGTCCCATCCCAGAAAAACAAAATGGGATCGTATTGAATTACAAAAAAGATAGCCAAGGCGAAACGGTTATTACCCGTTTGGATGAAGAAACCCTTAAAACTATTGCAGCCGAAGCCAATGGCGTATATTTGAATGGAAGAAATACAAACGATGTAGTTAAAAAAATAGGTGATATTTTAAACGGAATGGATAAGAAAGAATTTGAAACGAAGGAATATGCCGATTTTAAAGACCAATTTCAGTGGTTTTTAGCTTTTGCTGTTCTCTTTTTGTTGCTCGATATTTTCTTATTGGACCGTAAAACTGCTTGGTTGAAAAAATTGAATTTATTTAACGAAAACCTGTAAACATAATGAAGAATTACGAATTATGAATTACGATTTTTACATAGGAGTGTTTCGTAAATCAAAAAGCGTAAATAATTCAAACGTATTTTATAAAACCTTTAACTAGAAGCAGTTGTTAGGTTTTATATATTTATAAGTTGATTAAAGAATGATAAAATGAAGCATATAATTTTAATTTTAATAACATTAACCGCAACCTTTTCCTTTTCGCAAGAGAAAGACAAGGAAGCTTTATTGGCGGCTAAAAAAGCAAATAATTATGTGTATGAGGCCAATAATTTAATTAATGAAAAGGATTTTGTTTCAGCTGAAAAGGAATATAGAAAGGCCATTTCAGAGCAAGCTACAAGCGTTGCGGGTATTTATAATTTGGGGAGTTCTTACATAAAAAAAGGAAATTTAGAAGAAGCATTGTACCGATTGGATCAAGCGGCTAAAATAGCAACTTCAAAAGAAGAAAAACATAAAGCTTACCACAACATAGGCAATGTGCTTATGGAAAACAAAAAATGCCAAGAAGCGGTTGAAGCTTACAAAAATGCTTTGAGAAACGATCCAACCGATGAAGAAACGCGTTACAATTTGGGTTTAGCTAAAATATGTGCTGAACAACAAAAAGACAATCAAGACGATAAGAAAGACGACAAGGACAATAAAGATAAAAAGGATCAGGACAAGAAGGAAGGCGACGATAAAAAAGAGCAAGACCAAAAAGATCAAGGCGATCAAGACCAAAAAGAGGGTGATGATAAAAAAGATGATAAAGGAAAGCCTAAAGATGAAAAGGATGATAAAGGAAAAGGAGATGAGAAACAACAGCCCCAGCAACCACGTCCAGGGCAAATGTCGCCTCAACAGGTTAAAAGTCTGCTAGAAGCCATGAACAATCAAGAACAAAAAGTTCAAGAAAAAGTAAATGCCGAAAAGCAAAAAGGAATAAAAGTAAAAACAGAAAAAGATTGGTAAAACGAATTACGAATTATGAATTACGAATTTTGATTTATACATCTTCAAAATCGTAAATCGTACTTCCAAAATCGTAAATCATTATGAAACTTATAAAACACACATACCTACTACTAATTTTACTTGTTACAAGTATAGCTTCAGCGCAAGTTAAGTTTGATGCCAAAGTAAGCAAACAAAAACTTGGGGTAAATGAGCGTTTACGTATCGATTTTGAAATGAATCAAGATGGCGATAATTTCAATCCGCCCGATTTTTCCAATTTCAACGTCGTTGGTGGCCCCAATCAATCGGTTAGCAATTCATGGATCAATGGGGTTAGAAGTTTCAAAAAAACCTATAGCTATTTTTTAGCTCCTAAAAGCCGCGGAAATTTCACCATTGCACAAGCAACTATTAATATTGGGGGCGAAACGTATAAAACAGTGCCTATTAACATTGAAGTTACGGCAGCTGTAGAAGTGCCTAAAGACCCCAATAATCCAGATTATATAGCTTCAGAAGGTATTCATTTAATTGCTGAAATTTCAAAAACCAATCCCTACTTAAATGAAGCCATTACGGTAGTTTACAAATTGTACGTATCTCCAAACATAGCGGTAGATAACTGGAATGAAATGGATAGCCCACGCTATAACGATTTTTGGAGCCAAAATATAGATACGCAAGGTCAAAAAGTACAAAACGGAACTTTTAAAGGGGAAGATTACCGCTTTTTGGTTTTAAAGAAAGTGGTTTTGTATCCTCAAAAAACCGGAAAGCTTGAAATAGAGCCTTTGAGTTTAGACATTGCTTTACGCGTGCCAACCAATAGACGCGATATTTTTGGAAGCGTTTTAATGACGCGTACCAACAAAGTGGTTTCGGCGGGCAATAATACCATTACCGTAAAACCATTGCCAGAACAAGGGAAACCTTTAGATTTTTCTGGAGCCGTAGGTAATTTTACTTTTGATGTAATACCTTCAAAAAAGGAATTAAGCGCATCCGAATCGTTGCAATTAAAAGTAGCTGTTAAAGGAAGCGGGAACTTAAAACTTTTTAAACTCCCTAAAGTAACGCTACCAAGTTCATTGGAAGTTTATGAACCCGAACATAAAGAAGAAGTTAATACAACCTTAGCGGGCATGCAAGGCGGTATTTCCGATAGTTATACCATTGTACCCCAATTTAAAGGCAAGTATCCCATACCAAGTATTTCCTTTTCGTATTTCGATTTAAAAACCGAAACCTATAAACGATTATCTTCTGAGGAAATTGTTTTAGATGTGTTGGACGGTCCTATTAACAATGCGAACGCTAATAATGGAGCGGTAGCTAATAATGGAAAACAACCTGTGGTTTTAAACAAAGACCAGTTTGCATATATTAAAACAAGCACCAATTTTGAAAGTGTACACAGTACCACTTTTTTTAAAACAACCACCTTTTGGAGTTTGTTGCTATTGCCTTTTTTAGCCATTCCGTTAGCGATTGTTATAAGAAACAAAAAGGCAACAAGAGATGCCGATGTGTATGGAAATAAAATAAGAAAAGCCGATAAACTAGCTAGAAAATACTTGAGCAGTGCCAAAAAATCACTTGGTAAAAAAGAAGCCTTTTACATTGCTTTGGAAAAAGCACTGCATAATTATTTAAAGGCGAAATTACATATTGAAACCTACGAATTAAGTAAAGAGCGTATAGATACCTTACTTATTGAAAAGCAAGTAGACGCAGGTGTGGTTAAAGATTTCTTTAGTATTTTGGAAAGCTGCGAGTTAGCACGTTACACCCCCATAGATATTGTAACCATGCAAGAAGATTATGAAAAAGCAGCTAAAACTATTTCATTAATAGATAAACAAGCACGTTAAGATGAAAAAGTTACTCTACATACTATCGTTTTTGTTCAGTTTTGTAGTATTTGCCCAAAACCAAGCTGTTTTTGAACAGGCAAACGCCTTGTATAACGAAGGGAAATATGGCGAAGCTATAGATAAGTACAAAAGCATTCTAGATGCTAAAAACCATTCGGCAGAACTGTATTTCAATTTAGCAAATGCACATTACAAGTTAAACAATATAGCACCAAGTATTTATTATTACGAAAAGGCTTTGCAGTTGTCGCCTAACGACGAGGATATAAAAAACAACCTAGCTTTTGCACAAAACATGACCATTGATGCTATAGATGTGGTTCCAGAAGCAGGCTTATCAAAAATTTTGAACAATGTTACCAATAGCATGACTTTTGATGGGTGGGCTAAAACCGCCATAGCTTTTGTGTTTTGTTTCGTTATTTTGTTTTTGGTCTACTATTTTGCCTATTCTTCATTAAGAAAACGGCTTGCTTTTTTAGGCAGTTTAACGGCTTTGGCCATCATGTGTGTTGCTTTGTTGTTTGCTTTCCATAAATACAACTTAGATAAAAAGGACAAGCCAGCCATTGTATTTGCAAAAGAAAGTTTGGTGAAAAATGCCCCAAACAATAGAAGCGAAGAATCATTCAGACTGCACGAAGGTACCAAAGTACAGGTTTTGGATACGGTAAATAATTGGAAAAAAATAAAGCTTCAAGATGGTAAAACGGGTTGGATTTCTGCGGAAGACATCAAAGCACTTTGATTATTGATGTATCTTTAACAAATAACCATATAATATGAACCTAGATAGAGTCTTTACGAACAATAAGCAATGGATTAAAGATAAATTGGCAACTGATGCTAAATACTTTGAAAATTTAGGTGAAGGACAAAGTCCAGAATTGTTATTTATTGGTTGTTCCGATAGTCGCGTCACTGCCGAAGAATTGATGGGTTTAGGCCCTGGTGACGTTTTTGTACACCGTAACATAGCCAATATGGTTTCAGGAACCGATTTAAACGCTATGTCTGTTGTAGAATATGCGGTGGTACACCTAAAAGTAAAACATGTGGTGGTTTGTGGGCACTATGCTTGCGGCGGCGTAAAAGCGGCAATGCAATCGGCCGATTTAGGTATTCTAAACCCATGGTTGCGCAACATACGTGATGTGTACCGTATCCATAAAACCGAGTTGAATGCTATTTCCGATGAAGAAAAAAAGTACGAACGTCTTGTGGAACTTAACGTTCAAGAGCAATGTGTAAACCTCATTAAAACAGCAGCGGTACAAAAAGCAGCCAGAGAACGCGGATTAAAAGTACACGGTTGGGTGTTCGATGTTCATACAGGGGAATTGATAGATTTAAAAATAGATTTTGAAAATATCCTTGAAAGTATCCGAGAGATTTATCATTTAGATTAATTTCTTATTCCTTCGAATAAAGCAATGCACTTTGCAGATTTATTTCAGCTTCCTCTTCTTCCAAATCATCACCAATAGGTTTTCCATTCACTATTATGTTGGGGAAAATCAAAGGAATGATAGATTTTACGGGCGTATATAAAACCGAAACTTCCTTATCTGCTTCTTCTGTAAAAGGAACAGGGCGGTTCATCTTTTCAAAAACGATAAGCACCGCGCTTAAAATAACGGCTATTTTCAGCCCACCAAAAAGGGCTCCCAAAAGTTTGTTAAACAATCCCAAAGCGGCAAAATCGGCAATTTTTGTTAGTGCTTTTCCAGCCAAGGCAATGGCCAAAACAATAAGTATCAGCGTACCAAAAAAAGCTACAATGTTAATGGTGTTTTCATTCCAATCTACTTTTTCCCTTAAAAATTCCGAGGCATAGGCACTAAAATGAAATGCGCCATAAACACCCGCTACCAAAGCCAATAACGATGCAATTTCAACAAAAAAACCACGCCAAAAGCCTCTTACAAATCCAAGTACCAAAAAGGCCAATAAAACAACATCCAAAGCCACCATATGTAATCCGTTTTAACAAACCTACAATTTTTTTCAATTTTAAGCATAACTATCCGCAAGAACCTAGAAGTTTGCTAACTTTGAACTTTTAAAACTTTAAACTTTTCAACTCAATAAATGTCTAGAGACGAACAATTAAAAGAACGTTGGGAATTGGTAGTAAGGAAACTATCCAATCAATTTGCCGATGGCGATAAACTGGACCTCGATGCCATTATTTATTTAATAGGCGTGCAAGAGCTTGGGCAGTTTGACCGTGAGTTTAAAAAAGACCACAAACTCGATTTAATGCACATTGCCATTTGCAAACTTTTGGCGCCCTATGGCTATTACGAGCTCGATTTTGTGGATGCCGAAGGTTGGCCACATTACAAAACCATTGAAACCTTGCCGCATCTAAAAGCAGGCGAGCAAAGTGTTTTAATGAAAGAAGCCATTGTAAATTACTTTTTAGAAACCGAGTATATCCAGTAGTTTTTTACGTCATGGCGTGGACGCAGGACGTGGCAATCTGTTAACCATTATCAAGTTCTATCCGTTTTGTTAATGGAAAAGATATAGAGATTCTGTTTTTATTTTGAAGGCTGTATATTATTGGTTTTCAGAAACATTTTAACTTTTTATTTGTTATATACGCCTTAGCTGTAGTTTTTTATTTTTTCCAATAACCATTAGTATGTCAACAACTATATAAGTTAAGGCTATAATTATTCCAATTATTCGGTGCAATGTCATTCCATCATCCAAAAATCCATCTATACAAATCCATAAAATAAAGAAGCAAAAAGGATAGAGTAGAAGCCTTGTCAAAATTTTTGTAAAAGTCCATTCTTTAATATTTTCTTTTTTTAATTCCATTTTCGGAAT
The DNA here is from genome assembly GCF_043558645.1 of Mariniflexile sp. HNIBRBA6329. NCBI lineage: Bacteria > Pseudomonadati > Bacteroidota > Flavobacteriia > Flavobacteriales > Flavobacteriaceae > Mariniflexile > Mariniflexile sp. HNIBRBA6329. The sequence continues at coordinate 245,345 of NZ_JBIFXS010000001.1, read as the reverse complement.
GTTTTCGAATTCAGGCTTATTTTCCTTTTCTATTTTTTCTATGGCTTCTTTAAGTTCTTCAGTCAAAATTTTTGTCTCGTACTTTGTTACATTAAAGAATAGTAAATAGAAAAAAAATCCCAATAAAGAAATTCCGATTATTCCAAAAAAGGCAGGCTTAAATTCAGTGGTAAATATTAAAATTAAATCAAACACAATAAGCAACACGATTGATATTTTCTTCTGAAGTTTGTAATAGGGATTTTTTTCTGTTTTTATACCGTTCAGTTTGCCATTTTGGTCAAAAGTCAAACGAAAAATCGGATAAGCCCCTCTTAAAAAGTGTGATGAACGCCAAATGAGAAGTTCATTTGGTTTAATTTCTCCACTATATTTTGTCGTGTTGTAAAAAAACGCATCGTTCCAATGATTTTTCAGAGTACTTTTTTTGTTCTGAACAATTAATTTTTCGATATCCTTTTTATCTACCATAAAGTTGGTTCAAATTACAGCTAACTCGTTATATAATAAGCTCCATCACTCATATCCCACAAATAAGTCAGAATATGAAAAGTTTATTGCTTCAGTTATCCTGTAAATATAAAATTAATTTATGTAAAAAAAATACGCTAAAATTTTAATTATTAATACTACGCTCTATTTACGTTTCCAAAACTTTTAAGCCATTCCAATTGCTAAAAACCGCCCATGGGTTTGTATTTGCCATAGTAATCTGTTTATATTTTAAAAGATTACTTGGTGGTTTTCGCCTCGTAATGACGATATTTTGATTAAATTTGCCATCATTTTGAACGAATCATGATAGACAAGATAAAAGAACTTATTGCCGAAGCCGATGCTTTTAAAGCACAAACCAAAGAGGAAGTAGAAGCTTTCAGAATTAAATACTTAGGAAAAAAAGGATTGCTTAACGATTTTTTTTCTGAGTTTAAAAACGTAGCCAACGACCAAAAAAGGGAATTTGGGCAAGTAATAAATACCCTTAAAAAAACTGCCGAAGATAAAGTAAACGCCTTAAAAGAAGAACTTGAAAGTAAAGAAGAGGTAAAAGGTGTTTATGGCGATTTATCACGCCCAGGGGATGCCATCCAAATAGGAGCGCGCCACCCAATTTCTATCGTGAAAAATCAAATTATAGATATCTTTTCAAACATTGGTTTTAATGTAAGTGAAGGCCCTGAAATTGAAGACGATTGGCATAATTTTACCGCATTAAACTTGCCAGAATACCATCCGGCACGCGATATGCAGGATACTTTTTTCATTCAAACAAATCCTGATATTTTATTGCGTACCCATACCAGTTCGGTACAAGTGCGTTATATGGAAAATAACCAACCGCCTATCCGTACCATTTCACCGGGTCGTGTGTATCGTAACGAAGCTATTTCGGCACGGTCGCATTGTTTTTTCCACCAATTGGAAGGTTTGTATATTGATAAAGATGTAAGTTTTGCCGATTTAAAACAAACGCTTCAATATTTTACCACCCAAATGTTTGGGAAATCTAAAATACGTTTGCGTCCATCATACTTCCCATTTACAGAACCAAGTGCAGAGATTGATGTGTATTGGGGCTTGGAAACCGAATCGGATTACCGTATTACCAAAGGAACCGGTTGGTTGGAAATTGGTGGCTGCGGTATGGTAGATCCTAATGTTTTAGAAAACTGCAAAATAGACTCCAAAGAATATTCTGGTTTTGCTTTTGGTGTTGGTATAGACCGTATTGCCATGTTGCTTCACCAAGTTAGTGATATCCGCTTATTAAGTGAGAATGATGTTAGGTTTTTAGAGCAGTTTAAATCTGCCCTATAACCCACTCATTTTAAACGATTTTTGAGGTTGTCTTAAAAGTGTAGTTCTATGTCATATTGAGCTTGTCGAAATATTTCAACATACTGATAATCAATATCGGTTTCGACAAGCTCAACCTGACAAATATAACTTAATACACTTTTAAGACAGCCTCTTTTTTATTTAACAATTATTTAACTTCGTTTAGTTCGGAAAAAACCGAACCTAAATTATATTTGCATAAAATTTTTAATGATGGAAGAGAATATATGTAGTAAAAAGAAAGCTCTGGTTGAAAAACTAGGTGTTCTTATTGAGAGTAAAGATCAATTGGCTCCTGTGGCAGCTCGTATTATGTCGTATATTATATTAACAGGAAAAGCAGGAACTACATTTGAGGATTTAGTCTCAAAGCTTTGTGCAAGTAAAAGTACCATTTCAACACACTTGAATCATTTACAAGATTTAAAAAAAATTGTCTATTTCACAAAGTTAGGCGACCGTAAAAAGTATTTCATAATGAATCAAGATGTTATTATACAAGGTATTGATGATATGGTTGAAACTTGGTGCAGCCAAAAAGAGCTTCATGTGGAAATTAAAGAATATAAAGAAAAAAAGAATTCGGTAAATCCTGATGCAGAATCGAAATTCGATTTAGAATTTCACGACGATTACATTCAATTTTTAGATGAAGCCACAAAATCAATATTGAAATTAAGAAAGAAAATAATAGAAAAGAATCATAATATAACTAAGTAACATGAAAAGAATCAATCTATATTCCATTGCAACTATATGTTTAACTTTCGTGTTATCAAGTTGCGGTAATAAAGAACAGCAAGCTGCACAAGCACCACCAGCATCTTTTCCGGTAGCTCAAATTCAGCATAAAACAGTAACAGGATACCAAGAATATCCAACAACCATTGAAGGTGTTGTAAATAGTGAAGTAAGAGCAAAAATTTCAGGCTACATTCAAAAAGTATTGGTAGATGAAGGTGAAAAAGTACGTAAAGGGCAGGTATTATTTAAGTTAGAAACCCAATCGTTAAGTCAAGATGCAGGTGCAGCAAAAGCACGTATTAATGTGGCTCAAGTTGAGGTGGATAAGTTAATCCCTTTAGTAGAAAAAAACATTATTAGTCCCGTACAGTTAGAAACCGCAAAAGCAAATTTAGCCCAAGCAAAGGCAAACTACAGCAGCATTGCCGCCAGTATAGATTATGCCACGGTAAAAAGTCCGGTTGATGGTTATGTGGGCGCAATTAAATTTAGAGAAGGCTCATTAGTAAGTTCAGGTGATGATATACCACTTACAACTGTTAGCGACATAAAACAAGTATATGCTTTTTTTAGTTTGAATGAAACTCAGTATTTAGACTTCTTGCAACATACCGCAGGCAATAACTTAGAAGAAAAGCTAGCTAATTTTCCAACCGTTAACCTGATACTGGCTAACGGAAATATGTATACAGAAAAGGGGAAAATACAAACCAGTTCGGGACAAATTAACCCAAATACAGGAACGGTAAGCATCAGGGCTATTTTTGATAACCCAAACCAGTTAATTACCAATGGTAACAGTGGAAAAATCCAAATTCCTATTGTTTACGAGCATGCTATAGTGGTTCCAAAACAAGCAACCTTTGAGCAACAAGGAAATATCATGCTGTTTAAATTAGGCGAAGGCAATAAAGTTGAAACGTCTATTATTAAAGTGAAAGCTACTGTAGATAATGTATATGTTGTAGAATCGGGCATAGATACGAACGATAAAATTGTGGTATCTGGTGTAGGTAAGTTGAGAGATGGTATGGTCATAGCGCCACAGAACACTTCTTTAGATGAAGCCATGAAACCCGTAGCTATTTTATTCAAAAACTAACAATCCCAAAACGTATTCGTTATGTTAAAAACATTTATTGAAAGACCCGTACTTTCAACAGTAATATCTATTATCATAGTTGTACTCGGTATCATCAGTATATCAAGTTTACCTATAGAGGAATACCCTGATATTGCACCACCAACAATTCAGGTGTCAGCATCTTATCCTGGTGCTAATGCTGAAACGGTGTTAGAGAGTGTTATCATTCCTATTGAAGAGCAAATAAATGGTGTAGAAGGTATGACGTATATAACTTCAACAGCTTCAAATAATGGTACCGCCTCTATAACGGTTTATTTTAATCAGGAAATGGATGCAGATATTGCTGCCGTTAACGTTCAAAATCGTGTGGCAAGAGCAAATCCGTTGCTGCCTCAAGAGGTAATTCGAACAGGAGTTACCACTAAAAAACAGGAAACAAGTGCGTTGATGTTTATTTCCATGTATTCGGAAAGTGAAGATTATGATGCTACATTTATTCAGAATTACTTAAAAATAAACGTGATTCCAGCCATACAACGTATTAGTGGTGTGGGCGATGTTAGTGTATTCTCGCAACAAGATTATGCGATGCGTATTTGGTTGCAACCGGAAAAATTAGCAGCTTATAATTTAATACCTTCAGATATTACAGCAGCTTTGGCAGAGCAAAATTTGGAAGCCGCCGCTGGTTCTTTGGGTGAAAATAATGGAGAAGCTTTCTCATATACTTTAACGTATAGTGGACGTTTTAAAGAGGAAAAACAGTATGGGGATATTGTTATAAAAGCATTAGGTAATGGTGAATTTTTACGTTTAAAGGATGTGGCAACTATTGAATTGGATGCACAGTCCTATTCGGCAAATGCCATGAGTTTAGGGCGTCCAGCGGTATTTATGGGAATTTTTCAAACGAAAGGATCGAATGCACAGGAAATTATAGAAAACATTAAGGTCACTTTAGAAACGGTAAAGAAAGACCTTCCAAATGGGTTGAATATTTTCGTGCCTTATGATACCAGCTTATTCCTAAACGCATCTATCGATAAGGTAATTAGCACGTTGTTAGAAGCTTTTTTACTGGTGTTTTTAGTGGTGTTTATCTTTTTGCAAGATTTCCGTTCTACATTAATTCCGGCAATAGCAGTTCCGGTTTCCATTATAGGTACATTCTTTTTCCTTAATATTTTTGGGTATTCCATCAACCTTTTAACGCTATTTGCATTAGTACTTGCCATTGGTATTGTGGTAGATGATGCTATTGTGGTGGTAGAGGCGGTTCACTCCAAGATGGACCAAGGTGAAAAGAACCCCAAAACGGCAACGTTAACAGCAATGACCGAAATATCGGGAGCCATTGTGTCTATTACATTGGTAATGGCGGCAGTATTTATTCCTGTAACCTTTGTAACAGGGCCTACAGGTGTATTTTATGAACAGTTTGGTGTTACGCTTATTATTGCCATTCTTATTTCGGCAGTAAACGCTTTAACTTTAAGTCCTGCCTTATGTGCTTTATTGTTAAAAACCCATAAAGATGATGAAGACCTTAAAGGTAAAAATCCGATACAGCGTTTTTACACACTATTCAATCGTGGGTTTAATGCCACGGTAGATAAATACGGAAAATCACTTCAGTTTTTATACAAAAGAAAATGGGTGCCTGTATTATTATTGGTTTTAGCAGTGGCGGGTATTTTCTACGCTTCAAAAACAACACCAACAGGATTTGTGCCTAACGAAGATAGAGGCATCATTTTTGCCAATATAGAATTACCTGCAGGTGCATCATTAGACAGAACAAATGCTGTAGCCAAAAGCCTGTACGACAAGATTAACGGTATTGAAGGTATAGCTGCGGTAAACTTTATTAAAGGTAGAAGTTTAATTAGTGGTTCTGGTAGTAATTATGGTTTTGGAATTATAAAACTTGAAGATTGGAGTGAACGTGGAGACGAATCACTTTCAGTACAAGCTATTACAGGTAAATTATTTGGTATGGCCGCTTCTATTCCCGAAGCTAATATTATTTTCTTTTCACCTCCAAGTATCCGTGGTTTTGGTAACTCTGCTGGGTTTGAAGTGAATTTGTTGGATAAATTTGGCGGTGAATTTACCGATTTGGACAAAGTGAATAAGGAATTCTCTATGGCGCTTATGGCACATCCAGAGATTAAATATGCCACGTCTTCTTTCAATACGAATTATCCACAATACGAAATGGAAATTAATGTGCCTTTAGCAAAAGAAAAAGGCGTACCAATTAATAGTATATTCTCCACGCTACAAGGGTATATTGGAGGTGTTTATGCTTCGGATTTCTCGCGTTTTGGAAAACAGTTTAGGGTTTACATCCAATCGTTGCCAGAAGATAGAGCCAATGAAAGTGATTTGAATAGCATGTATGTAAGAACGGATACTGGGGAAATGACACCCATTACTCAGTTTGTTAATTTAAAACGTGTGTATGGTCCGCAATCGGTAACCCGTTTCAATTTGTTCAACTCTACCACAATCACAGGTGCTACCAACGATGGGTTTAGTACCGGTGATGCTATTAGGGTTATTGAAGAAGAGGTTGCAAAACTCCCAAGTAATTATACCGTGGCTTATTCTGGTTTAACCCGTGAAGAAGTAAATGCCGGAAACCAAACCACCTTCATTTTTATATTAAGTATTCTGTTTGTGTACTTTTTGTTAAGTGCCCAATACGAAAGTTATTTATTGCCTTTAGCCGTGGTATTCTCCATTCCATTTGGTGTATTTGGAGCTTACATAAGCACAAAGATTTTCGGTTTGGAAAACAATATATATTTCCAAATTGCCTTAATCATGCTTATTGGCTTGCTCGCTAAAAATGCCATATTAATTGTAGAGTTTGCACTTCAAAGACGAAAAAGCGGAGAAAGTATCGTGAATGCCGCTATCCATGGAGCCAAAGCACGTTTACGCCCTATTTTAATGACCTCGTTCGCCTTCATTTTAGGGTTGATGCCTCTTGTGTTGGCCAAAGGTGTAGGAGCAGAAGGAAACAACTCGATTGGTACTGGTGCTGCCGGTGGGATGCTTATTGGTACTATTTTAGGGGTGTTTGTAATTCCTATCCTTTTTATATTATTTCAGTGGTTACAAGAAAAAGTTTCAAGTAAACCAGCAATACAAACTATTGAAGATTAAAGCTTATGATATCTATTATAAAACATACCTTGTTTAATAAAACCATACTTTTGGTGGTGGTTTCGGTAACATTACAAAGCTGTTTTGTTGCGAAAGAATATAAACAACCCGAGTTGGTAGAAACCCAAAATTTATACAGAACCGATAATTTGCCAACCGATAGTGTATCGATGGCAGATGTATCGTGGAAAACCTTGTTTACAGACCCTTATTTGAACCAATATATTGAAGAAGGGCTTCAAAATAACATGGATGTTCGCATTGCTATTCAACAAATAGTAGCTACCGAATCTTATTTAAAACAAGGAAAAGCGGGTTATTTTCCAACGTTAAACGGAAGTGCCAAATATACACATCAAGAAAATTCTGAAAACAGCCAGTTTGGTAGCGCTTTTCCACGGATTGACTCCTACGAACTAGCTGCCAACTTATCTTGGGAAGCCGATATTTGGGGAAAAATTAGAAGCAACAAGCGAGCATATCAAGCCAGCTATTTGCAAACAGTGGCAGCACACCAAGCCGTGAAAACGCAATTGGTTTCTGGTATAGCTTCTACATACTATCAATTATTGGCGTTGGATGCACAATTGGCAATCACAAAAGAAACGATAGCAACGCGCGAAAAAGGTGTAGAAACCATTCAAGCTTTAAAAGAGGCAGGACAGGTAACCCAAGTGGCGGTCGATCAAAACATTGCACAATACAACAATGCCAAAGCATTGGAAGTAGATTTGGAAACGGCTATTTTTAAAACTGAAAACGCCTTAAGTATTTTGTTAGGGGTATCGCCTCGAAATTTTGAACGTAACAGTTTAGATGTACAAGCCATTGAAACCAACATGAAACTTGGTGTGCCAGCAACCTTGTTAAGTAACCGGCCCGATGTAATGGCTGCGGAATTTGGGCTTATCCAATCGTTTGAATTAAGCAATGTAGCGCGTAGTAACTTTTATCCATCGTTAACATTAACCGCTTCTGCTGGTTTACAAAGTTTGGATTTTGATACGTTTTTTAACGCCAATTCCTTATTTGCCAATTTAGTTGGTGGGTTGGCACAACCTATATTCAATCAACGAAAAATTAAAACGCAGTACGAAGTCGCAAAAGCACAACAAGAACAAGCGCTTTTAAAATTTAAAAAGTCGCTTTTGGTAGCAGGTAATGAAGTATCAAATGCCCTGTTTGCTTACAATGCTGAAACCAGAAAGTTTACTTACAGACAAAAAGAAGTAGAAGCTTTAAGGCAAGCGGAAAGCAATTCGGAAACCCTTTTAAATAACGGGTATGCCAATTATTTAGATTTGTTGACCGCCAGACAAAGTGCTTTAACTGCCGAATTGAACGTTATTGATAGCAAATTACAGCAATTGCTAACAGTTGTTAATTTATACGAAGCACTTGGTGGTGGTTGGAAGTAACTTTTATAACTCCTAGTGAAATGTTTAATCTAGCTGAGCATTTCACTAGGGTTATTTTTATTTAACTACCATTTTTTGTGTATGAAAATATGAGTTGTAAAAAAATTTGATAATATATATACCAGAGTTTAAGCTTGAAATATTTATCTCGTTTTCACCTTTTTTAATATCTAAGGTTTTAATTATTCGGCATTGAGCATCATAAATTTCAATTGGTAAAGCTTTGTCTGTTTTATTTTTTATATAAACGTAGTCATTTGCTGGGTTAGGAAAAACGGAAACTTGATTTTTGTCCCATTCAGAATTATTTGTAGTAAGTACTAAATCTGATTGGTCTAAATATGTGGCATAGGATGATAAGAGAGACCCATTGTAAAATGAATTCGAAGTACTGGCTATAGCCGTTTTGGTTGTGGCATTATACCAAACTAAAATAACATCGTTATATGGGCCAATTGGAAATCCCATAAATGTATCAGAGTATGTATTAGTTATCTTAATCCTAAGAACATTATTAACGGTTGTATAAGGTAATATTAGTGTGCCATATCCATCAGCTGAAATTTCAGTAGTTCCAGTTCTAATATAAGTTTGTCCCGCAGCAATATTTTCACTTGTTCCTGAGAATGTTTCATTAAAGATATCATTGTAAGTAATAGGGTATTTAATAAACTCTCTTTTATCTGTGTAAATTTCTCGGAGTAATCCAGGTGAATAAAAACCTTCTATCGTTTGCCCAGAGGTTGAGTTGGAGAAATAAGTTTCTGCATTAGGGTTTGCAGTAAGAGCCACAGTATTTGCCTGAGGAAATGTAGATGGTTCCAAAGCACTTGTTAAGTCAACATAATTAGTTACTGCCGTTGAACCAGTGGCAGAAGAAAAATCCCAAGTTTGGTTTGCTCCACTTTGACTCACATCAAAAGTATAATTAGGTATGGATATATAATCAAATGTGTCCCCAATTTGAGGAGAACTAGTTGCACTTGTTAACGTAATTTGTGCATTTAAGCTAATAGCCATAATAAATGATAAAATTGTTAAAGTAATTTTTTGCATAGTATGTTTTTTTAATACAACTAACTTAATCTATTATTCTTAACTTGCAAACTAAACGAGATTAATTTTGTATTATAAATACTATTAATTTTGTTTTTTAAAAGACATGTTTTCTAATGAAAAAAGATATCGAAATCCCAAAAGTTGAAGGCGTTTACGTTGCCATTGTAAACGAGTATAATGATATTTATAAAACCCAAGATTGGAACGCTTACATAATAAACGATAAAGCCATTGATTTAGAAATGGTTTTGATTGTTGCTTCTGGTTATTCCGATGAGAAAATAACCTCTACTTTTAGAAAAAAATTGGATGTACTTCCAAAAAAAAGTTATGCTAAAATAGAGTTGATGCAAGAAGAATTATTTGCATTGAATAACACCTTTAAAGTATCGTTTTTTGAAGGAAACAAAATGTTTGATAAAACTTTTTTATTTAGAAAGAATACCATCAACTTAAAAGCGTTACAAGCTATTCCTTTAATGGAAGCTAAGGGTGTTTTGGTAAAATAAACCCTTCCGTCTTTGATTTCTTTAAGGGAAATCAAATCCACCTTCCCTTATTAAGGGAAGGAATTAATTACAGATAAGCTTTTTAGTTAAATGAAAAGGGAATTCTCCTCCTTCAAAAGGAGGAGTGGCTTCTATTTCGACACTTCGAAATAGAAGACGAGGTGGTTATTCAAAAGGTTTGAAATTGTTAACAATCTCATTCAAAACTTCGGGTAGATTTTCAAATATTAACTTATTTTCAAAACGAATGACTTTAAAACCTAAAGTTTCTAGTTGAGTAGTTCGCTCCAAGTCGTATTGTTGTTGTGCAAAATCGAAATGATACGCACCATCTAACTCAATGATGAGTTTTTCACTTGGGCAATAAAAATCAACAATATAGTTTTTGATACTATGTTGCCTTCTAAACTTCCTGCCATTTAATTGACTTTTTTGAAGTTGTTTCCAAAGTGTTGCTTCGGCTGATGTTAAACGCTTTCGAAGTTCTTTTCTGCGTTCTTCAAGATATTTTAAATTGTGAATGCTTTGTTTCATGGTTTACCCCTTCCATCATTGATTTCTTTAAGTGAAATCAAATCCACCATCCCTCAACAAGGGAAGGAATTGTTTATCATTAATCCAACTTCTCAGTCAACTTTTTAAAGGTTTTTTTAGGGTCTTTACCTTCGTATAAAATATCATAAACTGCGTTTATAATAGGCAATTTGGTTTTGCTTTTGTTCTTTTCATTAAGTAAATGGGCGCTTTTGGTAGCGTAATATCCTTCGGCTACCATGCTCATTTCCATTTGTGCCGATTTTACAGTATAACCTTTACCAATCATGTTTCCAAACATACGGTTTCTTGAAAATACCGAATAGCCTGTTACCAATAAATCGCCCAAATACGCCGAATTATTAATGTTACGTTTCATTTTGTGCATTTTCTTAATAAAACGTTTCATTTCACGAATGGAGTTACTCATTAGCACACTTTGGAAATTATCACCATAGCCCAAACCATGTGCAATTCCAGCAGCAATGGCGTATATGTTTTTAAGCATTACGGCATATTCTACACCAATAATATCGTCGCTAATTTTAGTTTTTATATAATCGCTAGATAAAGCATCGGCTATTTTTTGTGCTTTTTTTGCATCGGAACATGAAATGGTTAAGTACGATAAACGCTCTAAAGCAACTTCTTCCGAATGGCAAGGGCCCGCAATTACAGCAATGTCTTCATAAAGTGTTTTGTAATGTTCATGAAAATGTTCGCCAACCAACAAACCGGTTTCAGGTATAATCCCTTTTACTGCCGAAACTATAATTTTATTGGAAATATCCACATTCATTTTTTGTAATTCACTATAAATAAAAGCAGAAGGAATTACGAAAATGAGCACATCGGCATAGTCGGCAATTTCATTGATATCATTACTAAGCTTTAATTGTTCTATATGAAACTCAACCGAACTTAAATAATTGGGGTTGTGGTACTCTCTTAACAAATGTTCTTTGGTATAAACACTGCGCATGTACCAGCCAACTTCATCTAAATTTTCGCAAAGCATTTTTACAATGGCCGTTGCCCAACTCCCTGCGCCAAAAACCGCATATTTTAAAGGTTTGTTCATATATAGTTTTGTTGTTTAATACTTCAAAAATACATAAAATATTTATCTGTGTCGTGAAAGAGACGGATATAAAAGAAACAAGAATAGAGAAGATAGAATATAGATGGGAGACGGATGTTTAAGGACAGAAATAGAACACTGAGGCTGCTACTGTAAACTGTGACTAAAAAATTTTTGGCACGCGTTTTGAAAACCTTTAAAGTATAAACCCAAAAATGTTTGATTATGAAGACTATAAAATTACTTTTAGCATTTGCCTTAACAGCAACCTTGTTTACTTCGTGTTACCACGAGGTAATTGTAGACGATTACGATAATACCCCACAAATATCTTTAAACCAATTATTAGGATCTTACGAATTGTGGTATGTAGACATTAATGCTACCAAAGGCTACGGTGATACCCCGTTTTTACAAAAAGCCTTTACCATGTCGTTTAGAAATGGTAGTGTTTACGCAAACAACAATATTGTTGGTCTTGGTGATACAGGTAACGGTTTTGGAATACAAGTAGGAACGTATGATGCTTATGATATGATTTTAGATGTTTACCATGTTATTGATGGTTATGAAACTTTTGATATTTACCAAATTGATAATAACACCATCGAGCTTTACAACCCAAATAACGATACCTCATATTTTTTAGATGGCTACCAACGTAGCAATTTCGATTATGATTTTGTGTTTTACGATAACATCCATTATTTCTTGCAAGAATACAATGCTTGGGAAAAAGTATATACCAGTAATTACGGTGCTATAAATGAATTTGATAATGAAAATTATTTACAGTTTTTATCTGGTGGAAACGATTCGGAGTTTAGAAGTTCGCAAGATGCAAACGGTACAAGCGTGAATAATCTTTATTGGGATTATACAGGGTTATACGGTGTTGGAAATGTAACCGGAAATAACAAGCTTAAAACTTTAACATTAGATTATGATTATTTCGACAATGAATATTTCGAATTGAGCGTTATAAATGATGGAAAGATAGAATTGTATCACCCAGCATCGGGAACAGCGTATGAGTTTGTTGGTAAAGGTTATATACAATTTATGAAAACAACAGATACAAAAGGAAAAACTGTAACTACGGAAAAAATGCGTAAGTACAGAAAAGATAAAGTAGAAAACCCAAGAGAAAACACAAGGGTTTAATAAAAGTTTGGTTGGTTATTTAGTTTAGAAACCGTTTAAAGATTTATTCTTTGGGCGGTTTCTTTTTTTGGAAATGGCGAGTTAACCTGTTTAAAAGGTTTAATATAATCGGTCGCCGTTCAAAAAAAGCAGTTAGTTATGATTATAATAACAATATTAGCAACCTCCTTTTAAGGTAATCTTGAACTTTACAAATAATTAAATAATTACAAGTATGATAAAAATCCATAAAATAGTGCGTACAAGTCTGTTTATTTTTGTGCTTCTTAGCACAGTCTTGAACTTAAATGCACAAAACACGAGTGTTTCTACAGAACAACCTGAGCCTGGTCAGATTCCTCCACATCCACCCAGATTACCAGAAGGTGTAATTCCTGCATTTCCTGGAGCATGGGGAGGCGGTATGTTTACAACAGGTGGACGAGGCGGTAAGGTTATGGCAGTAACAAATCTTAACGATAGTGGCGAGGGTAGTTTACGAGCAGCCCTTGAAGCAAAAGGTCCTCGTATTGTTGTGTTCCGCGTAGCGGGTACAATTAAAACAGAAAGCGACCTAAATATCAATCATCCAGATATCACCATTGCTGGTCAGTCGGCACCTGGTGATGGTATTTGTATAGCAGGGACATTCAATATTAACACACACAATGTTATTGTACGTCATATTCGTGTACGCCGTGGTGTGCCAATAGGTGGACAAGGAGATGATAATATTGGTGGAAATCCAGATCATCACATCATCATCGACCATTGTTCTACAAGTTGGGGAATGGACGAAAACATTTCGCTATATCGCCACATGAGACCTTCGCTTGACGGTAGTACTGAAATTAAAGACCCAGCACAAAATATTACTATTCAATGGACAATTTCTAGTGAAGCACTCGATGCCAAAGGTCATGCTTTTGGTGGTACTTGGGGTGGCAATCCATCTACATTTCATCACAACCTTTTTGCTTGCAATACAGCTAGAAATCCATCAATAGGTATGTCTGGCGATTTTGATTTCCGTAACAATGTAATTTACAATTGGCGCCATCGCACTATGGATGGTGGCGACGAAAGTTCTCAAATAAACGTCATCAACAATTATTATAAACCGGGACCAGCGACCAATGAAAACATGCGTGCTGTTTTTGCACGAATAGAACAACGTAGTATGTATTCGCCAGGAAGCGCATGGGCTGAAGGCGAGTGGTACCCAAAGGCTAAAAGCAGACCGGGCAAATGGTATGTTGCAGGAAATATAATGGATGGAAATGAAGAACTTATTAATAACAATTGGGCAGGTATGCGTGGTCCAGAGGAAATTGCACGCGTAAATACACCATTTGTAGGATGGCCAGTGGCGCCTCATGATACTGCTGAGGTTGCTTTTGAATCGGTACTAGCAAAAGCTGGTGCTACATTACCAAAACGAGATGCTGTAGATAAGCGAGTTACCGAAATGGTGCGCACAGGAAAACCAATGACCGAGACAGGTATTATTAAAGATATTTCGGAAGTTGGGGGTTATCCTGAATTAACTTACGTGCCTACTTCAGTGCCTGTTGATACAGATGGCGATGGTATGCCCGATGAATGGGAAACTAAACATAAACTTAACCCTAAAAACGCAGCAGATGGCGCTCTTGATACTGATGGTGATGGATATACCAATGTTGAAGAATACCTAAATGGCACAAACCCGAACGAAAAAATAAATTACCGCAACCTTGGTAATAACATAGATACCATAAGCTAATTATAAGATTAGTTATTTAGTTTGGAAACCGTTCAAAGATTTGTTTTTTGGGCGGTTTCGTTTTTTAAAAAAGTTTAGTATTATGTTTTTGTGGTTAGGTAATTATTTTAAACTATGTTATAAATAGTCTTTATTTTTTTTATAAATTTCAAAAAAAGTTTTTCCTTTATAAACTTTAATTTTGTTTTTTTTAATCCATTCGATTTGAAGTGTATCTCGTAATATATAATTTCCTTTTTCATCTGACTCTATCTCTTTTTTGTTATTCACAAACCTATTAGGGAATTTAAACCTATCAGAATCTTTAGCTAATATTTCAATAATTTCAATTTTAGAATCAGAAATCCAATTCCAATTAGCTTTGAGGGGTTTTCTGTGTTCAGGATCAATTATCATTATTCCATTTCTATTGAAAACCATATCGGGAAATAACCTTTTAAATTTTGGATTATAATTAGCAGACTTAGCAAATGGATTTAATTTTTTATTGTTACCATCAACCATTTTAACAAATTGCCATTGACCAATCAAATCAATTTCATTTTTGGCTGTATTTTGGGCAGTGACTTCTAATATAGAAAGATAGATAAAAGAGAATATTATTATTCGAATTTTCATTAAACTAATTTAGAAATTTTTCGAAAGAATAAGCAGTTTTTACCTATAAAAATTCATCTCATCCAAATACTCCCAAACATGTTCAGGTAGCATGGGTTTAATGTTTTTATTTGCTTTTATGGCGTTGCGAATATGGGTTGAAGAAAGTTCCATAATTGGCGCATCGATATGGTGAATTTTTGCGTGCCCATCAAACTGGGTTTCAATTTTTTCATCCAAGGCACGTGGATACACATAAATATGGTGGTTTTCTAAAATAACCTCGTAGTTTTTCCACTTGTGGAAACTCTTTAAGTTGTCTTCACCCATAATTAAAGAAAACTCGTAATCGGGGTATTTTTCCTGTAAATAAACAAGGGTGTTTATGGTGTAATTGGGTTGCGGTAAATTGAATTCAATATCGCAAGGTTTTAGTTTGGAGTAGTCTTTAGTGGCGCGATACACCATTTCCAAACGCTGGAAATTATCCAGCAAACTGCTTTTCTTTTTAAACGGGTTGTGTGGTGTTACCACAAACCAAACTTCATTTAAATCGCTGTACTCGGCAATATGGTTGGCAATAACTAAATGCCCAATATGTATGGGGTTGAAAGAGCCAAAATACAAACCGATTTTCATTGAGGAAAAATTTAAGAATTTACAAAATCACTTACCAATTTTTCGGCTTCAGCAAAAGCTTTTTCTAAATCATCGTTTACTACTATAACGTCGAATAAAGGTGCTGTTGCTAATTCTGCTGATGCTTTTGATACACGCATATTTATTTTATCTTCCGTTTCCGTTTTACGATTTTTAAGTCGGATTTTCAACTCGTCTATACTTGGTGGTTTTACAAAAATAGCCAAGGTTTCTTTAGGGAATTTACGTTTAATACGCAGCCCACCCGATACATCAATATCAAAAATAACGTTTTTGCCCATGGCCCAAATGCGCTCCACTTCGGTTTTTAAAGTGCCGTAAAAATTATCGCGGTACACTTCTTCCCATTCTAAAAAAGCATCGTTTTTTATATTTTTTTTAAAAGCTTCCAACGATAAAAAGTAGTAGTCTTTCCCATCTACTTCAGTACCGCGTTTTTCCCTAGAAGTTGCCGAAATGGAGAATTCTAAGTTTAAATCTTTTAAGCCTAATAAATGCCTAACAATAGTTGTTTTTCCCGATCCCGATGGTGCCGAAAACACAATAAGCTTTCCTTTTTTTGTGGTGTTTTGTTCTGTCACTAATATTTTATTTTGGCTTTATGCCTTAAGCTATAGGTTGTAAGCTAAATGCGGGCCTGAAGCATATGGCGTATAGCATAAAGCTTTTAAAGCACGTTCAATAATTGTTCTTTAATTTTTTCCAGTTCATCTTTCATTTGAACCACCAGTTGTTGCATAGGTGCATAATTACTTTTAGAACCAATGGTGTTTATTTCGCGTCCCATTTCCTGACTTATAAACCCAAGTTTCTTTCCGTTGGAATCTTTGGAGTTTATAGATTCAATAAAATAATTCAAATGGTTTTTTAAACGTACCTTTTCTTCGGTAATATCAAATTTTTCAATGTAATATACCAATTCCTGTTCAAAACGGTTTTCGTCGTATTTGTCTTTAAGTTCTTCAACACCTTTCAGCAAGCGCTCACGCACGCCAACAATGCGGTCGGGGTCCATGGCAACAACTTGCTCCAGCAAATCATCAATAATAGCCACACGTTTATTAAAATCCTGTTCCAAAACTTTACCTTCATTTAAACGGTGATTATTTAAATCTTCAATGGCATTGTTAATTTCAACAGCTATCAATTCCCACTCGTTTTCGTCAATTTCTTCACGCACGGTGTTCAAAGCATCCGGAAAACGAACCGCCATTTTAAGCAATTCAATTTCATCGCCATCAACCACACCTCGTAATTGCTCAATATATTGTTTTACAACCGGTGTGTTAATTTGTGTTGAGGTATCTTCAGCCGTAGCTTCCACATAAATAGAAAAATCAATCTTACCACGCTCTAGGGCATCGGCAAGCAATTTTCTAATAGCAAGCTCCTTTTCTCTATAAATAGAAGGCATTCTAGCATTCAAATCTAAACTTTTGCTATTAAGCGATTTCAGCTCAATGGTCACTTTTTTGGTGGGTAATTGCAAAACAGATTTTCCATAACCTGTCATTGAATATATCATAAACGTATGTATTAAAGTATGCAAAGGTAATTAAAACCAAAGGGATAGAAAATACCTATTTTCCGTTAGGCAAATTACAACAAAAATTTGGGCGTTACCACAAGGGTCGGGTTTTATGCTATATCTTTTTTTCGTGCCTCAAAAAAGGATGCCGCTTCAAATGCAGAGCATTCACGATTTCCTTGATCTAAAAATAGAATGGATGAGTAATCCCTAACGCACCCATCAGCATACTTGGTTTTATGTTAAAAAATGCAGTTTAAATCTATAAAGTAGTTTTTAACGCAATTAATAAATACTTTTGTAACTATACATTACCTTTTTAAAGCAGATTAATGAAACACAGAACCCAAATAATTATAACAGCTATTAGTTTTTTTGTGGTATTGGCATGCAAAAACAAAAATACAGAGCCTGAAGTTTTGTCTCAAACAACCCATAAAACAGAAGTAAGCGATAGCCTAATCAAGAATCCACCCGCAGGTATGGTTTGGATACCCGGTGGCACTTTTCTACAAGGCGCTGTACCACAAGATAAAATGGCTATGAAATACGAAAAACCACAACACTCGGTAACCGTTGATGGGTTTTTTATGGATATAACCGAAGTAACCAACGCACAGTTTTCAAAATTTGTAAAAGAAACAGGGTATGTTACCATAGCAGAACGCGAAATAGATTGGGAAGAAATGAAAAAGCAATTGCCTGAAGGTACACCAAAACCTCACGATTCCATCATGCAACCCGGGTCATTAATGTTTAAAAAAACCAAAGAGTCTGTGCCTAATTTATACGATTTTTCACAATGGTGGCGCTGGGTAATTGGAGTAAACTGGAAACATCCAAGCGGGCCAGACACCGACATAAAAGGCAAAGAAAACCACCCTGTAGTACATATTGCCTACGAAGATGCGCAAGCCTATTGCAAGTGGGCAGGAAGGCGTTTGCCCACCGAAGCCGAATGGGAATTTGCCGCCAGAGGCAACAAAAACAACACCATATTTTTCTGGGGTGATGAACGTGATAAACTATCAAAAAAAGCAAATAGTTGGGAAGGCGAATTTCCTGTTTACAATACACTGGAAGATGGTTTTGAAAGAACGGCACCTGTAAAATCGTACCCACCCAACAACTTTGGTTTGTACGATATGGCAGGCAATGTTTGGGAGTTCACTTCCGATTGGTACAATTTAAATTATTATGACGAGGTAGCTTCAACTAAAAAAACAACCATCAACCCAAAAGGTGCTGATAAAGCATACAACCCTAACAATCCGTATTTACAGGAAAAAATAATAAAAGGCGGATCGTTTTTATGTAGCGATTCCTATTGTGCCAGTTATAGAGTATCTTCTAGAATGGGAACAAGTATGGATTCTTCTGCAGAACACATTGGGTTTAGAACGGTAGCAACTCCCGATATGCTGGAAAAGAAATAGTTTTTTATGGGCTTCCAAGTCCAGTTCAAGCCATTATTTATCTAGTTAGAATATAAGAAAAATTTCATACTTAACCATCAAGACGAGGATTTCTGAAGGAAAATCAGAAGCTAGCAAACAAAGCAAATAACATTGGTTTAGGATAAAACCATCAATTTTTTTACACACATGAAAAGGCATATGTCGTTTCGGTAGTAAATTCTCCTATCGGTCAAGCGTTTTATCCTGATGAAACTATCAAAGGAAAAACAGAGAAGAGTGTTGCGACATCCAATATTAATATTTTTTGTTTTTTATGCTACAAAAGAACATAATATCACTATTCATGGGCTATGAAAACACCTTGTGAAATAGATTTATCAATCTAAAAACATGGCAATAAGTCTTAAAAAATTGTCTGATTTTTTGTTGCAAGTCCAGATTAAGTATCAGCTTACAGCAAATGTAAGGTACAAAAAATTGAATAAAGCTTTAATTATTTTAACATAAAATTTTCTCTTATTTGCGATTATTTTCGTTTATTTGCTTTTAGTATAACAACGCAACATATGTCTATATTACCAAACAAACGACGAGAAAAAATAGTAGAACTTCTGCAAGAAGACGGTTCAGCTAAAGTAATTGATCTAGCTAGAATTTTTAAAGTTACAGAGGTAACGGTAAGGCAGGATTTAGAGAAGTTAGAAAAACAGGGGCTTATCGTTAGGGAGCATGGTGGTGCATTTCTTAAAAACATGGAAGACCATGTAAAAAACTTTTCTTTAGTGCATCAAGAAAATTTACAATTAAAGGAAACTATTGCCTTAAAATGCCTTGAGTTTATTGAAAGCGGAGATACCATCATACTTGATTCCGGAAGTACTACAACCGAAATTGCAAAAAAGCTCATTGGCTATAAAAATTTAACAGTAATAACAAACGCTTTGAACATTGCTTTAATGTTAGGTACCGAATCTGGCATTGAAGTTATAATGACTGGAGGTGAATTTAAACCTCCAACATTATCATTAACAGGTGAAAAAGCTGCCGACTTTTTTAAAGGACTTAATGTTCAGAAATTATTTTTAGCAACAGCAGGTATCTCTTTAAAATCGGGCTTAACCTATCCTAGTATTAGCGATTTAGTTGTAAAAAAAGCTATGATAAACGCTGCAGACATCACCTATCTGGTAGCAGATAGTACAAAGTTTGGTAAAAGTGCACTAGCTAGCTTAGGGGCTTTGTCGTTAATTGATTACATTATAACAGATTCTGGTATGCAAGAAAAAGACAAAGAAGTTTTTAAAGAACATGAAATAGAAGTAATCATAGCGTAAAACACTTTATAAAATTGACCATCGCTTGAAAATAACACATTTTAATTAACAATATAACAATATTAGCTTCAATCTTACAATAAATAATATGTCAAAATCAGCATTAAGTATAGGAATAATAATAGGAAATCGTGATTTTTTTCCTGATAGTTTAGTTGAAAAAGCTAGAACTGAAATTATTGAAGTGTTTTCAAAACTAAATTTGAAACCTATTTTATTAGAAACAACAGACACGAAACTTGGTGGCGTGGAAACTTATAAAGATTCTCAAAAATGCGCAGAGCTTTTCAAAAAACATCGTGAAGAACTAGCAGGAATCCTTGTGCTTTTACCAAATTTTGGAGATGAAAGAGGTGTTGCAGATACGTTAAAATTAGCAAACCTAAACATACCTGTTTTAATACAGGCCTATCCAGATGAATTATCAAAAATGAATGTGGTAAATCGTCGCGATTCTTGGTGTGGTAAAATATCGGTATGTAATAACTTATATCAATACGGTATAAAATATTCTTTAACAACTCAACACGTTTCGCATCCAACAGATGCTGTTTTTCAAAAGGACTTAAAAGATTTCTTAGCAGTTTGTCGCGTGGTTAAAGGATTAAGAAACATTAGAATTGGAGCTATTGGTGCCAGACCGGGCGCTTTTAACACCGTGCGTTATTCTGAAAAAATATTACAAAGAAATGGCATCACCGTTGTTACTGCCGATTTATCTGAAATTTTAGGAAAAGCAAATAAGCTTACCAAAGATGACGCTTCTGTTAAACAACATATAGAAAAAATAAACGCATACGCACCTAAAGGAAAAACACCTAATGATGCTATGATTCAAATGGCAAAACTTGATGTTGTATTAAAAGAATATGTTGATGAATACGAATTAGACGCCACCGCCATTCAATGTTGGACCTCGTTACAACAAAATTTTGGATGCAACGTCTGTACAAGTATGAGTATCATGTCTGAAAACATGTTACCATCGGCCTGTGAAGTTGATGTTACAGGAACATTAAGTATGTACGCTATGCAATTGGCATCAGGCTCACCAAGCGCATTGGTAGATTGGAACAATAATTATGCTGATGACCCGGAGAAATGTGTATTATTCCACTGCGGAAACTGGGCAAAATCATTCTTGCCAGATATCGAAATAAGCAACGCACCTATTTTAGGAACTTCTGTAGGTGTTGAAAACACATATGGAGCTTTAGATGGAAGAACTCCCGCCATGCCATTAACATACGGAAGAATAAGTACCGATGACCCAAAAGGCATTATTAAAGCTTATATAGGTGAAGGCGAATTAACAGACGACCCTTTAAAAACTTTTGGAAACAGAGCCGTTGCTAAAATCGGAAACCTTCAAGGTTTAATGAACCATGTATGTAGAAATGGTTTTGAGCATCACGTGGTTATGAATGCTTCTAAAACAGGTGCTATTCTTGAAGAAGCCTTAGGAAACTACATGGGCTGGGATATTTATAATCATAAAGGTTAATCGATTATTCTTTATGCAAATTAAGAAGAAATGACAAACAAAGAATTAAAATTAAAATCTGTACAACTGAGAAAAAATCTTCTCAAGTACATATATAAGGCAAAAGCTGGTCATACTGGAGGCAGTTTATCGTGTGTAGACACTTTAAACGTACTATACAATCGCGTTTTAAATGTTGACCCTAACGATTTTAAAAATCCAAATCGCGATAGGTACATTCAAAGTAAAGGACATTGTGTAGAAGCACTTTTTGTAACCTTAGCAGATCGAGGGTTTTTTCCAGAATCAGATTTAGAAACCCTTTGCCAATATCAATCACATTATATTGGTCACCCCACAAAAAAAGTGCATGGTGTTGAACAAAATACGGGGGCTTTAGGTCATGGATTGCCTATTTGCGTAGGTGAAGCCATCGCTGCAAAATTAGACAATAAACCACATCGTGTATATACACTTTTAGGCGATGGCGAATTACCTGAAGGCTCAAACTGGGAAGCATTCTTATCAGCAGCCCATTACAAATTAGATAATTTATATGCTATTCTTGATAATAACAAACAACAAATTACGGGCAGCAACAGTGAAGTTATGAATACGGATTCTGTTCGGGAAAAATTGGAAGCTTTTGGTTGGGCAGTTAAGGAAGTAGACGGACATGATCTTGAAGCTCTTGAAGAAGCATTAAATAGTGGTCCAATAGAAGCAGGAAAACCAAATTTCATCATCGCTCACACCATAAAAGGAAAAGGTATTAGCTATATGGAAGGCGTAATAAAATGGCACCATGGTGTCCCAGCTCCAGAGCAATACGAACTAGCGGTATCAGAGTTAAACGAAGCGGAAGCATTAATCTAAAGCATTATGGAATTAGATAAAATAGAGGAAAAAGATTTAAAAATGGGGAAAGCTAATCAGGATGTTTTTTCTGAAACCATGCAAGCCTTAGCTGAAACCGATAGAAATATTATAGCGGTAACAAGTGATTCTCGTGGCTCAGGAAAACTGGTGCCATTTGGTCAAAAATATCCTAACCAAATAGTTGAAGTAGGTATTGCAGAACAAAATTTAGTTGGCGTAGCCGCAGGTTTAGCTTCAGCAGGTAAAAAAATATTTGCAGTATCTCCTGCATGTTTTTTAAGTGCGCGTGCTTTAGAGCAAATAAAAAATGATGTTTGTTATTCAGACAACCCTGTAACTTTGGTTGGTATTAGTGCCGGTATTAGTTATGGTGCGCTTGGAACCACTCATCATAGTTTACACGACTTTGCTGTACTTCGTGCTATAAACAACATCATCATTGTAGCACCAGCAGACAATTTTGAAACCGAGCAAGCGGTACGTTTAGCTGCTAAAACCAAAAAACCAATTTATATGCGCTATGGCAAAAAAGCCATGCCTTTTTTAGATGAAAGTAATACGTCTTTTGAATTTGGAAAAGGTCGCGTAGTAAGAGAAGGTAACGATTTAGCAATTATTGCAACTGGCGAAACCGTTTATCCTGCTTGGTTAGCTGCTAAAAAACTAGAAGATGAACATGGGGTAAAAGCCACCGTGGTAAGCATGCATACCATAAAACCTTTAGATGTTAAATTGTTAGAAGAGTTAGCTGCAAATGGCAGGCCGATTGTTACGGTTGAAGAACACATGGTTAATGGTGGATTGGGTGAAGCTTGCGCTTCATATTTATTCCAAAAAGGCATGAGAAATCCATTTAAAATTATGGGTATTCCAGATGAATATACTGTTACAGGTTCACAAGTTGAAATTTTCAATCATTATGGCATTTCCAAAGATGGTATATGTAAAACCTGTATTGAACTAATTAACAAATAAACTGCTACCAACTAAACTAAGCCACACATGTTTAAATTCGTAAATTCATTTGCAATAAAAAAAATCATGTTGGTTTTTATAGCAGTAACTTTTTATAATTGTGCTAACAAGAATGATGACGCTCCAAAAAAAATAGCCGTTGTTATTTCAACATTAAACAACCCATGGTTTATTGTTTTGGGTGAATCTGCTGCTCAACGCGCTAGAGAATTAGGCTATGAAGCTACTATATTCGATTCTCAAAATAACACATCTAAAGAAGCTGAACATTTCGAAAATTTAATTGCTGCTGGTTACAGTGCTGTATTATTCAACCCAACAGATTCTGAAGGCTCTGTTTCAAACGTTAAAAGAGCTAAACAAGCTGGTGTACCCACTTTTTGCATGGACCGAGAAGTAAATTCTTTAGATGCTGCAACTTCTCAAATAATTTCAGACAGTTTTTCAGGCTGTGTTGAATTAGGAGAATATTTTGTTCGTCAATTAAACAAAAAAGGAAAGTATGTGGAGTTATTAGGTTTGGTTGGTGATAACAACACCTGGAACCGTTCGAAAGGATTCCATAGTGTGGTAGACCATTTTCCCGATTTAAAAATGGTAGCACAACAAAGTGCCGATTTCGATAGAAGTAAAGCTATGGAAGTTTTAGAATCTGTTATGCAATCCAACCCCGATATTGATGCTGTTTTTTGTGGTAACGATGCTATGGCTATGGGTGCTTACCAAGCTTTGGTAGCCTCAGGTAAAGCTGATAAAGTAATGGTTTTTGGTTTTGATGGATCTGACGACGTTATGAGTGCCATTAAAAACAAAAAAATTAAGGCAACTGTGATGCAATCGCCAAAAAGGATGGCACAAACTGCTGCTGAATTAGCCGATGAATACATAAAGGGCAAAAGAGATTTTAGTGTAAAAACACCGCTTCAAGTGGAAGTTGTTACCCAAGAAAACGTTAATGATTTTGGTGTAATTGATTCAGAAAATTAAACAGTCATACTAATGAAGAAAGCAATTAAATACATCATTTTTGCAGCAATTATAGGTATTTCACTTTACAATTCTTTCTACATAAAAGCTTTAGACGAAGTAAAACAAGGTAAAAGCGATGCCGTTTTTAATGCCAAATCCTTTGCAAGTCAATTTATAAGCTCTAAAACAGAAACACTTCCTGCCTTAAACACTTCTGATTTTCTAAATGACATTTCAAAAGATGTAAAAAAATATTCTGAAGCAAACGGAAACAAATTGGGAATAAGCAACGATTATTATTTTATAACTGAAGGAAATGCTACCGTTTTAAGTATTGAAGAAGAAGATGTGGTTGTTTCACTTACCGAAAACAACGAACAACACATAAGAATAGCAACCGATTTTATTTTTGGAAATGCTATCCGCGAAGGTGCTAAAATAGCAAACATTGGCGATTACCAAAACACCATGGATTACAACAATATTTCAGTTGAACTAAACAATATTGTTAGAGAAACCATCATTCCATCATTTCTAGAAACAGTAAAAGAGGGGTACGCCTTATACTTTAAAGGTGCAGTGAAAGTAAATATCAAAAGCCCCAATTTAAAAGAATTAAGAGTCATTCCACTTATTTTAAAACTTAATAATTAAAATTTTGGAAAACCAACCAAACATCTTACTGCAAGCCCAAAATATCACCAAAAGATTTGGAGGCGTTACCGCATTGGATCATGTGAATCTCGACGTGCATACAGGAAAAGTAAATGTTATAGTTGGCGAAAATGGCGCAGGAAAATCTACCTTAATGAAAATTCTTTCGGGTGTGTATCCTGAATACGAGGGTAAACTACTTTTGAATAATGAAGTGGTGAATTTTAACAACCCTAAAGAAGCCATGCAAAAAGGGATTGCTATTATTCATCAAGAATTAAACTTAATACCCTATTTAAGCATTGCTGAAAATATTTTTTTGGGAAGAGAAATTCATAATTCGTTTGGAATTTTAGACTCCAAACAAATGATAAAAAAAACCAAAGAACTATTAACCAGATTAGATTGCAACTTAAACCCTAAAACATTAGTTTCTGAGCTGAGAGTAGGAGAACAACAACTTATTGAAATTGCCAAAGCACTTTTAGAAGAAGCCAAAGTAGTTATCATGGACGAACCAACATCTGCCATTTCTGATAGTGAGGTTGAAGTGTTGTTTAAAATTATTGCATCGCTTAAAAAAGACAATGTTTCCATTTTATACATTTCGCACAAGTTAGATGAACTGTTTGTAATAGCAGACCGTTTTATAGGACTACGTGATGGAAAAACTGTTGGCACCATCGAAAATGTAACTGGAGCTAAAAAAGAAGACCTCATCCGCTTAATGGTTGGTAGAGATATCAAAAACATGTATCAAAAAGATACTGTGGAATTTGGAGACGAAGTTCTTAGAATAGAAAACATTTGCCTTCCAAAAGTTGACAACAAATCGAGATACCTTATAAAAGACATCAATTTTAGTGTAAAAAAAGGTGAAGTTTTAGGTTTGTTCGGGTTAATGGGCGCCGGTAGAACAGAACTATTGGAAACACTTTTTGGTTTACATCCAAAACTTATGACTGGAACTGTTTTTATTGAAAACGAAGAAGTCAAAATAAAATCGGTTATGGATGCCATTAAACACGGTATGGGTTTGGTTCCTGAAGACCGTAAAGAAGACGGTTTAGTGCTACAAATGGAAATAAGTAAAAACATTAGTATGGCAATTGTAGACAATGTTGTAAAACATGGTTTCTTAAACAAAAAACTAGAAACTTTACTTTCTAAAAAATATATCGAATCCCTTAAAATTAAAACACCTTCAGAAAACCAACTATCCAAAAATTTAAGCGGCGGTAATCAACAAAAAGTTGTCTTATCCAAATGGTTAGCAACCAATCCAAAAGTGTTGTTTTTAGATGAACCTACAAGAGGTATTGATGTGAATGCTAAAAACGAAATTTATCATCTCATTAATAATTTGGCAAAAGATGGATTGGGTATTGTTGTTGTTTCATCTGAATTACCAGAAATTATGGCTATTTCAGACCGAATTTTAGTTTTAAGTAATTCAAAAATATCTGGAGAGTTCAATCAAAAAACCGCTAACGAAGAGGCTATTATGCAAGCTGCCACATTATAGAAACGCAATAAAACCAACTAAATAAAGACTACCACGACAATGACAGATGTTAAATCTACTTTAGTAAAGTTTCAATCCATCATAGCGCTTTTAGTGTTATGTATTGTGCTAACTGTTTTGTCAGATAAATTTTTCACTTTAGAAAACGGGTGGAATATTGCCAGACAAATTTCCATCAACGTATGTATTTCTGTTGGTATGACCTTAGTGATCTTAACAAAAGGCATCGATCTATCAGTAGGTTCCATACTAGCCTTTAGTGGTGCTGTAACTGCGGGTCTTTTAAAACATGGTCTAGAAATACCTTCTATGAACATATATGTTGGCTTTACGGTATTTGGTGCTATACTTGCAGGCTTCACCATTGGTGGTATTCTGGGAGTGTTCAATGGTTGGATGATAACGCGGTTTAAGGTCCCTCCTTTTGTAGCCACTTTAGCCATGCTTACCATTGCAAGAGGCGCAACCATGCTTTGGACTGGCGGATTTCCTATAACAGGTTTAGGCGATAATTTTGCATTTATAGGTACGGGATGGTTTTTAGGTATCCCTATGCCTGTTTGGATTACTGTTATTGTTGTAATTATAGCCGTTATTTTAACAAACAAGACAAAATTCGGTAGGCATATTTATGCTATTGGTGGTAACGAAAGTGCTGCCAGATTATCGGGTATCAACATCAATAAAGTGAAAATTTGGGTATACGCCATTGCGGGTATTTTAGCTGCTGTTGGTGGTATTATATTAACCTCTCGTTTAGATTCTGCCCAACCTAATGCAGGTATGAGTTACGAATTGGATTCTATCGCTGCTGTAGTAATTGGTGGTACTTCACTATCTGGCGGTCGCGGTTCCATTATGGGAACTGTTCAAGGAGCGCTTATTATTGGTGTATTAAATAGTGGTTTGGTATTACTAAACGTATCTCCTTTTTGGCAACAAATCATAAAAGGTTTGGTTATTTTAGTTGCCGTAATTATGGATAGATTAAATCATCCAAATGAAGATTAATTATTAAAAGTTTCAAAGTAAAAAATACAATGTCAAAGTCATATATTTTATCAATAGACCAAGGAACAAGTGGAACCAAAGCCATAATTTTTGATGAATTTGGTAAAGTGGTTATTAAAACTACCGAACCATTAAAATCATATTATCCAACCCCTAGTTTTGTTGAACAAGACCCCAATGAAATTTACCAATCGGTTATAAATGCCGTTAACAATTGTGTTTCAAAGTTTAATGAGCAATTTCCTGGTGAAGAACAAAATATTGTGTCTTGTGGTATTTCAAACCAAAGAGAAACCTTTGTGCTTTGGGATAAAAATGGAAATCCTTTACACAATGCGGTAGTTTGGCAATGCAAACGTTCTGTTGAAGTTTGCGAACGTTTAAAAGAAAAAAACTTAGAATCTGATATAAATAAAAGTACTGGATTAACTATTGATCCCTACTTTTCGGCCACCAAAGTGACTTGGTTATATGAGAATAATACTAAAGTAAAAGAGGCTATTGATTCTGGAAATGCTTTTTTTGGAACTGTGGATACTTGGTTACTTTTCAAATTAACGGGAGGTAAAAGTTATAAAACAGAATATACAAATGCTTCACGAACCTTGTTTTTCAACATCTACAATTTAGTTTGGGACGCTAATCTTTTAAAAGCATTCAAAATTGAAAATATAAACCTACCTGAAGTTACCTTTTCGTCTGACTATTTTGGCGATTCAATATTTGAAGGCGCTTTCAATAAACCGCTTCCTATTACTGGAATTATTGGTGACTCGCAAGCGGCATTTTTTGGTGAAGAATGCTTTTCAAATGGTATGGCGAAAGCAACCTTAGGAACAGGCTCTTCTATTCTTTGGAATACAGAAAACCTATCAAAACATGTTGAAAATGGCATGTTAACCACTATTGGCTGGAGTATAGATGGACAGGTTAACTATGCGCTAGAAGGTGTGATTGTAAGCTGTGGATCTACATTGGAATGGTTAAAAAATCAACTGAACACGTTTTCATCTCACAATGACATTGAACCATTAGCAACATCTTTAGAAACAAATGAAGGAGTTTATTTAATCCCTGCTTTTAGTGGTATGGGAGCCCCTTATTGGCAAAAAGATTGGAAAGCGTCTATACACGGGCTTACTTTTGGAACAACCAAAGCGCATTTTGTTCGTGCTGCTTTAGAATCCATAGCTTTTCAAGTTAAAGATGTTATACATTCCATTGAAGTTGAAACTAATACTTCCTTAAAAGAATTGAAAGTAAATGGAGGTATAACTGCCAATGGATTTTTAATGCAATTTATGTCCGATTTATTAAAAACCCCCATTACAAACATGGGAATAACCGATGTTTCGGCTTGGGGAGCTGCTTTAATATCAGGATTAGGGGTGAAACTTTGGGATAACTTAGAAGCGCTTCCAAAATTACCTCCAGAAATGATTAAACGATACACACCTAATCTTAATGATGATATAGCTTTTGGTGCTTATTTAGGTTGGCAAAAAATAATACAAGATAAAAGCCATTAGGCTTATGAGTTATACTTTAGGTAGAAAGCCATATATTTTATGGAGTTGTTACACATGAAACGGGGCATTAGTTAGGTCTTTATCATATTTTTGGGAAAACAGGAAGTTGTAATTGTTTTAAGTCCCTTTTTAATAGAGATGATGGAATAGATGACACAAAATAAAAAAAGCCTTATCAAAATTTTGATAAGGCTTTTGTACTCAAGGCGGAAATCACCACCGTTAATTAGCTTTTTTTACTAAGTCTTTAAAACCGCTTTAACCCCTTTGTTTTTAAGCACTTGTTAATAAAAACAAGTAAATATTTATTAAACAAGATTAAGGTAAATTAAATAAAATTAAGTATTTTTCGGCAATAAATCGGCAAAATATTTTAAGGTGAATTTAAAATACTTTATAGTTAAAGGTAAAAAAAAATATTTAAGTATTTATGTGCGTTTTTGGGATAGTAAGCGAATCGATCAAAAAACCCGTACAGGCATAAGTGTTTTATGTAATGACTGGTCAGAAAGTAAGCAGCGATTAAAAATAAAGGCAACAACCACTAATGTTGATTATATAAATGATAAATTAAACAACTTAGAATTATTTGTTATAGATAAATACAATAAAGATTACAGTAATAAAAAACACATTTCTGGCACCTGGTTAAAAGACTGTGTTTCCGATTTTTTTGGAAGAGTTGAAGGAGATGAAGAGTATAAAGCATATTTAGTGCCTTGGGTTGAAAAATTTGTTAAAGAAGCTCCAGAAAGACTACATAAAGGCAAGCAGATTAAAGCCAGATCAGTTAAAAATTACACAACTACTTTAAATAAGTTAAAATCGTTTGAAAAACATCAAAAAAGGAAGTATCGGTTTGAAGATATAGACCTTGATTTTCATCAAGAATTCATTCACTATTGTCGAAACATTGATAATCTCAACAATAATTCAATAGGCAATATTATTTCACGCATTAAGACATTTTGCAGGGAAATTGAATTTGATGGTTACGCTATAAACCCACAATATAAAAGCAGCAATTTTAGCGCACCTAAAAACGAAACATTCGACACTTATCTTAACGAAGAAGAAATAAATAAAATTTTTAATCATGATTTTAGTAAATCTGAACGGCTTGATAATGTTCGAGATTTATTTATTATCGGGTTAAGAACAGGTTTAAGAGTTTCAGATTTTTTAAGAATTAAAAAGGAAAATATTTTGGGTAACGTCATAAATATAACAACTCTAAAAACAGAACAAAACCTTACCATACCAATACACCCACAGTTTCAAAAAATTCTAGATAAGCGCCAAGGCGGATTTCCTCAAAGTATTTCAGACCAAAAATTCAATAAATACATCAAAGAAGTATGTAAAGAAGCCAAAATTAACACTCCTACTTATGGTTCTGGTATTAAGGAAGGAGAAAAAAAGAAAACATTAGATGTTTACCCTAAGCATGAGTTAATTACTAGCCATTGTTGCCGTAGAAGCTTTGCAACAAATTTATTTTTAGCAGGATTTGATAACGCAACTATAATGGCCGCTACGGGCCACAAATCAACAAAACAATTTATTCAATACGTTAAGGCCTCTAATGAGGAGCATATTAAAAAGTTAAGTGAATATTGGGAGAAACAAAATAAAAAAGGAAATTAGAATGGAATTCTATAACAAAATTGGACTTGGAAATTATTACAATAAATCAATTTATGAGAAGGTTGATTTATTATTAAAAAGTGGTGCTTTTAAAACCCATTTGGTTGGTTTTTATATAGATGATTATTTTAAAGAGGATTTTGAGGATGATTATTTAATTAATAAACACGATAATGAAATTGCTAAATTACCTGGCCTTTATATTAATCCTGACGTTTTAAATGAAATTCATAGTGTTGTTTTAAAAGGGATCATTGACGACCCATATCCCCAAACATACATAGGTATTGAATTAATTGATGACTATCAATTCGGATTAATGGCAGTAACTGACAATAAATCTAAAATAGAAGTTATTAAGGGTTACTTAAAAGAGACGGTTAAATTATTTTCAAAATTCTGTATCTCTGATACATCTTTAGGACTTGTTTTCACCAAGGGATTTAACAAACAAGAATTCTTTAAATATATTTATGATTATTATAATACTCAGAATACTTTAAAACAACCAAATAGTGACTTTATTTTGAAAATGGATGTTATAACTCATTTGTGTTCTCCTGGTGGTAAAATCTATATCAATTCTTATCTGTCCGCAGTTGATTTCATGGTAATTAAAGATTATTATTGTCATATAGAGTTTTTAAAAGATGAGTTGTTAAAATGTGAACAGTTTCAAAAAACAAGGCTTACACCTCTTGAACACGTGTGTTACATAAATAAATTAAGGGATAACCCACAAGTGTTTTGTTCTCTTGATATTCAAGAAAAATTAAACCATTTAAACAATATGACTGGAGAAAAGAACCCCAATAGAGAGTTACAATTAAAAACGTTAGAATGGTTAATTGAATTAGATAACTTCAAACATGATGATTTATTAGAGAATATTTCTGAATATGCCAGAAAACTTAATGAAATATGTGAAAACGATATGTCAAATTTACGTAAAGCAATCGGATCCTTTTATCGCACAACTCCTATTAAATCTGAAAACATAAAATCAGAGAAAGATATTATCCATAATAAAAAGTATGATAATGACCAGAAAAAAATAAGAAAAGCCTTTGATAAAATTGAAGCTTTTTTTTAGACTTGGGTTGTGTTTTGGGTATACCCAATTATTTAAAAGCCATTAATCACCATTAAGTTTGCCTTATAGAAACAAAAAATAAGGAAATAATGGTAAAACAAATTCTTCAAATAGAAAACACAGAATCTTCGAAATTCATTCCTGAAATTCTAAAAGGCTTCCAAGATATATTAAATAAACAAAATAATACTTCAAAAGATGATGAAGTTTTATTAACCAGGGAAGATGTAGCAGAAATGCTATCTATTAGTCTGGTTACCCTTTGGAAATACACTAAAGACGATATAATTCCTGCCTACCGCATTGGCACAAAAGTAAGGTATAAAAAAAGCGAAATTCTACTTGCTTTAAAACAGATGAACAAATTCTAACATAAATAAACCCAATTACATTGGTAGTGTAATTGGGTTTTATATTGTTTAAAACACCACGTAAAAACAAAATACAATGCAAGATAAGAAATATAATCGTTTAACATTCTTTAAAGAATATATAAAATTCTTTTTAGAAGTGGGTTTCATTATAACTAATACTTAAATATGAAACCTAGATTAAACTACATTGAACAAATAAATTCTTTTTGGAAACACGCTCTAACTGATAGTTTCAAATCTAAAGAGATTGCACTTTATTTTTATCTACTTCATGTTAACAATTCCTGTAATTGGAAAAAATCATTTAGTCATAACAATAAAAAAATTGAAGCTTTTTTAGATGTTTCATTTAAGACTCTAGTTATGGCTCGTAAAAACTTAAAAAATGCAGGGTTAATAGATTTTAAAACAAAAAACGGGTCTCCAAATGTAAATTATGAAATAAAAAGCTTTTCTAAATTTCCAGAGGTTTGGGAAGAGGATAATGACAAGGCTTATGCAGGGGTTAAGGAAGAGATAAGTAAAACAAAAAATAAACTAAACAACATCAAAAGAGTTGATGATGATGTTTATGCCAGTTATTCAAAAATGATAGAAGAAAATGAACAGTGGAGAAATTCAATATATAGTAAATACAAATTACAAAAAGGATCATTAAAAAAGCTTGTAGAAGATTTTGTTTTGTCATTAAAAACATATTCAAAAGAGCCACACAATACCTATGATGATTTTATAAAACATTTTGTTAATTGGTTAAATTCTCAAGAAAAAAACAACAAGTTAGATTCGGTTAAAAAAAACGTTAAAATTGGAGGGATATGAATATTGAAAAAGCGGTTAATAGAATTAAATGGAGAATTTTAGGTAATGGATGGAAAGCAAATCAGATCGATATTGATGCCCTCAATAGAATTATTAATTATGTTATCCAAAAGGAAAAGGAACAGATTAATAGACAGGAATTATTTGCTAAACTTTATATCCATACTTACAGTCAATTTATAGAAAAATATAAATCCAATGTTTACGACGATATACCTACAAAGGAACTTCACAAGCTTTTAGAGCAACCTTTAATTGTACATATTCAAAAATTTACAGATAAATTAAATGACATTGAACAAGAAAATTTGTTTGATAGTTTAAAGTTTAGAAAAGATCATCCTGCAACTATCCCACAAGAAATTAAGGTTAAAGAAACAGAAGCATTATCTGAAGCTTTAAAAGATAAAGAAAATGAAAAGAAACTTTTTCTTAAAACTTGGGAAGAAGATCTTGTTAGAGAGATTCTATTTGCTCAAATAAATAATTTCTTAAATATATATTACGATGTTAAAACCGATTGAAAAAACTCCAGATTTGGCTAATGAACTTAGTCCTATTGATTTTAAAAAAATGCATGACAAATATCGCATAGATATTAATGCCAAATTAAAACCTGAACCAATTGCATTAAGCCTTGGTGAATATAGATATAAGAATAACTATTATCCCATACCATTTGGCACTTATGGAAATTTCAGTTGTTTGGTCGGCCCTTCAAAGTCATATAAAACTTTTTTAAAATCAGCAATAATAGCAAGCTATATAGGAGGAAAATCTAACAACTATTTTCCTTCTTTAAAAGGGCATGATACAAAAGACAAATTTGTTATAGATGTAGATACAGAGCAGTCAACATTTCATACTCAAAAAGTAGCTAAAAGAGTTTGCGAAATGGTTGGTAGTAATTATAATTTATTTATTCCTTTTGGTTTGCGAGAGGAAGAAGCTAAAAATAGATTTCAGTTTATTGAATGGATTATGATGGAAAGTGAATACAAAAATAATATTGGATTAATAACAATAGACGGTGCAGCTGATATATTGGAAACAGTCAATGATTTAGATGTGTCTAATAAAATTGTTCAAAGTATGATGAAGTGGACTTCCGTTAGCAATGCACATTTATGTACAATTTTACACAAAAATCATGGGACTGATAAACCAACTGGACATTTAGGCAGTGCTATAATGAAAAAATCTGAGACAATTGCGTTTATAGAGCGTGATGAAGATGAAGTTATCGTTACACCTAATTATACTAGAAGCATCCCATTCGATATTCTTAGATTTAAAATCAATGAAGACTTTTTACCTAAAGAAACAGAAGATAGTTATTAGTACAAATAGTTTTTGTTTATATATAAATATTGGCATCTATATACAATTAGCCACAAGGAAAGAATAAGAAATTCAGAAACGCAGAACAGCGTTTTTTTTGGAATATAAGTACCTAATACAATTCATCGACCACAACTAATTCAGCACTAACCCAAATACAAGCATCTTGCTAGATAGGTCTTAACTTATCAAAGAGCAAAGTATATCTACTTCTCTTTCTTTTTAGGTTCGGGTATCGATACCTTTAATACATCATCTAACGACGTGTTTATCTTTAAAGCCTTTTCTTTAGGTTTTGTCTTTTTGTTTGTTCATAATAACAAATTTAGTTAAACTTTATGTTAAAGTTTTAATTATCAGTAACTAAATAACCATCTGTACGTATATATAATAGAAAGAACTTATGATTAATCTAGATGTCATTATAAATATAATCTATTAAAAACCTTATTTTTATTACGTCTAAATTAATATATTTGCATAGGTTTATTCTTACTTTATTGCAATTATTCGGTGCGCTTATTGTACTATTGCATTGTGTAAGAATTATCTAGGTGGCAATACACAATCGTAATCAAAAAATACATTAAAAACCTTTAAAAATCTTATATTATGGCAAAACCAATTAAGGAAACCCCTTTTCTTTATGGTAATGATGCTGCAAAATTTATTGAAGAAAACAATAAAGTTGAGAAAATATCTATTGAAGAAAAGAGAGAATTAAAAGAAAACTACGAAGCTTTAAAAAGTATATTTGAAGTTGGAGCTTAGTGATTATAAATTTATCAGACTAAAGTCTGATACTATTATTTTGCCGTTTGACTGTAATGATACAGACTTGAACGGCTTTCTTTTTGATGATGCTATAAACTACACAAATCAATTACTTGCAGTTACTTATCTCATTCACGATGGTGTAAAAACTATTGGATATTTTAATTATATAAATGATAAAATTTCTCATAGAGATTTAGATAATAATTTAGAAAAGTTTTGTAGCAGAATAGGTGTTTATATGCCAATTGATAAATCAAAACATAAAAGTTATCCAGCTGTTAAGATTGGCAGATTGGCTATTCATAAAGAAAATCAAAATAAAGGGCTTGGTAAAATAATTTTAGATTACACAAAAAATAGTTTTACAGATAAAAACAAAACAGGATGTAAATTTATTACGGTTGATGCATACAAAGATTCTGTAAATTTTTACAAGAAAAATGGGTTTAAGTTTCTTTCAAATAAAGATAAAAAATCCGATACTAGACTCATGTATTTCAATTTAGAGGCTCTTGGTTAAAATTATATTCTCGTAAGCCTCTTATAAGTTAAAACACTTTCACTATCTACTAAAAACTTTTCAAATCTTTGTTGACTTGTCAAATT
Organism: Mariniflexile sp. HNIBRBA6329; assembly: GCF_043558645.1. Lineage (NCBI taxonomy): Bacteria > Pseudomonadati > Bacteroidota > Flavobacteriia > Flavobacteriales > Flavobacteriaceae > Mariniflexile > Mariniflexile sp. HNIBRBA6329. Next base: position 209,770 of record NZ_JBIFXS010000001.1, on the reverse strand, counting down.
ACGTGTATTAAAACGTGCACTATATTCATCTAAATATCTTTCTAAAGGCTTTTCACTTACTTGGTGAAAAACAAAGTATAAACCATACTAAAACCACAAATTTTGTTTGGGTGGTATTTTGGGTGTTTTGTGATATGATATGAATTTGTGCTTAATCTAGGGTAAGCTGTACAAAAAAAACACCAAAACCGCATCAACAACATACCAACCAGCAGTTACACCAACGGTTTTTTTCCACACATTACTCCACAATGCACATAAAAACACCACATAATTACACCAACGGGTTTTACCAGGTTATGTGCAATTCAATCCAAATGTACCACACATTTTTACCAAAACCCACCTAAAAACACCATACAAGCACACCAAAAAACACCAACACACCACCCAACCAGCACCCACGGGTTTTCGGCAATTTAATCCACCTGAATTATTACCCACACCCAAACCCACAAATTTATTTGGTGTGGGTGCAATACCATAAAGTTTTCCTAATAGGTTCTTGTGTTTAGATTACCCGTTGTGATTTCGTTTAAAATTTTCAGTTTGAAAGATTCTTAATACCGTCTGATTGCTTTGTCATTTTTACACATAATGTTTAAAATTATGTAGCCTTATTTTAGGACGGGTCATTTGATAAGCTTTGGATTGTGTGGCTGCCAAGAGCTGCTTGGCAATGTCTGTGGCTTTGAAGCGTTGGCATTTCTTTCCGTTTATATTGTTTTCAACTTCAATTGTTTCAAATATTCGTTATGCTCCTTAGTCTTAATTTCAATTTGTTCGTTTATAGAAGTCAGCTTTTCATTTACAGCATCTAAGTCAATTTGTACTTCATCTTCTGCCGTACTTACATACCTTGAAATGTTCAGGTTGTAGCCATTCTTTTTAATCTCTTCCATTGAGACTTTACGAGAATAGCGTTCTGTCTCCTTTCTATACTTGTAAGTTTCTACAATGCTTGCAATGTTTTTTTTCGCCAGCGTGTTTTGTCGTTTTCCTTTTGCAAAGTGCTCAGCTGCATTAATAAATAGAACGTCATCATCTTTTTTACATTTTTTTAGGACCAAAATACAAACAGGAATACCTGTTGAATAGAATAGGTTGGAAGGCAAGCCAATTACTGTATCAATATTGTTATCTTTCAATAGCTTTTCACGAATTCGTTCTTCTGCACCACCACGGAATAAAACCCCATGCGGCAAAATAATAGCCATTGTTCCTTCTTTACCTAAAAAATGAAAGCCATGTAACAAGAAAGCAAAATCAGCTGCTGATTTAGGAGCTAAACCATAACTTTTGAAACGAAAATCTTCTGCCATGGTATCATTCGGTTCCCAGCGTAAACTGAAGGGTGGATTGGCAACTATCGCATCAAATTCAGTTTTCTTGGAGGGGTTCATTTCATTCAAAATATCCCACTGATTTTTTAAGGTATCACCATGATATATTTCAAATTCCGTGTCCTTCATGCCGTGTAAAAGCATGTTCATTCTTGCCAAGTTGTAGGTGGTGATGTTGTTCTCTTGTCCGTAAATTTTGCCAATGGTGCCTTTGCCTTCAGTTTGCTCTTTTAGTTGGGTTTTCACATTAAGTAAAAGTGAGCCGGAACCACAGGTAAAATCTAATACTTTATCCAATTTTATTTTCGGTCCGGTTGACGGGTCTTGGCTATCAAGAGTTACGATTTTCGAAAGAATGGTCGAAATCTCTTGAGGAGTATAAAACTCACCTGCTTTTTTTCCTGAACCTGCCGCAAACTGACCAATTAAATACTCATAGGCATCTCCAAGCGTATCGGTATCGGTTGAGAAATCGGCAATGCCTTCTGCAATCTTCTGGATGATGTTGCAAAGCTTCTTGTTTCTTTCGGCAGGTGTTTTTCCGAGCTTTTCAGAGTTCAGGTTGATTTCTGAAAATAGCCCTTGAAAGGAGTTGTCAAACGATTCATTTTCTATATATCGGAACCCTTCTTCTAACGTGACTAATAACTCACCGTTTTGGGTACGAGCCAATTCTGAAATATTGCTCCATAGATGGTCTGGTTTGATAACGTAATGTACCTTTCTACGCATTTGTTTTTCAAATTCGGGTACATCTTCTTCATTTTCGGAATACCAAATTTGCAAGGGTGCATTTGCTTTAATTTTAGACATTACATCAGGTGGTGTATCTTCTGGATAGTCTTTCCCAAGTTCCTTTTTGGCCGATTCTTCGTAGTTGTGCGAGAGGTAGCGTAAAAACAAAAACGATAACATGTAATCTCGGAAATCATCCGCATTCATTGCTCCTCTCAAATCGTTTGCAATGCCCCAAAGGGTATCGCCCAGTTTTTTATGTTGTTCTTTTTGTGTCATAATTCTTTTAGTCTTTAGGGATTAGAAATCCATATTTGTCCATAAGCCGACTTAGTACCTCATTAAATAATTCTAAGTTGTCTGGCACAGGTATATCTACTTGTTGGTAATACACATTTAAATGCGAAAGTGCATTTACAATAAAGGCAACCCGCTCTTTATCAGTTATGCCTATTTGTTCCAATACATAACTGAATTGACCAACTCCAAGGAATGATGCAATATTCTCCAACACTTGTCTTAATAAAGAGAAATGATATGTGTAAACCTCTTTAGATTCGGCAGCTTGATTTAAGATTTGGATTAATCTCAGATGGTATAGAAAAACACCATTCTTGGTCTTAATCAAGGATAAATTATCACTGTTGCCTTCTAGAATAAATTCCTTGTACTTTTTTGAATTATTACGGTTTCTAAATTTGCTTGCTTTTTCACCCTTACCAAGCATGTCCGATAAAATCGTAAGAAAACCAAAATGGTGTGAGGTGATAATGATTTTTCGTTTCTCAAACTCTCTTTCAATTAAATCAAACACAGTGTATGCCGTCACATAAATGTTGTGGTCGTCTAAACTTGAAACAGGGTCGTCAATAAAACAATGGGCACTTTGCGTATCTGCCCAACCTTCGACTTCCAATAAAGCCAAAAAGAAACACCACACAAAAATTCGCTCTTCACCTCTCGATATTTTTATAGGTGTCGCTGTATCATCATTTCTGTAAAAAGTTATTGAGTCATAACCTTTTTCAAAGTCTTTATTCGGGTTAAAAAAGAAATTATATTTCCTTCTGTATGGCAAGAGTTTCTTTTCTACATCTTCTTCCGTAATTGAACCATGTAGGCGGTTTAATGTACTGGGTTTAATGTCGAGTTTTATATTTTGTTCTCCGTTATCATTGTCATTATCCCAAACAAATAAATCTTCACTAAAAGCATTGTAATAAACACCAATGTGTTGTCCATCCTTTGGATTTTTTGTCAAGTTTTTATACTCAACCGAAAGCCTTGTTTTTCCTGTTGCATTGAAGGCGTAAATAAGAATGATATTCTCCTTCGTATCTTTTAATTCTTGTGCTATTTCTGTAACTGTACTCATTTCTTAACTCTCAATTTTTGGAAACAAGCCCTGCATCAAGCCTTTTTTGTGCTGTTGCAATTGTTCGATTTTCTCTGTTTGGGCGCTGATTAATTCATCTAAAGTAGAAAAACAAGAAGCGATTTTTTGCTGTTCAGTTTTTTCTTTTGGAATGAAAACTACGATATCTGAAATTTGCTGAAAGGATAGATTTGGAGGCTCATTTCCAGCAATGTTTCTGCTTATACTTTCAACAATACTTGAAGTTTGTATTAGGTAATAAACAAAACTGTTAACGTTTGAAGTTACCAATTTACCAACACGCTGGTTTAGTAATGAATTATGGTAGGTTTCGTCCACGCGAGCAATTTTTAATTTCATACTTAGAATTGGACGAGTAAGGGCTAAAACGTAATCTCCTTTTTTTAGTAAGAATCTTTGATATTCATCTTTATAAGTCTCTGGCAAATACGATGGAGTATCATGCTTCATTTCTTGAATACCCACATCTGCTATTTTTAACCATCTAGTTCCACTAGAAACGCTGTCTTTGCTTGAAAAGGCATATCCCTGAAATATTGAAAATACTTCCTCAATAGGTTTAGGTTCCCACTCCCCATCTTTCTCAAACTCCTTAAAACGAAATTTAGGAACGGTTTCACCTTCTTGAGGGAAAAGGTTTTGCATCAAGCCTTTTTTGTGGTCTTTGAGGGCGCCCAATTTATCATTATGGGCGGCTATCAGCTGATCTAAACTAGAAAGGCAATTGGCTATTTTTTTTTGCTCTTTCCTGTCACTAGGGAGAATTAAAGATTTCGAAAGAAAAACATCATTTCTAATATTTATAGTATTCTTTGCTCCTTTCTGAATTATAGAAGACAAGTAATTAATTGTTCTTTGAGGATATTCGAAATAAGCATCAAGAATTAAACCTAACCAAATAGTTTCTGGAGTAAAAACCGCATATAGTGGAGATACAATTACAGGATTTGAAATCTGACTTTGTTTAATAATACCGTACGGAAATTCCCCTGTAGGGCTTTTAGTATATATTACATCACCTGGCAGGACCCTTTTGTAGTTATCAGTATTTGAAGCAGCAAAACGCCTTCCTAAGTGTTCAATTTGATTAATTACACCTTTGTGAACGGATACAGAGAAGATTTCTTCATTTCCCTCACTTTTCTGACCATGCTCAAAAAGGACCTTAGATAATTTTTTTTCTTCCCATGTTGGCTTACCGTTAAACTCAGGAAAACGCAATTCGGGTATTAGTTTTTTCTCATTACTCATAAGCTGCTAATCCTGAAATTTCGCGCCCTTGGGCCAGTTTTTTTAATTGGGGTGCCAAATCCTTCATCAAGGCTATTTCTGCTTTACTGCGTTGTTTCCAACCCAATTCCAAAGGTTCCATAAGGTCGGTGAGTTTTTCTCCATCGAAAATCATTCGGTTCATAATCTGCTCCACAAAGGTTTTTAAGGCTGCGGTTTGCAAGCTATGATCGTTGGCAATCTTCGCCAGCTCTTTGTCGTATTTCTCCACTCTAAAGGTTTCATAGCCTTGGCGCAGGGCTTCTACATCTTTTCCGCTTTCCCAGTCCAAACTGTTGATATAGTCTGTCAAGTCTTCCTCTTCTTCCATCAGGTTGGAGTTGGATTTAAGCAAACTAATTACCTGAGATTTAGACATTTTTTGCTTAGAAGGTTTTTGCTGTGTACTATCGGCAATCAAGCTCATGATGTAATCGTAATCAATCACAGCAGAAGCAAATAGTACAAACTCAAAATCTAGCTGCTGAATGTCTTCGGGTGCATCTTCTCCTTCTTTTTGCTGTATTTCCCGCAGTTGCTTGGCGGTTTCTAAGTACGAGCTTCTAAACTCTTGCAAGTTGTCTTTTGGTAGAATAGCTTCAATGGATTCTTTCTGCAGCTCATCCAAATCGGTGTATTGGTCGAGTTGGGTTTTTAAGCGTTGCACTTCCTTAAAGTTTTTTACGAAAGCAATCTTTGCAGCGTCACCACGCAGGTTGTAAACTTCTTGTGGTTCGTTAGCTAAGTTGTGTTCTTTCATAAAATCGCCTAAAGCCTGCACTGCCTTTTGGTATTGGTCAATCACCACTGGAGCAGGATCTACCATCCAAATTTCTTTGGCTTTACTTCCATCTTCACCTGAGAAGAGAGTTATAGCTTGGTTTACAGCTTCTTGTTGTGAACGGAAATCGAGCACATTGCCATAAGGTTTAGTATCGTTCAATACCCGATTGGTTCGTGAAAATGCCTGAATTAATCCGTGATATTTCAGGTTTTTGTCCACATACAGCGTATTTAAGTATTTGGAATCAAAACCAGTGAGCAACATATCTACCACTATGGTAATATCAATCTTGTTTTTGTGCGGATAGTCCTTATTGGTGAATTTCTGGTCTTTGATCCGTCTTTGAATATCTTGATAATAGATATCAAAATTGTTGATGTCGTGATTGGTGCCAAATTGTTTATTGTAATGCCCAATAATTTCCATCAAGGCTTGTTTTTTCTCTTCAGGATTTTGCTTGTTATCTTCTTTCTCCTGTGCTAAATCTTCCTGAAGTTGCTTGATGTCAGCTGCATTTTTTTGGCTTTGTTGGTCGCCATTTTGTGCAATTAACTGAGCGGGTGGAGAAAATACGCAAGCAATATTAAGCGGAACATAATCTTCATCTTCAGCTTTCTTTCGCTCTTGAATGGCTTTGAACAAACGGAAGTATTCAATGGCATTATTGATAGAGGCAGTTGCCAAAACCGCATTGAATTTGCGTTGATTGGTAGCTGCATTATGCTTGTCAATAATAGCTGCTGCAACGGCTTGTTGCGCTATGGCTTCTCCGGGTTTAGCATTTACCGTTCCTTCACCTTTAAAATAGTCAATATGAAATTTCAACACGTTTCTATCGTCTATGGCATGCGTAATGGTATAAGCGTGTAACTGCTTTTCAAAAATGCTTTCGGTGGTTTTATAAGTTTCGTATTGGTCTTCCCTAATTTTCTGTGTCGAGTTTTCTTCAAAAATGGGCGTGCCCGTAAACCCAAACAATTGTGCATTAGGAAAGAACTCTTTTATGGCTTTATGGTTTTCACCAAACTGAGAACGGTGACACTCATCAAAAATGAAAACCATGCGCTTGTCGCTCAATGGTTCCAATCGCTCTTTGTAGTTTTTCTTGTAAGTACCATCTAAAGCCAAACCTAACTTTTGAATAGTGGTAACAATTACTTTGTCCGCATAGTCGGTAGAAAGTAATCGTCTTACCAAAGTTTCTGTATTGGTGTTTTCTTCAACACTACCTTCTTGAAATTTATTGAACTCCTCACGGGTTTGTCGGTCCAGGTCTTTTCTGTCAACAACAAACAAACATTTTTCAATATCTGGATTGTCTTTTAATAGTGTAGAAGCTTTAAATGAAGTAAGGGTTTTACCGCTGCCTGTGGTGTGCCAGATATAACCGTTTCCTCGATTATCTTTAATACAATCAACAATCGCTTTCACCGCATACACTTGGTAAGGTCTCATCACGAGCAATTTCTGTTCGCTTTCTACCAAAACCATGTACTTGCTAATCATTTCTCCAAGTGTGCACTTTGTAAGGAACTTTTCAGTAAAATGATTGAGATTATTAATTTTTTTGTTTTCAACATCTGCTAATTCATAAACAGGCAAGAATTGTTCGTCTGCATTGAATTGAAAATGCTGGTTTTTATTGTTTGAGAAGTATATGGTTCTTGAGCCATTGCTTACAATGAACAATTGCATATAACACATTAAGGTATTGGTATAGCCATTACCAGGATCATTTTTGTAATCCACAATTTGTTGCATGGCTTTACGATGTGAAACATCAAGCTTCTTCAGTTCAATTTGAACAATTGGCAAACCATTTATAAGAAGAATGATGTCGTACCTATGATGACTACTCTCTGTATTAATGCGTAATTGATTTATGACTTCAAAATCATTTTTACACCACTCTTTGATGTTTACCAAAGTATAATGCAACGGGGTACCATCTTCTCTTTGAAAATACTGTCTTTCTCTAAGTTTTTTAGAAGCTGTAAAAACATCTGGTTCAATGATTTCTTCTCGTAAGCGTAAAAATTCGCTATCCGATAATCTCACTCGGTTGAGTGCTTCAAATTTGGTTTTGAAGTTCTGCTCAAGAGATTTCCTGTCAACAATATCAGGTCGATAGGTATATTTCAGCTCTTTCAGCCATTCAATTAGATTTTCTTCTATTTGATATTCCTTAGTCATTCAAATCTTCTTTCAATAAATCCTTTGGATTAACGTCCAATATTTTTGCGATTTCATAAAGCACTTCCAGTCTTGGTTGCTGTCTATTCTGGACATATCCGTTCACCATATTGTAACTCTTACCAAGTTTTTCAGCCAACCAAGTCTGCTTAATTCCTTTCTCCTCGAGTACTTCCTTTATTCGGTTCATGTCCGTCTAAAATTATCCAGCCAAGATAATATTTAATTTCCAACTATCTCGTTTTTCAATATATAAACTGTTCTAATTATTATCGCCCTCGGAGCGTGGAAAGATTGTAGCTCTTTTGGCTTTTCAGAATGGGTAAAGAGCGTAGGCAATAACCAAATTTGAGTTTTTATTATAATGTAAACCAAATTTAATAAATCGCTCGCTGTTTTATCAAAATCAAACCGAAAGTTTCATCAATGTGTGCTTTTTCTAAATTGTAAAAGTCTCTCTTTTGCCAGAAATAATCTTTTTTTTTCTTCCTTCAGCTGTTTTTTTGTTGTCTTTAGTTCTTCTTCTACTTTTTTAAGTATTGCTTCAAGTCTTTTGTGTAGTTCTTTTTGTGATTCCATTTTTATAAAAAATTAAAGATTTATTCGGCAAAATTTCGGCATAAAACTAAACAAAAAAACCGTAAAACGTTTATTATCACGTATTTACGGTTTTTACAAGTACTCAAGGCGGGAATCGAACCCGCACTCCGAAGAACCGGATTTTGAATCCGGCGCGTCTACCAATTCCGCCACTTGAGCTTCAATAGCGCAGCAAAAATATATAATTTTTCCAAATTATTCATAAAAATACTGGCCAATATACTTTTTAGGTTAAAATAAATGTATAAATTTGCACCTCGTTTAAAATAAGGGCGTGCTTTTGCGCTATAAAACAACAAGTTAACTATGCCAATAGTGATTACCGAAGCCAAAATTTTTGCATGTACCCAAAGTAAAGTACTTGGAGAGAAAATTGCAAAGTCATTTGGAGTAGAATTAGGTAATGTAATTACCTCTACTTATAGCGATGGTGAATTCCAACCATCCTACGAAGAATCAATTAGAGGCACGCGTATTTTCATCATCGGATCTACCAATCCTGGACCAGAGAATTTAATGGAAATGTTGTTAATGATTGATGCTGCAAAACGTGCTTCGGCTAGACACATTACAGCTGTATTACCTTATTTTGGATGGGCAAGACAAGATAGAAAAGATAAACCAAGAGTACCCATTGCAGCTAAATTAGTAGCAAAAATGTTGGAAGCAGCTGGTGCTACACGTATTATCACTATGGATTTGCATGCAGACCAAATACAAGGCTTTTTTGAAAAACCTGTAGACCACCTGTTTGCATCAACCATCTTTTTGCCTTATTTACAAAGCTTGAATTTAGACAATTTAACCATTGCATCACCCGACATGGGAGGTTCTAAAAGAGCCTACGCTTATTCAAAAGCATTAGGAAGTGATGTGGTAATATGTTATAAGCAGCGTGCTAAAGCCAACATTATTTCTCATATGGAATTAATTGGCGATGTTACCGGAAAAAATGTGGTTTTGGTTGACGATATGGTTGATACCGCTGGCACATTAACCAAAGCAGCCGATTTAATGATGGAACGCGGTGCTCTAAGTGTAAGAGCCATTTGTACACACCCAATATTGTCTGGAAAAGCATACGATAACCTAAACAATTCAAAATTAGAAGAACTTATAGTAACCGATTCTATACCAGTTAAACCTTTAAGCGATAAAATTAAAGTGTTAAGTTGTGCCGATTTATTTGCACAGGTTATGGAAAAAGTACACAACAACAAATCTATAAGCTCAAAATTTGTGATGTAAGCCCAGAAAAGCTTACAATAAAAAAGAATAATTATTAACTATATATATTAAAAATGAAATCAATTACAATCAACGGATCTCAAAGAGAAAGCGTGGGCAAAAAAGCAACAAAAGCCTTACGTAATGCTGGTCAGGTTCCTTGCGTATTATACGGAGGAGATAAGCCAGTTCATTTTAGTGCAGAAGAATTAGCGTTCTCAAATCTTGTATACACTCCTAATGCGCACACAGTTGTGATTGCTTTAGAAAATGGCGACAAATTCAACGCCATTCTACAAGACATTCAATTTCACCCAGTAACCGATAGAATTTTACATATCGATTTCTATCAGTTATTCGAAGACAAAGAAATTGCTATGGATATTCCAGTAGTATTTGTTGGAAACTCTCGTGGAGTTAAAAACGGTGGTGTTTTACGTAAAAACCGTCGTAGCTTACGTGTTAAAGCGTTACCAGCAAACTTGCCAGATTTTATCGAGGCAGACATCACACCACTTAAAATTGGAAGCAAACTTTATATTACAACTTTAGAAAACGACGCATACAAATTCTTGCACCCAGACAATACAGTAGTATGTCTTGTTAGACGTTCTAGAGCTGCAATTGTTGAAGATGACGACGACGAAGAAGTAGAAGGAGCAACAGCAGAAGGAGCAGAAGCTGCACCAGCTGCCGAAGCTACTCAAGAATAAATAATATTCTAGATTAAATATTAAAAGCATTCTGATTAATTCAGGATGCTTTTTTATTTTTACACCAATAATCATTTGGGCGTTACCACGAGGGTCGGGCTTTCGCAAGTCGCGCTCTGCGAGGCGCTCCAACAATTGCTCAATCCCTAACGCACGCATCAGCCAATAACAAAGCAAATCCAAAGTTTTAGAAAACAAAAATGTATTTTTGCTAAAAATTTTAAAAATCAAAAAACATCATGTGGCAATTTCTATTAAACCTAATTAAAAAGAAAAGCCCACAAGACGAACAAGATACCATGAAAAAGTACTTAATAGTAGGATTAGGAAACATAGGCGCAGAATATGCCAACACCCGCCACAACATAGGCTTCAAAATATTGGACCATTTTGCGACCCAAGAAAATTTAACCTTCGAAACTCAAAAATTGGGCGATGTTGCCACCTATAAACTAAAAGGGCGCACCTTCATTTTCCTAAAACCAAGTACCTACATGAACTTAAGTGGAAAAGCCATAGTATATTGGTTATCAAAAGAAAACATTCCCTTAGAAAATTTATTAGTAATTACAGACGATTTAAACCTCCCTTTTGGAAGCATTCGCGTAAAAACCAAGGGAAGCGATGGCGGGCACAATGGTCTAAAAGATACCCAACTAAAACTAAACACCGTAGCCTATAACCGATTTAGATTTGGTATAAGCGACACGTTCAATAAAGGGCAACAAGTAGATTATGTTTTGGGAGAATGGACTGATGAAGAAAACGATAAACTAAAAGAACGCTTAGATAAATCCGTAGAGCTTATAAAATCCTTTGGGTTGGCGGGCATCAATATAACCATGAACACTTTTAATGGAAAATAATTAGTTGTCAGGTTGAGCGCAGTCGAAACCTAATTTTTATTCAATAACAATTTTCCTAGTAGATTTCCTAACGCCATCACTCACAATCAATAAATACATACCAGATTGCACCTTATTTAATTGTAATTCCTGACGGAAGTCGCCACCAACATTCGGGAATTCCTTTTCATAAATATGTCGCCCTCTCATATCAAAAACAGCCACATGAATACTGCGTTCCAACGAGCCATTTAATTGAATACTAAACGCACCTTTATTTGGGTTTGGAAACACTATAAAATTCTCGAAACCAAACTCTTCAATAGTCAATGTAGGTGTAATATTTAAGGTATAGTCTTCAACTTCACCATCAAAACCGTTTTCGCAAGCAGTTGGTTGTCCATCATCTTTAAATTTGGTAGAAATCCGCATGATGGTATTTCCTAAAAGAGCCGCCAATGGCACAGTTATAGATCGTGGCGAATTACCTGTTGTTCCATTTGTAACATTAGTGGCATCACCTAAAATGTATTCTTCACCCGCATCATTAAAACTACAGTTTTGGTTCCAATCTATCCAAACTTTAGTTGCAACGGTATAATCACCATCGGTATTCACATTAACTGTTAAATTATAAGAGCTATTTCTATTAACATCGGTGGAAATACTTTTGTAATTACTATAACCCGATGGTTTTGCAGATGTATTATTTATGCTGTTAAATTGTATTCTGGTTATACTTGTTTCGTATTGGGTGTTGGCAACCGATGCACAATGCCCATTATTAAAAGGAAAATGAACTACTTTGTTTTTGGTTTTTGTTGATGCAGTTCCTATAATGGTAATACTGTAATCGTCAATCGGAACGCCTCCTAAATCGCTAATGGTCATGGTAACCATTCCCGAGGTATTTAAGCTGGTAGGGGAAAAAGTTACAGAAGAACCACTAGGGTTTCCTGAGGCATTAAAAACGGTGGTTTCAGAAAAACCATTTGCGGTTACATAATTAAAATGAAATGTAGCAGTAGTTTCAGCACATCCAATAGGGTCTAGAGTTTCTTCAACCATAAAGAAATCTTGTTCTGGAGAAATTGAAAAATCAAAATTAGAAACGTCATAGAAAATGTTATCGGCCGCTTCAACTAACAACCGTGCAGTACTTGTATTAGGAATAGATGGTACTGTGTAAGTATGTGAACCATCGTTAGGTGTGTTTGATGCTATGGTTATGGGAAAGGTTAAACCACCATTGGTTGATAATTTGATATTTACATTTTGGCAATTAATAGTGGCATTTCCCGTTTGCCCAACAACCCAATTGATAGAAACAGTGCTTCCTTGTGCCCATGAAACAGGGTTTGAAACTGTAAATGGTGTTACATTCTCTACCGTTATTTTCATGGTATCGTAACTACTTTGTCCTCCACTGGCACTTGCGGGGTTTCTATCTCTAACCGTTAAAGCCCAATTTAAAGTTCTTCCAACGGTTGAAACCGTTTCCCAGTCACTACCCAAAGTTGGGTTTGTTTGTGTGGTATTTCCAGCTAAAACACTACTGAATTTAGGAATATATCTATCAGAAGCACTTGATGGCGGCAACGATCTATTCATCGATCCAGAGGCTAATTCGGGTCCAAAATTCAAATAATTTACGGTACCACTATCTATTTGTTCCCAACAGTAAGTGAGATTATCGCCTCCGTCAGCATCGGTAGCACTACCTTTTAAAATATATGCAGTTCCAGCAGGAATGTTATAATCATTACCAGCATTTGCTATGGGTGGGTTGTTGGTAATTGCTTCGGTGGTTTGGCAGGTTTTACCACTTAAATTATTCAATATTTGTTTGATGCTGTGATAATGAAAATAAGCGTCGCTATTGGTTTGTACATTATCTTCACCAGTAATTCCAGCATATGCCATAATTGTACTTCCACTTCCAGGTTCGGAATTAACACCAGTACCTTCACTTTCATACGCCCAAGTATGGTTGGCACCCATTTGATGTCCAATTTCATGAATTACAAAGTCCAAGTCAAACGTATCTCCTTCAGGAATTCCATTTGAAGGCGATGTGAATGCACTTCCTTTTTTATGGTCTGTAGTACTTGGTGTGTCATTAACACATACACAACCAATACAACCGGCATTACCGCCACCTCCTGTTGCACCAAATAAATGCCCAATATCATAGGCAGCATTTCCAATAGTGTTGGTTAAATTGTTTTGTAGTTGAAGGCTCCAACCATTTGCGTTATCAAAATTATCTTCGTCAGCACCAATATTGGCGTTGGAATAGGGGTCTGTTGCTGCATTTGTGTAAATTAATTGGGTAGCATTTACAAGTTCAAAAGTAACGGCCATATCGGTCTCAAATATTTCGTTTACTCTGCTCAAAGTGGCGTTAATAGCTGCTAAGGCATCGGCAACGGCATCACCATTTCCAGGAATACCATCGTTGTGATACGCAGTATATTCCGCAGTGGTTGAAATAGCGATTCTAAATTTTTGAAGGGTTTTGTTGTTGGCGCCTCCTTCGTTAATGGCAATTTTTGAAGTTAAACTAGTACTTTTGTTAAAGTTTTCATTCAGTTCATCAATGGTACTACATATAAAAGCTGTTTTGTTTTTGTCTTTTTTAGAATACTGAACATATTCGTTTGAACCTTTTGAAGTAGGCTGCATAAAAACACTAGGTTTATCTAAATAAGTAATCATGGTTTGCGCTCCTTGTGGCGATATACTCATACGCAAACGTGTCCCAGAATTATCCAAACTTACACCAACATACGATTTTATGTCTGGGTATTTAACCGCTAAATCTGCGGAAAAAACAGACGCTTCATATATTTTAAAGGTTTCTAGTTTGTCTTCCTCACCAGGAACGGAAATTATAGTTGCCTTTTGTTTTACTTTAGAATTTCTAGAAAGTGTACCCGATAATGATTCTTTTAGAGATGGAACATTAAGTTTAAAAACATGAATATTATTTTTATTTAAATTTAATTTTGAAATTATTTTAGAATTTTGAATACTTTCAACTTTTTCCCATGAAGAATTTTGGGAAGACACCGAAAAGATAAACAAAAACATTGCTATTGATAAAACATAATGTAGTTTTGCCTTCATAAGTAGAAATTACGGTTTTTCAAAGGTATATGATATCGCCTTTTGTTTACTGGTGTTTTTTTTAAAACGTTTGTTAATGGCGATTTCATAAAAAATTTATTTGGAGTTGTTTTTACTAAAAACGATTAACAAATCTAACTTATTTTCATTAAAGTAGCAATTAAACGCTTGTTATGAGCAAAATTAAAAATATCAACGCATATAAATCTATGGAGCCGACCATTGTTACCATAGGTACTTTTGATGGTGTTCACGTGGGGCATCAAAAAATAGTGAAGCGTTTAATTAATATTGGCAAGCAAACCAATTTAAAATCTGTTATCCTTACTTTTTTTCCGCACCCACGTATGGTGTTGCAAAAAGATTCAAACATAAAATTAATTAATACCATTAACGAACGTGGCGCTATTTTAGAAGCCTTGGGTTTAGATTATTTACTTATTAAAAAGTTTACAAAAGCGTTTTCCAGACTTTCGGCAGAAGATTTTGTAAGGAAAATTTTAGTTGATAAACTTAATGCTAAAAAAGTAATTATTGGTTACGACCACAGGTTTGGTAGAAATAGAAACGCCGATATTAACGATTTAAAAAAGTTTGGTGATTTATACGGTTTTGAAGTTGAAGAAATTTCGGCCCAAGATATTAACGATGTATCTGTAAGTTCTACAAAAATTAGAAAAGCATTGGAAGACGGCGATATTGATAAAGCCAATGCGTTTTTAGGTTATCCGTTTATGCTAACTGGCAACGTGGTAAAAGGTAAAGCGTTGGGCAGACAAATAGATTACCCAACAGCCAACATCCAAATAGATGAAGATTATAAATTAATTCCAAAACACGGTGCTTATATAGTGCGTTCTGTTATAAATAACGAGGTTGTATTTGGTATGATGAATATAGGTTTCAACCCTACCGTTGAAGGGCAAGTGGAAACTATTGAAGTGCACTTTTTCAATTTCAACAGAAATATTTATAATAAAACCATTCAAATAGATTTATTGCACAGGCTTCGCGACGAACAAAAATTCGAATCGGTTGAGGCTTTAAAAGAGCAATTATTAAAAGACAAAGAAGTATCGCTTAGCTATATAAAATCACATTTTAATTAACGTTGATTTTACATTCAAAAGAACAGCAAATATGTTCGCAATTCATTAAATTTGTCGCTTAAATTTTTAAGACATGTTACAAGTCCCTTTTATTAGAGAAAACAAAGATTTAGTAATAACCCGATTAGCAAAACGAAACATCGATGCTACTCAAATGATCAATGATGTTATTTCGTTTGATGAAGAAAGACGCCGCATTCAAACCGAGTTGGATAATACTTTGGCAGAATCGAACGCGCTTTCAAAAGAAATAGGAAATTTGTACAAATCGGGCGAAGCTGAAAAAGCGAATCTTTTAAAAGAGAAAACAAGTCAGTTAAAAGAAGTTTCAAAAGAATTAAACGACGCGCTTAATAATAAAACAGAGGAGCTAAATCAATTACTGTATAAAATTCCTAATGTTCCTAATGAGGTGGTCCCTAACGGAAATTCGGATACCGATAATTTAGAAGTTTATAAAGAAGGCGATATTCCTGTATTGCACGAAGGCGCATTTCCGCATTGGGAATTGGCAAAAAAGTACGATATTATCGATTTTGAATTAGGAAATAAAATCACTGGTGCCGGTTTTCCTGTGTATAAAGGCAAAGGCGCCAGATTACAGCGTGCATTAATCGCATATTTTCTAGATAAAAACACTGCAGCAGGTTATACAGAATACCAATTACCACATTTGGTGAACGAAGCGTCTGGTTTTGGTACGGGGCAATTGCCAGATAAAGAAGGGCAAATGTACCATGTAACCGAAGATAATTTATATTTAATTCCAACCGCTGAGGTACCAGGAACCAACATTTTTAGAGATGTGGTTTTGAATGAAAGCGAGCTGCCAATTGGCATTACTGGTTATACACCATGTTTCCGTCGTGAAGCTGGAAGTTACGGTGCACATGTACGCGGATTAAATAGATTGCACCAATTCGATAAAGTAGAGATTTTGCGTGTAGAACACCCTAGTAAATCATACGAAGCGTTAGATGGCATGGTGGAGCATGTAAAAACCATTTTACAAGAATTAAAATTACCTTATAGAATATTAAGACTTTGTGGTGGCGATTTGGGCTTTACTTCGGCGTTAACCTACGATTTTGAAGTATTCTCTACAGCACAAGATAGATGGTTGGAAATATCTTCAGTTTCAAACTTTGAAACCTTTCAAGCAAACCGTTTAAAATTGCGTTTTAAAAACAGCGAAGGTAAAAACGAATTGGCACACACCTTAAACGGAAGTTCGTTAGCATTACCTCGTGTTTTGGCAGGTATTTTAGAAAACTACCAAACCAAAGATGGTATTGTAATTCCTGAAGTTTTACAAGCCTATACGGGTTTTAAAATTATAGATTAAACAAAAATATCATTCAGACAAAAAGAGATAAAAACCTACAATTTTGTATTTTTTATTTTAAATAATCGACAAAATGCAATATATTAACGTTTTTTAACGATTTTATTTGTAATTCTTTTGCATATCTAAAAATATTTTAGAAGTTAGAGGCACCAAATCTATTAAACCTTCTAACCATGAAAAATATTAAACGCTTAGTAATCTTAATTACATTAATTTTTTTCGCAGGCAAAGTATTGTTTTCAGATTTTGAAATCTCAAAATCCGAAAGCAAAGTTACTGCTATTGTAAGCAAATAGGGATTTAATTCTTTATATAAAGACTGTCCCCAATCAGTATTACATCGTTTTTTATATTAACGGTAGTTAATGGAACTTTTATTTTGGTTGGTTAGTGCCCGAATTTTTATTCGGGCATTTTTTATAATTATATTAGCAGTAGCTACTCCGCGTATTTGTTATATTTACAACATGAGAATTCTATTTGTTTTATGCTTTCTATTTACTGCCCAATTGTTCTCGCAAGACGATGGAATTGCTAGAGAGTACTATAAAAATGGCGACTTTGAAAAGGCATTATTTGAATATAAAAAGCTATATGTTGTATCGCCAAACATAAATTACGTTTTTCAAATAATAAGTTCATATCAAGAATTAGAACAATATAACGAAGCAGAATCGTTTTTGCTAAAAGTTATGGAACGTTATAATTACCCATCATTTGTGGTAGAATTAGGCTATAATTATCAATTAAAAAACGATTTAGAAAACGCTAACGTTCAATACCAAAAAGCAATAACAAGTATTGATGAGAACCCTACCAATGTGTTTTCTATTACAAGAAGTTTTCAAAGCCATTCGTTAGTAAATGAAGCGATTGTAGCTTATGAAAAAGCCAAGGCAGCAGAGCCAAAATATAATTTTGATTTGCAGTTAGCACAGTTGTATGGCGAGCAAGGAAATATTGAAAAAATGTTTACAAGCTATGTTGATTTTGCGCAGTCCAATCCAATTAGTTTAGGCAATATAAAACGTGCTATAAGTGATTTTATAAGTGAAGACAGCCAGAATGAAAACAATATAATATTCCGAAAAATTCTACTTAAAAAAGTTCAGCAAGAGCCCCATGTTTTTTGGAATGAGTTGTTAAGTTGGTTATTTATTCAGCAAAACGATTTTAAAAAAGCATTTGCCCAAGAGAAAGCAATTTTTAGCAGGCAACCCGAAAGTTTGCTTAGAATAGAAGAACTTGCCGATATTGCATTTAGTAAAAATGAACTGGAAACTGCCAAAGAAATTTACACATTTATTACAACCACAGCCCAAGATTTGGATATTTTGATAGAGGCGCACCACCATTTAATTCAGTTAGAAACAAAGCAAAGTACCAAAGAAAATTATAGTACGATTGATGCCAAATACCAAGAGTTGTTTAATAAGTTCGGTACGTTTTCCCAAACCTTAAAACTTCAAATAGCCTACGCACATTTTCTGGCATTCAACAAAAATGAGCCAAGAAAAGCAGCTTCTTTTTTAGAAAAAACTTTGGAATTGCCACTAAATGATTTGCAACAAGCCGAAGTAAAATTAGAATTGGGAGATATTTTAGTATTGCAAGAAAAATTTAATGATGCTTTAATCTACTACACACAAATTCAACGCAATTCAAAAAACAGTACTATTTCCCAAGAAGCACGTTATAAGGTAGCCAAAGCCAGCTACTACAAAGGCGATTTTAAATGGGCAGAATCGCAGCTTAAGGTCTTAAAAGCATCAACATCGCAACTTATAGCTAATGATGCTTTAGATTTAAAATTGCTTATTTCCGATAATAAATATGAAGATTCCACTCAAACGGCTTTAAAACTTTACGCAAAAGCCGATTTGTTGTCTTTTCAAAATAGAACTGACGAATCTATAACCTTGCTGGATAAAATTTTAAACGAACATAAAACCGAACCCATCATACCACAAGCCTTATTTAAACAAGCACAATTATTTGAAGAAAAGGCACAATTTGAAAAGGCCGAAGCAAACTATGAAACTATTATTGAAAATTATGCCGATGGTATTTTAGTAGACGATGCTTATTTTCATCTTGCTGAACTTTATGACTACCAATCCAATCAACCCGAAAAGGCTAAAAGTTTATACGAAAAAATCATTTTTAATCATGCCGATAGTATTTATTTTGTAGAAGCCAGAAAACGATATCGAGCTTTACGTGGTGATGCTATTAATTAGATTTTAGACAGATTAGATTGTTAGATAAGTTAGATTTTTAGAAAATTCAGCCCCAACAGCTAAACAACAAACGATTAAACAACAAAACATGATAATATACAACGTAACATCAAACATAGACGAATCTATACACGACGAATGGTTAGCATGGATAAAAGAACACATTCCGCAAGTATTGGCCACCGGAAAATTTGAAAAAGCAACCCTTACCAGAGTTTTGGTAGAGGAAGATATGGGAGGCGTTACCTATTCTGTACAATACCGTACCTATTCTAGAGAAGCATTGGATGCTTATTATAGAGAAGATGCCGAAAAACTACGAAGCGAAGGACTCAAAAAATTTGCTGATAAAGTACTATCCTTTAGAACCGAACTTCAAATACTAGACGAGTACACGGTAAATTTTAAATAACCATTCTCAATTCAGCATTCTTCAAAAGAATATAACTCAAGTCTTTGCGCCTTTGCGAGCAAAACTTTCATATCTTCGTATTTCTAGCTTTCAATTAATAAAACATACGTGATTTCGTGGCAAATACCCCAAACCAACATCAAGTAAAAGCAAAAAAGCATTTAGGGCAACATTTTTTAAATGATGAGATGATTGCTCAAAAAATTGCCGATACCCTTACTTTAAAAAACTATAAAACCGTTTTGGAAATTGGTCCGGGTATGGGGGTGCTTACCAAATATTTACTTAAAAAAGACATCACCACACACGTTATTGAAATTGATACGGAATCGGTAGACTATTTAAAAGCCAATTACTTAAATCTGGCATCCAGAATAATTGAAAAAGACTTTTTAAAGTACGATTTAAACCAAGTGTTTAAAGGCGAACCCTTTGCTATTATTGGCAATTTTCCATATAATATTTCAACACAAATCGTTTTTAAAACCTTGGACATGCGCGACCAGATTCCCGAGTTTTCAGGTATGTTTCAAAAAGAAGTTGCCGAACGCATTTGCTCTAAAGAAGGTAGTAAAGTTTATGGTATTCTATCGGTATTGGCACAGGCTTATTATGATGCCGAATATTTATTTACGGTGCCGCCATCGGTATTCAATCCGCCACCAAAAGTAGAATCGGGCGTGTTGCGCCTTACCCGAAAAGCAGATTATTCGTTACCATGCGATGATGCTTTATTCTTCAAAGTAGTAAAAACAGCCTTTCAGCAACGCAGAAAAACAATTCGTAACAGTTTAAAAACATTCAATTTAAGCGATAATTTAAGAGAAGATAGTATATTTGACAAACGTCCGGAACAATTAAGTGTGCAGCAGTTTATAGAACTTACGCAGTTAATTGAAAAAGACCTGTAAACATCGCATTTTGTCTGAAGAAATAGAAAACATACAATTTGAATTAACCGATGATTTAATCAATCAGGTAGAAAGTCTCATTGAACAAAACAATGATAAAGCACTTCAAAAGCTTTTAAAAGACTTTCACTACGCCGATATTGCCGAAATTTTAGATGAATTAGATTTAGATGAAGCCATCTATATCATCAAACTTCTAGACTCGGAAACCACTGCCGACATTTTAATGGAGCTCGATGAGGACAATCGAGAAAAAGTATTAAGAAATCTGTCTTCAAAAGAAATTGCCGACGAAATTGGTGAATTGGATACCGATGATGCTGCTGATATCATTTCAGAACTTCCCGAATCCCGTAAACGTGAAGTTATATCACATATTGAGGATGAAGAGCACAAAGCCGAAATTGAAGAATTATTGGCTTATGATGAAGATACGGCGGGCGGACTTATGGCAAAAGAGTTGGTTAAAGTTTACGAAACCTGGACCGTTGCCGGTTGTTTACGTCGTATACGTGGGCAAGCCAAAGAAGTAACCCGCGTACATTCCATTTACGTAGTCGATAAGAAAAATAAACTCGTAGGTCGTCTTTCATTAAAAGACCTTATTGTTGCTAAAAGCGACCAAAAAATTGCAGAAATATCCAATTCGAGTGTCGATTATGTAAACGTGCACGATGATGCCGAAGACGTTGCCAAAGTCATGCAAAAATACGATTTGGAAGCCATTCCAGTAGTTGACGATAACCATATACTTTTAGGAAGAATCACCATCGACGATATCGTTGATGTGATGAAAGAAGAAGCGGAAAAAGATTATCAATTAGCCGCAGGTATTACCGCCGATGTAGAGGCCGATGATAACATTTGGGAACTCACCAAGGCCCGTTTACCATGGCTTTTAATAGGTATGTTTGGCGGTATTGGGGCAGCAAGCATCATCAACGGGTTTAGCGATGCCATGTTAAAATTCCCAGCACTGTTAATGTTCATTCCACTCATACAAGCAACCGCAGGAAACGTAGGGGTACAATCATCGGCTATCGTGGTACAAGGTTTAGCCAACGATTCCATAGATGGCAGCATTTTAAACCGCCTTCTTAAAGAATTTTTGTTAGGTTTGGTAAACGGTCTCGCCATAGCATGCATCGTATTAATCATCAGCCATTTTATATTTAAAACAACCTATTTAGAGTCGCTAACCATTTGTGTCGCCCTAATTTCCGTTATCATTATGGCAGCATTAATAGGCACGTTCATCCCCATATTTTTAGACAAACGCGGTATCGATGCCGCCGTAGCCACAGGACCTTTCATCACCACCAGCAACGATGTCTTTGGTATTTTAATGTACTTTTTAATAGCCAAATTAATACTCGGTTTTTAAATAATTTGGGCGTTACCCTATCGGGTCGTGCTGAAGTTTATCTTGAGCGCAGTCGAAAGGTTGCAAGTCCTCGCTCGTACCTCGCTGTGGGCTTTTCACTGCAATCCCTAACGCGGTTATCAGCTAAAAAACGTCATGCTGAACTTGTTTCAGCATCCCATAATAATTACATTTGATTTATTAAACAACCAAACTTCTGTTTTTAAGGTAAAAACCATGAAAATCCTCCACCTAGATACCAATCACGAACTTCTAATCAATCAATTAAACAATTTAGGTTTCACCAATCATGAAGATTACACATCTTCAAAACAAGAAATCGAAGCCAAAATTAAAAATTATGATGGGATCGTTTTAAGAAGCCGTTTTTCCATCGATAGGCAATTTTTAGATGCCGCAACCCATTTAAAATTCATCGGGCGTGTAGGCGCAGGATTAGAAAATATAGATTGTGATTATGCCATTTCAAAAGGTATCGAACTTATTGCAGCACCCGAAGGCAACCGCAATGCAGTAGGCGAACATGCTTTAGGTATGCTGCTTTCTCTATTCAATAAACTAAATAAAGCTGACCAAGAAGTTAGAAATGGCAAATGGCAGCGCGAAGCCAACCGAGGAGTCGAACTCGATGGACGTACCGTAGGCATTATAGGTTATGGCCATATGGGAAAAGCCTTTGCAAAAAAATTAAGAGGTTTTGATGTAGAGGTGTTGTGTTATGATATTAAAGATGGCGTAGGCGATGCCAACGCAAAACAAGTAGCGTTAAATGAATTTCAGGAAAAGGTGGACGTTGTAAGTTTACACACGCCACAAACCCCCTTAACGTTGAACATGATTAATGCCAATTTTATTAATCAATTAAAAAAACCGTTTTGGTTCATCAATACGGCACGTGGTAAAAGTGTAGTGACTCAAGATTTGGTTTCAGCATTAAAATCGGGTAAAATCCTTGGCGCGGGATTGGATGTTTTGGAATACGAAAAAGCATCGTTTGAAGATATGTTCACTTCAATTATGCCAGAGCCTTTTCAATATTTAATAGCTTCAGAAAACGTATTACTGACCCCACACGTAGCTGGTTGGACGGTTGAAAGCAAAGAAAAATTGGCGCAAACCATTGTCGATAAGATTAAAGCAAAATTTTCTTAACTTTAGAATTCTAAAGTTAAGCTCATGCAATACCAAGCAATTTCTCCTGAAGATTATATTAGTCAACTTCCTGAAGACCGAAAAGAGCCTATAAAAAAGCTACGTAATATCATCAATAAAAATCTACCAAAAGGATTCGAAGAAACCATGAGCTATGGTATGATTGGTTATGTAGTACCACATGCCGTCTATCCCGCTGGATATCATTGCACACCAGAATTGCCCTTGCCCTTTATGAGTTTTGCTTCGCAAAAAAACTCTATAAACGTTTACCATATGGGTGTGTATGCCATCAAAGAGTTGTACGATTGGTTTGTTACCGAATACCCCAAGCATTGCAAGCGTAAACTCGATATGGGAAAAAGCTGTATTAGGTTTAAATATATAGACGATATTCCGTATGAACTTATTGGAGAGTTGGCGTCAAAAATGACCACCGAAGCATGGATAAACATTTATGAAAAGAATATTAAAAAGTAATTTATAAAAAACTACGATATGAAATTAGGAGCCTTTTCAATAAGCCTTAGCGTTAAAGACATTAAGGCATCTAAACAATTTTATGAAAACTTAGGGTTTTCACAGTTTGCTGGCGATTTAGACAAGAACTACCTTATAATGAAAAATGGCAATGCCTTGGTAGGACTGTTTCAAGGAATGTTTGAAAACAACATACTAACTTTTAATCCTGGTTGGGATGAAAATGCTACCAAACTCGCTACTTTTGATGATGTTCGGGATATTCAAAAACAACTCAAACAAAAAGGAGTAAAACTAGAAAGTGAAGCAGACGAAACCACTTCTGGACCGGCAAGTTTTGTGGTTTTAGATCCTGATGGGAATGCCATTCTTGTAGATCAACACGTTTAATTTTTCAATAGACACATTACTAAAATGAAAAAAAGAGTAACAGGTATTGGCGGATTGTTTTTCAAAACAAAAGACCCAAAAGCGACTAAAGACTGGTACCAAAAACATTTGGGTTTTAATACCGATGATTACGGTTCTACTTTTTGGTGGAAAGATAAAGATGGTAAAGACTGCTCTACTCAATGGAGTCCATTTGCTGAAGACACCAAATACTTTGAGCCTTCAAAAAAGGACTTTATGTTCAATTATAGGGTTGAAAATTTAGAAGCATTACTAAAAGTTTTAAAAGATGAAGGCGTAACAATAGTTGGTGATATGGAAACCTACGATTATGGTAAATTTGGCTGGATTTTAGATAACGACGGCAATAAAATAGAACTTTGGGAACCTATAGATACTGCTTTTTTGTAAAAAGTATCAACACTGAAATTCCAAAAACCAAAAAACCATACACCAAGCTTTGACATATTTAGACATTCTTCAATCTTTTCATCTTACTGTTTTACAATGGGCTGCTATTTGTTTTGCGGTTTTTTTATTGGGCTTATCAAAATCGGGTATAAAAGGCATAGGCATTATTATTGTTGTAATACTGGCTTTTGTTTTTGGCGAAAAAGCATCAACGGGTATATTACTGCCCATGTTAATTTTTGCCGATATTTTTGCAGTTGTTTATTATAACAAACATGCGCAGTGGCAGTATATTAAAAAACTACTCCCCTCAATGGTAATAGGGGTTTTAGTTGGGGTTTGGATTGGAAATGACATTTCTGAAGCTGTTTTTAAACGCATTATGGCAGTCATCATCATTGGGTCTGTATTCATTATGTTTTATATGGAGAACAGAAAATCTACTACGGTACCAACCAATAAATGGTTTTCAAATTCAGCAGGTTTTATGGCTGGTTTTACCACTATGGTTGGTAATTTAGCAGGCCCTATTTCCGATATTTATTTTCTTGCCATGCGTATGCCTAAAAACGAATTTATTGGTACTGCCGCTTGGTTGTTTTTTATCATCAACGTATTCAAACTGCCCTTTCATATATTCGTTTGGAATACCGTAAGTGCAGAAACCTTGGTTTTAAATTCGGTATTAATTCCAGCAGTCATTCTTGGTTTTTTCTTAGGAGCTTATATTGTAAAACTTATTTCGAATGTTAATTACCGAAGGTTTGTGTTTATTGTTACTGCCTTAGGAGGCATCATTATGTTGTTTAGGTAGTGTTTAAAAGCTGTTTAATGTGTTGATTGAAGCGTAGTTTTTAAGCAAACTAAATTATAAAAATAAAAAAAAGTAGTTTTAGATAGATTTTCTAAAACTGCTTTTTTTGTGATGCTTTTTTATTTTATCGAAATTAAATGTGTTTCCGTTTCACCATTAATATTTAGTCTTAAAACATATAATCCAGAAGGTAATGCACTCACATCAATAACCGCTTTATTGTCTTTAATTTTAACCTTTTCTTTTTCAAAACCTAGCATATCATATAAAGAAGCACTTATTTCAGCATTTTTTTCTGGAACATTGTTAGCGTCAACCAAATCTAAATACACCACATCGTTAGAAGGGTTTGGATAAATTTTAAAAATGGTGTCAAGAGTTGATTTATTAGAACTCGCCATAGATTGAATCTCACTACAACTTTGTATATAAAAATCGCCTTCACTTTCATAAGTTGAAGAACCGCAGCTATTTGTAAGCTCTGCATACATATTAAAATAACCGCTAAATCCTTTTAAAAATGCAAAAGTATAGGTGTATTCATCATTACCGTTAGATACCGAACTATAAGTTGCATTTGGATATAAAAAAGGAAAGCTTAAAGATGCTCCTATTGGTTTATTTATAATAAATGGTACATAATGGTATTTAATATCGCAATACTCAGATTGTGCAGTACCTCTAGTTACAGCAATAGCTGGTGGAGCGCCTCCAAACAAGTTTTTGGTTTTACTATAAGATTGCCCACAGGCGTCAGCTATGGTAGCTGTTAGTGTAACCCCACCATTGCCAATTAAGTTTAGTGTAACCCCCGTATTTGAAGCATTGCTTAGAGTAGCAACTGTACTGTTAGATAAACTCCAAGTAACCGTTTGCCCCGTTAATACATTTTCAGTACCAAAATTGTAATTTGTACTACCACTACATAATGTAGATGCACCAGATATGGCTGTAATGGTTTGTGAAACAGGAGAGCGTATAACAGGAGAAGAATCATAATATTCAACTCCATTTAATGTAACTGTAAGGAACACGGTAGAGGGCAAAATAGTTTGCGAAGCAGGTTTCAATAGGATAGTACTACTTGTATCTGTTAATGTACCACTTACAGGTGTACCATCTGGTAAACTCCAGCCATTACCTACATACCAACTATATGTTTTTGTACCTTGAGAGTTATTAACATTATAAACCGAAAAAGTAATTATGCTTGTATTTCCACAGCTAATATTTGAGCTTCCAGGAAGTATCTTAAACTCTGGTGTTGGCGTTTTTGTTAGAGGATATTCGCAACTTTGTGATTTTACGCCCGAAGAAGTTTTACATTCAATATAAATACTACTACCTGTAAGTTGAATTTCACTTGCGGATATATTTGCTGTAATTTGCCCAATAAATTCAGTATTATTGTTAATCCAACCACCCGATTGAAGAATAATATTTGCTCTTGAGTTGCCGTAAGAACCAGTATTATATTTTAATAGAATATCCAAATCACAATTACCAACGGCTTGGTTTGAAGGTTTTGTTAATTTAAAATAAATTGTTAGACTATTGTTTGAATTCGTGCCGAAATCTATTAAATTACAATTAGAAACGGTAGTTTGGTTATTAACCAATATATTTGTTATAGTGGTTACAACTTGAGAATAAGATTTACACATAAAAATAAGTGTAAATACTAGAATAAATTTAATTTTCATTTTATAAATTTTAGTTTTTATAAAAGCATTAAAATCATCATTTTTCTAAATGTATTTGTAGACCTAAAGCAAATCTAAAATCATTTGAAGTATAAGTATCAAATTTTGTGGAACTATAGTCTAAAGTAAGTTCTAATCCTACACTACTATTGAAATAAATAACAGGACCCGCTTTAAACCTATAATTACTTCCATTACTAACGGGAAAACCTTTGGTTTTTGAATAATAATAATTGTAGTTTGCATCTGCAAAAACATTTATTCTTTTTTCAGGATTTAAGAAGTAATATCTAACAAAAGGTCCTAACCCAAAACCTACATTTGAGAGACCGCCGCTGGGTTTACCGTAATTAAAATTAGCGTTTAAACCTCCTGCAAATTGATCTATAAAAAAATAACCAATATTAGGGTAAAGCCTTATTCCATTTGAAGAACCTAAGGATTCTTCATTTTCTCCTTTTATTTTAGAATTATAGAAACTAGCATCACCCCCAACCATCCAATTACCTTCGGTTATTTGGGCGTTAACAGTCAATACGGTTGTAAATACAATTAAGAAAAATAATGTTAATGTTTTCATTTGTTGTTAATATTAAATAGGTTAAAAATTTGCAATAATTATTTGGTTTAATGCTTATTAGCATTAAGTTTAATAATGTTTACTGCACACAATTAACATACACGTTTTTTGTCTATGCAGTCTATAAAATGGTCTATATGGTTGGGTCTATGGTTAGTCTATTAATACAATACAGCCGTCTAAAAACTGTATTATTACGCTGCTAAATATTACTTAGGGAGTAAATAAAAAAACTAGCGCTAGTTAAAAAGTACTCTTTAATGCCCTCAACATCTTTTTTGCATAGACTAAACAAAGAATAAGCTTTTGGACAATACAAATATGAAAAAAAAAAAAACATATTACACAAGTTATTCTTACATTCTTTTTAAGAATTTTCGTTTTATGGATTTCCCGTAACTAATGTACGGTAAAACATTACTTTTATTGAAATAGGTTTTTTTTGCGTCATTGCTGTAGAAAATGACAAAACACTCTGTTTATTGGTTATCTAAAGTATATTGAAATTTAATTGGAGAGATTACTTCGGTCATACTTCCCTCGTAATGACGTTAATCTCCATTATTCTCCATCAACTTGCGCTCCAATTCTGCCTGAAATTCTTCCATTACTGGGCGAACAGTGCTTTCTGGTAAGTCTGCAATTTTAATGTACATCAAGCCATCAACCGAATTGTTGAACAATGGGTCTACATTAAAAGCCATAAGGCGTGCATTTTGTTTGATGTATTTTTTTAGAAGTACAGGCAAGCGTAATGCTCCTGGTTCTATTTCATCAATGATTCTATCAAACTTATTTAAGTCGGCCTCGGTTTCATCAAAAACAAAATCTTTATCGGCGTCTTTCAGTTTTACTTTAAATTCCTTTTTAGGATGTACATACTGCGCTAAATAAGGGTCATAATAATGCGATTTCATAAACTCAATCATCAACGATTTTGAGAAGTTTGAAAACTGGTTACTGATGCTTACACCACCAATTAAAAACTTATGTTCTGGGTAACGTAATGTGGTATGCACAATACCTTTCCAAAGTAAAAATAAAGGCATTGGTTTTTGTTGGTATTCTTTAATGATGAATGCGCGACCCATTTCTATAGACTGGCTCATCATTTTATGTAATTCTGGTTCAAACCTAAAAAGGTCTTGTAAATAAAAACCATTGATGCCATATTCGGCAAAAATTTTAGACCCCAAGCCCATTCTATAAGCTCCTGCTAGCAAGTTTTGCTCGTTATCCCATAAAAACATATGGTGGTAGTAATTGTCAAAAGCATCCAAATCAATAGCTTCATTGGTGCCTTCACCAACTTCCCTAAAAGTGATTTCTCGCAAACGTCCAATTTCCCTTAAAATGTTAGGCACTTTAGACGCCTCTGCTAAAAATACTTCGTAATTTTTACTTTGCAACAGCC
Source organism: Mariniflexile sp. HNIBRBA6329 (assembly GCF_043558645.1). Lineage (NCBI taxonomy): Bacteria > Pseudomonadati > Bacteroidota > Flavobacteriia > Flavobacteriales > Flavobacteriaceae > Mariniflexile > Mariniflexile sp. HNIBRBA6329. The sequence goes on along the minus strand of NZ_JBIFXS010000001.1, from coordinate 181,188 downwards.
TAGAATCGTCTTTACGCAAAGCTTCTACCTCGCTAATCATTAGTGCTGTATCAACAGGTGTAACAATAAGCTTTGGAGCTTTGGGTGTTTTTAAAGTAGCCTGAATGTTGTCTAGTATTTTCGATTTTTCTTCAAATGCATTGGAAAGCATATAGGTTTTTCGTCTTAAAAATTCTGAAAAATCTTCAAGCGATGTGTGTTCTTTTTGGTCTTCAACCGAAATGGGTTTCCCTATTCTAACCTTTATGGTGCGTCGTTTTTGTGTTAAAACCTCTGAAGGCAATTTAGCGGTTCTAAGCGTATCGCTAATTTTTGACAATTTGTAAAACAGTCTGCTGTTTTTGGCATGAAAATAAATGGGTACAACGGGTACTTCGGCCTTTTTCACCAGCTTCATTGCCGATGCTTCCCAAGGCCTATCAACTACTAATTTTCCATCTCTGTAAGTTGAAACTTCACCTGCCGGAAAAATACCTAATGGGCGACCTTCCCGTAAATGAAGAATGGAATTTTTAAATCCAACAAGGCTAGATTTTACATCTTTTCTATCTTCAAACGGATTTACCGGCATAATGTAAGGTGCCATAGGCTCGATGCGGTGCAATAAAAAATTGGCAATTATCTTAAAATCGTTTCGTTGTTCCAACATTAATTTCAAAAGCAAGATACCATCAATACCTCCTAGCGGATGGTTGGACACGGTAATATAGGCTCCATCTTTAGGAAGTCGTTTTAAATCTTCTTCCGGAATTTCGAATTTAATTTGAAATTCGTCTAAAATTTTATCTAAAAATTCAACGCCCTCTAGGTGTTTGTTGCGGTTGTAAAATTTATTTAAGGTAGATATTTTTAACACTTTCATAAGTAGCCAGCCAATAAACGTTCCTATAAAGCCATAGTTGTCCACGTTTATTACTTTAGCCACTTCTTTAGCTGAGACTAATCCTGAATCTTGTTGTTTGGTCATGACTGTAAATGTACTAAATTGTTTATTTACTTACTACTTGAACAGTTTCTTGCGTTAATTGTTTTAATAACACGGTTTTACCTTCTTCAATTTGGTTAATTGCGTTTTGGTTGTAATGCCTAATGGTGTAAAGAGACACGTTTTCGTGGCAAGTTACTTTAAATTTTGCTTTTAAATGGTGCAATAACTTGTCAAGATTATCATAAATATTATCTACACAAACCGAAAAACTAATGGCCGAATTTTGAATAACATCTACCTTCATTTTATATAAATGTAGTAAATTAAATATTTCGCTAATGTTTTCTTCTACTATATATGAAAAATCCAAAGAGGATAATGAGATTAAAACTTGATTTTTCTTAACGATGAAACAAGGCACCATGGGTTCTAACGTAATGTTTTTCCCTATGCGTGTTCCTGGTGCTTCAGGGTTTAAAAATGACTTTACATACAGCGGAATTTCTTTGCCTTGAAGAGGTTGCAACGTTTTTGGATGTATAACCGAAGCGCCATAAAAAGCCAACTCAATAGCTTCGCGGTAGCTTATTTTGTTTAGCAATTGAGCGTTTTCAAAATAGCGAGGGTCAGCATTCAACACTCCTGGCACATCTTTCCAAATAGTTACGCTATCAGCATTTAGGCAATAGGCATAAATAGCTGCGGTATAATCGCTTCCTTCTCTGCCCAATGTGGTGGTGAAATTATTAGGGTCGCTTCCTAAAAACCCTTGGGTAATATTTAATACGGTTTTGTTGAAATTTGATGAAATGCGTTGTTGGGTTTCCTCCCAATTGATATTGGCACTTCGGTAATAAGTATCGGTTTTAATATGCTCTCGAACGTCTATCCAATTGTTCCTTAGACCAATAAAATTTAAATATTCGCTAACAATAAGGGTTGAAATTAATTCGCCATAACCTATAATTTGATCATAAACAAAATTATAATCGGGCGATTTATTGGTTTCTAAAAACTGGTTAAGTTCATTAAAAAACGACGTTACTTTTTTAAAAACTTGATGCTTTTCGTCCTGATAGCTATCGGGATCAAATAAATCTAAGAGAATTTCATTATGGTATTTTTTTACTTCTTGAAGCGAGCTTTGTAATTCGGTTTTATTCTCAAAATAATTTTTAATTACAAGTTCTAAAGCATTGGTTGTTTTTCCCATTGCAGAAACTACAATTAAGGTATTTTTATAACCTACTTTTTGAAGTAATGCCGCAACATTTTTAACACCGTTGGCATCTTTAACCGATGCGCCACCAAATTTAAATATTTGCATTTTATAGATTTGCTATATAGTTTTTAATACCTTGTTCGTTTAAATGAACTACATTCCAATCGTGTAAAATATGGGCTCCTTTTTTCTCGTATAAGGTAATGGCGGGTTTGTTCCAATTTAATACTTCCCAGTTAATACGCTTAACACCCAAACTGTGCCCGTATTTTACAACTTCATCTAAAAGGGCAGTACCCAAGCCCATACCGCGCATGGTTTCGTTAACAATCAAATCTTCTAGGTGTAAAATTTTGCCTTTCCATGTAGAAAACCTATGAAAAACGATGGCAGTGCCTTCTACTTTTTTGTTCACTTCGGCAACAAAACATATAAAAGCGGGGTGATCGCCAAAACCATCTTTTTGTAAATCTTCAACAGTTATTATTACTGCTTCTGGCTCTTTTTCAAACACAGCCAATTGATTTATAAGCGCCAAAACTTGTGACATATCCTCTTTTTTAGCTTTTCTAATTGTGAAACTCATAATATTTTTTAATTATTTCAAAGATAACTTAAAGTTGACTATTTCAAAGATTAATCTTTGGCGAAAACGTTGTAGTTCATTAAAAAATAGCAGATATTTGTAGTACTAAAAAGCAAATTTATGGCTCAAAAAATGCAAACCTTAGGAGAGTTTATCATTGAAAATCAAGCGTCTTTTAAATATTCTTCAGGGGAATTATCTAGCCTTATTAACTCCATTAGGCTAGCCGCTAAAGTAGTAAATCATGAAGTTAACAAAGCAGGCTTGGTAGATATTATTGGAGCTGCAGGCGACACCAATATACAGGGTGAAGACCAACAAAAACTTGATGTATATGCTAATGAAAAGTTTATTCAAACCCTTACCAATAGAAATATAGTTTGTGGTATTGCCAGTGAAGAAGAAGACGATTTTATTGCCATTAACAGTCAAGATGAAAATCATCAAAACAAATATATTGTATTAATAGATCCGTTAGATGGTTCTTCCAATATTGATGTTAATGTGTCTGTTGGAACAATTTTTTCAATTTACAGACGTATTACGCCTGTAGGAACACCTGTTACTATTGACGATTTTCTACAAAAAGGGAGTCAGCAAGTGGCAGCGGGCTATGTGGTTTACGGTACGTCTACCATGCTCGTTTATACTACTGGAGCTGGTGTTAATGGATTTACTTTGAATCCTGCCATCGGTTCGTTTTATTTATCGCATCCCAATATGCAGTTTCCAGAAGACGGACATATTTACTCTGTTAACGAAGGGAATTATATTCATTTTCCGCAAGGTGTTAAAAATTATATCAAATATTGCCAAAAGGAAGAAGGTGATAGACCGTACACATCTAGATATATTGGGTCTTTGGTGTCCGATTTTCATAGAAATATGATAAAAGGCGGTATTTACCTGTATCCTAAAAATTCATTAACTTCAAATGGTAAGCTACGCCTATTGTACGAATGCAACCCTATGGCGTTTTTAGCAGAACAAGCTAACGGAAAAGCCAGTGATGGTTCTACAAGGATTTTAGACATTAAACCTACCGAGTTGCACCAACGTGTGCCTTTTATTTGCGGTAGTAAAAACATGGTTGAAAAGTGTGAAGAATTTATACGTGATGCACAATAAAAAAGACAAGAGATTTTAGAGTTGAGACAAAAGACTTAATTATAAACATTAAAAAAAATGCGAACAGAACGGTTCGCATTTTTTATTGCTTTTAATTTTTTTGAGTTTTTATCCAGTTAATACACTCATTAAAGGTTTCAAAAATATGTTCTCGTGGCATTAAATCTGGAATAATGTCAATACGTTCCATCATGTATTTTGGTTGATCTAGTAAATCAACAAATAAAGCGGTGATTTTGTTTTTGTTTAGCTCTTGTAGTACATCTTCCATGGCATATAGCCCAGATTGGTCCATATACTGCATACGGTCCAATCGAATAATAACCATAGAGGCAGAGTTTGGAATTTGGGCCGCCAAACTTTGAAACTCGTTAGTTGAGCCAAAAAACAAAGGGCCTTTAATATGCTTGATAAATACTTTTTCTTTTAATTGTTCGGGAAAACCAAATTCATCAGCCCAAGCTTCTTCTTTTAAAGATTTCACATCTGAACGTTCGGCAGTTAAATCGCCAATTTTTTTCATAAACATCAAAGAAGCAATTATAAGCCCGATTCCTACGGCGTACACTAAGTTCCAGAAGGTAGAAAGCAGTAAAACAACAAGCATGATAATAACTTCTGAACTTATTTTTAAAGGGCCAATTTTAGAATCTTTTGGTAAACTTGGTATGGCTTTAAGTCCTTTATAGTCCATAACTCCTATCCCAACGGTAATTAATATACCAGCTAAAACAGCTGCTGGAATTCTTGATGCAATGGGTCCTAGACCTAATAAGATAATAAGTAGCATGATACCTGCTATCATACCAGAAAGTTTTGTTTTTCCTCCAGAGTTGATATTTACAACCGTTCTAATAGTTGCACCTGCACCGGGGATACCGCCAAAAAGCGCGCCAATACTGTTCCCAATACCTTGGCCAACCAGTTCTTTGTTGGGTTTGTGTTTCGTTTTGGTCATATTATCGGCAACAACACTTGTTAATAATGAATCGATAGCACCTAATAAAGCCAATGTTAATGCGGTAAAAATATAAGGAGTGATACTAGCAATACTAAAATTTGTAAAAACTTCTAAATGTGGAATGGGAATGCCACTAGGAATTTCTTCAATGGGTCTATAATTTAATCCAAAAGCGATGGCAACACCCGATACCACCACCAAAGCAACCAAGGTACTTGGTATTTTTGTTGTAATACGTTTAAATCCGTAGATGATAAAAATGGTTGAAAGCGCTAAAATTAATTCTAACCAATTAATACTTTGAATGGCTCTTGGAAAAACTTTTAGGGTGCCTAAAACACCGGAAGCATCATTTTTTGCAAGGGTTTTAGATTCTTTTAAAATAACGTCTTCAGTAATGTTTTCTGCTCTTGTTACCGTTTCTTTAAAGTTTTCTAACACTAAAATGCCTTCGCCAGCTTCCTCTTTTAAAATGTTTTCAAGAATTAATTCTTCGGCTTGTGGTTTAAACGTGTTTACATATTCCATGTCTTCTTTTGGATAGTAACCAATGGAAGGTAAAATTTGTGTGATTAGTATAATAACCCCAATGGCCGTCATAAAACCAGAAACTACTGGGTAAGGAATGTATTTTATGTATTTACCAAACCCCAAAAGCCCTAATCCAATTTGCATTAAGCCAGACAATAAGAATACGGTAAGTATGGCGGGAAATGCTTTTTCAACATCGCCATCGTTTATGGCAATAATACCTGCAATAACGACCATACTAACAGCCGTCATAGGTGCTGTTGGACCCGAAATTTGTGTGTTTGTACCACCAAAAAGTGCAGCAAAGAAACTTAGAAAAATGGCCCCATACAGTCCTGCGCTTGGACCCAGACCAGATGAAACCCCGAATGCTAGAGCTAATGGTAATGCAACAATACCAGCGGTAATACCTCCAAAGGCATCTCCTTTTAAGTTTGAAAACAGGTTTTTCATATATAGTTTAGTATTAAGATTTCTAAGTTAATTATTTAAAATCAAGAAAGAAACTATTATATAAAAAAGTATTGGAGTCTTTTAAAATTGCTTGTTTTTAGAAGTTTACAAACGCAATTAAATTGAATTGATCTCTGCCTGAGGTTTCAAAAAACTGATTCATGTAACCAGCTTCTAGTTTAATATTTTTATTCAAATGATAACCAACACCACCAAAAACCCTATTTCTATCGAAAATAGCGCTTTCGGTATTTATAAATAGTTCATTATATGCTGAAAAATAACATTTACCGGTTTCTGTAAAAGGAATATTTAATCCTAAAAAGTAACGAAAACGCATTTTAAAATCTTCTTCAACAAAACGTTGTTCAAAACGGTAACGATGGTTTAATGTAACGCTTCCTATAGCTTGTTTAGATGTGAATTGCTGAAAAATTCGATGCTCATTTACACTTATTTTATCATCGGTATCTCCTATATAATTTTCGGACAGTATAAAACCGTAGCCCAATAAAACATTATTTTTGCCTTCATTGAAGGTATAACCCAAACCGGTTCTTAAAAGTAATTGTTCTAAATCGCCAATAGCATTGTAATTTCGGTATTGAATTTCATTATGAATATTCCATTTGGAATTTACTTGTTTATTTCCAATGTATATAAGCCAATTGCCAAAATTACTGTCTTGTGCGCTAATAAAGTTAGGCAGCACCAACGCTAATGTTAGTGCCACCATACTTATCTTCTTCTTCATAATATTTTTATATCGTCGTTTATTCAAAAAATGTTACAGCACCTGTATTGATGTCATACATAGCTCCAACAATATCAATTTCATTGTTGTCTTCCATTTCTTTTAAAATAGGGCTTTGTTTTCTAATGTTTTCAATAGCAATGCGTACATTTTTTTCTGCAACGTTGTCTACAAATTCTAGGTTTTTAGAATTTCTTTGGCTTTTGTCTGCTGGTTCTGCAACAGCTTCTACAGCAGGTTTTATTTTGCCTAACATGGTAGTTAAATTACCAAGTTTCGCATCGTCACAAGCACCTTTAATAGCGCCACAGCTGGTATGTCCTAAAACAACTATTAGCTTAGTGCCCGCTAGTTTACTGGCAAATTCCATACTTCCTAGAATGTCTTCATTTATAAAGTTTCCAGCTATACGAACACTGAAAATATCGCCTAAACCTTGGTCGAAAACCAATTCAGCCGAAACTCTAGAATCAATACAACTTAAAATAGTTGCGAATGGAAATTGGCCTTCGCTAGTATCGTTAACTTGCTCTAATAAGTTACGGTTTGCTTTTAAATTATTTTGAAATCTTAGGTTTCCTTCTTTTAAATATTGTAACGACTTTTGTGGCGTCATGGTTGCCTGCGTTTCTCTTGTGTGTGCTTTCATAATATTTTACTTTTATAATTTATATAAATCGTTATTGTTGTAATGAATAATTGTTGTTGCCTGATAGTAAAAGGGAAACATTCAGTTTATTTATAATGGTTTGAATGTCTTTTTTTTCTGAGCTTGATTGGTATTTGCCATTCTTCATTCTATCTAAACATAACAAATTAATATTGTTTTTTGTTATGTAGTTTGATAGGTTATTAATAGAATTATCGTTTTGTTCAAACACATAATTTATAGTGTTGATTTCTGAAGAACTATTAGTTCCATCCAATACATCAGATTTCTCTACGATTTTAAATGATTTTATTGGCTTTTGAGTATATGCCAATAAATTTTCAGTTAAGCTATCATTAAGAAATGTTTCCATCTTATTTAGTACCCCTAAAGATATTTTACTGTTAGGTGTTAAGGTGTTGTTTGCATCTGCTATAAAAATAAGGCCATTATATTTCTTTAAAACAAATTTGGTAATATTATCGCCAACAAAATTCAAAGCATTTGACTTTTTCTTTCCTAAAACAATAATATCGGGGTTTACTTCTTTAATATAATCATCTATTTCATGCTTTACATTACCAAAAACAAAGGAATAGTTTACAGGAACCTGAAACTCACTAGAAACAGATTCAACCATCTTTTTTATTTTCTTATTCGTTGCCGTATAATCGTGGTTTATACTACGCATTGCAGATAGTTGATTATCTCTTTCTACCACCTTGGCAGCGTTTTTAACATAAAAAAAGCTTATTTCGCCATCAATCATTTTTGCAAGACTTACAGCGCTTTTTAAAGCAGGATCTACAGATTTTTTTAAATCCGCAAGCACTACTATTTTATATTTCTTCTTTTTCATGACGCTTAGCTTAAACTTAATTTAGACTTAGGTCTTGTTCTAAAAAACTCTATAAAACTGGCTGGGTTTTCTTCAATGCCACGTTTAGATACCAATTTAATATCGATATTTCTTTCACTTGCTTTATGAAGGAAATCCTCAAGGATTTCTATAATATCGTAATCTAAATATCGGGTTTTAATAAGGTCTAGCTCTAAATACGTATCTCTTGGCAAACTGTCCAGCTCTTTAAGAATAGCTCCTTTGTTAAAAAATGTTACTTCTTCAGCAAGCGTCATTTTTATTTTATGTTTACCATTGCTTTTGTCTTCAATATGAAGGAAATGTGAGTTTTGGTAGCTTTTAAGTAAGATAACTACAACGCCAACCATTAGTCCTAAACCTATACCAACTAACAAGTCTGTGAATACAATACCCAATACTGTTGTAATAAAAGGCAACCATTGTTTCCAACCTAATTGGTACATGGTTTTAAATAGCTTTGGTTTGGCTAGTTTATAACCTACCACCAATAAAATGGCAGCTAAAACAGATAATGGAATCATGTTTAATAACTTAGGAATTACAATTACTGAAATTAACAGCAAGAATCCATGTATGATAGCAGATAATTTTGATTGTCCTCCAGATTGAATATTGGCTGAACTTCTAACAATTACTTGAGTTATAGGTAAGCCCCCTATTAAACCAGAAATAATGTTTCCAGTTCCTTGGGCTAATAATTCTCTGTTGGTAGGGGTTACATTTTTATGTGGGTCTAATTTATCTGTTGCTTCCACACATAATAAAGTTTCTAAACTGGCTACCAAAGCTATAGTAAAGGCTATTACCCATACTTCAGAATTGGTGATAGCTGCAAAATTTGGGAAGCTAAACTGATTCAAAAATGATGTAGCATCTTCTGGAATAGGTACGCTAACTAAATGCTTTGGCAAAATAGACAAAGTTTGGTTGTCACTTGTAACTACAACATATATAATTCCTAAAACAACAGCAACTAAAGGACCTTGTATAACTTTAAAGAACTTAGCTTTTTTAGATAGAATTAAATCCCAAAAAAGAATAATCCCTAAGCCAATAAATCCAATAACCATAGAACCTAAAGTGATATTTTCTACAATATTAAAAATGGCAGAAAATGTGTTTTCGCCTGAAGCTTCTATAAAGCTATCGGCACCTTCCGGTTCAGCATCATAACCAAAAAAATGAGGAATTTGCTTCAATATGATGATGATTCCTATACCTGTAAGCATTCCTTTAATAACCGAAGAAGGAAAGTAGTACCCAATAACTCCAGCTTTTAAAACACCAAAAAGTAATTGAATGGCACCACCTAACACAACGGCAACCAAAAAATTCTCATAACCGCCCAAAGTACCAATGGCAGTTAAAACTATAGCGGCTAAACCAGCTGCAGGTCCACTAACACCAACATTGGAACCACTTAATCCTCCAACAACAATTCCTCCAATAATACCAGCGATTAAACCCGAAAATAAAGGCGCACCACTAGCTAAAGCGATACCCAAACATAAGGGTAAAGCAACAAAAAATACAACGAGACTTGCAGGCAAGTCGCTTTTAATAGTTTTAAACATATTACAATATTATTTTACTCTAGATTGAAAAACCAAGAGTTATTAAACGTGATTAATTGACTTTTTCTAAAGTCAGAAAAAAACTGAAATTATAATATGATTTGCTCTGGAGGCGGTGAAATTAAATTGAGATGCGGTTTTGGGTAATTTTTAAAGCGGTAACTAAAAAACTGATGTGTTTTTAATTTGAAACCGGCCAAAACATCATTGTTTTGTAATGAAAATGGAGAAACTAAATTTTTAGATTTACAATTCTCTTCTTCCTCAGCTATTGAATAAAAAATAGAAGTATCAATAGAATCATCTAAAGCAACAATTACCGTAGGCGCTACTATAAGTGCCATAAATAATATTGTGAAGAATACTGCTATTGTGTTTTTGTACATCTAAAAAAATTAATAATCGCAAATATAATATTTAACACTTTTTATTATGTTAAATAAATTTTAAAATGAGTTAGAATCTTAAGGTTTTATGTTTTTTTTAGTTTTTAAGCTAAATGTTTGACTACATAATAAAAAAATCCCTTTAATAACTTAATATAAAGGGATTTTTTAATATCTTCTTTTTTTGTTTTATAATGCTACCAAATCGCCAGCTTCATTTTTAGTTGGTAAATCTGATTTACCCATTAAATAAATATCTACTTGACGTGCTGCTTCACGACCTTCAGAAATTGCCCAAACAATTAGAGATTGACCGCGACGCATATCGCCAGCGGCAAATATATTTGGGATATTGGTTTGGTATTTGCCATATTCTGCTTTGTAGTTAGATCGGACATCTTTTTCAATGCCTAATTTATCTGCTATAGTGCTTTCTGGACCTGTAAAACCAAGAGCCAATAAAGCTAAATCGCATGGCCAAGTTTTTTCAGTACCTGCAACTTCTATTAGTTGAGGACGCTCACCCGGAACCATTTTCCACTCCACATTTACAGTTTTTAAAGCTGTTAATTTACCGTTAGCATCTTTTATAAATTCTTTGGTGTTTATTAACCAGTTACGTTCAACACCTTCTTCATGTGAAGATGATGTTTTTAACTGTAATGGCCAAAAAGGCCAAGGTGTAGTAGGTGAACGGTGTCCTGGAGGTTTTGGCATGATTTCAAAATTCACTACTGATTTTGCACCATGGCGGTTAGATGTTCCAACACAATCGGAACCTGTATCACCACCACCAATTACTATAACGTGTTTATCGGTTGCTAAAACTTGGTCTTTAACTTCTTTACCAAATAACACTTTGGTTTGTTGGGTTAAGAAATCCATAGCTTGTACCACACCATCGGCATCGGCACCAGGAGTTGGTAAACCTCTTCTTTCGGTAGCTCCGCCACAAAGTACTACGGCATCAAATTTCTTTAATTCTTCAACATCATAGTTTACACCAACGTTCACATTGGTTTTAAACGTAATACCTTCCGCTTCTAAAATAGCAATTCTACGGTCTATAATGCCTTTTTCCATTTTGAAATTAGGAATTCCGTAACGAAGCAAACCTCCAACTTCATCATCTCTTTCAAAAACAGTTACAGTATGTCCGGCTCTGTTTAATTGTTGGGCTGCTGCTAATCCGGCAGGACCAGAACCTACAACAGCTATGGTTTTGCCAGTTCTTGTTTTTGGAGGCTGCGGTTTTATCCAACCTTCTTTAAAGGCACGCTCTACAATTTGTTTTTCTATATTTTCTATAGAAACGGGATCTTCAATAATACCTAATACACATGATTTTTCGCATGGTGCAGGACATAAACGTCCTGTAAATTCAGGGAAATTATTGGTAGCATGTAATAACCATGAAGCTTTTTGCCATTCACCTTGGTGAACCATATGGTTAAAATCAGGGATTAAATTCCCTAATGGACATCCACTGTGGCAAAAAGGAATACCACAATCCATACAACGCGACCCTTGTTTAGTGATTTCCTCATCACTTAAAGGGATGGTAAATTCTTTATAGTGCTTTACACGCTCTTGTACGGGCGCATTACTTTCATCTTGTCTTTCAAATTCTTTAAATCCTGTTACTTTTCCCATGACATTATGCTATTGTTAGTTCTTCTACCATTTGTTCTTCAGTCTCTAAACGTTTTAATGCACGTTTGTATTCGGTAGGCATTACTTTTACGAAGTTTTTCAAGCTAGTTTCCCAGTTTGCTAATAATTCTTTACCTCGGTTACTATTTGTATATAGAACGTGTTTTTCAATTAATGCTTTTAAATCTTGGGCATCTTCATTTAAAACCTCTTCAAATTCTATAGATTCGGTATTACACAATCCGTTTGTGAATTTATTTTCAGGGTCGTACACATAAGCAATACCACCACTCATACCTGCAGCAAAGTTTCTTCCTGTTTTACCAAGAACAACTACTTTACCACCAGTCATATACTCACAACCGTGATCTCCAACACCTTCTACAACGGTAATAGCACCAGAGTTTCTAACGGCAAAACGCTCGCCAGCAATTCCGTTTATATAAGCTTCACCTTGAATAGCGCCGAATAAACAAACGTTACCAATAATGATGTTGTTTTCTGCGATAAAATCAGCTTTAACAGGTTTTTTCACAATTAATTTAGCACCGGATAATCCTTTTCCTAAATAATCGTTTGTGTTTCCTTCTAAAGTGAACGTTAAACCATTGGCGCCAAAAGCTCCAAAACTTTGTCCAGCAGAACCTGTAAAGTTTATATTGAGGGTGTCTTCTGGCAAACCTAAATGACCGTAAATTTTAGAAATTTCGTTACTAACGATAGCTCCAACGGTACGATCTGTATTGTGAATTGGATAAGCTAAAGTCATTTTTTCTTTTCTATATAAAGCTCTGTGAGAATCTTTTAATATGGTAAAATCAAGAACTTCATCTAAATTATGATCTTGTTTTTCGGTATTCTTAACAGTCATTAATTTATAAGCTTCCGGACGGTGCAGAATAGCAGATAAGTCCAGCCCTTTAGCTTTATAGTGGTTAATAGCTTTGTTAGCGTTAATTTTATGAGTTTGTCCAACCATTTCAGCTAGCGTTCTAAACCCTAATTGCGCCATAATACCTCTTAATTCTTCAGCGATATAGAAGAAGAAGTTAATAACGTGTTCTGGTGTACCTTTAAAGTTTTTACGCAATTCTTTATCTTGGGTTGCGATACCAACAGGACATGTATTTAAGTGACACTTACGCATCATGATACATCCTGAAGCTACTAAAGGTGCAGTTGCAAAACCAAATTCTTCAGCACCTAATAATGCAGCGATAGCAACATCACGACCTGTTTTTAATTGGCCATCACATTCTACAACTATTCTACTTCTTAGGTTGTTTAAAACCAATGTTTGTTGTGCTTCTGCCAAACCAAGTTCCCAAGGTAAACCTGCGTGTTTCAATGATGTTAATGGAGAAGCTCCTGTACCACCATCGTAACCAGCAATTAATACCACATCGGCTTTGGCCTTTGCTACACCGGCAGCAATGGTACCGACACCAACTTCAGATACTAATTTAACATTAATTCTAGCTTCTCGATTTGCATTTTTCAAGTCGAAAATTAATTGTGCTAAATCTTCAATTGAATATATATCGTGATGAGGTGGTGGTGAAATCAATCCAACAAATGGGGTTGAGTTACGTGCCGCAGCAATCCATGGTAATACTTTTTCACCAGGTAATTGGCCACCTTCACCAGGTTTAGCTCCCTGAGCCATTTTAATTTGAATCTCCTTCGCATTGGTTAAATAATGAGAAGTTACACCAAAACGCCCCGAAGCAACTTGCTTGATAGCAGAGTTACGGCTATCGCCATTTAAATCTGGATGGAAACGTTTTCTATCTTCACCACCTTCACCAGAATTGGATTTTCCTCCAATACGGTTCATGGCAATGGCTAAGTTTTCGTGGGCTTCTCTAGAAATAGATCCGTAAGACATGGCTCCCGTTTTGAAACGTTTCACGATTTCTGTCCAAGGTTCTACTTCTTCCAATGGAATTGGATCTAGTTTATCAAATTCAAATAAACCACGAATGGTCATTAAATTTTCAGACTGCTCGTTTATGGCCTTTGCATAGACATCATAACTAGCTTGGTCGCTTAATCGAACAGCTTGTTGTAATTTAGAAACGGTAGTTGGGTTGAACATATGGCGTTCTCCATTACGTCTCCATCTGTAATCGCCACCAATATTTAAGCCCAAACGTTTGTCAATTAAATTGTTTGGATATGCATATTTGTAACGTTCATTAATTTCTTTTTCAATTTCATATAAACCAATACCTTCAATTCTTGAAGCGGTATATGGGAAATATTTTTCTACAAAAGCAGAATTGAAACCTACTATTTCGAAAATTTGAGAACCTCTGTACGAATGAAGTGTAGAGATTCCAATTTTATTCATAATTTTTAAGATACCAGACCCGATAGCTTTGTTAAAGTTGTTAACCGCTTTATCTTCGTCCATACCTGTAATGAAACCTTCTTTTACTTGTGAACGGATGATTTCGTTTACCATATACGGGTTGATGGCACTAGCACCATAACCAAATAAAGTAGCAAAATGATGCGGCTCACGTGGTTCAGCAGATTCGATAATGATATCGAAATAAGAACGCTTACGTAAACGGTTCATTTGGTGGTTTACATAAGAACAAGCTAAAAGCGCAGGAATTGGTGCAAAATCTTTATTAACACCTCTATCAGAAAGAATGATGATGTTTACACCTCTATCGATAGCTTTAGAAACTTGAGTTATCATATCTTCTAAAGCATCTTCAAGACCATTAAGTCCTTGTTCTTTTGGATATAAAATATGAATGGTTTCAGCTTTAAACGCTTCTATGGAAATGCTTCTAATTTTTTCTAAATCGGCGTTAGAAATAACTGGATTTTGAATTCTTAGTTTTCTACATTGTCTTTCAGTAATGCTGAAAATGTTTCTGTCTTTTCCTAAGTTTAAGGCAATATCGGTAACAATTTCTTCACGAATACCATCTAAAGGCGGATTGGTAACTTGCGCAAACAGTTGTTTGAAATAGTTTGATATAAGTTGTGGTCTATCAGACAATACTGCCAAGGGTGTATCTATACCCATGGAACCTAAAGCCTCTTTACCTGAAACTGCCATAGGAGTGATAACTTCCTGAATATCTTCAAACGTATAATTGAATAAACGTTGACGTGTTTTGATATCAATGGTTTCTATTGGGCAAGTTTCATTAGTATAAGGAACGTCTTTTAAGTGTAAACGTGTCTTGCTTAACCATTCTTTGTAAGGTCTTTCAGAAACAATTTTACTTTTAATTTCTTCATCTTCAATAATACGTCCTTCGTTCATGTCTACCAAGAACATTTTTCCTGGCTCCAATCTACCATGTCTTTCCACGTCTTCAGGAGCAATATCAACAACACCAATTTCTGATGCCATGATTAATTTACCGCTTTTTGTAATGGTATATCTAGAAGGTCTTAATCCGTTTCTATCCAATAAAGCTCCAATATAATCACCATCTGTAAACGGTACAGAAGCAGGGCCATCCCAAGCTTCCATAATACATGCATTGTATTCGTAAAAAGCTTTACGCTCTTCAGACATGGTTTTATGTTTTTCCCAAGCTTCAGGAATCATCATCATCATAATTTCTGGTAATGATCTGTCGGTATGCGTTAGCAGTTCAACCACCATATCCATAGATGCAGAATCTGATTTTCCTGGTAATATAATTGGGAATAATTTTTCTATTTGCGGACCGAAAACCTCGCTTTTCATGATTTCTTCACGCACACGCATTCTACTTACGTTACCACGCAGCGTGTTGATCTCGCCATTCTGACACATAAAACGGAACGGTTGTGCCAGTTCCCAAGTAGGCATCGTGTTGGTAGAGAAACGTTGGTGAACCAGTGCTAAACGGGTTACCAAATCTATTTGTTGTAAATCGGTATAATACGGCCCAATATCTTCAGGCATGATGATGCCTTTGTAGATAAGGGTTGTAGTAGATAAACTTGGCAAGTAAAAATAACCGCTTTCAGATATTTTAGACTCTCTAATAGTATGTTCGGTGATTTTACGAGCAGCGTACAATTTGGCTTTAAAAACAGCTTCGGTAATATCATTTGTTTTACCTATAAATATTTGCTCTATGTTAGGCTCTGAAGCAGCAGCTATTTCTCCTAGCTGCGATGAATCTACAGGTACTTGTCTCCATCCTAATATAGTAAGCCCTTGAGCTTTTATTTCCTTTTCAAAGGTGTTTTTACAGTATTGATATTGGTTAGGTACTTTAGGCAAAAATACCATACCTACCGCGTATTCTCTTTGCGCAGGAATGGCAAAATTACATACACGTTTGAAATAATCGTGAGGAATATCAATTAACAAACCGGCGCCATCACCAGTTTTTCCATCAGCACTTACACCACCACGGTGCTCTAACTTTACTAGAATTTCTAACGCATCGTGGATAATTTGATTTGTTTTCTCTCCTTTAAGATTACAAATAAAACCTGCACCACAGTTTTCGTGTTCAAATTCAGGCAAATACATTCCTTGTTTCTTCAGCATAATCAGCAATTATTGGTTTAAAAACTTGAGTTGAAGTGCTAAGATATGACCTTGTTTTTGAATAACAATAGAGGGCAATTCATTATTTCGATTTTAGAAGTGAAGTTTAACTAAAAATAATTATATGTTAATAATAAAGTCATTTTTTAATAAATATTCAACACCTATTATTATAGTATAAATAAGGATAACTTAATTAATGGCAACAATTACCCGTAATCATAATAATAAAATCATTAAAAATTAGAAAATACTGACAATAATTCAAATCTGTGGTTTAGCAAATAATCAAAAAAAATAAAAAATTACATATTACCCACCAAAAAATAGGGTTAAAAATGAAATATTCATAAAAATTTTAATCGAACCCCTATTTTTTGAGGGGGTTAAGATTTTTTAATATAGTTTTACGGCATTCTTAAGGAACATAACCAAGATTAATAACTTAAAATTTAAACATTATGAAAAAATTACTTACCCTTTCAATGCTTTTTACGGCAACGGTTTTATTTGCACAAGAAGAAAGTAAACCAGCGCTTACAATTAGTGGTAGTGTTGATGCTTATTATCAAACATATCTAACGTCTCCAGATAATAATTATATTCCTTTTGGAACATCGTTTGCAGATCAAACTGGTTTTGCTTTAGGTATGGCAAATATTATAGCATCTTATGAAGGAGAAAAAACAGGAGCAGTAGCAGATTTGGCTTTTGGGACTAAAGGTACCCAAGCAGCTGGTGATGGCCCTGACTTATATATCAATCAATTATATGCTTACTGGAATGTGTCAGAAAGCACCAAACTAACAATGGGTCGTTGGAACACTTACCTTGGTTATGAGGTGATTTCTCCAGTCGCTAATTTTAACTACAGTACATCTTATTTGTTTTCAAGCGGACCTTTTTCAATGGTTGGTTTAAAAGCTGACTTTGCTTTATCTGAAGATTTTAGCTTAATGCTGGCATTTATGAATCCAACAGATGTTAACAACAACATGACAGGTGGGTATGCATTAGGTGCTCAATTAGGATATGCTGGTCAATTTTTAAATCTATATTACGACGATAAAGAGGTTCTTGGATTCGAAATAGATTATACAGGTGGTTTTGATGTAACTGATTCTTTCTTCTTAGGTATCAATGCTGCTTATCAAGATAACGATGGTTCTGGATTTTATGGAGCGGCATTATATCCACAGTTAGCTACTTCTGATTCATTTAGTTTAGGTTTAAGAGGTGAGCTTTTTGGATTCCATGTTGAAGATGGTGATGATTTGCCAAGCGTTTTAGGGCTTACCTTAACAGGGAGTTACGCTTTGGAAAACTTGATTATCAAGCCTGAGATAAGATTAGATTCTTGGAGTAATGCTATGCCTTATTTAGATAATGATGGAGCTGCTTCAGATAACTTAGCTGCATTTACTTTAGCTGCTATCTATTCTTTCTAAGAAAAGAAAAAAACAACCAATCAAATTTAGGGGAAACAAAGCAATTGCTTAATTAACTACTTAATTGCTTTGTTTT
Source organism: Mariniflexile sp. HNIBRBA6329 (assembly GCF_043558645.1). Lineage (NCBI taxonomy): Bacteria > Pseudomonadati > Bacteroidota > Flavobacteriia > Flavobacteriales > Flavobacteriaceae > Mariniflexile > Mariniflexile sp. HNIBRBA6329. Next base: position 163,437 of record NZ_JBIFXS010000001.1, on the reverse strand, counting down.
CTTATACTAACCCTTAAAACTTAATTATTATGTCTTTATTAAACATAACCCTAATGTTTCAGGATGCCTCAGCTGTGGAAGCTCTAGCAGAATCAGTGAAAGGTGATATGGGAATGCTTTGGATGCTTATTTCTGGTATCTTAGTGTTCTTCATGCAAGCTGGATTTTTCTTAGTTGAATCTGGAATGACCGATTCAAAAAATGCGGTAAACATCGCTATGAAAAATTTCTTAGACATCGCAGTTGGCTCTTTGGCTTTCTGGTTTGTTGGGTATTCTTTAATGTATGGAGCTGATGCTTCAGGAGGTTTCTTGCACTGGGGAGGTTTTACTTTCTCTCAAGGCGCTGCCGATTTATTCTTCCAAACTGTATTTGCTGCTACTGCAGCCACTATAGTTTCTGGAGCTATCGCAGGAAGAACTAAATATACAACATATGCTATTTTCAGTATTATCATGACTGCGCTTATTTACCCAATAGCTGGTGGATGGGAATGGAATGGTGGCTGGTTGAATAATACCGATGGTATTATGCCTGCTGAATTTATCGATTTTGCTGGGTCTTCCATTGTGCACTCTGTAGGTGGATGGGCGGCATTGGTTGCTGCTTGGATGGTTGGACCAAGAATTGGAAAATTCTTAAACGGTAAACCTATTGAAATGCACGGTCATAACCAAATGTACGCTACTTTGGGTGTATTTATCCTTTGGTTAGGATGGTTTGGTTTTAACGGTGGTTCTCAATTAGCTTGGGGTGGCGATGATGCTACAGCAGCTTCTCAAGTAGTGCTTGTAACCAATTTAGCTGCTTCAGCAGGTGCTATTGCAGCGTTATTATTTACTTGGTTTAAAAATGGAAAACCAAATTTAGGAATGACTTTAAACGGTTCACTTGCTGGTCTAGTAAGTATTACTGCTGGTTGTGGTAATATGACAGAAGGCGGCGCTATATTAGCTGGTTTAATAGGTGGTTTACTTGTAGTATTCTCTATTGGATTTGTTGAAAAAACTTTAAAAGTGGATGATGCTGTAGGTGCAATTTCTGTACATGGTGTAGCTGGTGCTTGGGGAACTTTAGTAATAGGTCTTTGGGGTGTTGATGGTGATACTGGTATTGGTTTGTTTAATGGTGGAGGTGCTGCTCAATTAGGTGCTCAAGCTATTGGAGTTTTAGCTTATGCTGTTTGGTCTATAGGATTGTCATACATCTTCTTGCTTATTTTGAAAAAGACTATAGGTTTAAGAGTGTCTGAAGCTGAAGAAATAGCTGGTTTAGATATTTCTGAGCATGGTTCATTAGCTTACCCTGGTAAGAGACAAAGAGAAATAGAATAACTATTTTACAAATAATAAATTTAAAAAAGCCTTATTAATTTTAATAAGGCTTTTTTAGTTGTTAGAATTCCTATTAGAATGTATGGAGCTTGTGCTGATTTTGGATTGAAACAAATATTTACGGTATCATATTTAACAAAAAAAGCTTTATTTGAAAAAGTATCCCTAAAATTTTAGGGGTCATTTTGTTATTTTGTTATTTCTTAAAACCTATACCCCTATATTATACCCCTTTTTAAATTTATTTTTTACTTTTGGGTTTTCAAATTTCAAATTTTAATATTATGAAAAAAATCGAAGCAATTATTAGAAAATCCAAATATCGTGTGGTTAAAGAAGCGTTGCATGAAGTTGGAGTCAATTTTTTCTCTTACTGGGATGTTACTGGTATTGGAAACGAAAAAGAGGGGCATGTATATCGTGGTGTGTCATATAGTACAAGTGATATCCAGCGTAGACATATAGCAATTGTTGTAAATGATGATTTTGAAGAAATCACTATACAGGCAATTCTTCGTTCGGCAGGAACTGGCGAAGTGGGAGATGGTAAAATCTTTGTATCTGATGTCAAAGAATGTTACCGAATAAGAACAGGAGAAAAAGGCGGGGATACTTTAAAATAATAAACATCTAAACTGAATAATATTATGGAATTACTTACTACAAATAACGTATGGATGATGATCTGTACAGCACTAGTGTTTTTTATGCACCTTGGATTTTCTTTATTGGAAATAGGATTAACAAGACAAAAAAACACTATAAATATTTTATTTAAAAATATTTTTATAATTACTATAGGCTTATTATTATACTGCTTAATAGGTTTCAATTTAATGTATCCAGGAGAGTTTAATGGCTTTTTTGGTTTTGCTGGTTTTGGTTTAGATTCACCATTAACAGCTGAAGGTGCTTTGGATTTAACATATAATGAAGGTTATACATATTGGACAGATTTCTTATTCCAAGGAATGTTTGCTGCTACTGCTGCTACTATTGTTTCAGGAGCCGTTGCAGAGCGTGTTAAAATTGTACCATTCATGATTTTTACAGTAATATATGTAGGGTTGGTTTACCCAATTGCAGGATCTTGGAAATGGGGCGGTGGATTTTTAGATGCAATGGGTTTCTATGACTTTGCAGGTTCTACTTTAGTACACTCTGTAGGTGGATGGGCAGCTGTTGTTGCTGTTTGTTTATTAGGCCCTCGTATTGGTAAATTTAAAGAAGGTAAAGCGCAAGCAATTCCTGGGCACAATATTCCTTTAGCTACAGCTGGTGTTTTAATCTTATGGTTAGGATGGTTCGGATTTAATGGAGGTTCTGTGCTTTCTGCAGATCCAGCATTAACATCAGTAACTTTAGTAACTACTTGTTTGGCTGCTTCGGCTGGTGGGGTGGTTGCTATGTTAGTATCCACTGCTATGTATAAAAACTTAGATTTAACCATGTTCTTAAATGGTATATTAGGCGGTTTAGTGGGTATTACAGCTGGAGCCGATGTTGTTAGTCCAACAAGTGCTATCATTATAGGTGCTGTTGCTGGTGCTTTAATTGTTTTAGCGGTAAGTTTTATAGATAACAAACTAAAACTAGACGATCCTGTTGGTGCTATTGCTGTTCACCTTGTATGTGGTATTTGGGGAACTTTAGCAGTTGGTATATTTTCAACAAACCCAGAGCACAGTTTCTTAACGCAGTTAATAGGTGTTGCTTGTTATGCAGTTTTCTGCTTGGTAACAGCTTTTATAATCATTTATGCGCTTAAGAAAACAATGGGAATACGCGTTTCTGAAAAAGAAGAATTAGAAGGATTGGATGCACACGAACACGGAATGGATGCTTATCCAGACTTCAGATTGAATGAGCATTAATCTATAAGTATACTATATTAAAAGGAAAAAGAGGTATTCTGCTTTTGCAGAGTACCTCTTTTTTATTGCATAATATTTTCAACACTTTAAAAATATTATCAATATTTATTTAACTTTGATTAAACTTTTTAAAAGAGTGATTATGAAATGCCCACTAACAAAAATTACAAATCCAACCTATATGATAGTTGGGGGCATTGCATCTGACCACTAATAACAATAAATATTAACAGATGAAAAAAATTGAAGCAATTATTAGAAAGTCTAGATTTACACTAGTTAAAGATGCATTACAGGAAGTTGGTGTGAACTTTTTTTCTTATTGGGATGTTACAGGAATAGGAAACGAAAAAGAAGGACATGTGTACAGGGGAATTTCTTATAGTACAAGCGATATTCAACGCAGACATTTATCTATAGTAGTTAATGATGGTTTTGAAGAAGCTACCATACAAGCAATTCTTAAATCTGCAGCTACCGGAAATGTGGGCGATGGTAAAATATTTGTATCTAATATAGAAGAATCTTATAGAATTAGAACAGGAGAAAAAGGTGGAGACACTTTAAACTAAGTTTCCATTTTAATTAGCTTAAAGCTAGGTAAAGCAAAAGGCTGTCTAAATTTTTAGACAGCCTTTTGTTTATTTAAAATTCTATGTTTAGCTATTAAAATTAAGCCGAATTTCTACTTGCATTAATATTTCCAAAAAGAGAACGTGTTACTATCTTTTCAAAAATCTTTATTTGCTCAACGTCTTTAACATCTTCTTTTTCTAGCTCTTGAATCTTTTTAAGCGCATACTGTTGTATGGTTAACAAAGGCAAAACAATAGATTCCCTAACCTCAATGGATGCTCTTCCAGAAGGCTCATTTTCCATTAATTGCTCGTAACCTGTAAGTTTTAACAGTAAGGTTTTGGTTGAGATGTATTCGGCGTAAATAATATTCCAAAAGGCTCCAAACTCTTCGTCTTTAGACATGTATTTGGTTAAATCGAAAAAGGATTTCGTTAAACTCATCATGCTGTTCTCAAGCAATGTTTTAAAGAATTTAGAATTCTTGTAAAGTGCTTCTACTTTATGGAATTCACCTTTTTCTTCATATTTTTTCAATGCAGTTCCTACACCAAAAAACCCAGGAACATTTTGTTTCAACTGGCTCCACGATCCCACAAAAGGAATCGCTCTTAAATCTGAAAACACCAATTTGTCCGAAGTCCCTCTTTTTGAAGGTCTACTGCCAATATTGGTTTTTGCATAGTATTTTAAAGTACTCATGCGTTCCAAATATGGGATGAACATTGGGTGACTTTTAAAATCTTTATATGCTTGGTAGCTAGTTTCGGCCAAATCGTTCATTACCGTTCTATCTTCATCAGACAGTTCGTGTTTTTCTTTTCCTAATCGGTTAAACATACCAGAACTTATCAATTGTTCTAAGTTGTATTGAGACGAATCTAAAGTCCCAAAATTAGAGCTAATAGTTTGCCCTTGAATAGTAAGTTGAACTTCTTTATCTTCAATTTTTGGTCCTAACGAAGCATAAAATTGATGTGTTTTTCCACCTCCACGTGCTGGTGGTCCACCACGTCCATCAAAAAATATGGCAGTTATACCGTATTTTCTAGACATTTCGGTAAGTAGTTCTTTAGCGGTATAAATACCCCAGTTTGCCATTAAATACCCACCATCTTTTGTCCCGTCAGAGAAACCTAGCATGATGGTTTGTTTGTTTCCACGGCTTTTTAAATGTGCCATGTATGCTGGGTTCGTATATAGCTGCTCCATAACAGCGGGCGCATTTTCTAAATCGGTAATGGTTTCAAAAAGCGGTACAACATCAACAGTTAATTCATCTTTAAAGGCTACAATTTTAAGCATCGCAAAAAGTTGCATCATATTTAAAGCTGTTTGGTTATTACTAATAATATATCTATTAGCACCACGCTCTCCGTTAGTCTGTTGTATTTCTTTAATGGCTTCAATGGTTTTTAAAGTATTAAAAACCATTTCGTCTTCAAACACATTAATATCCACAGAGATATCTTTAACTTCCGATAAAATTTTAATTTGTTCTGCTTCCGATAAATCGTGATAATTTTTAGGGAATGATGTGTTTCCTAAGCTAATTAAATGGTCGATAACCGTTGTAAATACCGAATGGTGAATGCGGCTGTCTTGTCTAATATCTAAAGTTGCAAAGTTGTACCCGAACAAGTGGATTCTGTTTATTAAACTATTAATTTCAGAAACGTAAAGCGATTGGTGTTCTTTTTCTATAACGCTTCTAATATCCAATAATTCTTTTAGCAATTCTTTTGATGTAATAGCTTCAGGGTAATTTAAGTTGATGCTATAGTTGTAAAGAATGGTTTCCAAGCGAATTACGCGTTCTTCAACACCTCTAAAAGTAAGTTTACGTCTTAAGTTTTTTAAGTCGGCATAATACTTTTTCAAGATAGCTTGTTTTAGTTTTTTAGCTACACGAATCGTCGTATCTGGTTTTACAAACGGGTTTCCATCGCGGTCGCCACCTGGCCAAAAACCAATGTTGATGATTTCGTTATGTTTTTTACCATCATCATAAATATTTTGTTGGATGTAATTGTAAATTTCTCCAAAAGATTGATAGAAAACATTTTCCAAATACCATATTAAACTTTTTGCTTCGTCGTACGGAGTTGGTTTTTCTCGTTTAAAGAAAGGCGTTTTTCCTAATTGGGCAAACAAGTTGTTAATTTCAGACAGATTGTTTTTCTTAATAGCTTCGGTTAAATCGGTAATTATTCCAAGTACCGATCCAGGGTAAAATTGTGTTGGATGTGCCGTTAATACAATACGTACCTTAAATTCTTCAAGGTAGTTTTGTAAGGCTTCCAAATTGTTGCTAGAAACAGCCGATTCTTTAAGGTTTCTTAAAGTACCAATGCCTTCCATGTTGTTTACAATAGGGAAAGCGGCGTCTTCAACTGCATCAAATAAAACCACTTGGCGCTCTATATATTGAATAAATCTAAAAAGCAGATTTATTTGGCTTTCTTTAGTACGTCTTCCTTGGTATTTCTTAAAAAAGGTGTCAACAATAGTTGTTGGATCATCACCATTTTTAAAACCTTTTTCGCAGGTTTCATGAAATAAAGGAAGCAGCGCTCCTGTTTTTGTTATTGCATCAAAAGGCAATGTCATAAATATACTGTTGTATATTTGGTATTTAGACAGTACATTTTGTTTGAATCGTGTTAATTTAGGCTCTACAGACATAAGGAGTTCTATTGAAAATTAAGCATAAAAGTAAGGAAGCTTTAATAAATGAACATGGAATTTCTAAAGATTTATCAATTTTTGTTATTTACCGAATTCTTATTGTGAATAATTAAAAAAATAGCGATTTAATATGAATCTTTATAACCTCAGTTTTTAGAAATTAATTTATTTATAAGGCTTTTGTTTGAAAGTATTTCAAAGAATTGATTATAGATTCGTTTGTTCTTAATTTTGATTCATTTTTTTGGTTAATCTCAGTTCAATACAATTTTAATTAAGATATTTGTATAATATTTGAAATTACATGGGAGCCTTTTCTCGTGTAAAATGTTGAAGATTAATAGAATTACATGGACTTAGTAAAAGAAATAAAGCGTTTAAAAGAAGAGAAAAATGCAGTAATACTTGCGCATTATTATCAAGTTGCAGAAATACAAGATATTGCCGATTATGTTGGTGATAGTTTACAGTTATCGCAAAAAGCCGCTGAAACTGATGCTGATATTATTGTATTTGCAGGTGTTCATTTTATGGCAGAAACTGCTAAAATATTAAACCCAACCAAAATGGTGGTTTTGCCTGATTTAAAGGCAGGGTGTTCCTTGGCCGATTCTTGTCCGCCAGATACTTTTGAGAAATTCACAAAAGCCCATCCAGACCATGTGGTGATTACTTATGTAAACTGTTCAGCAGAAATTAAAGCATTAAGTGATATTGTTTGTACCTCATCAAACGCCATAAAAATTGTAGAATCGGTGCCAAAAGAGACTCCTATTATATTTGCGCCCGATAAAAACTTAGGGCATTACGTAGCAAAACAAACGGGAAGGGATTTACTACTTTGGGATGGAAGTTGTATTGTGCACGAAGCTTTTTCTATTGATAAATTAATTGAACTTCATAAAAAATATCCAGAGCATAAAATTATTGCTCATCCAGAATCGGAAGAGCATATTTTAGATACAGCAACCTATATTGGCTCTACTTCTGGAATGATAAATTTTGTAAAAGCACACCCAGAAGAAAAATTTATTGTAGCTACCGAAGCAGGTATTTTACATAAAATGCAGTTGGAAATGCCTAACACAGAATTAATTCCTGCACCAGCAGTTGAAGATAATACCTGTGCTTGCAGCGAATGTCATTTTATGAAAATGAATACACTACAAAAATTATACGATTGTTTACTTAACGAAACACCTCAAATAGAAGTGCCGGAAGATATAAGAGTGCGTGCGTTATTGCCTATAGAACGCATGTTAGAATTATCTAAATAAAAATGATTGAAGCAAACTATTTAGTCATTGGTTCAGGAATTGCTGGGTTAACTTTTTCGGTTAAAATAGCTGAAAAATTCCCCAACAGAAGCGTCGTTATTGTAACCAAAGCTAATGAAGACGAATCGAATACCAAGTATGCACAAGGTGGTGTTGCGGTTGTTTTAGATGCTGAAAAGGATTCTTTTAATAAACACATTGAAGATACGCTTATTGCAGGCGATGGCTTATGTGATGAGGAAGTGGTTAAAATGGTTATTGAAGAAGGTCCTAAGCGGTTGGAAGAACTCATGCTTTGGGGTGCCAATTTTGATTTGGATGCCAGTGGCGAATTAGATTTAGGAAAAGAAGGAGGGCATTCTGAATATAGAATAATACACCATAAAGATATCACAGGTTATGAGATTGAGCGTGCATTACTTAAGCGTGCACACCAATTGCCAAACATTAGTATTTTGCCTCATCATTTTGCGATTGATTTGGTTACCAATCATCATATTGCTAACGATACATCCGAAAAATTATCTTGTTACGGAGCTTATGTGTTCGACCAAAAAACAGATAAGATTTTTACGATTAAAGCAAATAGTACACTCTTAGCCTCTGGAGGTATAGGATGCGTTTATGGGCATACTACCAACCCTATAATTGCAACAGGCGATGGTGTAGCTATGGCCTATAGGGCTAAGGCAGAAATTAAGGATATGGAGTTTGTGCAATTTCATCCAACAGCTTTATATGAAGCTAAAGGCGAATCATCTTTTTTAATTTCTGAGGCAGTAAGAGGTTTTGGGGCGTATTTACGAAACAAGTCGGGACATCGTTTTATGTTAGATTATGATGATCGTGCAGAACTAGCTTCCAGAGATATTGTGTCGCAAAGTATTGATAGCGAACTTAAAAAATCTGGAGATCCGCATGTATATTTAGATTGTACCCATTTAGATATGGATGCTTTTAAAAATCATTTTCCCAACATTTATAATAAGTGTTTAGAACATCATATTAAAATTGATACCGATTGGATTCCCGTGGTACCTGCGTCTCATTATTTATGTGGTGGAATAGATGTTGATATAAAAGGAAGAACAAGCATTGCCAATTTGTTTGCGTGTGGTGAATGTTCACGCACAGGCTTGCATGGGGCTAATAGGCTTGCTTCCAATTCGTTATTAGAGGCTTTGGTGTATGCTCATAATATTTTTAAACACCATAGTGAAAATGATTATAAACCAGTTGAAGTTATAATCCCAGATTGGAACGATGAGGGTACAACCATTCCAAAAGAGCACATTTTAGTAAAGCACAATTTGAAACAAATGCAGGCTTTAATGCGCGATTATGTAGGTATTGTAAGAAGTAATAAACGATTAAAAAGAGCAATAAAGCATTTAGATTTAATTCATAATGAAGTTGAAGAGCTTTATAAAGAATCTAAAATATCAACATCTCTTTGTGAGTTGAGAAATATGATTAATGTATCGCATTTAATTGTAAAACAATCTTTAAATAGAACTGAAAACAAAGGGGGCTATTACAATATTGATAATGTAAAAGATTAGGCGATTTTTAAATTTTTATCATCCTTCTTATTTTTATCATCCTTACTATTTCTATCAAAACTACAAGCATATATTTTTTTGGATAAAAGGTCTCTGTCAACAGGTTTGGTCATGTAGTCGTTCATCCCTAAATCTAAAACACGTTTTTTGGTTTCCTGCATCGCATCTGCCGTAACGGCAATAATAGGGATGCTGTTTATTGAGCTGCCTAATTCGCCACTTCTTATAATACGAGTCGCTTCGTAGCCATCCATAATGGGCATTTGTAAATCCATCAAAACAATATCATATATATCCTTTTTTAAAGCATCAATGGCTTCTTGACCATTATTTGCAACAGCAAAACTCACTTTAGGAAGACTACTTAATATTTTTCGCATAACCATTTGGTTTAGCTTGTTGTCCTCAACAATAAGGATATGTAATGGCTTATCATTATTGGTTTCAGATGTTACAACAATACGTTCTTTTACAATACTTTTTACTATTAAATCGATAAAAACATCGGTACCTTTATTAAGTTCACTTTCAATTTTTATGGTGCCTCCAAATAATTTAACAATGTGCTTAACTATGGTAAGTCCTAAACCAATGCCTCCAAATTGTCTTTTATGATCGAGTTTCATCTGGCTGAAACTGTCAAAAATAATTTCTCTTGCTTCGGGCGGAATACCTACTCCTGTATCAGATATTTGAAAAGAAAAACGGTACAAATCATTAGGCTGCTTTAAACAACTAAGTTTGAATAATACACCTCCTGTTTCGGTATATTTTATAGCATTTGACAAGATATTATTTATAATTTGAACAAAGCGTTCGGCATCTGTATATATGGTTGACGGAATTTCAGGATCCATTTCAAACGTGTATTCTAATCCTTTTCTTTGAGCTTCTGCTTTCCAATTGTTACTTATTTGATTTAATTTTATAGAAGGATTAAAATTATCGGAAAATAATTGAAGCTCGTTATTTTCAATTTTTTCAAAGTCTATAATATCGTTAACGTTACTTAGTAAACTTAAAGATGCATTTTTTATAATCTCATACGGTTTTCTATTTTCGTTATTTTTTTGTGTTGCCAATTCATGTTCTGCAATGCCCATAATGGCATTAATAGGGGTCCTTAATTCATGACTCATATTAGACATGAAGTAGGTTTTTAACTGGCTTATTTCTTCTGATTTCTTTAGAGCATCTAGTTGCGATCTTTCCTTTTCCAATCGTAATTGCCTAATAAGATTGGTCATAGATAACGAAAGGAAAATAACCTCAAAACCAGAACCGAATTTGGCACTGTTAAGTGTTAAGAAATTATTAGGTAGTAAACTCAAATTATTCATAACAAAGCCTAACAACCCGATAACTAAAAACAAAATACCAAAAGAGAAATAAGGGTCAATTTTAATGCTTTTATGGCGCATTGTAAATATGGTTACTAAAATTAAAAGCAAACTAAAAAGACCGTTTAAGTTACTTAAAGGGTATGCTAATTTTAGTGTCGCAGGACTTATAATAACCATTAAGAAAAGCACCACTATGATGCCATAAATAATAGTAAAACCTTTGTTTAAATTTTTTAAAGTTTGGTTTACCCTTAAAAAGTGTTCACAGTACTTTAATAAAAATAAATTTGAAAGTAGCGCTGTAATTAATACAGCTCTGCTATTAATAAATCCTGCATTAGGAAGTATAAATTCGTGTATAAAACCATCTAAAGCAGCTTGCATAAAGGCGATTGAAAATACATATAAGCCGTAATAAAAGAACGCTTTTTCCTTTAAACTAGAATAGAAAAACAAATATATAATGCCGGCTAAAAAAAGTAAACCATAAAACAAACCTAAAAATAGCTGCTGTTTATAGTTCATTAATAAAAACTCGTATTCCGAATAAAGATTCAATGGTAAGTTTATGGTTTCTCCATCACTTTTTAGGTGTATATATACCTGTTGCGTTTCTTGTGGCGGTAAGGTTAACTTAAAAACGGTAGACCTATGGCTAACTTGTTTGTCTTTAAAAGCAATTTGGTCTCCACTTTTAAACGCTTGTATGTTGTTATTGTTTATTTGGTATAAATTGGCAACATCTGTTATAGGTCTTGCAGTTTCTAAATAATATACCTTACTGTTTTCAGAGCTGTTTTTTATTTTGAAACGAACCCAATAATTATCTGAAGTAAAACCGACGCTATGATTATCGGAATCTAAATGGGAATATTCTAATTTAGAATCGTTTATTATGTCTTTTATATCAAGGTTTAAATTACCAACATTTGAAAATTCGGCAAATTTGTATAATTCATTATTACTTTTTTGTGGATCAAAAGTGATTTTTTGGGAGTATAAAAAAGAGCTAATAAAATACAGGAAAAGTAATACGTGTTTCATTTTGAGAGAATTGATAGAATCAAAATTAAATAAAACTTTTACTTTTATTACCTTTTTAAATATAAATATATGCTTTATAGCGATTAAAAGTGTATTTAATCGATAAAATATAGAAAGGATCATTGAGTAATGATCCTTTCTATATAATTTTATTAATTGCCAAGTAACAATAATTCACTACATACGACCTCGGTAATATAGCGTTTATTACCATCTTTATCGTCATAACTGCGGGAAGTAAGTTTGCCTTCAATTGCAACTTCTTTGCCTTTGGTTACATATTTTTCAACTATTTGTGCTGTTTTTCCCCAAGCTACAACATTGTGCCATTGCGTATCTGTAATTTTTTCACCTTTGGTATTGGTGTAGCTTTCGTTTGTTGCAATAGCAAATTTTGCTAATGTTTTACCAGATTCTAAATTGATGATTTCCGGATCGTTTCCTAAGTTACCAATCAACTGTACTTTGTTTCTAAGTGTGTTCATAATTTTAATTTTTAATCGTTAAACAGTTAATACTATCGAGTTCTTATGTTTCGACAAGGCAAAGATCCGATGGTTTAAAAATTATAATCGGTTAGTAAACGTTTGTGTTCGTTTGTAATTATTTGTAGTCGTTTAAATCGTTTTATTTGTACAATATAATGGAATTTTATACTTTTAAATAAAATACAAATTAAATGAACAAAGTTTGTTTGGAATGTGGTGAAAAACTACTTGGAAGAAGCGACAAAAAATTTTGTAGCGATTATTGTAGAAATGCCTATAACAACACCATAAATAAAGATTCTAAAAACCTAATTAGAAATATAAACAATAGGCTTAGGAAAAACTGGCGCATTTTAGAAACTTTAAACCCCGAACAAAAAACAAAAACCACGCGAACAAAGCTTATTCAGCATGGTTTTGATTTTAATTTTTTTACAAGCACCTATACTACAAAAGCTGGTACGGTTTATTATTTTGTTTACGATCAAGGCTATTTACCCTTGGAAGATGAATATTATGCCTTGGTAAAAAGAGAAAGCTAACTTTATTACCAAGTATGTCCTTTTAAAGCAATAGCAGCTTTCAGTATGTCTTTCTGACTAATTTGACCCACTAGTTTTCCGTTTTCTACAATAGGGAAACGTCTGCGTTTAGATTCCAAAAACTTATTGGCAGCATCAAAAATATTCATGTTTCCGTCTATGGTTTCAACATTTTTTACCATGCATTTTTCAACAGTGTTATTTTCCATTGGTAAATTATGGTATCTACTTTCACTTATTTGTTTAATACAATCGCCTTCAGATATAATGCCAACAAGCTCATGTCTGTCGTTTACAACCGGTCCACCAGAAATTCTATTCTTAATTAAAGAATCAATAACATTTTCTATAAGCTCCTCAGATTTAAATGTTATCAGGTTTGTAGACATATAATCACTTACCTTAAGCGGCATGTCTGTAGTGGTCTTTTGCTGATTTTTTCTTGAGGCTAAAAAACTTTTAATTCCCATAATTTTATATTTAATAAACCTAATGTACTTATTTTTTTTAAACTTTCCTAATAATGCAATTTTTCATTTTAAAATAAGAATTAGTTTTATGTGGTTATGTATTGTAATTAGTTGTTTATTGAAAAAAACTAAAATAATTGATGCGTTTTTAATAGTTTAAATGTTAATTTTTTATAGTTTTAGCGCTTTAAAATTAATTTTATCAATGAAAAGATTATTTGTATTGGCATTATTGGTTACCGGTTTTGCAGTGAGTGCACAAAGTAACTCTGATTTATTAAAGCATTATGAAGCTTATTACAAGCAAATGAAAAAGCAAGGAGATGTGCAAGGGATTATAAACGCTATGACGCATTTGAATGTTTTAGCGCCTTCGCCGGCAAGAATGGATACCTTAGCTTATATTTATATGAGTGAAGATAAATACATGCAAGCTTTAAATACAATAGGTTATGAAAGATTGGTTGACGATTCGGATATTGCTATTGAAGTAAAAGCCATATCATTAAAAGCTGTAAAACAACCAGAACTTGCAATTGGGCAGTTTGAAGAGATGTTTAAAAGAAATCCAAACGCATTAATTGCTTACGAATTGGCTGAACTTTGTTTGCAAACACAAAAAATAGCAGAGGCCGATAAACATATTACTTACGGTTTGGCAAATGCTAAAGACGATATGAAAAAAGCGTTTTACGAAACACAAACGCCTTATGAAGTGCCATTAAAATCGGCTTTTATGTATTTAAATGCATTGTCTACATACAATAAAGATAAAAAAGCAAATATTGATGCCGCTGTTGATATTTTAGATGCAACATTAAAAACATCACCAAATTTCAATTTAATTCAGCTAACTAAAAATGAATTGTTAAGACAAAAACAAGTCATGCAAGCTCAAGCTGCTCAACCTAAAAACTAACTAAACTAAATACCCAAAAGGCGGCAAACATTATGTAGTGTTTGTCGCTTTTTTATTTTTTAAGGTTTTTCAATAATAATATTATCGTTTTCTATTTTCTTGTTCATTTGTAAATTGAAATTAGAAAATGCTACCAAAAACTCTTTAATGGTAGTAAGTAATTCGGTTTTGGAAGTGGTATCTAAATTTGAAAGACTCTCTAATTTTAAAAGTTTTGTTTCTAAAGCCGTAATTCTCGCCATAACGGAAGCACTATTTACTTCCAGTGGTATAGACTGTTTTAAGTTGATAAGTAGTTCCCTAATTTCTTTGTCGTTGTTTTTAAAATAAGTTAAATCGGCTTTTTTTACATTGTTTACAACCTCGTGTAGTTCTTTGTAATAATTCCAATGAGTTATTTTTTCCTCAACTCTGGTGTCTAAAATGTAATCGGTGTATTTAATTTTTGAAATGTCCTTGGCTTTAATCTCCAAACTATCATTCGGTTTAATGGTGGTAGGCTCAACAGTCTCTTGATTTTTTTTACAAGAAAAAACCATAACTAAAAGGGATAAAACACTTAAAACTTTAATATTCATTGGTAAAGGTGTAAAACAAAACACAAATATATACCATTCGTTTCTTTTTTGATTGCATACTGATAAATCATATTAACAATATTTTAAATATTTAATGAAAAATTATCAATAAAAACTTATTATTTTTGACAAATCAATATAAATATTGTTTTTAAATGAAGTCTAAAATACTAATAATTGGAGCTTGTGGTCAAATAGGGTCTGAATTAACGTTTAAACTAAGAGAGTTGTATGGCGATTCAAATGTTATAGCAAGCGATATTAGTTACAGTAATTTAGATATTGTTAATTCTGGAATTTTCGAAATTGTTGATGCACAAAACTATGCAAGCATCAAAGTATGTGTAGAAAAATATAAAATCGACACCGTTTACTTAATGGCAGCCATGTTAAGTGCCACAGGTGAAAAATACCCTATGAAAGCTTGGGATTTAAATATGGAATCGCTTTTTCATGTGTTAAACCTAGCGCGTGCAAAATTTATTAAAAAAGTATTTTGGCCATCAAGTATAGCGGTTTTTGGATCTACAACACCTAAAGAATACACGCCTCAATATACTATTATGGAGCCATCTACTGTTTATGGTATAACAAAGCAAGTGGGCGAACGCTGGTGTGAATATTATCATAATAAATACGGAGTAGATGTGCGAAGTTTGCGTTATCCAGGTATTATAAGTTGGAAAACATTACCTGGTGGCGGTACTACCGATTATGCTGTAGAGATATATCATGAAGCCATAAAAAACAAATCCTACAATTGCTTTTTAAAAGAAGGCACTGAACTTCCTATGATGTATATGGACGATGCCATTAAAGCAACCGTAGATGTTATGATGGCAAGCAAAGAGAACGTTAAAATAAGATCGTCTTACAATTTGGCAGCCATAAGTTTCACCCCAAAACAAATAGCCGAATCTATAAAAAAGCATATACCAGAATTTAAAATAACGTATGCGCCAGATTATAGGCAAGATATAGCAAACAGTTGGCCCAAAAGCATAAACGATTCCTATGCTAGACAAGATTGGAAATGGAAACACCTTTTTAATCTAGAAAACATTACCCAAGAGATGCTTATGCAACTCAATAAAAATTATAGCTCTGCGTTAAACAAATCTAAATAATTGTATATTTGGTTTTCCCTAAATCCTAATAGTATTATGTTCGAAAATTTTTGGTTTAACGTACAATATGGTATCAACCACGTACTTGATATAAATGCCTACGACCACGTGTTATTTCTTATCGTTTTAACCGTTCCTTACATGTTTAAAGATTGGAAACGCGTGTTATTATTAGTTTCCATTTTCACGCTCGGGCATACATTGTCGCTTATTTTAGCAGCCTATGGGATTATAAGCGTAAAAGCACAAATGGTAGAATTTTTGATACCAATTACCATATTGGTGGTCGCGCTTTTCAATGTATTTACATCGGGCAAAGGCGCGCAAAAAGAAAAAATAGGCATATTATTTCTATCGACCTTATTCTTTGGTTTAATACACGGTTTAGGGTTTGCTCGCGAATTTAAAATGCTACTTTCAGATTCCGACAACAAACTAATATTGCTATTCGAATTTGCCTTAGGTATTGAGTTGGCGCAAATAATCATCGTATTTGTGGTCCTGCTTTTAGGTTACATCATGCAAACCATCTTCAGGTTCAACAAACGCGATTGGATCATGGTAATATCCGCCATCGTAGTCGGCTTGGTCATTCCTATGATACTTCATAGTGAGTTTTTGGTAGGGATGTAAAAATAATTAGGGCGTTACCTTTATCCTGAAACAAGTTCAGGAACTAGGTCGAGCTTTACGCGCTACACGGTAGCTTACTTCAATCCCTAACGCACACGGGCAATTTCAAACAAAAACATCCCATTGCAATACAAATTTTCGTAAAACTTTAACGAACTTGCGTTGTAATTAAAATACGAACCAAGTATATTCGTTATAGTAATTTGCGTTAATTATCTTAGCGCCACAATTATAAAAATTAATGCCAGAAAAAAAACAGCTAAAATACGATAAAGCCTACTTAAGAATTGCACAAGAATGGGGGAAACTATCGTATTGCAAACGCAGGCAAGTAGGTGCGCTCATAGTAAAAGACCGAATGATAATATCCGATGGGTACAATGGTACACCATCAGGCTTTGAGAACTTTTGTGAAGATGATGAAGGTTACACTAAATGGTACGTGCTGCACGCCGAAGCCAATGCTATTTTAAAAGTAGCAGCCTCAACCCAATCCTGTAAAGGAGCTACCCTGTATATTACCATGTCGCCATGCAAAGAGTGCAGCAAGCTAATCCATCAAGCAGGTATTGTAAAAGTGGTTTATCATCAAGCTTATAAAGATGATTCTGGACTAAAGTTCTTAAAAAAAGCAGGAATTGAGTTAAAACAAATTGAAGACGTAGAAGCCTAATGCCATACAAAAAAAAATATTTGCCATTAATAATAGGTGTTGCTGTAGCAGCAGGCATTTTTATTGGCGGTAAATTAGATTTTAGCGACACTCCCGATAAATTATTTTCTAAAAACAGTAAAAAAGATAAGCTTAACAGACTTATCGATTATATAGAATATGATTATGTAGACGATATAAATACCGACAGTATTGTAGACGTAACCGTAAACGGCATTTTAGAAAACCTGGACCCGCATTCCGTTTATATTCCTAAAGAAGATATGCAAAGCGTTGCCGAAAACATGAAAGGCGATTTTGTGGGTATTGGCATTAGTTTTTATCCGTATCGAGATTCTATTGCTGTTATAAGGGCCATTGAAGATGGACCAAGTGACAAGGCAGGTATAAAAGGTGGCGATCGTATTATTATGGCCGATGGTGATACCCTTTTCGGGAACAGGCTTAACGATGGCCAATTGGTAAACAAACTTAAAGGACCGTTAAATAGTAAAGTCAACTTAAAAGTGTTTAGAAAAGGCCAGTCCAAACTGTTGAATTTTACAGTAAAACGTTCTCATATTCCAATAAAAAGTGTCGATGCAGTTTATATGCTTACCAGCAAGTTGGGTTACATTAAAATAAACCGTTTTGCCGAAACTACTTATAAAGAATTTAAGGTTGGTTTAGATAAACTTTTAGGCTTAGGAGCTACCGAAATCGTGCTCGATTTACGCGATAACCCAGGTGGTTTTTTAGGAATTGCCGAACAAATTGTAGATGAATTTTTAGAAGATGATAAACTCATTTTATTTACCAAAAACAAACGAGGAAGCATAGAAAAAAGCTTCGCTACCGATAAAGGTGATTTTGAAAACGGAAAACTATATGTGCTTATAAACGAAAATTCAGCTTCAGCAAGTGAAATTGTTGCAGGTGCATTGCAAGATAATGATAAAGGCACCATAATTGGGCGTCGTTCATATGGTAAAGGTTTGGTGCAACGCGAAATGGATTTGGGCGATGGTAGTGTAGTGCGTTTAACCGTATCAAGATATTATACGCCAACAGGTCGTTCCATTCAGCGCCCATACAATAAGGGTAATAAAGATTATTATGATGAATATTTTACTAGAATGGATAGTGGCGAATTACTAGATCCAGAAAAAATTCAAGTGGCCGATTCTTTAAAATTCAAAACACCCAAGGGTAAAACCGTATATGGCGGCGGCGGTATTATACCAGATGTATTTGTCCCTATAGATAATAGTATGCAAAACGAAACGCTAACGTTTTTACAACGTCGTGGGTTTATAGGTTATTTCATTTTTGAAACTTTAGAAAAAAATAGAAAGATTTATGGAGATATTTCCAGACAAGATTTTATTGATGTGTTTGAAGTGCCAGAAAAAATGGTTTACGATTTTCAGGAATATTTAAATAAAAGAACCGAATCTAAACTAACCTTCGTAGCATATCATGAAGAAGTAAAACAATATTTAAAAGCTACTTTGGCAGACCAACTTTATGGAACAGGTGCTTTTGAAGAAGTTCTGAACAAAAGTGATATTATGATTGAAGAAGTGGTTGAGTTGAGCCAAGGTAAAAAATAGCAAAAACTAAATCTTATCATGCACCTTTACGTGCTTTCCTCCATTCCAAAGTGTTAAAATATCGGTAGCTACTTGGGCGCCACTTCCAGCACAAATAGCAAACTGACTGCGCCAACCGGCTAAAGAACCAGTAACATACAGGTTTTCTTCAACTAAATGGTCAGTGTTTTTCAACCAAATACGGTCTTTTTCAATAGCAGCTCTAGGGTGTGGTTCAATGTATGGTTCTAAACCATCAATCGTCATTAAATTGGTGTAGCCTACCGCAATAACTACAATTTTGGCTTTATAAGAATGTTTGTTGGTTTTAATATTAAAAATACCTTCGGTTCTAGAAAGTTCTAAAACTTTTTCGTTTTCAATTTGTTCAATATCTGGATATAAAGTTTTTAACTGTGTTTTGCCACTACCTAAAATAGACGCACCAGTAGTTCCAGGTGCTAAACCAAGCACATTGTTAAATAAAGCAGTTTGTAAATGCGATGTTTTTTGGTGTACAATAATACCAACACGTTTGTTTGCAGCAAAAGGTTTGTTCTGTGCAGAACCTAATATTAAGGCGCATTGTAAACCTGCGGCACCGCCACCTATTATCAAAGCATCAAACATTAGCGGCGACCTTTTACTTTTTCCTCAATA
The DNA here is from genome assembly GCF_043558645.1 of Mariniflexile sp. HNIBRBA6329. Taxonomy (NCBI): domain Bacteria; kingdom Pseudomonadati; phylum Bacteroidota; class Flavobacteriia; order Flavobacteriales; family Flavobacteriaceae; genus Mariniflexile; species Mariniflexile sp. HNIBRBA6329. The sequence goes on along the minus strand of NZ_JBIFXS010000001.1, from coordinate 144,078 downwards.
CGTTTAGAAACTCTTAAGATTTGCATCATTACTATGGCGCAAAGTGCAGCTAAAATAGTTATTAGGGCTATCATACTTTCGCCTTCAAAAGGCGCATCAAAATTTATTTGAGTAGCGTTGAAGATAATAAGAGCTAGGGCCAATACGCTAATTACAATGGTTGCGATTTTCATTTTTTAAAAATTAAATAATTTCAAATAAAGCTTTAATGTTATGTGCAAACAGCTTAACGGCAATGGCAAGCAATACCACACCAAAAACTTTTCTAACAATACTAATGCCGTTTGCTCCTAAAAAACGTTCGATAGTTTTAGAGGTTTTTAAAACAATAAAAATAACAATAACGTTCAAAATAATGGCAACTATAATGTTTTCAGTTTTAAATTCAGCCCTTAATGACAGAAGCGTTGTTAAGCTACCGGGACCTGCAATTAGTGGAAATGCCAATGGAAATACCGAAGCGGTATCTGAAGTGTATTCTTCATGTTTATAAAGTGTGATGCCCAAAATCATTTCTAAAGCAATAAAAAACAAAATAAAGGCACCTGCTACTGCAAACGAGTTTACATCAATGCCAATAAGCGTTAAAATGCTTTTTCCCAAAAACAGGAACGATATCATAATAACACCCGAAATAATAGAAGCTTTTCTACTATTAATATGACCTACTTTTTTCCGTAAATCAATTATAATAGGAATATTTCCAACAATATCAACCACGGCAAACAATACCATAAAAGCGGTAAATATTTCTTTAAAATTGAGTTGCATAGGGATGCTTTTTATAATTTGTTGCAAAAGTATAGGATTGTATGCAATATTTAGGGTATTAAACGCTAAAGTTTAGTTATTTTTGCCCTTCATTAGATAAACAAGGCTATGTTCCAATTAGGTAAAACCATCATCTCAGAAGATATTATAGAAAAGGATTTTATGTGCAATCTGTCTGCATGTAAAGGCGCTTGTTGTATTGATGGTGATGCCGGCGCTCCTTTAGAGAAAGAGGAAGCTGATATTTTGAAAGAAATATACCCTAAAGTGAAGCCTTTTTTAAGAAAAGAAGGGATTGAAGCCATCGAATCACAAGGTGTATATGTAACCTCGGAAGAAGGCGAACTAGAAACACCGTTAATTAATGGTGCCGATTGCGCTTATGTTATCTTTGATGAAAAAAAAGTGGCCTTGTGCGCTATTGAAGAAGCTTATAACCAAGGTGAAATTTCTTGGAAAAAGCCTGTTTCATGTCATTTATATCCGGTTCGGGTACAAGATTACACAGAATTTTCGGCAGTAAATTACCATAAATGGCAAATTTGTGACGATGCCTGCACTTTAGGAAAAGAACTTCAGATTCCTGTTTACAAATTTGTAAAAGAAGCCTTGATTAGAAAATTTGGAGAAGATTGGTATGCCGAATTGGAAAAGGTTGCTAATAAGTTTTAATAACTCAAAAATACCTCTAAAACACCTTTAAAATAAGGGGTTTAAAATTAAAATTCTTATTTTTTCTTGTAAACTTTTTGATTTTTAAAAAAAACTAAACAACTATAAATTAGGGTTTTAGGTGTTTTAATTTGTAAACTTCATTTTGTTTCGTCATTCTTTAATTGTTAAAAACTTCTTGACATTGTTTATAACTAAACCTTTCATTTTTAACATCATTTTTCAATCTTTGTTACTCCCAAAATCGTAACCGGTTTTCGTCTAATCTTTAAAAATAAAAACTAAAAAAATGTCTCAACAAATAGAACCCATTCTTCAAGAAAACAAAAATCGTTTTGTTATTTTTCCAATTGAACATCATGATATTTGGGAATGGTATAAAAAATCGGAGGCAAGTTTTTGGACTGCAGAAGAAATAGATTTACATCAAGATCTTACAGACTGGAAAAACAAATTAAATGATGATGAGCGTTATTTCATCAAGCACATTTTAGCGTTTTTTGCAGCGAGTGATGGTATAGTAAATGAAAATTTAGCTGAAAATTTTGTAAGCGAAGTGCAATATAGTGAAGCGAAATTCTTTTATGGATTTCAAATTATGATGGAAAACATCCACAGTGAAACCTACTCGCTTTTAATTGACACTTACGTTAAAGACGAAAAAGAAAAAGACTTATTATTTAATGCTTTAGAGAACTTTCCAGCTATTAAGAAAAAAGCGGATTGGGCCTTAAAATGGATTGAGTCTCCAAGTTTTGCAGAGCGTTTAATTGCTTTTGCAGCGGTAGAAGGTATTTTCTTTTCTGGGGCATTTTGTTCTATTTTTTGGTTAAAGAAAAGAGGTTTAATGCCAGGATTAACATTCTCAAACGAGTTAATCTCTCGTGATGAAGGTGTGCATTGCGACTTTGCAGTACACTTGCACAACAAACATTTAGTAAACAAAGTGCCAAAAGCCAGAATTAGAGAGATTTTGGTTGAAGCCTTGGATATTGAGCGTGAATTTATAACCGAATCATTACCAGCTAGTTTAATTGGTATGAATGCCAAATTAATGTCGCAATATTTGGAGTTTGTAACCGATAGATTGTTGTTTGAACTAGGTTGCGATAAAGAATACAATACCGCCAATCCATTCGATTTTATGGATATGATTTCGTTACAAGGAAAAACCAATTTCTTTGAAAAACGTGTGTCTGAATACCAAAAAGCAGGTGTTCTTAACAAAGAAGAAGACAAAGATAAATTTACTTTTGATGCCGATTTTTAATCATTAAAATCAACCAAAAGGAAAGTTTTCTGTAATTTATAAAAGTGTTATTCTCATGCACTTTCACTGAACTCGTTTCAGTTAAATGAGAAAATAAACAAATTTTATTAATCCAACTAAACTAACTAAGCATTAAACTAATTAGCAATTAGTTTAATGCTTGGAATAATCAACTAACCGTTTTTCTGAAGGTGTATCAGAAGAACTTAAAAACAGTGTAAAATATGTATGTAGTAAAAAGAGACGGCAGAAAAGAACAAGTGATGTTCGACAAAATCACCGCAAGGGTGCGTAAATTATGTTACGGGTTAAACGAATTGGTAGACCCATTAAAAGTAACAATGCGTGTAATTGAAGGCTTATACGATGGTGTAACCACTAGTGAACTTGATAATTTAGCTGCTGAGATTGCTGCAACCATGACAACCACGCATCCAGATTATGCAAAACTGGCGGCTAGAATTTCTGTTTCTAACTTACATAAAAACACGAAGAAGACGTTTAGTGAGGTTATGCACGACCTTTACACCTACGTAAACCCAAGAACAGGCAAAAATGCACCACTTTTAGCTGATGATGTTTATGAGGTTATTATGAAAAACAAAGATGTTTTAGACTCAAACATTATCTATAACCGCGATTTTGGTTATGATTATTTTGGGTTTAAAACCTTAGAGCGTTCATACTTATTAAAATTGGATGGTAAAATAGCGGAGCGTCCGCAGCACATGTTAATGCGTGTTGCCGTTGGTATTCATTTAAATGATATGGATTCGGTTATCGAAACCTATGAGTTGATGTCTAAAAAATATTTTACACACGCTACACCAACCCTTTTCAATTCTGGGACCCCAAAACCACAAATGTCATCTTGTTTCTTGTTAACCATGAAAGATGATAGTATTGATGGTATTTACGATACCTTAAAACAAACAGCCAAAATATCGCAATCTGCAGGTGGTATTGGTTTGGCAATCCATAACATTCGAGCTACAGGAAGTTATATTGCAGGCACCAACGGAACAAGCAATGGTATTGTACCCATGCTTAAAGTCTTTAACGATACCGCACGTTATGTAGACCAAGGTGGCGGAAAACGTAAAGGAAGTTTCGCTATGTACATTGAAACATGGCATGCCGATATTATGGATTTCTTGGATTTAAAGAAGAACCATGGTAAAGAAGAAATGCGTGCACGCGATTTATTTTATGCGATGTGGATTTCAGATTTATTCATGAAACGTGTTGAGGAAGATGGAAAATGGACCCTAATGTGCCCTAATGAATGCCCAGGTTTAGATGAGGTGCATAGTGAAGCATTTGAAACTCTGTATTTAAAATACGAAAGTGAAAATAAAGGTAGAAAAACCATAAAAGCCCGCGAACTTTGGGAGAAAATATTAGAATCTCAAATTGAAACCGGTACGCCTTATATGTTGTATAAAGATGCGGCTAACCGTAAATCGAACCAACAAAATTTAGGAACCATTCGCTCTTCTAATTTATGTACAGAAATATTAGAATACACATCGCCAGATGAGGTTGCTGTATGTAATTTAGCTTCTATTGCGTTACCAATGTTTGTTAAAAATGGTGAGTTCGACCATAAAGAATTGTTCCGTATCACAAAACGCGTAACCAAAAACTTAAACCGTGTTATTGATAGAAATTACTATCCTGTAATTGAAGCTGAAAACTCAAATATGCGTCATCGTCCTATTGGATTGGGTGTACAAGGGTTGGCAGATACGTTCATTCAATTACGTATGCCTTTTACAAGTGATGAAGCTAAAAAATTAAACCAAGATATTTTTGAAACGCTTTATTTCGCTGCAGTTACCGCTAGTATGGAAGAAGCTAAGGCTGATGGTCCATACCAAACCTATGAAGGTTCTCCAATAAGTAAAGGGCTGTTCCAACACAACCTTTGGAACTTGAAAGATGAAGAATTAAGTGGCATGTGGGAATGGGATAAATTACGTAAACAAGTGTTAAAACACGGTGTTCGTAACTCGCTTTTAGTAGCGCCAATGCCAACAGCTTCCACATCTCAAATTCTTGGTAATAACGAGTGTTTTGAGCCATATACATCAAACATTTACACACGTCGTGTATTATCTGGTGAGTTTATTATAGTTAATAAACATTTGCTGGAAGATTTAGTAGACTTAGGTTTATGGAACGATAATTTGAAACAAGAAATCATGAGAGCCAATGGTTCTGTACAAGGTATCGACATTATTCCACAAGATATTAAGGAGCTTTACAAAACCGTATGGGAATTAAGTATGAAAGACATTATTGATATGAGTCGCCAACGTGGATACTTTATCGATCAGTCACAATCGCTTAACCTATTTATGGAAGGCGCAACCATGGCTAAATTAACCTCCATGCACTTTTATGCTTGGAAAAGTGGCTTAAAAACAGGTATGTACTATTTACGTACTAAGAGTGCTGTAGATGCTATCAAGTTTACTTTACAAACCACGAAAATGGAGGAACCAGTAGCGGAAGCAGTTGAGGTTAACAATGTAGCTGTACAACAAGAACAGAAAAAACATATAGCAGAAAAGAACGCCGCTACATTTGCAAAACAACAGAAAGCCTCTGAGGTTGAGCCTATGACGGCCGAGGAAATGAAAGCTTTAATAGCCCAAGCTAAAGCCGCAGAAGGAGACGATTGCTTAATGTGTGGGTCTTAATAATTTTGCCCCAAATTTAAACTTTTAGTATTCGAAAGAAATTTTAAGTTAAGTGTTATAAAAAAGCACCTCGATGGAGGTGCTTTTTGGTTTTTTATAAGATCAATACTATTATTTATATTGACATAAATATGATGTTTGTGTAGATACTTTAACTTGAAATTTTTTGTTGGCATCTATTTCGTAAGCTTCACCAGCTTTATAAGTAACCCACTCGGTGCTTCCAGGTAACTTAACAGTCATTTCACCTTCAATAACACGCATGGTTTCGTGTTTAGAAGTTCCGAATTCATACTCGCCAGGGTTCATAACGCCTAAAGTAGAATTTCCGGAAGCTGTTGTGTAGCCTAAAGATTTTACATTACTATCAAAATACTCATTTGCTGTAATCATTGTATATTTTTTAAATTTATACAAAAGTAAATAAATTATAGAAACAACAAAGCCATCTAGGTTTTAGATGGCTTTGTATTTAACCTTTATGAGGTTTATTGTTTAGGTTCTGAAGCGTCTGGTGTTTCACTTGATGGCGAATCAGCCTCAGGTTTTTTAGGTTCTACAATTTTAGCAGGTTTTGCTGTTTTTGAAGGCGCCTGCACAGGAGTTGCAGGTTTCACAGAACTATCGTGGGCGTTGTAATATTCTTCTAAAAGATTCATAGAAGCATTGAGCAAATCTTTAGTCTCCAACAATAAACTAAAATATAAGGTTGTGTTTTTAGGGCTCGATTCTTCAGTACGGGTACGTTCCACTTGTTTTTGGATTTTTGAAGTTACCAAACCTAAAATCTCTTGTTTTCTTCCTAAAATAATACCAATTTCTTCAAAAGATCTAGAATCAAAAGCTTTTTGAGTGTTATTGAAGAAGGTTTCAAAACGTTCATCAACTTCTTTTAATTCTTTAATTTGATTGAATTTAAGTTTTTTATGATTGTTTTGAACGTGTTTGTGGCTAACTTTAGTAATGTATTCTAAAGATTGGATCATGTCTTGAAGGTATCCTAATACGTGAATGTAAAAGTTACTTGCAGCAAGACTCGATTCATCTAAATTTTTAATGAAATAGAAAATATTATCACGCAATTCATCCACTTCACTAGATAATTTCACGATTTGTTTTTTGTTCTTTTTCAGTAGCGTTAAATCTTGTTTTGCCAATCCATTAATGGCATTGGTGTATATTTTATTACCGCGCTTTACAACACTTGCAATGTTGTTGGCACTTTCGTGTATAACACCTTGAATGGAACTACTTTCAGCTTTAGTTAAACTATCTTCAGCTTTTGCTTCTTTTGATTTTTCTCTGTGCGCTATATAGTTTCTAACTAATAGTAAAATAGCAACTAAAAGTAGAACAGGTACCATTGCGGCAACATTCCAGTTTAACAAATAGGCTATAATGGCAGCAGCAACAAAGGCTATAATGGCAGTAAAAAACCAACCACCAATGACATTTAATACCCCTGCAACTCTATAAACAGCACTTTCTGCACCCCAAGCTCTATCAGCCAAAGAGGAACCCATAGCTACCATAAATGTTACATAGGTAGTTGATAAAGGCAATTTCATTGAGGTTGCTAACGATATAAGGATGGCAGCTACCATTAGGTTTACGGCAGCACGTACCATATCAAAAGCAGGTAACTCATGTGTTTTAGATTTGGCTAAGTTAATTACAGGCTTTTCAAACTGTTTGTCAATTTTAGCTTGCCAAGTTTTTGGTAAGATATATGATGACATTTCTGAAGCTCCAACAGCTAATCTTACAAAACCACGAGATAAAAAGTTAGGTTGGAAACGTTCTTTACCATCTCCTTCTCTTGATAGGTTGATTTCGGTTTCGGTAACCGATTTAGCTTTTTTAGATAGCCACAAAGTAGCTACCATAACAAAACCTGCTATAACCAATAAAAAGGTTGGTGTAGGAACTTTATCGGCTAGAAAGCCCATACTAAATGCTTCTGGAGCAATGCCAGATACAGTCCACGCGGTGTAAGATTGCCATCCAGCTATAGGTACACCAATAAAATTAACTAAATCGTTTCCGGAGAAAGCTAAAGCCAAAGCGAAGGTTCCTATAATAATAATAAGTTTATAGATATTTGTTTTTAGAAATGAAATGATAGCATAAGAAAGTAAAGACCAAAAAACAAGGCTACAAATAACAATAAATAGCACTTGGTTTTCTAAAAACTCTTTAATGGTTGCACCTCCAATAATATCAAAACTTTGTTTTGCATATGCAGTACCTCCAATACCTTTCATGAAAATAAAATAGGTGATTGACGTAATGGCAATACCGCCAAATAAAGCACCAACCCAATTTGCTTTTTTCTGAAAATTATAAGACAGCAGGAGTCTGGTTACCCACTGTACAGCGGCACCAACAGAAAATGCGACGACGACCGATAAGAGAATACCAAATATTATTTCACTAGCCTTTGAGGTGTTTATATAATTAACAACATCCTCAAAAGTACCACCGCTATGGCCTATTTTAATAAGCGCCATGGCTACCGAAGCTCCCAGTAATTCGAAAACTATGGAAACAGTTGTAGAAGTTGGCATCCCAACAGTATTAAAGAAGTCCAATAACAGGATATCCGTTATCATAACTGCCATGAAAATAATCATGATTTCGTTGAACATGAATTCATGAGGGTTGAAAATGCCTTTTCTAGCAACTTCCATCATACCACTAGAAAATACGGCTCCAACAGCAACACCAACACTGGCTACTATCATGATCGTTTTAAAAGGAATGGCCTTAGATCCAATTGCTGAATTTAAAAAGTTAACGGCATCGTTACTAACACCCACCACTAAATCTGCAATGGCTAATACCGCTAGGGCAACTATCATTAATAAGTAAATATTATCCATAATTATAAATAAAAATAAGTTTGCAAATATCTTATGTATTTCAGAAAGCTAAGTTACGTAATTGTTATGTTTTATTAGAAATGAATATCAAATTGTAATCTGTACAATAATTGGTTGGTACTATTTGCAACATCTAAGTAGCTAATGTCTGATTGCACTTTTAGTTTATGCCCTACAATGTATTTAGAAACACCTAAGGTGTATTGGTTTTCAGCGCCTTTTCCAGTAATGGTTTTATCTAGCTCAATATTTGTATAACGCCCAGAAACTTCCCAGTTAGATTTAAAAAGGTATCCCGCTTGCAGATTTAAACCGTTACCAACCTGTACTTCGGAACCTGTTAAAGACCCATCGCTGTTTTTTGCATACGGATCTTTAGCATCTCTTTTAGCATATTCGCCCATAAAAGAAAATCCATTGTATTTAAACATAGCGTCTATAAAAAGGGTGTTGATGTTTGTTTCAAATAAGCCATCGCCATCATCAATAACCATATAGGAACCTTGATTGCTGCGTGTTTTTACGGCATTATTATTATAATCGTAAGAAGCTGCCAAAGAAAGTTTTGGTGTTGTCTCTCTTTTTAAATCACTACCAGAATAGTCGCCTTCGCCAGCAAATTCGCCAAAAGGTAAAAGTTCTAATCTGGTTGTATATTGATGCCCACCAATATTACCAGTGGTAATGTTCCTTCCTTCACCTTGCGATATTGCTACTATTTCTTTTACAACAAAGGATTTGCTTAAATTAAAATGATGGTGCAATTGAATGCCCATATCACGATCAATGTTAAAACGGCTATTAAGTAACGAGCGGTCTACAAATTGCATATTTCCTGATGATATAACACGTTCTCTGTTTCCTGGTAATTTAGTTTGTCCAGCCCATAATGTGAAATTCTTATAAAAATTCCATTTTACTACCGCATCTAGTATATATCTGGGTGCATTACTTGTGTAAACGGAAGCTCCAGAAATATCATTGTTAGATAATCCTAATTCCAATTTATACTCTAGTTTTGGGCTATAAGCAAACCCTTCAAATTTTAAACGAGATCTTCTTATGGAAAAATCAGAATTGGGGTTGATAAGATTACCGTCTTGGATATCCCAGCCAGCTTCAGATAATATTTGAAATCTTAAGCCTACTTTCATAGTCCAAGAACTATCTTGTCCTACAATGTTAAATAGCCCTTTTCCAAATTTAGAGCCTTTAATTTCTTGTGCGTTTAGCGAAGTAGTTGCATAAATGAATAATGCAACTATTGAAAATTTAATCTTCATTATAATTTCTTAGTTTTTGTCGCTGCAAAGAACCAAAACCAATGTTAACTAAATGTTTCCTGAAAATTAAATTTAAAACAACAAAAAAGCTGCCTCGGCCAAAGGCAGCTCATTAGAAATCATGATAATGTAGTCGACAAAAACTAATAGATTATATGAAAAACTAATTGTTATGTCTTAAGACAATGCGAATATCAACCTTTAATTTTAGCTAATTGTAATATTAATATTAACTAATTATTAATATTGCAATGTTAAATTTAACATTGGTATGTGATTGTAGTTCAATTGTTTGTGATTCTAATGTTAATTTAATGTTACGTAAGTGTTGTTTAAAAGTTAATTAATAACTATCTTTGAAATATAATGTTAAAACCCCCATAATTATGAAGAAATTTATTTTGTTTTTTGCCTTTTTAATTACTGTGGTTTCTTTTGGACAACAAAAGAGAGATTTAAAACTTAACAAAGACACTAATTTAATTGAAGTTGTTTATTATCATGACAATGGCGTTGTAAGTCAAACTGGAACTTACACGGCAGATGGTAAATTACAAGGAGAGTGGTTAAGTTTTGATACAGCAGGCAAAAAAATTGTTTCTGGAAATTATGATAATGGTAAAAAAGTCGGCAAATGGTTTTATTATACTAATGAAACCGTAAAAGAAGTAGATTATAGCAATAACGCTATAGCCAATTTAAAAGAATCTGAAATTCAATAAAGTAATTTTTTTTTAAACTAAACTAAAAACAAAAAGCATTCCAATTTGGGATGCTTTTTTAGTTTTATATATTTTCTTTACTAAGAAAATTAGTTGTTTTTCGAAATTTTAGTAGCCCAAGTAGGTAAAGTTGCTCCGTTACCAGCACCAGTTTCAGTTGTAACATAATTAGTAGTTAAATTACTTGTACTTACAAAGGTCTTACCATTTACTTTAAAATCTCCAGCAGCAATTCTTGCAGTGGCGCCTGAACCTGTATCTAATTTAGCAAATGTATCGATACCAGAAACAAATAAGTTAGTATACGTTTGTTTTCCACCACCTTCTTTAAAGTTGATAGCTTGCTCTGAAGCAGTAAACTTAGCATCGGTACCTTTAACGATAGAAACATTTACCAATTTAGCATCGGTTAGTGGACTTGCAACATCGTTATCGCCATTGTTTGAACCTTCAATTCCTGCTTTTGTTACACCAACAATATAAACATTGGTAATAGTTCCTTGGTAACCATCAGCAAAATCTAATGAGTCATCATAAGCGTTTTCAATTACTAAATTAGAAGCATTTACAGCACCACCAAAAAATTCGATACCATCATCTCCACTTTCGTATGCATAAATATTTGAAACTTCTGTTTTTCTACCAACACCAAAGAAAGAAACACCATTGTATTCTTTTGTTGGAGAGAATTTAGATCCTGTATATTCAATTCTTAAGAAATTGATTTTTCCTGATGAATCATCGTTATTGTTTCCACCATAAGGGGAATCACCAACTTCAGAAGTACCGTTATCACCCGTATTCACTTTAGCATCACCACAAATAACTAAACCACCCCAATCACTTTCTTTTGGATTTGTTTGTCCAGATGTCATGATTACTGGATTGTTAGCTTCACCGTTAATATTAATTGTAGCACCTCTTTCAACAACAATCGCCATAGATTCTTTTGGAGCTGTAACCGAAGATTTAATAACTGTTCCTGCAGGAATAGTTAAAGTGGCTCCAGATTTTACTAATAATTTTCCGCTTAAAGTATAAGTTTGAGAAGGATCTAAAGTTACAGTACCATCTGTAATATCTCCTTTTAAATCATCTACTTTTAATTCAAAAGAACTTTTTGATTTTCTTGGACCACCATCGCTTGTACAACTTGTAAATGCTAGTGTTGCTACTGCTGCGATTGCTAAAATTGATTTTTTCATTTTGTTAAGTTTTATTTAGAAATTTTTGTTTTATTTTTCTCCTGCAAAGAAAGGCAGATACTGTTTTTATACTGTTAACCGTGTATTAGTTTCTTGTTAAGTATTACGGGTTATTTTTAGAATTGGTTAACATTAATTTTACATCTCTTAAAGTAAAAAAAAAGGTGATTGAATTAATCAATCACCTTTTGAAATACGTATATAAAATTCTTTTTTTAGAATGTATATTTTAAAGACAAACTAAGGTTTGATCCTGCTTTAAAAGAACTTACTAATACATCATCAGTAGTGCTTCCTGGCACCTTGCTTTGCTCAAGCATACGTTTGTAAACCGGGTTTAAAATGTTTTTAAAAGCAACTCCTAATTGTAAGCTTTTGTTTAAGTTAGATTTTAAAATAAAGTCTAAATTGTTAATGGCTTTATCTACCATGTTACCTTTATTTTGAGTTCCTAATACAGCTAATTTATCAGAGAAATAAGCATATGATAATGTAGCAGTGATGTCTTTGTTTTCAGAAAATTGAGTTAAGAACGATATGTCGGCATTGGCTAAGATATCTGAAGCACCTGCAAGTTTAGCTTCTTCAAATGTAAAGTTGGCACCAAAACCATTTTCGTCAAATACTTTTGTTTTATCTAAATCTTGATTATGGTAAATGTATGAACCGTTAATTCCGAAAGATAATCTATCTTTTAAATCGTTATCTTTTTCTATTTCGAAGATGTTTTTTCTTAATTCAACTTCAACACCAACAGCAATAGCTTTTTCACCAGTGTTGGCATAAGTAATGTTACCAGAAGATGAGTTGGTAAACATTTCGTTAATAGGATTTTGAATTAATTTACCAAAAGTTGTTACAGAAACCAACTCGCTGTTACTTGGGAAATACTCCCAACCTAAATCGACATTGTAGTTAGTTGAAGCATATAAGTTTGGATTCCCTTCGTAATCTTGAGTTACTTCTTGGAAAAGTAATTTTACTTTTTCTTTAAATTGAGGTAAAGTATAGGTTTTACTTGCTGCAAATTTTAAATTTTGTTTATCATTTAAAGTATATTTTGCAGTTAAACTTGGTAAGAAGTTTATTGGAGAATAGCTCGACTCATCGCCGTCTGGCACTAACGATGTTTCAAAATAAACATATTGGTCTAATTGTTCTAATCTGGCTCCTACTATAACAGATAACTTTTCAGTTAAATTGTATTGTACATTGGCAAATGCAGAATGTACATTTAAATTCCCTGTGTAATATTGTGGGATGTTACCAGATCTGTCACCAGATGATAAATCAAAAAACGGACTAGATAAATAAGTATCTACATCATGAATGCCATCTTTTGAAAAGTTAATTTTGTTAGCTACAGGGAAAAAGGCATATTGTTGAGAATTAAAATTAATATCTTTTAATTTTCCAGAATATCCTAAAGTAACTTTCCCTTTGTAGTTTTCGTCTGCATCTTTATTGAAATTATACGATAACGATACGTTTGCCGACATTTCACCTTCTTCCAAATCTTGGTAATAACGGTGGTTATGTATACTTGAATCTGTAAAGAATGTATAGTTAGAAGAACCATCACGAGAAGGTACAAATGTATTTTGCATACGATCTGGAATGACGTTATTTAAATAACTATATCCAATGGCCCAATTAGCAGTTAATTGGTCTGTAATGTCATGTTTTCCTAATAACTGATTAACATATAACTGTGTTTGGTCGAATGTACCACGTTTAATAAAACCGGAAATATCACCAGCTCCTGGAGCACCACCATCAAAATTTTGATTCGTTCCTTCGTATTCACTGTAATCTTGTGAGCTAGAGTTTAAAAATAAAGATGTAAATAAAATGGAGTTACTGTTGTTTATTTTTAAATCTGCAGTACCCATTACAGTCGTATTGGTATTGTGTCTATATGATTTTTTGTAAAAGTCGGAGTTTATAGTTCCTTGTGCAGTAATATTTCCTCTGTCGTAACCTTCAATATATTTGTTATCGGCATCAAATGACGCAGTAAGGAATGTGCTTAATGAAGTTGTTTCTCCAAATTTAAATTTTTTACCACCAGATAATGAGTAGTTGTTATTTAAAGTGTTTTTACTTTTTTCTCTGTCCCAGCTTGTTTCGTAATTATCTGGATTAAGACCAAAAGCTGGTTCTTTACCAGAATCAAATCCGAAATAAGATGGACCATCTTGTAAATAGAAATCATCTACTTTTAAAACATTTGTGTTAGCACCCATACCTAAACCTAAAGTTACATATGGAGATCCAGAGAATTTTTTTGAAACAATATCAATATTGGCACCACCAAAATCTGCATAATTTTGAGATTCAAAGGTTTTACTAATACCTACATATTCCACAATATCAGTAGTAAAAATATCTAAAACTATATTTTTGTTTGAAGGGTTATTAGAAGGTAATGGTAAACCATTTAATGTTGTAATGTTATATCTGTCTCCTAAACCTCTTACAAAAATACTTCCAGAACCTTCTTGTTTAGAAATACCACTTACTTTAGTTACAGCGGCAGATACATCGCTTACACCTTTTCTGGAAAGTTCGTCGGCACCAATAGATGCTTTAAAAGCAACCGCTTTCTTTTGTTCTAATAATAAAGCGGTTTCGCTTTCTCTTTTGGTAGTAGTTGTAATAACAACTTCCGATAACGATGCTGCACTTGCTCCCATAGGGACATTTACTTCCGTTACTTTGTTTGCTACAATGGTTACAGGTATTTCTTGTGTTTCGTAACCAACAAAACTAAATATTACGGTATAAGAACCCGCTTCTAAATTTTCAATCTTGTATAAACCATCAATATCTGAAGTGGTTCCTTTAGTGGTTCCTTTTATTAATACGTTAGCGAAAGCTAGAGGTTCATCATTGTATTCTTTATCGGTTAGTTTACCAACCACAGAACCAGTGTTTTGACCATATGAAATTGTTGCTATAAATAGCAGAAACAATAGGGTTAATTTTTTCATTTTTTTTTAGTTTTTATCTGGTGCAAAGAACGAAACACAAAATGAATAGGATGTTACGAATAGGTTAAACAACCGTAACAAAAGGGTTATGTTAATGTTATCTAATCGTTGATTCCTAAACGTTAATTTAACATTGGGTTTGTATAAATAAGGGAGATGTTTACCTAAAATCAGGAACAGGTATAAAACAAAAAATCCATCCTTCTTTGGGATAGATATATTTTAAATGAAATCCGTTTTTATTTGAAACTAATAAACCACTTGGAATTTAAATGTCTGTCTGATTGTCGAAGACTTTATTTCAGAAACATTTCGACAGCGCTGAATGTGACAATTAGTATAAAATTGACTTTTTAAATAATGACACCTAACGGGTTAAATGAAGGAGGTTTAAAAAATAATCGCTGTATTTAATTTAAAGCAGCAGTCGATTTATCATCTTTTTGGGCAACCGCAGTAAGAAGTGCTAATTCACTGAATGAAACCGTACTTGCAGCCAAAGATACCTTTACTTCAGCAGGTTGTAGGGCATCTACATGCACCTTAATTTCTTTGGTGTCATAACCAGCAAAACTACATGCTAAGGTATAATCGCCAGCTTCTAGGTTTTCAATAACAAACACACCCGTTAAATCGGTGTTTAAATTTATAGAAGTTCCTTTTACCGAAACATTTGCCAACACTAATGGCGCGTCATTCACTTCATTATCTAATACTTTACCAACTATTAAACCTGTGTTTTGCCCAAAGGATAAAGTGGTGAAAAGAAGAATAGCGATGTAAATTAAATGTTTCATAAGTGTTATTATAAATACACTGCAAAAAAAGCGATTCCGCTTAAATGGTATGTTACCTTAACATTAAACAACAGCTATTAAAATGTTACCTTAATGTTACCAGGTTTTTTTTGAAAACATTTTACTTTAAGTAGAACGTTAGCCAATTAATTCTAAAATGTCAGTCTGAGCTTGTCGAAGACATAAAGCGCCACTTCGACAAGCTCACTGTGGCATAGAACATTTATTTAGTACAAGAATGAGGCATTTAATTTTCCTTATAAAAGAATATGCTACGTTTAAAGAAATTCTTTATTATCTTGCCCAAGCATAAAATTTCACAATGAACTGGGAACAATTATTATCTTTAAAACGCTTTGGCGACACCAATAAACGCATACGAAAAGAACAGGACGAAACCCGTTTGGGCTTTGAAGTAGATTACGATCGTGTTATTTTTTCATCAGAATTTAGAAGTTTACAGGATAAAACCCAGGTGATTCCCTTATCGAAAACCGATTTTGTTCACACCCGCTTAACCCACAGTTTGGAAGTAAGTGTTGTGGGGCGTTCTTTGGGGCGTTTGGTAGGTAAAAAATTGCTGGAAAAACACCCGCATTTACAAAATGTACACGGGTATCAAGCCAACGATTTTGGTGCTATTGTAGCAGCAGCAGCTTTGGCACACGATATTGGAAATCCGCCTTTTGGGCATTCCGGAGAAAAAGCCATTGGCGAATTTTTTAAAACCGGGGCAGGCAGCCAATATAAAAGCCAATTAACCGAAAAAGAATACCAAGATTTATGCGATTTTGAAGGCAATGCCAACGGTTTTAAAATTTTAACCGAAAGTAGGGCAGGGCGCATTGGCGGTTTACGTTTAAGTTACGCCACCTTAGGGGCCTTCACCAAATACCCAAAAGAATCGTTGCCCAAAAAACCAACCAACCATATAGCCGATAAAAAATACGGGTTTTTCCAAAGTGAAAAAGAAGCGTATGAAGATATTGCCAACGAACTGGGTTTATTAAAACGCAGCGATAAACACCTAAGTTACGCTCGCCATCCCCTCGCTTTTTTAGTAGAAGCGGCCGATGATATTTGCTACACCATCATCGATTTTGAAGATGGCATCAACCTAGGCCTCATTCAAGAAGAATTTGCTTTAGAGTATCTGTCTAAAATAATACGCCACAACATCAAGCCCGAAAATTATTATGCACTTTCCACCAAAGAAGACCGCATAGGCTATTTGCGTGCCTTGGCCATAGGCAGCCTTATTAACGAGGCGGTCGATATTTTCATGACCCACGAAGAAGCCATTTTAAGTGGCCATTTCGATTGTGCCTTGCTAGATAAAAGCAAATACGATGCACAAATAAAGGACATCATTAAAATAAGTGTCGAAAACATTTACCAGTCCACCGAAGTCATAGACAAAGAAATTGCAGGTTACGGCGTTATCAACACGCTATTAAACACCTATACCAACGCCGTTAACAATAGTTTTGAAGGCATTGCATCCAACTACGACAAACTTATTTTAAAAGGCCTGCCAAAAACCATAAAAGCAAACGATGCCAGTTTATACAACAGACTTTCAAGCGTGTGTTACCACATCTCGTTACTGTCAGACAGCAAAGCCATATTGGAATATAAAAAAATAAAAGGGATTAGTTTTTAGTACGTCATTGCGAGTAAAACAAAGCAATCTCTAACTTAAGAATTTATATTTTAGGCGTTACCCGAAGGGTCGCGCTTTCAGCTAAATCTTTTTAAAACGTCATGGCGAGGACGCGGGACGAAGCTATCTATTAAATTTTAGTTCAAACAAACTTTTAGTAATCAGGTTTTAAAAAGGATACCGCTTCAATCGCTAACGCAGGGTTTCTTTGCTAGGTTTCATGCGTTTTTGAAACCGTTAAGTATTTTTTGTCAGTTTTTATTTCGTTTATAAGTCTGTCTTTCGTGCTAAAATCGTACTTTTATTAAAATTTTACTTTATGAGTTTGAATTTATTAGAGAGAACAGTTAATGATTTAATGGAGAAATTTGGTGCAGGAAATCATAAACCAGGTTCTGGCAGTGCTGCAGCCTTCCAAGGAATGGTTTCTGCTAAACTGATTTCTACAGTTATTAGTTTATGTGCAGATGAGAAAAGGAAGCATTTATATTCACATTGTATTTTCGAACTTTTAGATTTTCAAGAGCAAATAGAAAACCGTATTTATCCTGAACTGGCTGATAAGTTCCAATTTGATTCTGAACAGTTTGATAAGACTATAAATCTTAGAAAAGCAAGGGATAATGAAAAAGATGGAATAATTAAGAACCAACTTCGAAGGCAAGCTCTTGAAGAATTGAAAGTTTCTATTGCAATTCCTCTTCAAATAGCATCGCTATGTAAAGAAGTAGCTGAAATTGCAGCCTTCGTTTTTGATAATGGATTTAAAGCAGCTCGTGGGGATTCTCAAGTTAGCTTAAGTGGTTCTGTTTTAGCAATAGCAGGTTGCATTTCAATAATTAGACTTAACGTTCTGTCTTTTAATAGTGATGAATATGAATACTCAAAATCAATTGTTTCAAAAGTTAATACTTTGGAATTGGAATATAAAAGACTGAATAAGATAGCTGGTTCCAAAATAGAAATCCTTAATGATGAATTTAAGAAAAAGATTCCTCTTTTTGATGGTATAAATAAAATTTTTACAAAGTATAAAATTAATAAAAGTTTAGACATTGAACAATGTGCTCGAGAACTTCAAAATCTTCTTTGGAAGAATAAGCATCTGATATGGAAAAAGAATATTCCCGAAAGTTATTTAGATATTTTGAATCCAGAAGTGATTTTTAAGAAAGCTTTAGGCTATGATTACCTTTCTTCCGATCGTTATGCCGTACCTATTGAGGAAGATGGAATTGTAGAAGTGGCAGGTGTGATTGATCAACCAAATAAACTTGTTTTGGTTTCTGATAAATTTCCTGATCAGGTACAGAGGTTTACGGCTGCTCATGAATTAGGTCATGCTATTCTTCACAAGCAATCCATATTGCATAGGGATATTCCAACTGATAGTCCTGATAAAAGAGTTGCTTTTAGTAAGGTTGAAAAAGAAGCCGATAAATTTGCTTCATACTTCTTAATGCCATCAAGATTGATAAAAAAAGAATTTGAAGAAAAATTTTCATCTGAAGTTTTTCAGTTAAACGAAACTTCTGCATTTAATTTTGGTGGGAAGAGCCTTGTAGATTTAAAGAGAGAATGCAAAACCTTAAGAGATTTATCTAGAAAATTAGCTTCAGCAGAATTTTTTGAAAATAAACGTTTTGAATCTCTTTCAAAAAGATTTGGTGTTTCTATCGAAGCTATGGCAATTCGTCTCGAAGAATTGAATTTAGTACACTATTAATTACTTCCTAAAACCTTAATAATTAGAATTTACTGAAACATTTGTTCAAACCCTCAACACCCAACCCAATACTTTTTTGTAGTTCGGTAACACTGCCATGCTCCATAAAAGTATCAGGAATTCCTAAAACTTTAATGGTGTTTTTATAGTTGTGGGTAGCGGCAAATTCTAAAATAGCACTTCCAAAACCACCTTTAATGCTATTGTCTTCAACCGTTACAATGGTTTGGTGTTTTTTAAAGATGCAATGAAGTAAGGTGTCATCTAAAGGTTTTACAAAACGCATATCGTAATGCGACACTTCTAAATCTAAAATAGCTTCGGTAACATTTTTGGCAATGGTGCCAATGCTCAAAACAGCAAGGTTATTTCCCGCTTTTAGCTGAATGCCTTTTCCTATGGCTATGGTTTCAAAAGGTTGTTTCCAATCAACCGTTATGCCCGTGCCTCGTGGATAACGAATGGCCATGGGTTGCTGCAAGCCCAATTGCGCGGTGTACATGATGTTGCGCAGTTCCACCTCGTTACGTGGTGCAAATATGATGAGGTTGGGTATGCATCTTAAATACGATATATCAAAAACCCCGTGATGGGTGGCGCCATCTTCTCCCACCAAACCGGCGCGGTCCAAACAAAAAATAACGGGTAGTTTTTGTAAAGCCACATCGTGTATGATTTGGTCGTAAGCGCGTTGTAAAAACGTGGAGTAAATATTGCAAAATGGCACCAAGCCTTGGGTTGCCATACCTGCGGCAAGGGTAACGGCATGTTGTTCGGCAATACCCACATCAAAAGCGCGATGCGGCATGGTTTCCATCATGTATTTTAACGAGCTTCCTGTTGGCATGGCAGGGGTAATGCCCACAATGTTTTTGTTTTGTTTGGCAAGTTCCACAATGGTGTGTCCAAAAACATCTTGGTATTTGGTAAAATTTGAAGGTGCTTTGGAAATAAGATCGCCTGTAGTGGCATCAAATTTTCCAGGGGCGTGGTACTTTACTTGGTCTTGTTCGGCTTGTTTTAAACCTTTGCCTTTGGTGGTAATAATGTGTAAAAACTTAGGACCTTTTACCGTTTTTAGACGTTTTAACTCTGAAATGATTTTATTAATATCATGCCCATCAATAGGTCCCGAATAATCAATATTCAAGGCTTTAATGATGTTGTTTTTTCGGTGGATGCCTTTTTTTACGTTGGTTAAATATTGTTTTAAAGCGCCAACACTGGGGTCGATACCAATGGCGTTGTCATTTAAAATAATCAATACATTGGCATTGGTAACACCGGCATGATTCAACCCTTCAAACGCCATACCACCAGCAATACTGGCATCGCCAATGACTGCGATATGTTGTTTTTCTAAATCGCCTTTTAGTTGGGAAGCAATAGCCATACCCAATGCCGCCGAAATAGAGGTAGAAGCGTGCCCAACACCAAAGGCATCGTACTCACTTTCATCGCGTTTTGGGAAACCGCTAATACCGCCCATTTGTCGGTTGGTATGGAACAAATCTTTTCTGCCCGTTAAAATTTTATGACCGTAGGCTTGATGGCCAACATCCCAAATAAGTTGGTCTTCGGGAGTATTAAACACATAATGCAGGGCAATAGTTAGTTCTACCACCCCCAAACTAGCACCTAAATGGCCTTCTTTGGTGGCGACAATGTTGATGATAAAGTCACGTAATTCTTGGGCAAGTTGCGGTAAGTCTTTTTGGTTTAAAAGACGAAGTTCTTTTGGGGAATTAATAGTATTTAAAAGACTTTTTTGCACGAAGCAAAAGTACATATTTTATTATTCTTCTACTTGAAAAATGAAAGGTAAGGTATAAACCATTTCTACAGGTTTGTTTCCTTGTTTTGCTGGAATAAATTGAGGTAAAAGTTTAATAACTCGAATGGCTTCTTCTTCAAGTTTAATATGAGGTGCTCTTACTTTAATTTCCTTAATATCTCCGTTTTTATCAATTTTAAATCGAGTTCGAATTAGTTGTCTTCCTTTTACATCTAAACAAACGGAAGTATTAAAATTTTCAGAAACAATTCTTGATATTTCTTTCTTGAAGTAATCTCTTTTTTCCTGTTTAGATAGGTTTTCTGGAGTGTCCTTAAATTCAGGTTGTGTTTCATTTACAATAATTCCAATCACAATTTCACCTTCTATTTCTGGCGATTCAGTAATTTTAACTTTGGAAGTGTTTTTTGCTTCAACAATTCCAGTTGGTTCAATTATTGGATTTGCTTTAGCATTTGTAGATTTAGTTGTACAGGTGTTTTTTTGTAATGAATCTTCTTGTGTTATTTCCGATATTCCTCCTAGTATATCAATTGTATTGTTGTTTATAGTATCAATAACTTCAATACTATCAATTTTTTGCTTATCACCATTTTTGTTGGTACAACTCATTAAACTTGTTCCCATAACAATTAACAAAACCAGTAAAAACATTTTATGAAAGTTTTGTTGTTGCGTTAAAATTTGTGATGGAATATGTAAATTAATGCTATCTAATTGGGTTTGTTTGAAATGTCCGCAAATACGATTGTTTTTGTTTTCATGAATAAAATCTTGAATTTCATTAGTATTCATTTTAGTGAAATCGATGACTGTTTTAGAACAAGAGCTACAGAATTTGCCTTTTTCCTTTGGAGACATAGCGTTCCAATCTTCATGACATGGCTTGGGGATTGAAATAGCATAATATTTTTTCATAATGGAAAGATTTAAAAAGTGTCATCAAATTTCTTGCCGAAAGAATTTTAAACAAATTGAATTTGTATTTTTGCTTTTATGATACAACCTTTCGACGACACCTATTTTATGAAAAAAGCGCTTCAAGAAGCAGAAATGGCTTTTGAAAAAGGCGAAATTCCTGTGGGTGCTGTTATCGTTATTGATAATAGAGTAATTGCACGCGGACATAATTTAACGGAACTGTTAACCGATGTGACGGCGCATGCTGAAATGCAAGCCATTACCGCAGCATCTAATTTTTTAGGAGGTAAATATTTAAAAGATTGCACACTTTATGTAACCTTAGAACCTTGCCAAATGTGTGCTGGTGCTTTGTATTGGAGCCAGATTTCAAAAATTGTGTATGGCGCTAGAGATTTGGAACGTGGCTGTATTAATTTGAACACCAAGTTACATCCTAAAACCACGATACAAGGTGGTGTTTTGGAAGCAGAAGCTTCAGAACTTTTGAAGCGGTTTTTTATTCAGAAGCGTAATTTGAATTAGATTGTTAGGTTTTAAGATAGATGGTTTATGAGGTTTCGACTGCGCTCAACCTGACAGAGAACTGTAAACCGAGACTGCGACTGCAAACTTCTTACAAAGGAATGCCTAAAAAAATTATTTTCTAGTATCGCCTTCGCGCTCTCGCATTTTATCTAGATTCTCTTTGGTAAGCATGTAATCTTTTACGTTTTTATCTTTCCAACGGTAATATGAAAATAGAGGAAAAACTATTAGGAAGAGTCCGGAAACACCAAAGCCAATGAGTTTTTGGGAGTGTTCGGATTCCAAAAAATACCCGGTTAAAATACTTCCGAAAGCCGCTAGAAATAAAAAGAGGATGAGGTATTTCATGTGATGAGATTGAATGATTATAGAGCCTGAGCGTTTATTTTGTAAAATTAATTAATTGTCTTCTATAAGCGGTAAGTAATTTGGATTTGGATATAAAACCAACATATTCGTGGTTTTTTACCACGGGTAAATTCCAAGCACTACTATCTTGAAACTTTCTCATAATATCGGTCATTTTATCTTTTTCAAGATCTATTATTTCGGGTGCAGGTTGCATAATGTCGGTTGCAACAATATCGTTATATAATGTTTGATCGAACATGACGGGGCGTAAATCATCCAATAAAATAACGCCTAGTAATGCGTTGTTCTTTTCATTAACAACGGGAAAAATATTTCGGTTCGATTTTACAACCGCTTGATGTACCATATCACCTAAAGTCATTTTTGGGGTTATGGTTATAAAGTTGTTTTCAATAACCTTGTCTATTTCCATGAGGGTTAACACCGCGTGGTCTTTATCGTGGGTAATGAGTTCGCCTTTTCTGCCCAATTCCATATTATAAACCGAGTGCGAACTAAAGTATTTGGTAATACCAAATGAAATGGTAGCTGTAAGCATTAGCGGAATGAAAAGTTCGTAGCCACTGGTAAGTTCGGCAATTAAGAAAATAGCAGTTAGGGGCGCATGTAAAACACCAGCGAGCAAACCGGCCATTCCTACTAGGGTAAAATTGCTTTCGGAAACAGGCGTGTTAAACAAACCACAGTTATTGATTATTTTAGCAATGCAGTTTCCCATGATACTGCCCATAAAAAGCGTAGGTGCAAAAATACCACCCACGCCACCAGCACCAAAAGTAAGTGCGCTGGCTATAATTTTAAAAAACACTAAGCCTGCTAGTAGTAAAACAATAGTCCAAATGTTAGTTAAATCCATTTGGAATACGTTGTTTTCTAAGGCTTTTTCAGGATTTCCAGCAATAAGATTATTTATAACATCAAAACCTTCACCATAAAGTGGTGGAATAAAATAAACTAAAACGCCTAATAGAAGACCACCAATGAGTAAGCGTTTGATAGGTGAATTTATTTTATCAAAAAACGTATGAAACTTATCGTAAACTTGAGCGAAGTAAATGGAAGTTATAGCTGCAAAAACACCCAAAATCATATAGAAAGGCGCATCGGCAAGTACAAACTTATCTTCAATTTTAAAGGGCAATAAAATATCGTCTCCAAAGAAAAAATAAGAAGTTAAAATCGCTGAAAGTGAAGCTAACAAAAGGGGTAGCATGGAGGCGATTGTTAAGTCTAAACTAAAAACTTCAATAGCAAAAATAATAGCAGCAATTGGGGCTTTGAAAATTGAACTCATGGCACCAGCAGCGGCACAACCAATGAGTAAATTCCGAGTGGTTTGGTTCATGTGGAACATTCTGGAAATGTTAGAGCCAATGGCGGCTCCTGTAGCTACCGTAGGGCCTTCCAACCCTACCGAACCACCAAAACCAACCGTAAGAGGTGCCGTTAAAATAGAACCAAACATTTGGTATTGTTTCATAACCCCTTTTCGTTTGGAAATAGCAAAAAGGGTAGAAGGAATACCATGGCTTACCTTGTTTCTAATGACGTATTTTATAATGAAATATACAATGGTTAATCCGATAATTGGAAACAAAAAGTAGAAGGCGTGATGGTAGTATTTAATTAAATTCCCTTCTAGCAAGTGTTGGAAAAAGTGGGTTAAGTTTTTTAGGATAACCGCACCAACACCCGAGGTGAAACCAATAACAATACTTAAAAAGTATACAAATTGTCTGTGAGAAATGTGTTTGGCTCTCCAAATGAGTACTTGTTTTAAAATGGTTTGTTTCGGCATGTTTAAATCTACTAAAAAATCCTGCATTTTGCAGGATTCTTTTTTATTGTTTTAAATTAAGTTTTAGGCTTAACTCCGTTAATTGCGCATCGTCAATTGGTGCTGGTGCATCAATCATCACATCACGACCTGCATTGTTTTTTGGGAATGCGATAAAGTCGCGAATGGTTTCCTGTCCACCCAAAATGGCTACCAATCTATCCAATCCAAAAGCCAACCCACCATGTGGTGGTGCACCATATTGAAAAGCGTCCATTAAAAAGCCAAATTGTGCTTTAGCTTCTTCTGGGGTAAAGCCTAAATAATCGAACATAAGGGATTGGGTTTCTTTATCGTGGATTCTTATAGAACCGCCACCAATTTCGTTTCCGTTCAATACCAAATCGTAAGCATTGGCTTTTACTTCACCTGGGTTTGTTTTTAGAAGTTCTAACTGTCCTGGTTTAGGTGATGTAAATGGATGGTGCATGGCATGGTAACGCTCGGTTTCTTCGTCCCATTCTAAAAGTGGGAAATCCATCACCCAAAGCGGTGCAAATTCTTTAGGATTTCTAAGTCCTAGGCGTTCTGCTAATTCCATGCGTAAGGCGCTTAATTGGGAGCGCACTTTATTTGTATTACCCGAAAGCACACAAATTAAATCGCCAGCTTTGGCACCAGTTACTTCTGCCCATTTAACTAAATCGGCTTCATCATAAAATTTATCTACGGATGATTTGTAGGTGCCATCGTCATTACAACGTACATACACCATGCCTAAGGCACCAATTTGTGGGCGTTTTACCCAATCAATCAATTGGTCTATTTCTTTTCTGGTATAAGCGTTTCCACCCGGAACAGCAATACCAACTACCAATTCAGCACTATTGAAAACGCCAAAATCTTTGTGCTGCGCCACATCGTTAAGTTCGCCAAATTGCATGCCAAAACGAATATCTGGTTTGTCGTTTCCGTATAAGCGCATCGCATCGTCGTATAGCATTCTTGGGAATTTTTCAACTACAACACCGTTCACTTCTTTTAGTAAGTGGCGCGTTAATCCTTCAAACGCATTTAAAATATCTTCTTGCTCAATAAACGCCATTTCACAATCTATTTGTGTGAATTCTGGTTGTCTATCAGCACGTAAATCTTCATCTCTAAAACACTTTACAATTTGGAAATATTTATCCATGCCGCCAACCATCAAGAGTTGTTTGAACGTTTGAGGCGATTGCGGAAGTGCATAAAACTGACCAGCATTCATGCGTGAAGGCACTACGAAATCGCGCGCACCTTCAGGAGTCGATTTTATTAAATAAGGCGTTTCAACTTCAATAAAACCTTCTTTTGAAAGGTAGTTTCTAACTTCTTGAGTTACTTTATGTCTAAAAATCAAGCTGTTTTTTACGGGGTTACGACGAATATCTAAATAGCGATACTTCATACGTAATTCTTCGCCACCATCGGTTTTGTCTTCAATAGTGAACGGTGGCAACAAGGCTTCGTTTAAAATGTTTAATTCTGAAACCAAAATTTCAATATCGCCTGTTGGCATGTTCGGGTTTTTGGAAGCTCGTTCTATAACCGTTCCTTTTACTTGAATAACAAATTCGCGCCCTAAGTTTTGAGCCTGTTCTAACATAGCTTTTGAAGTACGCTCTGCATCAAAAACAAGTTGCGTAATACCGTAACGGTCGCGTAAATCTACCCAAACAATAAATCCTTTATCTCTAGATTTTTGAACCCATCCTGCAAGTGTAACTTCTTTATTTATAAATGACGTATTTAGTTCGCCACAATTATGACTTCTATACATAGTTGAAAATTGAAGTGCAAATTTAATCAAATACTGTAGAGTATGAATTTATCATTACTATTTTTTAATCTGGTTATAAAAAGAAAGTCGCCTAAAAAAGTTTTTTAGATGACTTTCTGTAATTACTTAATCATTAGTCTACGGAAGGTTTTTTTGTATTTTGCTTTCGTGAAATCTAATTTTTGCTCGATTTAACAAATAGAATAGTGTAGGAACAATAACCAAAGTTAAGAAGGTAGCAAAGGTTAGCCCAAAGATGATAGTCCAGGACATTGGCTTCCAAAAAATGTTGTTATCACCACCAATGTACATTTGTGGGTCAAACTCGGTAAACAACGTAAAGAAGTTTAGGTTAAGACCAACTGCTAACGGAATTAATCCTAAAACGGTTGTTATAGCTGTAAGTAAAACGGGTCTTAAACGGTTAGTCCCTGCAGCAATAATGGCTTCACGATACTGTTCACGCGTTAAATACATGTCTTCAGGTATTCCTAATTCTTCTTTTTTTCTATCTATCAATAACTGGGTATAGTCTATAAGTACTATTGCATTATTTACTACAATTCCAGCCAAAGAAATAATACCCATCATGGTCATCATCACCACAAAGTCCATTTGGAAAATAACCAATCCAAACAATACACCAATAAAACTCAGTACAATAGCAATAAATATGATAAAAGGTTTGGAAACCGAATTAAATTGTGCTACAATAATTAATAAAATAAGTGCCATAGCAATAAGCAAGGCTTTAGAAAGAAACGCCATGTTTTTAGCCATTTCTTCCTGTTCGCCCGTAAACTGATAAGTAATATTACTAGGTAATTTATAGTTTACCATTGAGGCTTGTATCTTCTGAACAATTTCGGTTGGGTTAAAGCCTTCTAAAACATTTGAGTAAATGCTAATAACACGTTTTAAATCTTTGCGTTTTATTGAACTGAAGGTTGCAATGTTTTTGGTTTCTACTAAGGTTGCCAACGGAATTTTCTTTAATGTACCTGTATTATCTCTAAAGGTTATGTTCTGATTGAAAAGCGCACTTTCATTGTAACGACTGTCTCCATCAAACCTTACAAAAATGTCGTAATCGTCTTCACCTTCTTTGTATGTTGAAGCATCAAAACCATAAATGGCTGAACGTAGTGCCTGCCCAACTTGAGCAGTAGATACACCTAATTCTCCTGCTTTTTCGCGGTTTACAATAACCTCCATTTCAGGTTTGTTTTGGTTAACATCTAAGTTAAGGTCTTCTATACCTGGGATTCCTTGTTCGCTTATAAAAGTCTGGATTTTTTGAGCTTCATCCAACAGTTCATTGTAATCATCGCCTTTTAATTCAATGTTAATAGGGTAACCTACTGGTGGACCATTGGCATCTTTTTCAGCAATAATACTAACCCCAGGGTGCCCTTGAACGGCTTCGCGTATTTCGGTTAAAACATCGGAACTACTTACTTTATTGCCGTTTTCATCATAACGATGTTTAAACTCTCTGAACAATACTGTAACCTTGCCTTTATTAGGCATTTCGTTTTGAGAAGCACCATCGGTTTGCGGATTTCCTGCGCCTTCACCAACTTGAGAAATAATGGTTTCGGCCATGAAATCATAAGGTTTTCCGTCTTTTTGATATTGATATTTATCCAAGACATCGAACACCTGTTGTTCCACAATTTTAGTTAGAGCATTGGTTTTTTCAATATCAGTTCCTTCGGGATATTCAATGTAAACAATGGCTTGGTTAGGTTGGTTTTCGGGGAAAAATAATGTGTTAGGTGTGAACATTCCAAACACAATGAATGATATAATTAATAAACCAAATGTGCCGAATACAAAGCGGTAGGCGTTACTTCCTTTTAATGCGCTTTCTAAAAAGTTTTGATACTTGCGTTCAATTTTTGGTAAGGTATTAAATTGGAAACGCTTTGAAGCGGGAATCAATAGATATTTAAAAAACCATAATGATGCGGCAATAAACACAAACAGGTTTCCGAAACCAGTTAAGGCTTTAGGGCCACCAATAAAACCTAGAATGGTAAATAACAAGGCGACAGCAAATAAGCCTAAACCACGTTTTAGCAAAGCAGTTTTACTCCTGTTTTTCCATCCAATGAAACACATTACTAAAGAAGTAATTAAGGTGATGGGCCCTAAAATTTGGAAAATAATGTGAGTGTTTAAAAGGCCTGAAATAATTAATAGAACTCCAAAAGCCAGTAGTACTATACTTATTTTTATAAGGTCTTTTTTAGACATTTCTTCTTCGGTTACCTTCATGAATCTTGAGGTTAACATTGAGTTGATTACTAAAGCAATAAACAAGGACGAAAAGAGTACGGTTGAAAGTGTTAAGGGGAAATATATCATGAATTTACCCATAATTCCTGGCCAAAAACCAAGTGGTAAAAAGGCCGCTAATGTGGTAGCTGTTGAAGCTATAATAGGCCATGCAATTTCGCCAACGCCTCGTTTTGCAGCTTCAAGTCGTGGCACACCTTCATCCATAAGTCTGTAAACATTTTCTACAACCACAATACCGTTGTCTACTAACATACCCAATCCCATAACTGTGGCAAATAACACCATGGTGTTAAGCGTAATATTGATACCAATAAAATCTCCAACGATTGGTAATATTAAAAATGACAATAGTATGGATAATGGAATAGCGATCCCTACGAATAATGCATTTCTAAACCCTAAAAAGAACATTAAAACACCAACTACCAATAGTACTCCAAAAATGATAGAGTTTTCAAGTTCTGCCACTTGATCTTCGGTTCTTGAAGACTCATCGCTAGTTATGGAAATTTTTAAATCGTCTGGTAGATATGTAGATTGCGCTATGGGTAAATGCGCTTTAATTTTGTGCATGGCATCAATCATATTCTCACCACTTTTTTTCTTGATGCTGAGCATAACTACAGGTTGACCGTATTCTCTGGCGTAAGTTGAAGCATCTTTTTGTCTAAAATTGATGGTGGCAATATCACGAAGGTAAACGGAGCCATTGTCTTCTTTTACAACAATATTTTGTAGCTGTTGCGGATTGTCTATTTCACCAATAACACGTATGTTTCTGCGTAAGCCATTTTCAATAACATTACCTCCTGAAATAGTGACGTTTTCATTTTGAATAGCGCCAATAATTTGGTTGAAACTTACTTCGGAGGCAGTCATTTTAAAAACATCAACCGCAACTTCAACCTCTTTATCCTGAACACCTAAAAGGGTTGCTTCCTTAATTTCTGGATAGGCTTCTAGTTTATCTTGTAAATCTTCAGCGTATTTTTTTAACTGTTCAGAGGTGTAATCGCCCGTAAGGTTTAATTGGGCAATTGGCATCATTTCTGAAATGTTGAGGTCGAAAGCATTGGGTTCTACTTTGGCACCACCATCTAGGGTAGGCCAGTCTTGTTCTGCTTTTACAGCATCAATTTTATCTTTAATTTTTACTTTAGCCTCTTCGGTGGTAATGGATTCTTCAAACTCAACGGTAATGATGGAATAATCCTGTAACGAGGTTGAAGTAATTTTAGTAACACCAGTGATATCATCAATTTCTTCTTCCAAAGGTTTTGTGATGAGCTTTTCAACATCTTCTGCAGCATTTCCAGGGAATATCGAACTAATATAGATTTTAGATTCGATAACTTCTGGAAAGGATTCTCGTGGTAAACTTAAATAGGACAGGAGTCCGCCCAACAGTACAATAGCTATGATAACAAAGACTGTCATTGGGTTGGTTATGGACCAGTTAGATAGTCCAAAATATTTATACTTTTTTGCTTCCATAACTTATTGGTTGGTGGTTTTTATGGTTACAGTTTCGCCATCTTTAAGTGTTAGCGCACCGTCTTTTACAATTTTTGTATCTTTTTCTAAACCGCTTAAAACTTCAATTAAGCCGCCTTGTGTATTGCCAGTTTCTATTTTGGTTTGAACTACTTTTGCATTGGTGGCAGTTTCATCTATTAAAAACACATGTTTTTCACCTTTAGCGTTTTCTTGAATACAATCGGAAGGAATAACCAACGCATTTTCCTTGCTGTAGTTGTTAATTTCCAAGTTTGCCATTAGGTTAGGTTTAATGGTTTTATCGGCATTGGGCACATCTACTTCAATCTCAAAAGTTCTATTACTTGGATTGATAAAACTACTTACGGTTTTTACTTTGCCTTCTACTGTTTTTCCAAGAGCCGGAAAAGTAACATTCACTGAAGATCCTTTTACAACACTTTTTATATAGTTTTCTGGAATAGAGGCGTTAACATGCATGTTGTTGAGGTTAACCAAGCGCATTATGGCTTGCATGCCAGGAACGACTACCTGACCTTGTTCGGTAATAATATCGTCTATAACACCAGAAAACGGAGCTGTTATGATAGTTTTAGAAAGTTGTGCACGAAGTTGTTTAACAGCACTTTGTGAAGATTCCATAGAGGTTTTGGCTTGAAGGTATTGAATTTCGCTTCCTATTTTTTGTTGCCATAAACGTTCTTGACGGTCGTAAGTTGTTTTTGCCAATTGGGATTGTGCTTCTAGTTGTGCTAATTGGCTAGATAAACCACCATCGTTAATTCTTGCCAAAGTTTGTCCTTTAGATACTTTTTGTCCTTGTTTTACATATACCTGAGATAATACGCCTTGATATTCAGGATAGATCAAGATATTTTCAGAGGTGTTTACATTGCCTTGAATGGAAATGTAATTTTTAAAGGTTGTGTCTGCCACTTTATAGACAGTAACTAGAGTATGTTTTTTAGTTGTATCGATTTTGGAAATGGCATGCTCTAATTTTGAAAGCAACTTTGAAATACTGTCGTAAGACATCAATACTTCGGATCTTTTAGCTTTCATTTTGGTAAGGTCGCCACTTTCGATTACCGAATCTACGCTTACTTTGGATGCTTCTTTATTAGCACAACTATATGCTATGCTTAAAATAGTAACGAAAATTATAATTTTTTTCATAACGAATATTTTAGTTAGTAGTATTTAACAAGGTTTCTAATTCTGCTTTTTTATTGATAACGTCCAACATAGCTTGTAAAAATTCTTGTTGAGCCGTGTATAATTGGGTTTGTGCTTGTCTTAAATCGAAACTGGAAGCAATACCTTCAAAAAATTTGGTTTGGTTTTTTTGTTCAATACGTTCGGCAAGATTTAAGTTTTGCTTTTTATTATTGTAATCTTCTACTGCAAATTGGTAATCGCTTTTTGCAGCTGAAATTTGGAGTTTTAAGCGTTGTTCTGTTTCGGTTAAATCGTCTATTGACTTTTCCAAATCAATTTTAGCACGTTGTGTTCTTGCACTTTTAAGACCCGATCCTAAAATGGGTATTTTTAAATTTACCCCAAAAAGCCCATAGTTATAGTATTTTTGGTCTTTATTAATAAAGTCAAAATCATTACTATAAGAAACGTAGCCTTCTGTTAAAAAGGCTCTAAGGGTTGGTAACGCCCTGCTTTTCTCTAGTTTTACCAATAAGGCTTTTGCGGTTTTATTATTTTCAGCTATTTGGTAATCTATTGTGTTTTCAATAGAAAATGATGTGTTTATTAAGTCTAGATCAAGGTTTCTAACTGTTAGGGTTTCTAGATTATCAGACAAAATGGTTGTGTTGTCGATATCCAATCCTAAAGTCATATTTAGCATTTGGTATGTTACCTTTCTTAAACGAATGGTATTATTTAATGTGCTTTCAACACCCGATAGCGTTATTTTTAATTGCTCCAAACTTTCCTCTTCCCCTAAACCATTTTCATATATTTTGGTAAGTTCATTTAGATTTTTTTCTAAAACTATTTTGTTTTTTTGCAAGATATTAACACTTTCTTCAGCTAATAGTACATTCCCGTAACTATTAATAACGGCTTTTCTAACTTCCAAATCGGTTTTAATCTTTGCGTTTTTAGATATTTCTAAGAACACTTTTGCCGATTGTAACCCAACAATGTAAGAGCCGTCAAATATTAATTGGCTTAAAGTTGCAGATGCATTTACATTTTGTTTTAAACCAAAATTTACTGGAACGTAAGGTGCGTTTGGGTTACTAAAATCGCTTGGAAAAAGTTGAACTTGCTGTTTTATAAAATCTTGATAATCGATATTACCATCAATTTGTGGCAAACCGGTAGCAATAGTTTCCCATTTTTGCTTTTTAGCAGCTTCAATATCGCGCGATGCATTTTTAGCTGTTCTGTTATTTTGCAAAGCATAGTTTATGGCTTCCTGCAATGTAAAGCTTTGTGTGTTTTCTTGTGAAAACATAGCTGTTGAAAGTACTAAACTAAGTAGTAAAATTAGTTTTTGTTTCATGTTTTTATGATTGATTGTTGTTTAAATATTGGGTTAAATGTTCCAAACCTTTCTGGGTGCAAATACCTCTTAAATGGTATTCTAAATAATTATTCATAAGGCTTTGCATCGAAAAATTGTTTAACGGAAAAAGCTCTTTGTCTTTTAAGGCCATTATGCAGTTAAAATATATTTTAGATACAAACTCAACGTTTATGGTGTCTCTATATAAACCTAAATCTATACCGCGTTGTAAGTTGCTGGTAACGCAATCTTCCATAACACAAGATTGTTTAGATTTTAGCGAGTCACATATTTTTGGGTAATATTTTTGAAGCTGATACTGAGGTGATGATTTTTCATCTTTAAGGTGCTTCATTAAAAATTGTTTTATTTCATAAACTTCCTCAATAGGGTTGTTTTCTTGGGCCTTTATTTCTTCAATACCTTTTGAAATCAATTGAAACATAAACAATGTTGTTTCTTCTACCAGTATGTTTTTGTTCTCAAAATATTGATAAATCGTTTTTTTTGACATGCCAAGTGCATTGGCAATATCGTCCATCGTCACACTCTTAAACCCGTAGTTTAAGAATAAATCGGCTGCTGTTTTTAAAATATCTTCTTTCATGTGGTCCTATCCATTTTTTCATCTGTCACATGTTACATCCATACAAATTATTGAATTAAGTATCTAATTTTTAGTTATGGATGTTTCATAATTAGCTGCAAATGTATAACAGGAAACTTTAAAAACAAAAAAAGTTTCCAAAGTTTTAACGATTTATTAATATTGGGAAATAAAGTAGTTGCATTAGTTGACGCAATTACATTATTTTTGTTACATGCAAGACGTACAATTTTACCAAGACGAATTCACTTCATTTTTAAATGGCTTCACAACACATCGAGAACCAGTTTCGCTTTATAACCCCATAAATTATATTTTACAATTAGGTGGTAAACGCTTGCGACCCGTTTTAACATTAATGACTGCTGAAATTTTTAATATGGAGTACACAAAAGCGCTTGATGCGGCTTTAAGTATTGAAGTATTTCATAATTTCTCGTTGGTACATGATGACATTATGGACGATGCGCCATTGCGAAGAGGTAAAGAAACAGTGCACGAAAAATGGAACATCAATACGGGGATTCTTTCGGGTGATGCTATGTTAATTATGGCGTATCAATTATTCGAGAAGTACGAACCAAACACCTTTCAAGCACTTGCAAAACTTTTTAGCAAAACAGCTTTAGAAGTTTGCGAAGGACAGCAATACGATGTAGATTTTGAGACTCGCAATGATGTTTCCGTATCAGAATATTTAAAAATGATTGAATATAAAACAGCTGTTTTGGTTGGTGCGGCTATGAAAATGGGGGCTATTGTTGCGAGCGCGTCAGAACAAGATCAGGACAATATTTATGAATTTGGTAAAAATTTAGGTATTGCGTTTCAATTGCAAGACGATTATTTAGATGCCTTTGGTGACCCAAAAACCTTTGGGAAACAAGTAGGTGGTGATATTATTGAAAACAAAAAAACCTATTTATATATTAAAGCTTTGGAATTTTCAAATGAAGAAAATAAAGCTAAGCTTTCTAAATTATTCAGTGAAACGCTTCATCATAATGAACAAAAAATAGAAACGGTAAAAGCTATTTTTATAGAAAGTGGTTCTGCTGAAGCTACTAAAAAGGCTATTGAAGATTTCACAAACAAAGCGTTTAGTGTTTTGGAAACCATGTCAATTTCTGAAGAAAAAAAAACAGTTTTAAAAGTCTTTGGTAGTAACCTTATGAATAGAAATGTATAATGCAATTACCAAAAACTTTTGAAGATTTAATTGAAAATGCCAATCAATTAAGCTTGTACCAAAAATTAGTACTTCAACTTAATAAGGATTTTTTGTTGGCAAATATCAATTTGGATTTTCATGAAGATGTATTGCCATCAAGCCTAAAACTGATGCTTCACGAAACGGTTTATAAGCTCATTCAAGAAAAATTTACCGATTATTTAAACCTACTTTATATTGTAGATGTTTCAGAAAAGGAAGTTAAAGCTTTAAATGGCGAAGATGTACTTAAACTATCTGAAGATGTTTCGTTTTTAATTTTAAAACGCGAATGGCAAAAAGTGTGGTTTAGAAATAAATACAAATAACTTAATTAAGATAAACTTGTCCCAGTTAAATTATTTTCATACATTTGTATAAAATTTAGAATTAATATGTTTTCAAAAGCTTGCGAGTATGGTATTAAGGCGTGCATTTTCATAGCAATAAATTCGTATGAAGGAAAGCGCGTAAGCCCTAAAGAAATAGCTGAAGAAATTAATTCACCACAAGCTTTTACTGCCAAAATTCTACAAGCTTTAGTAAGACATAACGTTATAGAATCTGTTAAAGGCGCTTATGGTGGTTTTGAGGTTAGTAAAAACGAAATTAAACATATTAAACTCGCACAAATTGTAAAAGCTATTGATGGCGATAGTATATACAACGGTTGTGGTTTAGGTTTGGAAAAGTGTGATGAAAACCACCCATGCCCTGTGCACGATAAGTTTAAAGGTGTTAGGGACGAATTAAAATACATGTTAGAAAACACAAGTTTAGAAGAATTAGCACTTAACATAAAATCTGGTGCTTCATTTTTGAAGGTATAAAAAAATTTGAATATAAATAGGATAAATTTATCCGAAATAAAAATCATTATGGAAACAATACACAAAGAATCACAAAAACAAATTGGACAGTATGTTGCAGACGATTTTAGAACTGCGGCTGTATTTGCAAAATATAAAATAGATTTCTGTTGCAACGGAAACAGATCTGTTGAAGAAGCTTGTGAAAAAAAAGACATTGACAGTAACACCGTGTTAGAAGAATTGGAAACAGTTTTAAACTCTAACACAGACCAATCTATTGATTATAAGTCCTGGCCATTAGATTTATTGGCTGAATATATTGAGAAAAAACACCACCGTTATGTGGAAGAAAAAATTCCTGTTTTACGTCAGTTTTTAGATAAATTATGTAAAGTTCATGGAGAGCGTCATCCGGAATTATTTAAAATCAATGAACTTTTCAGTTCATCAGCAGGAGAATTGGCAAGCCATATGAAAAAAGAAGAATTGATTCTTTTCCCTTTTGTAAAAAAAATGGTGAAAGCAAAATTGGAAGCAGGTTCCATCCTGTCACCACAATTTGGAACGGTTGAAAACCCTATTGCAATGATGATGCATGAACATGATACAGAAGGTGAACGCTTTAGACAAATAGCTGAATTAACAAATGATTACAATCCTCCAGCCGATGCCTGCAATACTTATAAAGTAACCTTCGCAATGTTGAATGAATTTGAAAAAGATTTGCATTTACACATTCATTTAGAAAACAATATTTTATTCCCTGAAGCTATAAAATTAGAACAACAATTTAATTAATAGCAAATTTTAAATTTCTAATATTTAGTGAATAAATTCCGGAAGATTGCTTTTGCGTTTTCTGGAATTTATATTTTTAGGGTATTTTTATAAAAACCAACTTACCAATGTCTAAAAAACATGTTTTAATATGCTTACTTAACTTTTTTATAGCTGCAGTTTTAGGGTTGGCATTGCGTTATTTTTTTGTACAACCTGTGGATTTGGATTATCGATTTTTAACCCATGCCCATTCCCATATTGCTATGTTGGGTTGGGTGTATTTAATGTTATTTACACTTATTGTTCATTATTTTGTTCTAGAGAAAAAACCTGTCTATAATAAGCTATTTTGGGTTACACAATTTTCAGTTTTTGGTATGTTATTTAGCTTTCCGTTTCAAGGGTATGCAGTGGTTTCAATTACGTTTTCAACCTTGCATATTTTTTGCAGTTATTATTTTGCATATTTAACTTTTAAGTATCACAAGACCGAATCGGTTGTAACTAGTTATTTGCTAAAAGCTTCGTTGGTATTTATGTTGCTTTCTACAGTAGGTGTTTGGTGTTTGGGTCCTGCCGTTGCAACTGTTGGGCAAGCTTCAGCATTTTATCAAATAGCCATTCAATTCTTTTTACATTTTCAGTTTAATGGTTGGTTTTTAATAGCCGTTATAGC
This sequence comes from Mariniflexile sp. HNIBRBA6329, assembly GCF_043558645.1. Classification (NCBI taxonomy): domain Bacteria; kingdom Pseudomonadati; phylum Bacteroidota; class Flavobacteriia; order Flavobacteriales; family Flavobacteriaceae; genus Mariniflexile; species Mariniflexile sp. HNIBRBA6329. The sequence goes on along the minus strand of NZ_JBIFXS010000001.1, from coordinate 107,764 downwards.
TGTTTTATTTCATAAATTAAAGCTTAAGGACTCAAAACAGTTTCAACTATTCTTTAAACTCTTAATTGTTTCAACGGTATTCACTTTTGCATGGCCTGTTCATTGGTTAGCACCTCATAATTCTTTGTTGTGGATTAATGGTTTTGGTGTTTTACTGCAAATTGGGTTACTATTTTACTTTTATAAATTTGTTAAACCTGTATTTGGAGTGTTAATAAAGAACCAATTAAGTATTGTAAAACTTATGTATGGTTTTGCCTTGCTGTGTCTTGTTTTAAAAATTGTTTTGCAATCAACCTCATTATTTCCAGAGGTTTCAAATATGGTTTTTCAAAACAGAAACTTTATAATAGGCTTCATTCATTTAACCATGTTAGGGGTTATTTCTGGATTTTTATTTGCATTTTTATTGCAAACTGATTTAATAGAACAAACCAAATTACTCACTTTTGGAATAGTTTCTTTTGTTTTGGGGTTTATATTAACCGAAGTAATTCTGGCTATTCAAGGTGTTTTGTTTTATTTCGGACAAGGGTTGATATCCAATTATTATCTCATCCTATTCCTAAGTAGCATCTTATTACCTCTTGGTATAGGATGCTTCATTTTAAATATTTTAAAAACTAAAAATTATGTCGCAAAAACCATTGAAGCGCCACAAAGCTTTACAACCTTTAAGTAGAGAACATCACCACGGATTATTATTGTCTTGGAAAATTAGAGCTGGCTTTAGCAAAAATATCGAGCCTGAACGTATCAAGGTATATGCCGATTGGTTTTTTAAAACCCATTTGATACCTCATTTTGAATTGGAAGAACAATACGTTTTTTCTATTTTGAAAGCAGATAATGACTTGATTAAACGTGCTTTATCAGATCACAGACGGTTAAAAAAATTGTTTTTAGATGAAGATATAAAAAATGCTTTAAGTAAAATTGAAGAAGTTTTAGAACAACACATTCGGTTTGAAGAACGCGTTCTGTTTCCGGAAATTCAAAAAATAGCCACCGAACCTGAGTTGGAATTCATAGAAAAAATTCACCAAGAAGCTGATTTTATAGATAAGCTTGATGATGAATTCTGGAAATAGTCACTCTTTTTTAAGGGGTTACTTTTATAATACTTTCAATAGTTTCTTTATTATCAACGCCTAAACCTTCTTGTTGATGTACTAATTCACCTTGTGCATTGAATACTGAAATGATGTTGGAATGGGAAAAATCAATAGGTGAAATTTCTTTGTATTTTACTGATAACACATTCGCAAATTCGCGAACACCACTTACCGAACCCTGTAAAAACATCCATTGGTCACCATCCATAGCATTTTCTTTTGCGAAAGCTTTTAGTTTCTCTGTAGTATCAGTTTCTGGGTCGATGCTTACCATAACAAATTGAATGTTTTTTATTTTTTTAGCAGGAATTTGAGCTTCAATATTTCGCATATCGGCCACTAAACGTGGGCAAGCTGCTTTGCATGATGTGTAAATCATGACCATGACCAAGGTTTTCCCTTTAAGCTCTTTTAGCTGAATGGTTTTGCCTTCTTCCGTATTCCAATGAGATGTTAAATTAAAAATGGATTCTTCTGAAATGGTACTGTCATTAACCAATTTATAGCTGGTTTCAACCGCTATTAAATCCATATGACAAACAGGACAACTTCCCGCTTCATTATAGGTTTTATCTCCTTCGCATTGCATAGGACACTGATAAACTTCAATAGTTCCATCGTTTGATTTTTTATCAGATTTACAACTTTGAAATGCTAAAACGGTTATAAATGCAAATACAAGATATTTTAAATGTTGCATGGTTTTACTTTAAATTAATGTCTTTGGCACAGCGAAAACCTAAGTTTTTCATTGAGTATTTTGCTTTTAAGCTACCTCGAATGGCGTACCGCATAAAAGCGGCATAATTCATTAAATCGGTGGCATTAACAGCGGCACTTCCACAGAATAAATTACTGTCTTTGTCTACATCTTTTCTAGATTCTCCAGTTATTAAAACGGAATTAAAATCTAAAGTCCATTCCCAAACTAAGCCATGTAAATCGTGAACGTCCCAAGCATTTTTTTGATGTTCTCCAATAGTATTTTCATTAAATCTGGGAGCTTCATACCAAGCTAAAATTTGTTTGTTATAAGACGGTTTTTTTCGAGCATCTTTCGTGGTTTCGTCTGCCATGGCTACATATTCCCACTCGTCAACCGTTGGCAACCGTTTACCTTGGCATTCACAATAATCTTTAGCGGCAAACCAAGAAATATAGGTAATAGGACTGTTTGGTTTTTCAGAAGCTTTAAGTTCTAAATCATTTTTCCAATTAGATAAATAACTGGTATCTGCAAATAATTTTATGACTTTAGATTTTTGCCATTTAGGATATTTTTTAACAAAATTTTCATACTCAGCATTTGTAATAGGATATACATCTATTTCAAAATCTTTTACTTCAACCACGGTTGAATCGCGCCCATAAAGTGGTATATAACGACTTCCCTTTATGAAAACCATGCCTTCAGACTGGGCAAAAAGGAATGTCTGAATCACTAACAATGCGATGAATAGTCTGAAGGCTTTGGTTTTCATTTTACTCTTATTTATTTTCTGTTTTTCACTTTCTCAACCATAGCTTTTGTTATCACTTTTTTAGAGTTACCCCAACTGTTGTACACGTAAGTCAATACGTTTGCAATCTCATCCGGAGATAGCATTTGACGTGTCATGACACTATTGTATTTCTGACCATTAACAGTAATTTCTCCTGTTAAACCATGTAGAACAACACCAATAGCTCTATCAACATCGGCATTTAAATAATCTGATTTTGCTAGAGGAGGAAATGCATTAGGCACGCCTTGTCCTTCGGCTTGGTGACAAGCAAAACAGGTTTGCATGTAGGCTTGTTTACCAAATTCCATTTGTTCTTCAAATGATTTTGCAGGAATTTCTGAAGCAACAATTTCACCTGTTGTTGGCATCGATTGGATACCTGGGCCTTCGGGTAAATAAATGTCATCACGTAGTTCGCCTGAATATATTTTTTTGTCTTTTTCGCCCTCTACTTTTAGCATCCCTAAAGCGCCTTTATTGAAGGCTCTAAAAATAGAGTGGTCTACTAAAATGAATGTTCCGGGTACATCTACTTTAAATTCTATCATGGCAGCACCACCAGCAGGAATCAAAGTAGTTTGTACATTTTTATTGATTAAATCGCCACCTTCGACGTGAACTTTATCAAAAATTTCACCAATAACATGGAAAGACGACACCAATCCTGGACCACCATTACCAACAAACAATCTTACGGTTTCTCCAACTTTAGCAGTTATGGCATTATCGCCTGTTAATGATCCTACTTTGCCATTAAACACCACATAATCAGCTTTTTCATCCACTGCTTTTTGCATATCAAAAGGTTGTAAACCACGCTCTCCGTTAGCGCCTTTTGTATAAAAGTCGCCTTGCATGATGTAATATTCTTTGTCAACTAAAGACAAACCACCTTCTGGCTCCACTAAAATGAGTCCGTACATCCCATTGGCAATGTGCATTCCTACTGGTGCAGTGGCACAATGGTACACGTATAAACCAGGGTTTAAAGTTTTAAATGAAAATGTTTTTTCGTGTCCGGGCGCTACAAACGATGATTCGGCACCACCACCTGGGCCAGTTACAGCATGCAAATCAATGTTATGCGGAAGTTTGTTGTTTGGATGGTTTTGTAAATGAAACTCAACTTCATCGCCCACACGAGTTCTTATAAAACTACCTGGTACTGTACCACCAAAAGTCCAATAAACATATTTAACACCATCGGTCATTTCGCCTTCTTTTTCAAGAATTTCCATTTTCACAATCAGTTTTTTGGCTTTTCGTTTACCCACAGGTGTTGGTACATGAGGTGGCGATGTCAATTCAGCGATCATTTCCCTGTTTACGGGAATATCGGCTGCGTTATCGTAAACAGTTTCTTTATTATCGAAACATGACGCTAAAAATAGCATACTAGCTACTGAGAATACAAATAATAAATGGGAATGTTTCATTTCTAAAAATCTTATAGTTAGTTTTTAAAGAGGATAAATTTATCTTTTTTGTGAAATCAAAATTAATAAATAAGAAATGTATGAAATATGACAAAAGTCATTAAATGAAAAAAAATATCTGTTGTTTGCAGACTTCAAATGAATAAAGCTTACAAGAATTAAAAATAAAATCTCACAAAAGGTGCCCAAGCATCGGCGTAAATACTTTTGTTTTTGTCATATAAAAGGTCGTATCTAATGCCAATAGTAACATTTCCGTTTCTATAACCTGCACCTAAAAATAAAGCGGGAGACCAATAGTTTTCATCGGCTATTCCTAAATCATCTTCCCATTTTCTGTTAACATTCAGCTCTTCAAATTCGGCAGACAGTTGGATCTCGTTAATAGGGCTAAATAAACTAATGATACTTCCTCCAAAAATAGTAGATTTATAGAAGTTTTTTTGCGAATTGTAAGTGCCATTCAATCCGAGCCCTAAGGCTACTTGATTGTTAAATTCATAAATGGCACTTGGGGCTAATGTGCCACTAAAAAAGCCATCGCCAAAACTTAGGCCAACACTGCCTCCAAAACGTACGGAATTCCAAAAATCATCATGGTTTTGTTGCGCGTTTAAATTGTGCGAAACACTAAGAATAATGAAAAAAAATGGTATTGTAATTTTAATGATTGAATAAAATCTATTCATATAAATAGAAATATTTAAAAAATTAACATAAAAAATTAACTTATTAATATTACGGTTGTTATTGGTTTATAAATATAAAAAAAGAAACATCTAATTTTACTAAAAGTTGTATTTTTGCTGAAATTTGACTTAAATTAAGTGTATTAAAAAATATAATGGATAAATTTTCCTTTTTAAACGCAGCACATACATCGTATTTTGCCGATTTATATGACCAATATTTACAAAGTCCAGATTCAGTAGAACCAAGTTGGAGAGCCTTTTTTCAAGGGTACGACTTTGGTAGTGAAAACTATGGATTACAGGGCGAAATTGTTGAAGGTGTTTCAACCCAAATGCCAGAATCTCTTCAAAAAGAGTTTCAAGTAGTAAAACTTATTGATGGCTATAGAATGCGAGGGCATTTGTTTACCAAAACAAACCCAGTTCGCGAACGTAGAAGTTATGAACCAACATTGGCTATCGAAAATTTCGGCCTTAGCGCAAACGATTTAGATACCGTTTTCAATGCTGGTGAAGTTTTAGGTATTGGAGCTCAAACGTTGCGCGAAATTTTAGTTCACTTAAATAAAATTTACTGCAGTTCTATTGGGGTTGAATACATGTATTTGCGCAACCCAGAGGTTATTGGTTGGTGGCAAAGTCAGTTAAATGTTAACGACAACCAGCCTAATTTTGATAAGGAAACCAAAAAATATATTCTTTCTAAATTAAATCAAGCCGTTACTTTTGAGAATTTTTTACAGACCAAATATGTTGGGCAAAAACGATTTTCATTAGAAGGTGGCGAATCGCTTATACCAGCACTTAGTAACACATTATATATTTCTAGTGAAAAGTATGGTGTTAAAGAGTGTGTTTTAGGAATGGCTCACCGTGGTCGCTTAAGCACTTTGGTTAATATATTTAGAAAACCAGTTCACGAACTTTTTAGCGAGTTTGATGGTAAAGATTTTGAAGAATTGGATTTTGATGGCGATGTGAAATACCACTTAGGTTTAACTTTAGATAAAACCTACCAAAACGGAAAAACCATCAAAATGAACTTAGTGCCGAATCCTTCGCATTTAGAAACAGTTGCTTCTGTTGCCGAAGGTATTACGCGTGCTAAAATAGATACCGATTATAATGGTGATGACTCTAAAATTTTACCAATAATCATACATGGAGATGCTGCTATTGCAGGTCAAGGTATTGTATACGAAGTGGCGCAAATGAGTCAACTAAATGGTTACAAAACCGGAGGAACACTTCATATTGTAGTTAATAACCAAATAGGGTTTACTACTAATTATTTAGATGCTCGTTCTAGTACTTATTGTACCGATGTTGCTAAAGTAACATTGTCTCCAGTATTGCACGTAAATGCTGATGATGCAGAGGCAGTTGTTCATGCTGTTGAATTGGCTTTAGCTTATAGAATGCGTTATAAAAAAGATGTTTATATAGATTTATTAGGTTATAGAAAATACGGACATAATGAAGGTGATGAACCTCGTTTTACACAACCAAAATTATACAAACAAATAGCGAAACACGATAATCCGTTTAAAATATATTCAGATAAATTAATTGCTGAAAAAACAATAGATCAAGCATATACCGACGGTATTACCGAGGAATTTAAAAATGTTTTGGAAACAGCTTACGAAAAATCCAAAGACGAAAAATCTTCTAAAGTAAGAGAGTTTATGATTGAGCGTTGGAACGGTTTTAGCCGTAAAGGACTTGAAGAGATGCTTCAAAATGAAAACACGACGTATCCAAAAAGCGATTTAGAAGGTATTGCCAAAGTGGTTTCAACAGTTCCAGAAGGTGTTAAGTTTGTGCGTAAAGCAGAAAGAATTTTGGAAGGTAGAGCTTCTATGGTTTTTGAAACCGATACTTTAGATTGGGGTATGGCAGAAACTTTAGCTTACGGAAGTTTATTAGAAGAAGGCTTCAGCATTCGTATTTCAGGTCAAGATGTGGAACGTGGAACGTTTAGCCACCGTCATGCTATTTTACGTGATGAAATTTCAGAAGATCGTATTAATTTATTAAACACCAACCCGAAGAATAAAGGTAAAATGGATATTTTCAATTCCTTTTTATCTGAATATGGTGTACTTGGTTTCGATTATGGTTATGCCATGGCAAACCCAAATACCTTAACCATTTGGGAAGCACAGTTTGGTGATTTTAGTAATGGGGCCCAAATTATTTTCGACCAGTATTTATCGGCTGCTGAAGATAAATGGAAAGCTCAAAATGGTATTGTGGTATTGTTGCCCCATGGTTATGAAGGGCAAGGTTCAGAACACTCTTCTGCAAGAATGGAGCGTTTTTTACAATTATGTGCCGATGATAATATGATTGTTGCCGATTGTACAACGCCTGCAAACTTTTTCCATTTGTTACGTCGTCAAATGAAACGCGATTTTAGAAAACCATTAATCGTATTCACACCAAAAAGTTTATTGCGTCATCCAAAAGCGGTATCGTCATTAAATGAATTAGCTACAGGAGAGTTCCAAGAAGTTATAGACGATACTTTAAACCCAGAGCAAGTAACCAAATTGGTTTTCTGTACAGGTAAATTCTATTACGATTTATTGGCGCAACGCGAGAAATTGGAAAACAATAGTGTTGCTTTGGTAAGAATAGAGCAGTTATTCCCGCTTCATGAAGAGAAAATTAAGCAAATAATAGCTAAGTATCCAAATGTGAAAAATTATATTTGGGCTCAAGAAGAACCTAAAAACATGGGTGCTTGGAGCCATGTAGCACAACGCTTGGATTTTGTTAAACTAGAAGTTATGTCAAGACCATATAGTTCAGTGCCTGCTCCAGGTTCTGGCACAAGAGATAAGAGAAGACAACAAAGAGTTATTGACCAAGTATTTGAAATCCTATAACATAAAATTGGAGTTGAAAAACTCGTAAAAACATTAAAATAAAAAGAATGATTTTAGAAATGAAAGTGCCTTCACCAGGCGAGTCTATAAAAGAAGTTGAAATAGCAACTTGGTTAGTTCAAGATGGCGATTATGTTGAAAAAGATCAAGCTATCGCTGAGGTAGATAGTGATAAGGCAACATTGGAACTTCCTGCGGAAGCAAGTGGAATTATCACACTTAAAGCTGAAGAAGGCGATGCTGTGGCGGTAGGTGCTGTAGTATGTTTAATAGATACAAGTGCTGCAAAACCAGAAGGTAGTGCAGATGCACCAAAACAAGAAAAGAAAGAGGAAGAACCAAAAGCAGAGGCTCCAAAACCAGAAGCTGTTAGTTCTAGCGCAGTCGAAAACAAAACATATGCTACAGGAACAGCAAGTCCTGCTGCTAAAAAGATTTTAGCCGAAAAAGGTATGGAGGCTTCTTCAATTTCTGGAACAGGGAAAGATGGACGTGTAACTAAAGAAGATGCTATTAGTGCTGTACCTTCAATGGGAACACCTACAGGAGGTAGCCGTGGTGCATCAAGAAGCAAAATGTCTATGTTACGTCGTAAAGTAGCAGAGCGTTTGGTAGAAGCTAAAAATACAACGGCTATGTTAACTACTTTTAATGAAGTAGATATGTCGCCAATTTTCGCTTTACGTAACGAGTATAAGGATACCTTTAAAAACAAACACGGCGTTGGTTTAGGATTCATGAGTTTCTTTACACTTGCCGTAGTAAGAGCATTAAAAATGTATCCAGCGGTAAATTCAATGATTGATGGAAACGAAATGGTTTCCTATGATTTCTATGATATCAGTATTGCGGTTTCAGGACCAAAAGGATTGATGGTGCCAGTAATTAGAAATGCTGAAAATTTAAGTTTTAGAGGTGTTGAATCTGAAGTAAAACGCTTAGCGCTTCGTGCTAGAGATGGTCAAATTACTATTGATGAAATGACTGGAGGAACATTTACTATTACAAACGGAGGTGTTTTTGGAAGTATGTTATCCACGCCTATTATTAACCCACCTCAAAGTGGTATTTTAGGGATGCATAACATTGTAGAGCGTCCTGTAGCTGTTAATGGTAAGGTTGAAATTCGCCCTATCATGTATGTGGCGCTTTCATACGATCACAGAATTATTGATGGTAAAGAAAGTGTCGGATTTTTAGTAGCTGTAAAAGAAGCCCTAGAAAATCCTACAGAGCTTTTAATGAATAATGATGTTAAAAGAGCTTTAGAACTTTAGTTAAAAAGACTTTAATTAAATAAAAAAGTGCTAACACATTAAAATCGTGTTAGCACTTTTCTTTTTTAAAGAAAAAACTAACTTAAACAATAAACAATATTTATAGCAATTACAATAACAACTAGTGTAATTAACCCTATTATGAAATATTTGTCCAGAAAACTATTGTCTTTTTCCATAGCCTTAATTTTTTTCGACATCATAATAAAAACTCTGCACACTTTAAGGCAGAGTATTTATTTTGATTATCCCTTAAAATTAATTAATAGCAGTGTAAAGATAAGTTTTGGTTGTGTGAAAAAAAATACGCACTTCTACGTATTTTTCAAATTTTGAAGTTGGGAAGTTCTATAAAATGCAGAAAGCTTTAAGCATTACACTTAAAGCCTTCTTTTAATTCTCCCTAAGAACTAATTAATAGCACTGTAAAGATAAGTTGAATTAATGGCAAAAAAAATACGCACTTCTACGTATTTTTATAAATGGTCTTTATTAACATTGGCCCAAATTGAAAGCGATGTTGGTTTATTGTCCAAACCTAGTTTTAATACAATATTGCTTCGGTGTTTATCTACGGTACGATTGGATATTGAAAGTTCTTCAGCAATATCTTGACTTGTTTTATTATTGGAAATAAGTTTAACTATTTTTAATTCTGCTTTGGTTAAAAGGTTTAACTTCTCAGGTTTGTTATTCGTATTATGGTCTAAATATGAAGCGATTTCGTCACTAAAATAGGGTGTATTGTTTATAACATTTTCAATGCAGGTTTCAATTTCTTCAATAGCAAATTCTTTTAAAATATAGCCATACACATTAAATTCTTTGGCTTTGTCAAATAATTCTTCTTCTTTATCGAAAGTGATAAGTATTACTTTAGTAGGAAGATTGTTTTTTTTACAAGCTTCAGCTATTTCTAACCCTGTTCTTTGTGGCATTCTAATATCTAGAATAGCAATTTCAGGTTTTAGCTTTATAATTAGGTTGTAAGCCGTATTGCCATCTTGGGCACTTCCAACAATGGTAAAGCCTTTTGAATTTAAAAAATCGGTCAGTCCACGAAGCATAAGCGGATGGTCGTCTGCAATTACAATTGAAGTGTTCATCTAAGGGAATTAAAGTGCTATTAATGGAAAAGGTAAATATAATAAATATTAAAGTTTTAAGTAAAGATATTTCTTCTCATAGTCTATAATGGCGTTCGATTTTTTTAAAATATCGGCACCAATAATACCATCCACAGGTTTTGATTTATGATTTATTAGAGCAGTGTTTACATGCGTTAGGTTAAATAAAACTAAAACCACTTTGTTTGTTTCCCATTTTCCAATTTTCACCTTGTTTTTATTGGACATTTTGGTTTCCATATTAATCGCTCCAGCACCAGCCGCCAAAATATTGGAATCTTTAACTTTTAGATTGAAATTGTCCACAGCCTCAAAACCTACACACGAGTTTGATGCACCCGTATCTAAAATAAAGCGTCCTTTAATACCATTTAAAGTTGCTTTTATTTCAAAATGGTTAGTTTTGGTTAGGCGTAACTTAACACGTACATAGCCTTTGTTAAGAAGAAATTCCTCTAGTGTTTCTGTCATGATTTTTATATTTCAACAATAAAAGTAACACAATCAAACTTAATGCTATGCCAAAAATCATATAAAATATGGTATAATCTGGTGTTGCTTTTTCAAGCGTTCCATAATAAACAAAGGCACTCCAATAGTATGGCGACTTTTTTATATTGCTAATCGTTTCGTTTTCGAGGTATTCTACTTTTGAATGATGATTTGCTATAGATGCCGATTCAGTAGTGTTGTAGTTTTCATAAAACGATTGCATGAGTTGTGAGGTTGATAAATCATTAATTTGCCACAAGCTAAATAATAAATTTTCTGCGCCAGCATACTGAAAACCACGAGCCATACTCATGGCACCTTCACCTTTGTAAAGTTTTCCAATACCCGTTTCGCAGGCACTTAAAACAACCAAATTAGGATTCAAATCTAAACTGTACAATTCGTTTAAAATGATGGTATCATCGTAAAACGAAATATTGGCAGGGTTTATAAAATCGCCACTACTGGCATGGGTTGACAAATGTATGATACTGTATTTGGAAGCATTTTTAAGAAAGTTGGTTTTTGAAGCCTTGGAATTCATCAAAATATTTGAATGCATTTCTTTTTGAATAGCCTCGGCTTCATCTATAGAATAAGTAAGCTTTTGATTGGTATTTTCAAACACAGGGAAAATACCAAGTAAACTTTTGTTATTGGTTTTTTTAAGTTCGGTTAAATAAAACGTTGCACTAGAATTATAAACTACATAATGGTTTTTAACTACAAAGGGCATTTGTGAGAATGAAGTTGTACTAGTTTTAGCAGTAAGCAAAGCTTCAAACGGGATAAAATTTAGCAAACCATCGGGTATAATAATCACATTTTTATAGTTTGAAATATTGTTGAATTTCAACAACTCAAAAACATTGAACGCTTGATGTGTATAGCTGTTTATGTTATTATTAATTACCGAAGCATCATCAAATAAATGAATAAAATCTACTATGCTTTTTCTTACGGTGTTGGTTAAATGAATGCTTTCAACTTTAATGTCTATTTCAGAAATAACAAATTGATATAAGGTGTTTTTTCCGAAGAAATATTCAACTAAAACCGCTTGGTCTTCCTTTAATTTTTTTTGAAGTGTTTCTAAAGAAAGCGAATGGTTGTCTTCGGGATATTTTTTTGAAATTGCCAATTTCAGCGATTTTAACTGAAGGCTGATGCTGCTTAATTTTTCACTTAAACTGTTTACTGTTGATGCTTTATTGCTGCTAAGTTGTTCTTTTATCAATAAACCTGTGTAGTATTCTTGGGTTTTTAAAAGTTTGAATTCTTTAATTAACAAACTGTCGTTTGGAAACTGTAGCAAACGCATTTTTTTATTGTGCATATCCTTTAAAACCGAAGCTTTGTTGTTCTCGGAATATTTAAAAGCCTCAAACAAAAGCGATTTATTTTTGGTTTGTTGGTAGCTGTTTACAAGCAAATCAATACAAAGTTCGCTTCTGCTTCTGTTGGTGGTTTCGTTAAAAATTTTAGCTTCTTGCGAGGTCCAGTTTTCTTGTAATAATTCTGAAACATAGAAACTTAAATTATAACTTTTTAAAGCCGTGTCTGTATGGGTTTGTACAACTGAGAATAGGTCAAAAATATCTATAAAGGTATTTTCTGTGTATAAATCTTTTTTATCAGGCAACCCCGCTTTTTTAAGGTTGGGTAATAAGGTATTTGTAGCACGTTGTAAACTTTTTAATGCGTTGTTTGGTTGTTTAAGCAAATGGTATAATTGAGCTTCTTCAACATAAAATTTAGCTAATTCTCTTTCAGATAAATCAGCTTCAGAAATAGATTCTTTTGCTTTTTTTAATGCATTTAATGCAGTTACATAATCATTCTTTTGAAGCGCAACAATGTATTGGCTTTTATAAGTTTTAAATATTGAAGACGAGGCAGAACGATGTAAAGAAGCAACGTCGTCAAATTTATTTAAAGCTAATAAACTGTTACTTTTTATACTTTGAAGCAATTCTTTTTGGTTCTTATTTATGTTATGAAGCTTCGAGGCGTCTTCAATAATTTTTAATACCGTTTCGTGTTTGTTTATGGTTTGATACAATTTAGCTAAATTGATAGCGCCACTTATTTTGTGTTTTGTGGTCTTGCTTTTTTCTGCTAAAAAAATGTATTGGTTTATGGTGCTAACAGCGTTGGTGTAATCGCCAGTTTTGGTATATAAATTGCCCAATGGTTTTAGGCAACTTTCAATAATATCAAAATCTGAAAGTTTTGAAAGCTCGTTGTTGTTGAAACGTTTTAAAGCATCTTCATAAGTGGAAATGGCTTCTTTTAGTCTTGAATGTTCATCTAAATAATATCCTTTATGGCATTGTAAAAAAACGAGTGCCAATTGTTCGTCTTTCGTTTTTACATGGTTTTTAAAAGTTACTTCCTGCTGAGTTAATAGTTTTAACGATGTATCATTTCTATTACTAATAAATGTTTCAGCAGCGGTATAAATAGCTTCTTCTAAATTTTGAGAAAAAGAAATTCCGCAGATAAAAAAAAGTAGAATAAAAATGGTTATTTTCATAATTTAGTCATTACTGCAAGGTTTTAATAATCTTGGTGTGTATTGTTAAACCTACAAGGTTTCTAAAACCTTGCAGGTTGTGTTGCCAAAAGCACCTTAGGCTCAGAATTTCCAAATGGCGTAAAATTGCCAATAGTTAAAATTTTTTTCAAAATTCATAATATAACGCGCACCCAAACTAGGGCCAATTCTAGAAAAACCTGCTGTAGCTTCAAATAGTAACCCTGTTCTTAAATTGGTAAATGAATTGGATACCTTATTGGTGTCTTCTTTAGTGCTAATTACAGGGCCATCTGTGGTATCACCTTCAAATTGTTCGATTAAAACCGATTGCTCTTGTTTTTCACTTAATGAAATGGTGTTTTGTAAACCGGCTCCAAGTCCTATATAATTGTTTACATTATAACGCAATAAAACAGGAACGTCCCAATCGATATTTTCAAACGAATTGCTTGTTGTGGTACGTTGTAAGGTTCTAATACCTTGGGTATCTTGTACAAATTCTGTAGTTACATTGGTGTCGGAATCGTAATTATGAAAATTATTCATCAATTCTACCTGCCAATACCAACGATAGGATTTGTATGGAGAAAGTGTAACGCCAAAAAAGTAACTTTCAGAATTGTTTAAATCTGAAAAGGAATTCACCCCAACTTTTGCACCAATTGAAATACCTGGCAGAAAACGAGTGGTTGAGTAATTTGTGAAAATCGGATCGTTTTTATCAAAAATGATGGCGGTTCTACTTTTGGTTTTTTGTTTGTGAAAATCTTTGGCAAATTTGATGCTGTATTTTACAAACCCTTTTGTAGAATCATATTCCTTTACGTTTTTTTGTTCGCTACCCGGAAGATAAATATTTTTAAAAGTGAAAATAGCCTGCGTATCGGTAAACGTGGTGTCTAAACAACTATACAATACTTCTTTTTTGGGGCAAATATCGCACTTGGGGTACATGTCTAAAACCTTTAGGGTCGATTTATCCAACATATCAGGAATATCGGTTTCTAAACGAATGGTACGTGCAGGACCCTCGCCATTATTTTGAAATTTGATTTTGTATTTCAAGGTTTTAAAACGTACCAAACGGTAATTCATAAATGTGCCGTTTGATGACATTTTATTAGGATCGTGCGAGGTTACGATTTCCATTTCCATATCCTTTACTTTATGATTATCGTAATTGGCATCGGGCACATAAATACCACGTACTGAAATGATGGCGCTGGTATCTTTAAGCATTTCTGGCGTGGTTTTTAAACTGAAAAAGATGTTGCGTTCTTCCTTAGGTTGTATATTATCGAATTCTAAAAGGCTCCAATTTTTATAAAAAGCTTTAGAGTTTGCAATGGTTAATGGCAAATTGGTTTTTTCGGTAGAATCTTGTGCAAAAGTTCGAGCGTTTATGAAATCATTATTTGAACTTACCAAATAGTTGCCATCATCATCAATATTTCTGGTAAACGCGAAGCCTTCAGCATTTGTGTTTTTTTCACTGTTATAGGTTCTGGTTTCTATTAACTCGAAATTATTGGCTTTGTATTGGTGTTCATTGTAAAAAAGATACAATTTACCGTTTGTAGTATAATCTTTTGGGTTTTTATAGCTTAGTATAACTACGATTTCTTCATCTGGAACGGGTTCGCGGTTACGTTTTAGTATGAAGTCTTCATCCATAGTAGCTACGTCATTATAAGGGGTGGTGATGTTGCTTATGGCAATTTTTTTAGGTCGGGTGGTTGGTGGTTTTCCAGTATCGTAATTATTGGTTGCCCATAATTTTACTTCGTACTCACCAGGTTTTTTATAAGTGTGTTTTGGGTTTTCTTGGGTGCTGTAATGGCCATCGCCAAATTCCCAGTAATGGGTGTAAAAGGCTTTTGGTGCGCCTGCTATTTGGTTTAAAGCAGGTGTTTCGGGGGTGAATGTGACTTCGTTACCATGGGTTGTGTTTTTAATGGTAGCAATGCGCGTTAATGTATCGTTTACAATTAGTTTTTGGGCATAACTGTAAACGCCAATTAAAAATAAACATAGAAAATAAAACCGTTTGTTCATGTTTATAAGGTTTAAATAGATTTTAAATATACGAAAAGAGATATTTATCAAATTGTTTTAATTCATTTTGGCAGTAAGTTTGATAAGATTACAGAAACATTGGCACATATAATTGATAATATTATGCAGACTATAATGAATATGGTAACAAACTTTTTCATGATGTATTCTTTTATACCATTATACTAAATTTTAGAAGACCTCATAGGTTTTTAAAAACCTGTGAGGTCTAAAAAATCCCAGAAACTGAAGTCTCTGGGATAAAAAAAGTAGGTTAAGAATTGTGGCAAACCATGATTTTTAAGTAGGTTGTAAACATGGAAAGATGTTTATGGTAAACCATTGATTATGGTTGTAAGTTGTGCTTCGGTAACTACTGAGGTTTCGTTTTCGTTTATTGTGATGATGCCGTTTTCTACAATAGTTGCTGCTTTTATAGCATATTTCCAATTACCACCATCTTCTGAGATGAAAATAACGTGACACTCCAATCCGATAGGAATTTGTCCGTAATGTTCGCTGAATAAACCTGAAACAGGATCGTAAGTATCAAGATTGGCTAAACCAGAATCTTCTCCATCGTAAGATAAATATACAGCAGAGTTGGTATTGTCGTAACCTTCTGGTACGTCTACAAGAATGGTTGTTTTTGGTCTTGGGTCGCTATAAAATCTATCTACGTTAGACCATCCGAAGTCGCCAATAAAAGCGTAATAGCTATTACCTTCGGCAAACACGCCACCTTGTCCGTTAGCGCCATCGCGTTTGTTTTCGGCCCAAGCAAGGTTTCCACCTTCATCAATAATACCATTCCATAAAATCATATCGTTATCTGTACCGCCAGTTAAAGCCGCAGGGATAATTAATTGAAAGTCGCAACTAGTATCTAAAGCAACGCCATTTTGTGTAGCTTCTACAAAAAACTCACCACCAGAAATTAATAGAGCTTTATCGCCATTTGGTAAAATTCCCATAGTAGGTTTGTTGGTGGTAAGCATGGTGCCTTTGTTAAATATTTCAACAAATTCGATATCTACAGCGCCAGTTACAGCGTTTCCGTTTTTGATTAAACAAGAACCATTAATGGTTATTTCTACACCGTTTTCTGATGTGAATGTTGCAGAACCATCTTCAGCATTAAACTGAAAATTTTGTGTAATGCTTTCCAAAGCTTGGTCTTTAATGGCGTTGAATTCTTCTGCGGTTGCAGGAATTACTAAATCGTCGTTGTCGTTTTTTGTACAGCTTGTAAATACTAAAGCAGTTACTAAAAGTGTTCCTAAAATGTGTTTTAAATTTTTCATGATTATTGGGTTTTAATTGTTATTCATTGTCATATAAACAGGATAACTATTTTGTTACCCTGTTTTGGTGATTTTTTTTATTTTTGAGGTTGACTGATGATTATTTTTGATACAACAGCGTCACCAGATGCTACTAAGGCAATCATTTTATTCGCATAATCTTCAGAAGATGCATAACCTTTAGCAAAACCTGTTTCGGTTTCAACTTCCCAGAAATAGTTTCTGTTGCTTGTTTCAGATTTTAAAACCAAATAGCTTTGGATTTCAGTTCCTAAAACAATTTCGCCTGAGCTAGATAAAGCAATCATTTCTTTGGCGATTTCAAGTGAAAGGGATGTTCCGGAATAAATACCTTTGTCTGTTTCTACTTTCCAGTCAAATACTTGAGCAATGTTTTCTTTTGTAAATGTTACAACTTCAGTTGAAGCGTTAAGGGTCTTGTTTTCATTGGTAGCGTTTATATTTAATATTGAAAAAGCTACTGTTGCGATAATTAAAATTGATTTTTTACTCACGTCATTAAATTTGTTAAAGTGTTCGTGAAATTTCTTTGTAATTTTCATGATTTCTAAATTTTTATGGATTAATAAAATTTTGTTTAACATTTTTGTTGTTACACCCTTATATCAAAACCATTTAAAAATTGTTACCCTTTTATTTTAAAGTTTTTTTAAATTAGCAGTAAATACAAGGGTTGATGAGCGAAAAAAAAATACATGAAGACCAGAAGTATATTGATGGATTGTTGAAAAACAACTCCTTTATTATACAAGCTATTTATGATAAGTTCGTGCCGAAGGTGCTTAATTATATAAAGCAGAATAGCGGTAGTGCCGATGAAGCCCAAGATGTGGTGCAAGACACTTTAATAACTATATATAACCAAGCAAGCCAAAAAAAATTAGAGCTCACTTGCCCTTTTGATGCGTACTTTTTTTTACTATGCAAACGCAAATGGTTAAATGAACTAAAAAAATCTTCTAATAAAGAGGTAACAATTAATGAGGAAGTTTTATTTAAAGATGACGACGCTCAAGAACTAGCGTTTGAAACAGATGTATTTGGCGAAAAACAAGCCTTATTTACCGAAATGTTTCAAAAACTGGGAAAAGCTTGTAAAGAACTGTTAACTGCTACTTTTAAAATTAAATCGATGGAAGAAGTAGCGGAAAGTTTAGGTGTAACTTACGCCTATGCTCGGAAAAAGAAATCTTTATGTATAGGCAAATTAACTGAGCTGGTTCAAGAGTCACCAAAATTTAACCAACTTAATAATTAATTGCTATGGAAGATCAAGATTATATACTATTTGAAAACTATCTGTTAGGAAACCTTTCTAAAGAAGATATAAATGCTTTTGAATTACGTTTAGAAACCGATTCAAAATTCAAAGAAAGCTTTAATACCTACAAAGAACTTTCCTCTTTTTTAGAACATAAATTTGAAAATGAAGAAGCCTCTACGGTATTTCAAAATAATTTAAAAAACATTTCAAAAACGTATTTTGAAAAGCAGGAATCACCTAGTAAATTAATGCGTTTTAAACCTTGGCAATATGCTATGGCGGCAAGTATAGCTTTGTTGTTTGGCATTGTGCTTTTTAATAATTTATCCGATCCTTCTTATGCCGATTATGCAAACTACGATTCCATAAGTTTAACCGTAAGAGGCGAACAAGATGCTTTATTAAAAACGGCCGAAAATGCCTTTAACGCTAAAGATTTTGCTAAAGCGGAAGCTGCTTTTAAAAGTTTGTTGGTGGCAGATAAAGACAATGCTGAATTGCAATTTTACAGAGCTGTATCTAACATAGAATTGAATCATTTTGAAATGGCCGAAAACACTTTAACGGGCATAGCCAAAGGACAATCGGCATATAAAAATAAAGCCATTTGGTATTTAGCGTTAAGTAAATTGAAACAAGAAGAATATCACGAATGTTTGGAAATTTTAAAAACCATTCCAGAAGATGCTGAAGATTATAAACAAGCCCAAAAACTTATTAAAAAGTTAGATTGATTCAGTCTGGTCGAGCGCAGTCGAGACCAATAAGCTAAAAAAGTATGTCAGACCTCACAGATTTTAAAAACCTGTGAGGTCTTTTGCATTCGTGAAAATTCAACAAATTTATGTTATACTTTAAATACTTCATTATTTTTACCAAATGATAATTACTGATACCCACACCCATTTATATAGTGAAGCGTTTGATGAGGATAGGTATGAAATGATAAAGCGTGCTTTATCCCAAAATGTATCTCGTTTTTTTATTCCAGCCATCGATTCAACCTATACTAACTCAATGTTGCAACTGGAACAAGATTTTCCTGAGCATATTTTTTTAATGATGGGTTTGCATCCCACCCATGTAAAAGAGAATTATAAAGAAGAGCTAAAACATGTTGAAGACATGCTGGCTAAACGTAGGTTTTATGCAGTTGGCGAAATTGGTATTGATTTGTATTGGGATAAATCCACATTGGGAATACAACAAGAAGCCTTCAAACATCAAATTCAATTGGCAAAAAAGTATAAGTTGCCCATTGCCATTCATTGCAGGGAAGCATTTGATGAAATATTCGAGGTTTTAGAAACCGAAAAGAGCGTCGATTTATTTGGAATTTTTCATTGCTTCACCGGAACTTTAGAACAAGCACATCAAGCCATTTCCTATAATATGAAGCTGGGAATTGGAGGTGTTGCTACCTTTAAAAATGGAAAAATCGATCAGTTTTTAAATCAAATAAACTTACAACATATTGTTTTAGAAACCGATGCTCCTTATCTAGCGCCCGTACCGTATAGAGGAAAACGAAACGAAAGTGTGTATATAATAAAGGTATTGGAAAGACTATCATATATATATAATATATCTTTAGAAGAAATTGCAGAAATAACGACTCAAAATTCTAAAGAAGTGTTTGGAATATAAATTGTAAATAAAAGAATCGTAATTCATAAATCGTAATTCAAATGGCAAAACCAAACATATTACTTATTTACACAGGTGGTACCATAGGTATGATAAAAGATTTTAAAACAGGTGCGTTGCGCGCGTTCGATTTTAAAAACCTGTTAGATAAAATACCCGAATTGCAACTCGTCGATTGTAATATTGAAACCGTTTCTTTTGAAGAACCTATCGATTCCAGTAATATGAGTCCAGAATATTGGGTTCAAATTGCTGAAATCATTGAAGCGAATTACAATAATTTTGATGGTTTTGTTGTGCTTCATGGAAGCGATACCATGAGCTACACCGCTTCGGCATTAAGTTTTATGTTGGAAAATTTAGTAAAACCCGTAGTGTTTACAGGTTCACAATTACCTATTGGCGATTTAAGAACCGATGCTAAAGAGAATTTAATCACTTCCATTCAAATGGCATCGTTACAAGAAAATGGATGTCCGGTAATAAAAGAAGTTTGTTTATATTTTGAATATAAATTGTACAGAGCAAATAGAACCACAAAAATAAATGCCGAAAATTTTAAAGCATTTGCCTCTTTAAATTATCCTGAATTGGCGGAATCGGGAGTACATTTAAAAGTGAATTATGAATATTTACTAAAGCCAGATGAATCAAAACCACTAAAAGTTCATAAAAATTTAGACACCAACATTGTACTTATTAAATTGTTTCCAGGGATTTCTCAGGAATTTTTACGTAATATTTTAAGTGTTTCAAGTCTAAAAGCAGTCATTTTAGAAACTTACGGAGCAGGAAATTGTACCAATGCACCATGGTTTATCAATCTTTTAAAAGAAACTATAAATAAAGGCGTACATATAATTAATGTGACGCAATGTTCGGGAGGGAGTGTGATGATGGGGCATTATGAAACCAGTAACCAATTGAAAACCATAGGAGTTATTTCGGGAAAAGATATAACCACCGAAGCTGCCTTAAGTAAACTAATGTATTTGTTAGGGCAAAATATTCCCAAAGAAGCGTTTAAAAAAACCTACGAAACACCAATAAGAGGGGAATTGTTTTAAAATTAACTTATAAAATTTTAACGTTCGAAGTTTTTTTTGTTATTTGCCCACCCATAAATAAGTACAGTACAAAATACAGAGAGGTGGCCGAGTGGTCGAAGGCGCACGCCTGGAAAGTGTGTATACCTCAAAAGGGTATCGAGGGTTCGAATCCCTTCCTCTCTGCTGTTATTTTTATTTTTTTATTGTATTTTTTTTATATCTTTAACACATTAATTAACTAATAAAATTAAGATTTAGAACATGAAAAGATTATTTTCTATCCTTGCCATTTCTGGAATGATGGCTTTTGGAACTGTTAATGCAACTACAAATGCTAACACGAGTACAGTTGCAACAACTGTAGCAAGTATGACTCAAGAACCTGAAGCAGCACAAGCAGAAGAACTTGGGTTTCATCAAGAATTAAAAAAGAGATTTATTGAAGGAGGTCCTGGATTTATGGGGATTGTGTTATTATGTTTAATTCTTGGTTTAGCAATTGCTATAGAGAGAATTATCTTTTTAAACCTTTCAACTACAAACACAAAAAAATTAACTCAAGAAGTTGAAGACGCTTTAGCTTCTGGAGGTATTGAAGCTGCAAAAGAAGTTTGCAGAAACACAAAAGGGCCTGTTGCTTCTATTTATTACCAAGGTTTAGATAGAACGGACGAAGGTTTAGACGCTGTTGAAAAAGCTGTTGTAGCTTACGGAGGTGTTCAAATGGGGCAATTAGAGAAAAATGTATCTTGGATTTCATTATTTATCGCGTTAGCGCCGATGTTAGGGTTCATGGGAACTGTAATTGGTATGATTCAAGCATTCGATAAAATTGAGGCTGCTGGAGATATGCAACCATCACTTGTTGCTGGAGGTATTAAAGTAGCACTTTTAACAACTGTATTTGGACTTGTTGTTGCAATGATTCTTCAAGTTTTTTATAATTACATTATTGCTAAGATTGATAGTATTGTTAATGATATGGAAGACGCTTCTATTACATTAATGGACTTATTAATTAGAAATAAAAAGTAATAATTAAAAACAAATAATCATGAATTTATATAAAATACTCAAGTATTTAGCTTTTGCTCTTGGTATTATTGGGGCTGTTTTTGCGCTATTGCTAATGACAACAGATTCAGATAGCATGATAGACAATATATTAGTAGTAACCTATATAGTACTATTTATTGTAATAGCTTTAATACTTATATATGTCCTTAAAGGCATATTTGCAGGTAACATTAAAAAGACATTAACAACTGTTGGCTTATTTTTGGCAGTTATTTTAATTTCTTATATGATATCGTCTGGTACAGATTTAGACTTGAAGCAATTTAACGATAAAGGTTTAGGCATTACTGAAGGGGTATCTAAGAACGTAGGAGCAGGGTTGTA
Source organism: Mariniflexile sp. HNIBRBA6329 (assembly GCF_043558645.1). Classification (NCBI taxonomy): domain Bacteria; kingdom Pseudomonadati; phylum Bacteroidota; class Flavobacteriia; order Flavobacteriales; family Flavobacteriaceae; genus Mariniflexile; species Mariniflexile sp. HNIBRBA6329. Next base: position 85,946 of record NZ_JBIFXS010000001.1, on the reverse strand, counting down.
TGCTTTTTACTTTCTTGCGGTAATTGCAATAGTTGCAACGTTCCTTTCTAGTGCAAAAAAACTATTAAATAAATAAATTATGGCAAAAAGAGCAGCACCAGAAGTAAATGCAGGCTCCATGGCCGACATTGCGTTCTTACTATTGATATTTTTCTTAGTAACTACAACTATTGAAACGGATGCAGGATTAAACAGAAAGTTACCACCTATTGAAGATAATACAGAACCACCTATTATCAAGCAAAAAAATATTTTCACTGTACTTTTAAATGGTAAAGATCAGTTGCTTGTTGAGGATGAGTTAATGGAACTTAAAGATTTAAGAAAGGCAGCTACTGAGTTTTTAGACAATGGAGGTGATGGTAGTTGTGATTATTGCAAAGGAAAGAAAGATCCTGAACTGTCTGATAATCCAGATAAAGCTGTTATTTCACTAAAGAATGAGCGTGAGACGACATATAAAACATATATCGCAGTTCAAAATGAATTGGTTGCAGCTTATAACGATTTAAGAAATATCAGAGCACAGGCTCTATACGGTAAATCTTTTGTTGAAATGGAAGCAAATCTTAACGATGTGAATTGGCCAGGAAACAAAACGTTATTGAAGGAGCAACTTGAGAAAATAAAAGTTGAGTACCCTCAAAAACTTTCAGAAGTACAAAATTAAAATTTAACACATTCATTATGGCTAAATTTAAAAAGAAACAAGGAGGCGAGATGCCGGCAATATCAACAGCATCTTTGCCAGATATTGTATTTATGTTATTGTTCTTTTTTATGGTGGCAACTGTTATGAGACAGAACACTTTAAAAATAGAAAATAATTTACCATATGCAGATCAGATTGAGAAGCTGGATAAAAAGGATTTGGTGATGTACATTTATGCAGGTAAACCAAGTGCCAATTACAGAAATTATGGTACTGAAACCAGAATTCAACTTAATGATGATTTTGCTGACGTAAGAGATATAGCTGCTTTTATTGCTGCTGAACGCGCTTCTAAAAGAGAAGAATTAGTGCCGTTTTTAACTACTGCTTTAAAAGTAGACCAAAATGCTAACATGGGTTTAATTGGTGATATTAAGCAGGAATTACGAAAGGTAGATGCGCTTAAAATAAATTATACTACCAAAAAAGGTAGTGTACTTGAAAACAACTAATTTCTATATTCTTAATTTTATAAAAAAGGCGCTTTGAAATTTCAAAGCGCCTTTTTATTTTAATAACTTCACAATTTTAATAAACATTGTATGTTTGTATTTCCAAATTATAACTGTTAAGAATGAAACCTTTATATAAAGTACTGTTTATTTTTTTTGGTGCACAGTTTTGTTATTCGCAAACAGATAGCTTAAGTGCAGTGGATCATTTATATAAAGAAGACCAATTTTATATTGGTATTACCTACAATCTTTTAGGAAAAAAGCCTAGTGGGTTAAAGCAAAGTGGATTTTCAAGTGGTTTACACTTTGGAATTATAAAAGATATGCCTTTAAACGAAGCTAGAGATGTTGCTATTGGGGTTGGTTTAGGCGTGTCATTAAATTCATTTAACCATAATTTATTTATTAAGAAAGATAGTGATGGTAATTTGTCATATTCAATTTTAGATGACGGAAGTGGATATTCAAAGAACAAGTTTAATAGACAGTTAATAGAACTTCCTATAGAGTTTAGATGGCGCACATCTACACCAACAGAATATGACTTTTGGCGTATTTATGCTGGATTTAAGTTGGGTTATTTGGTAAATAGCACCACGAAATTTAAAGGCGATGGAGGATCTTTTAAATACCATAATATTGAAGATTTTAATAAACTTCAATACGGCCTTACACTCAGCGCAGGATATAATACTTGGAACTTACATTTGTATTATGGACTTAATCCTATCTTTTCTAAAAATGCTGTTTTAAATGGTAATGATATGAATACAAATATCCTAAAAGTAGGGTTGATGTTTTATATTTTATAGGAGCTTATATGTATTAGGTTAACCAGTAATTAACTAAGATTAGCTGAGGGATAACGCCAACAAAAAATCCCATGATTAATTCTTTATAGTCATGTGCTTTTACGTGCAAACGGGAAGTGGCTACGGCGCCAGTTATGATACTCATTAAAGCAAGAACTCCATTTATATTGATGCTAAAATGGATGCTTAGAACAATAAAAAACATAAACAGTCCTGAAACAGCAATCATATGTATACTGGCTTTAAACTTCAAAATAGCTAATATTAAGCATGCCATAGTTGAAATTAAAATACCTAGAAAAAAAAAGTATAATTCTATAAATTGACTTTGGGTTAAAATTCGTAGTAAAACTATTAGAGTTATGATGCAGTTTAATGCTAAAGGGAAAATACGCTCGTTGGTTGTCTTTAAATACATGGACTCAACCCTGCCTAAGGTTTTTAATAAAAAGTACAGTAAAACAGGTAAAATGATGGTGAGAATAGATAAAGATAATAGCTTAGCGTAAACGATTTCTTTAGGAGTAAACCTAGGTGATACCAAAAAATAAAACCCTACACCGGCTAAAGGCATGAGTAGTGGATGAAAAATAAACGAAATACTTTTTAATATACGATCCATTATATTTTTTTTCGTAATCGAGCTACAGGAATATCCAATTGCTCTCTATATTTTGCCACGGTGCGTCTGGCAATAGGATAGCCCTTTTCTTTTAAAATTGCAGCTAAAGTTTCATCGGTTAGTGGCTTTCGTTTATCTTCTTCTTCAATAACGGTTTCCAATATTTTTTTTATTTCTCTTGTTGAAACATCTTCACCTTGGTCATTCTTCATTGATTCTGAAAAGAAATCTTTAATCAATTTCGTTCCGTAAGGTGTATCAACATATTTGCTGTTTGCAACCCGAGATACCGTTGAAACATCCATTGAAATTTCATCGGCGATATCTTTTAAAATCATGGGTTTTAGGTTGCGCTCATCACCTGTTAAAAAATATTCTTCTTGATAGTGCATAATAGCACTCATGGTAACAAATAGGGTTTGTTGGCGTTGTTTAATAGCTTCAATAAACCATTTGGCGGCATCTAGTTTTTGTTTAATGAACAAAACGGCATCTTTTTGCGATTTCGATTTATCACTCGATTCTTTATAGCCTTTAAGCATGTTATTGTATTCTCTAGATACATGCAACTCTGGTGCATTTCGTCCGTTAAGCGTCAATTCCAATTCACCATCAACAATTCTTATGGCAAAATCGGGTACTACATGCTCTACAATTCTATTGTTTCCCGAATAAGAACCTCCTGGTTTTGGATTTAAGTGTTCAATTTCGTTAATGGCATCCTTTAATTGAATTTCCGTTATATCAAACTTTTGAATTAATTTATCGTAGTGTTTTTTGGTAAACTGTTCAAAAGCATTATCAATAATATCTATGGCCAACTCGGTATCTGGTGTTTTTTCCTTTCTATGTAATTGGATGCTTAAACATTCCTGTAAGTTTCTGGCACCAACACCCGCGGGGTCTAATTGATGTACAATTTTAAGGACTTTAGCAATATTTTCTTCGGTGGTATAAACGCTTTGGGTAAATGCTAAATCGTCCATAATATCGGATAATGACCTACGGATGTACCCGCTTTCATCAACGCTACCAACTAAAAATTCAGCGATTTCGTATTCTTCGTCATCTAGTCTATATGTGTTTAGCTGAGTTATTAAATGTTGTGTAAACGAAGTTCCTGCGGCATAAGGCATCGTTTTTTCCTCATCATCACTACTGTAATTATTAGCTTGGGTACGGTAATCTGGAATTTCATCATCACTTAAATATTCGTCAACATTTATATCATCATTACCTATTGATTCGCTTTCATCAAAGTCATCATTTGTATTATCAAAATCCGAATCAAAGTCACTTTCAATTTCTTCGTTACCACCTTCAAGTGCTGGATTTTCCTCTAGTTCTTGTTTTAAGCGTTGCTCAAAAGCTTGCGTAGGCAACTGTATCAATTTCATTAATTGAATTTGTTGCGGCGACAATTTTTGCGATAATTTGAATTGTAAATGTTGTTTGAGCATATTTTGATTTGGTTTAAAATAATAGTAAATATTTTTTCACTAATTTATTACCAAGATACTAATGTTTTTTAAAATTCGGCGTTTTGAGGTGTTCTTGGAAACGGAATAACGTCCCTAATATTGCTCATGCCTGTTGCAAACATGACCAAACGTTCAAAGCCTAACCCGAAACCGGCATGTACTGCCGTACCAAACTTGCGTAAATCTAAATACCACCAAAGTTCTTCTTCTGGAATATTGATGGCTGCCATTTTTTGTTTTAAAACCTCTAAGCGTTCTTCACGTTGGGCGCCACCAACAATTTCACCTATACCAGGGAATAGAATATCCATGGCGCGAACGGTTTTGCCATCATCATTTAAACGCATGTAAAATGCTTTAATGTTTGCAGGATAATCGAACAAAATAACAGGGCATTTAAAGTGTTTTTCAACTAAAAAGCGTTCGTGTTCACTTTGTAAATCCGTACCCCAATCTTTAATGATATATTTGAATTTCTTTTTCTTGTTTGGTGTGCTGTCTCGAAGAATATCAATGGCTTCGGTATAGCTTACGCGTTTAAAATTATTATCGGTTACAAAGTTTAATTTTTCAATTAAACCCATCTCGCTGCGCTCGTTTTGTGGTTTTGATTTGTCTTCGTCTTTTAATCGGGCGTCTAAAAACTCTAAATCTTCACGGTTGTTTTTTAGAATGTATTTTAGCACGTATTTCATAAAATCTTCGGCTAAATCCATATTACCAGCCAAATCCATAAAAGCTACTTCGGGTTCAATCATCCAGAATTCAGCTAAATGGCGGGATGTGTTTGAATTTTCAGCCCTAAAAGTAGGTCCAAACGTGTAAACTTTTCCTAAAGACATGGCGTAAGTTTCAGCTTCCAATTGGCCAGAAACGGTTAAATTGGTTTCTTTTCCGAAGAAATCTTTAGAATAATCTACATGACCTTCTTCATTCAATGGTGGTTTTTTAGCATCTAGGTTTGTAACCCTAAACATTTCGCCCGCACCTTCGGCATCACTTCCTGTAATAATTGGGGTGTGTACATAGTAAAAACCGTTTTCATTAAAGTATTTATGAATGGCAAACGATAAGGCAGAACGCAAACGCATCACTGCACTAAACGTATTGGTTCGCGTACGTAAATGGGCGTTTTCCCTTAAAAATTCAAAGGAATGTTTTTTTGGCTGAATTGGATAAGTCTCAGGGTCTGAATCGCCTAACACTTTCAATTCTTTTACTTGAATTTCTACGTTTTGCCCCTTACCTTGACTTTCAACCAAATCGCCTTTTACATGTATGGCAGCACCTGTGGTAATGCGTTTTAAAAGCGCTTCGTCGAAGGTTTCAAAATCGACCACACATTGTATGTTATTAATTGTAGAACCATCATTTAAAGCGATGAACCTGTTCGCTCTAAAAGTTCTAACCCATCCTTTTATATCAACTTCAGAACTAACAAAATCTTGTGATAGTAATTCTGAAATAGTACGTAATTTCATAAGCATTAAAATTTAGTAATGTAAATATAAAGGTTTCGTAGATGAAAATTCAAATTCTAAAAACCAAATTCCAAAAGTTGTTGAAGATTGGAATTTGGCTTCTAAATATTGGAATTTTCTTTATCGATTTCGTCTTCCTCTGGAATAATATTTATGGTAGGTTCTTTCAAAACTTCCTTATTGGCAATACTGCGTTCTAAAGATAAAAGTAACGAAGGAAGTAATAAAAGATTAGATAGCATAGCAAAAAGCAATGTGGCAGATACTAACGCCCCCAATGCGACCGTGCCACCAAAACTTGAGATGGTGAATACAGAAAAACCAAAGAATAAGACAATAGATGTATAAAACATACTTACCCCAGTTTCGCGCAACGCACCGTAAACCGATGTTTTAATTTTCCAGTTATTGGCTTGTAATTCTTGTCTGTATTTAGCGAGAAAGTGAATGGTATCATCAACCGAAATACCAAAAGCTATACTGAACACCAAAATGGTTGAAGGTTTTATAGGTACACCCAAATAACCCATTAACCCAGCAGTTACTAAAAGCGGTATTAAGTTTGGTATAAGTGAAACAATAATCATACGTGCAGACCTAAACATATACGCCATAAACAGCGCGATTAAAAGAATGGCAAGCGACAAAGAAATTGCTAAATTATTAACCAAATACGTGGTGCCTTTTTGGAACACCAAAGCTTTCCCGGTCATGGTTACTTCATAACGTTCTTTTGGGAAAAGTTTATCTATTTCTGTTTGAATATTTTCTTCAATACGTTCCATTTTATCGGTACCAATATCTTTCATAAAGGTTGTGATACGGGCGTATTGCCCTGTGCTATCCACAAAATTCTTAAGCAAATCGACATTTGATGTTGAGTTTTTGGCGTACGATAAAATAAAGCTATTTTCTTGTGAAGTCGGTAATTGGTAAAATTTGGTATTACCGTTGTAATAGGCTTGCTTGGAATACTTAACCAAATCGACCACCGAAATAGGTTTCGATAACTCAGGCGTTTCATTAATGGTTTCCTGCAATTCATCCATTCTTTTTAGGGTAGAAAGTTTCATAACACCTTGTTTGCGCTTGGTGTCAATCATAAATTCCAAAGGCATGATACCATTAAACTCATCTTCAAAAAAACGGATATCATTAACAAACTCCGAATCTTGGGGCATGTCTTCAATCAAACTTCCCGAAATTTTTATTTGATAAATGCCAATGATACTAACAATCAATAACACCAAGGCTACTGAATAAATGGCAATACGTTCATGTTTTACCATGCGTTCCATCCAATCTACGAAACCACCAATCCAACGCTTATTCAAGTGTTCTAAATGGCGATCTTTGGGGTAAGGTAAAAATGTGTAGATAATTGGAATGATTAATAAACATAATATAAAAATGGATAGGATACTTAATGAAGCTACAATACCAAATTCTTTTAAAAGGGTACTTTCGGTAAAAATGAAAGTTGCAAAACCAGAAGCAGTAGTTACATTGGTCATTAACGTGGCATTTCCAATTTTTGTAATAACGCGTTGTAACGATTTTACTTTGTTACCATGTAATTTTACTTCGTGTTGGTATTTATTAATTAAAAAGATGCAGTTTGGAATACCAATAACAATAATTAACGGAGGTATAAGTGCTGTTAAAACCGTTATTTCGTAGTTTAAGGCACCCAGAATTCCAAGAGTCCACATCACCCCAATACACACTACCACCAGCGAAATTAAAGTAGCTCTAAACGACCTAAAAAAGAAAAAGAATATAAGTGAGGTTACAAATAAAGCAGCTAGAACAAACCAAACAATTTCATCTATTATTAATTGGGCGTTTAAAGTTCTAATATATGGCATGCCCGAAACACGAACATCTAAATTTGTAGCAATCTCAAAATCTTCAATCTTTGGTATTAATTCATTAAGTATAAATTCTTTTCTGGCCGAAGTATTTACAATGGCTTTGTCAAGATAAATAATGGTTCTTATGGTTTTGGTTTTCTTGTTGAATAAGAAATTATCGTAAAATGGGTATTTATTGAAAAGCTCGTCTTCAAGTTCATTTATTTGAGAAACGGAAGTAATGGAGTCTTTAATAAATGGTTGCAAGCTGAAATTTTGATGAAGCGTATCCTTTACCAGTTTTTGAAGGTCTTTAACAGAGATAACCGTTTCTACTTCGTCATATTTTTTAAAACCATCCGCTAATTCGTTCCAAGCATTTAGTTTATCAACAGTTAACAACGTGCTGTCTTTTACACCAATAATAACAAGGTTCCCTTCTTCACCAAATTTTTTCAAAAAGTTGCTGTAGGTAATGTTTACTTCGTGGTCGTCGGGTAAAAGGTTCGCTTCGGTATTGGAAAAACGCATATTTTTCCATTGCGTGCTAAATAAAATGGTAATGATAATTATACTAACAAGAATACCAATTTTATTACGTAAAATTAACCTTGCGATAACGTCCCAAAAATCCTTGGTAAAAAGTTTTAACATGCCTTAAATAAAAGTTGCGCAAAGGTAGAAAAAATGAGGGTATTACCTCATAAAGTCAAGTTAAATGTAAACTTAAAAGCAACATTATCACCAAACTCTGATAAATGGTAGGCACCATAGCGGTAAGTAAAGCTTAATCCAAAACCGAAAATTAATTTGTTGATTTCAAAACCCGACTCTGTATAACCCTTTTTAAGTGAGCCAAAAGTAACATTTTGATGTCTTTTCGGTTCTTTTGTATCGCCAATAGCATACCGTGTAATTAAAACCATTTGCGGTTTGTAACGTGCAGTTACATAAAAAGGCTTGAGATAATGTTTGAATTGAAAAGTAGCAAATTTATCAGAAAAAAATTCGTTGAAAAACATGGTCTCAAAACTATTGGTACCAGCCACCGAAAAGCGTTGCATAATGGTTTCTTTTCTAATGTTATTGGGGTAGGCGTGGTATAGATGGGTTAACGGGATGTTGCCACTGGCAATACCTCCTACTAAAGTAATTTCAGAAAGGTTACCATCCTTTTTCCCTATTTTGTGGATGGTCCTAAAATCTACTTTCGAAAAACTTAAATCGCTTTTAAGAACATCGTTAAAACTTTTAGAGTATTGTAGTGTAATTAACGGATAGTCGTTATCTTTTGTTGCAGTTTCAGAAACTTTAAAACTTTTAAATGGGCTCCATTGCAACGCAAATTTGGCAATGCTTAAGTTGAACGTATTTAATACGCCGTTTTTGGTTACATAACCGTAGTTATAGGTGGGCTTAATGTAGCTTTCTGAAAATTCGGTTTCTGCATTTAAGTTGTTTGATATTCGGTGCTCGAATGCAATGCTTTTTGTAATATGTCTATGAAACAAATCGATATTGAGTAAACGTGGTTCAAAAAATTGAAAAATCCGTTTGTCTGTTAAAAATTTAGTGCTGCCGGTTTCTTGTAAATCGTCGGTATAAGAAAGCGTCATCCATGTATTGGTTTTTTCGTTTAATTTAAAACTGCTGCCAACGCTAAATTTAAACATATCGTCTCTAAATCCATAAACAGTGTAGCTATTTATTCGAACTTTTTCTGAAAAGGTATCATTTGTAATACCGCCTAAACCTGTTCGTACCCCTTCATATTGGTTATACTTTATTAGGTATCTTAAATCGAAATTGAAGTATTTGGTTGGTATATAGCCATTGGCAAGACCTTTTACAAATAGATTTTTTTTAACGGAGTCTTGTATCGTTTCTACATGGGTTTCATTAGCTGACTGTGCCTGGGATATTGTAACAAAAAAAGCAAAAACCAGAAGGATACAATATTTAAACATAGGTACAAGGCAAAGCTAAAGTTTGAAAAAAAAGCGACTTTTCAGTCGCTTTAAAATTATACAGTCATAATTTCCTTTTCTTTGTTATCGAAAAGGTCATCAATCTTTTTAACGTACTTATCGGTTAAATGTTGCACATCTACCTCGGCGTTCTTTTTAAGGTCTTCAGATACTTCATCTAATTTTTTAATATCGTTATTAGCATCTTTCCTTGCAGATCGAACTCCAATTTTAGCATCCTCAGCTTCGGCTTTAGCTTGTTTTGCTAAATCGCGTCTGCGCTCTTCGGTTAGTGGTGGTACATTAATAATAATGGTATCGCCATTGTTCATTGGGTTGAAACCTAAGTTTGCAATTTGAATGCCTTTTTCAATTTCTTGAAGCATGTTTTTTTCCCATGGTTGTACCGTAATCGTTCTACCATCAGGTGTGTTTATATTGGCAACTTGGGTTATTGGTGTTTGCGCACCATAATAATTAACCATAACGCTTCCCAACATAGCAGGACTTGCTTTACCTGCTCTAATGTTAATAAATTGCTTTTCCAAATGCTTTATGGCATTATCCATAGCTTCTTTTGCGGTGTCTAATATAAATTGTATGTCTTCGTTCATAATATCAAACTTTTTTCAATCAATTACTCAAAAATTACGCCAAATTTAAAGGTTTACTTCGGTACCAACTTTTTCGCCAGAAACCACTTTAAGTAAATTTCCTTTTTTATTCATATCGAATACGATGATAGGAAGTTGATTTTCTTGGCTTAATGTAAATGCCGTAGTATCCATTACCTTCAAGCCTTTTCGCAACACATCATCAAACGATATAAAATTGAATTTAATAGCATTGGTGTCTTTTTCTGGGTCGGTATTGTAAATACCATCTACACGGGTTCCTTTTAAAATAACATCGGCTTCAATTTCAATAGCACGTAAAACGGCTGCAGAATCTGTAGTAAAATAAGGATTTCCAGTACCACCACCAAAAATAACAACACGTCCTTTTTCTAGGTGGCGCATGGCTTTACGTCTAATAAAAGGCTCAGCTACCTGGTTTATATGTACGGCAGATTGCAAACGAGTTGGCAAACCAGCATCTTCTAAGGCGCTTTGTAGCGCTAAACCATTAATAACGGTTGCTAGCATACCCATGTGGTCTCCCTGTACACGATCCATGCCGTTACTAGCACCAGCAACACCTCTAAAAATATTGCCACCGCCAATTACAATGGCAACTTCAACACCTATGTCGGTAATGGTTTTAATATCCTGTGCGTATTCGGCTAAGCGTACTGGGTCTATACCGTATTGGCGGTCTCCCATTAGGGCTTCACCAGATAGTTTTAAAAGAATTCTTTTATATTTCATTATTTTTATACTGAAGTTGTGCAAAACTACATAAATTTTTGGTGTTTACCGAAGTCCAATTTATCAAAATAATGGTACACCTTAATAAATTTTATTTTTGGGCGTTACCCTAAAGGGGCGGGTTTGTAATTTACCCTGAGCTCAGACGAAGGGCTACAAGTCCTCGCTTCTGCGTAGCTGTGGGTTTTCCGCTTCAACCCCTAACGCAAATATCAGCTAAGTAAATAACCAAGATACCTACGGTGTTCTTGTAATTAAAGGCATTATTACACATAAAAAAAACCACTACTTTTCGAAAAGTAGTGGTTTTGATATCGTGATTCCTGCTTTCACAGGAGTTTAATATTACCCTAAGGCAACACGTTTAAAACCTGCAACAGCAACATCGCCATAAGACGCCACATATTTTGCAACGTTTATTTTCTCGTCTTTAATAAAGTTTTGATCTAATAAACATTGCTCTTGGTCTAAAGTTGTATTATCAGAAATGAAACGCTCAATTTTACCTGGTAAAATTTTGTCCCAAATTTGTTCTGGTTTTCCTTCAGCTTTCAATTGAGCTTTTGCATCGGCTTCAGCTTGAGCTAACACTTCAGGGGTTAATTGCGCCATAGAAATGTATTGTGGTACATTTTTAAGCGTTTTACCTAAACGTGCTAATTCTTCATTGTCTTTTTCAATAACAGCAATTCTAGCTTCTAATTCAGATGCGATGAAAGCAGGGTCAAAATCTTTGTAAGATAATGTGCTTGCTCCCATAGAAGCTACTTGCATAGCAACATCTTTAGCTAAAGTTTCAGCATTTTTTACATTAGCAGTCAATCCTACCAAAGCAGCAATTTTGTTAATATGAACGTAGCTACCAACGTAAGGAGCTTCTAATTTTTCAAAAGCATTGATATCTAATTTTTCACCAATAACACCAGTTTGCTCAATTAATTTATCTGCAACTGTCATTCCACCAAAATCAGCAGCTAAAAGCTCTTCTTTAGTGTCGTAGTTGAAGGCTAAATCAGCCAATTGGTTAGCTAAAGCAACAAAATTTTCGTTTTTACCAACAAAGTCAGTTTCGCAACCTAAAACGATGGCAACACCTACTGTATTGTCAGCATTCACTTTTGCAATAGCAGCACCTTCAGAAGACTCACGGTCAGCTCTGTTAGCAGCAACTTTTTGTCCTTTTTTACGTAAAACCTCAATAGCTTTGTCAAAATTGCCTTCAGCTTCCACTAAGGCTTTTTTACAATCCATCATTCCCGCACCAGTAGCTTGTCTTAATTTATTAACGTCTGCTGCTGTAATTTTTACTGTAGATTCCATATTTTTTTAAAATTTAAAAAAGTCGTTCAATATTCCTGTAAAGAAAATAATTAAACGACTTATTTGTATTGTGAAATTGTTAATTATTCTTCCTCGTCTGTAACAACTGCTTTAGAAGCACGTTTTTTTGTTGGTGCTACTACTTCGTTGTCATCATCTTGGTCTGTATCTTTGTCAGCCTTTCTATCTGCTAAACCAGCAGCAATAGACGCCGTTACATAAGATAATACTTTATCGATAGATTTAGAAGCATCATCATTTGCAGGTATTACATAATCAACTTGACGTGGATCAGAGTTGGTATCTACCATTGCAAAAATAGGAATGTTTAATTTTTGAGCTTCTTTAATAGCGATATGCTCACGTTTAATATCAACTACAAATAATGCACCTGGTAAACGTGTCATGTCTACAATAGATCCTAAGTTTTTTTCCAACTTAGCTCTTAAACGATCTACTTGTAAACGTTCTTTTTTAGAAAGTGTTAAGAAGGTACCATCTTTCTTCATTCTATCAATAGAAGCCATTTTTTTAACGGCTTTTCTAATAGTAACAAAGTTAGTTAACATACCACCTGGCCATCTTTCTGTGATGTAAGGCATTGTGATAGATCCAGCTTTTTCAGCTACGATATCTTTTGCTTGTTTTTTTGTTGCAACGAATAAAATTTTACGACCTGATGCTGCAATTTTAGCTAGAGCTTCACCTGCTTCATCAATTTTAGCCGCTGTTTTGTAAAGGTTTATAATATGGATGCCGTTGCGCTCCATATATACGTAAGGAGCCATGTTTGGATCCCACTTACGTGTAAGGTGACCGAAGTGTACACCTGCTTCAAGTAATTCTTTTACTTCTACTGCCATTTTGTAATAGTTTACGTTCTGTTGAATTAGCAATGTTCCTTTGGGCTTTTTAAGCTTTAGGCTTCATTTAGATGCTAAACTAAATCCTGTTTTTTATAACTAGGACAACAATAACTGAGTTAATTTTTTTAATTGTGTTGATATAATAATCAACAATCGTATTAACGTTTAGAGAACTGGAATTTCTTACGAGCTTTTTTCTGACCGAATTTCTTACGCTCTACCATTCTTGGATCTCTTGTTAATAAACCTTCTGGTTTAAGTGTTAATCTGTTTTCAGCATCTACTTCGCACATAGCACGAGATATTGCTAAACGAACAGCTTCTGCTTGACCAGTGATACCACCACCTAATACGTTTACTGTAATATCAAAGTTGCTATCATTGTTAGTCATAACCAAAGGTTGCTTAACTTTGTACTGTAAAGTAGCAGTAGTAAAGTAAGCCGCTATGTCTTTTTTATTAATCGTGATGGTCCCATTTCCTGGGGCAACATACACACGAGCAACAGCCGTTTTTCTACGGCCAATTTTGTGAATTACGTCCATTATTTGAATTCGTTTAGGTTAATTGTTTTTGGTTTTTGTGCAGCATGTGCGTGCTCTGAACCAACAACAACGTTTAAATTACGGAATAAATCTGCACCTAATTTGTTTTTAGGTAACATTCCTTTTACTGATTTTTCTACTACGCGTGCTGGATCTTTTCCAAACAATTCTGTAGCAGTTAAACTTCTTTGACCACCTGGATAACCTGTGTGACGAATGTACGTTTTATCGTTCCATTTGTTTCCAGTTAAGTTGATTTTTTCTGAGTTGATAACAATTACGTTATCACCACAATCAACGTGTGGTGTGAAGCTAGGCTTGTGTTTACCTCTTAAAAGTTTTGCAACTTTTGAAGCTAAACGGCCCAAAGACTGTCCTTCAGCGTCAACTAAAACCCACTGCTTATCTGCAGTAGCTTTGTTAGCTGAAATGGTTTTGTAGCTTAATGTGTCCACGTTATTAATTATTTTTTATTAAACATTCCTCTCTCTCAAAAAGAGTTTGCAAATGTACGATAATCTGATTGATTACCAAATAGTAAACAGGAAATTTTATTTAAGAAGTATTCTGTTGAAAATTAGGGTGTTTAATATTTAAATATTAAAGTTTAAAAATATGGCATTCTTTATTTAAATAAAGCTTCATTTTCTTCAACCCTAAACTGAACAATTCTCGTAATTAAATCGATAGGCAATGGTGCATTCATAGGAAACTGAACCGAGCCTTTTCCTTGTTTAAACACACTCAATTCTTTGGCAAAAGCTTCATGTCCCGTTGGAGTAGCATAAAACCCGATGTGTTTCGCATATCCAGCAAAATAAACCAAAGGTTTTTTATGGGTTTTGTATGCAGGCATGCCATACGAAATACTTTCAATGGCTTCAGGAGCATTCTCCAGAATGATCTTTCTGATGGTATTCAGCTTTTCCTGTACGTCTTCCGGAAAAGTATTTATGTATGCCTCAACTTTTGTGGAATCTGACTTCATACCATCCTGCTCAAATTATTAGTGTGCCTCTAACCAATCATTTCCAACACCTAACTCAACATCTAAAGGTACGTCCAATTTATAGGCGTTTTCCATTTCAGTTTTTACCAGGGTTTTAATGGTTTCCAATTCGGGTTTGTACACATCAAAAACCAACTCATCATGCACCTGCAACAGCATTTTTGTTTTGAAATTACCTGCTTGAAGCTTCTCGTAAATATTAATCATGGCTATTTTAATAATATCGGCAGCACTACCCTGTATGGGTGCGTTAACCGCATTACGCTCGGCAGCACCACGAACCACCGCATTTCTGGAATTGATATCGTTTAAATATCGACGACGACCCAAAACGGTTTGCACATAGCCATTATCGCGGGCAAAATCGACCAACTCGCTCATGTAATTACGTAATTTTGGGTAGGTTGCGTAATAAGTATCTATCAATTCTTTGGATTCGCTTCTGCTTAAATCGGTTTGATTGCTTAACCCGAAAGCCGAAACACCATAAATAATCCCAAAGTTTACGGTTTTTGCATTGCTACGTTGTTCGCGCGTAACTTCTTCAATAGGCACATTAAATACTTTTGAAGCTGTGGAGGCATGAATATCTTCGCCATTTTTAAAAGCGTTCATCATGGTTTCTTCCTTGCTTAAAGCCGCAATAATACGCAGTTCAATTTGAGAATAATCGGCAGCTAGTAAAATATAGTCTTCGCTTCGCGGAATGAATGCTTTTCTAACTTGTCTTCCGCGTTCGGTACGAATAGGGATATTTTGAAGGTTTGGGTTGTTGCTTGAAAGTCGCCCAGTGGCGGCAACAGTTTGCATATAATCGGTATGCACTCTGCCAGTTGATGGTTCTACCTGGGTTGGCAAAGCATCTACATAAGTGCTTTTTAGTTTCGATAAACCTCTAAAATCTAAAATATGCTGAATAATGGCGTGGTCTTTTGCCAAATAACTCAAAATATCTTCCGATGTGGCGTATTGACCCGTTTTGGTTTTCTTTGGTTTATCCACCAATTTTAATTTATCGAACAAAATATCGCCTAGTTGTTTTGGGGAAGCTATATTGAACGCTTCACCAGCTTCGGCGTATATTTTGGTTTCCAAGTCTTTGATGTCGTTTTCAAGTTGTTCTGAAAGTGAATTTAGGAACTTTTCATCTAAATTAATGCCTTCCAATTCCATAGCAGCCAAAACACGAAGCAACGGAATTTCAATATCATCAAACAGTTTTTGGGTATTGGCTTCGCCCAATTCTTTTTCAAAATGTTCTTTTAGTTGAAGGGTAATATCAGCATCTTCAACAGCATATTCGGTTTGTTTTTCTAAAGGAACATCGCGCATCGATAACTGGTTTTTTCCTTTTTTACCTATTAAGTTTTCAATGGAAATGGGTGTGTAATTCAAATAGGTTTCTGCCAACACATCCATATTGTGGCGCATATCGGGGTTAATTAAATAATGTGCCAACATGGTATCGAACAGTTTGCCTTTTACCTCCACATGGTATTTTGCCAAAACCTTAATATCATATTTTAAATTCTGACCAATTTTTTGAATGCTTTCATTTTCGAAAAACGGACGCAATTGTTCAATAAGTTCTTGTGCTTCATCTTTGTTTTCAGGAAAAGGTAAATAAAATCCTTTGCCAACTTCCCAAGAAAAAGCGATACCAACCAATTCTGCCGTAAGTGGATTGATATCGGTAGTCTCCGTATCAAAACATACCGACTTTTGGTTCATTAAGTTTTTAATAAACAGTTTGGTTGCCATACCAGAGGCGACACTTTGGTAAAAATGCGAGGTTGTTTCGGCTGTCTTTCGGGTGAATTCAGAAACGGTTTCTGTTTCTTTAGAAGTAGAAATATCGCCACCAAACAATGAAAATTGTCCTGCGCCTGCCGAAACTGTTTCTTTAGGTGTTGCTTTTATTTCTGTTGTGTTTGAAGCTGAAGTAGTTTCAGAAGATGCAGCTTCAACCGCAAATGTTTTTTCAAAATTGGCAAGCAGTTGTCTAAATTCCAATTCTTGAAAAATCTCGGTTACTTTGGGTAAATCGGGTTGGTCCAATTCAAAATCCTTGGCATGGAAAGTTACGGGTACATCCAGCATGATGGTCGCCAATTTTTTGGAAAGCAACCCTAATTCTTTAGCCCCTTCAATTTTCTCTTTCATTTTACCTTTTAGTTCGTGGGTATTGGCCAAAAGGTTTTCCATACTGCCGTATTCCGCTAAAAGTTTCTTAGCTGTTTTTTCGCCTACTCCAGGAAGTCCTGGAATATTGTCGCTGGAATCGCCCATCATGCCTAAAAAGTCAATCACTTGCAGCGGGTCTTCAACTTCAAATTTTTTCTTAACTTCTTCAATGCCCCAGGTTTCGTAACCACCGCCAAAAACGGGACGGTACATAAAAATATTTTCGGAAACCAATTGCGCAAAATCTTTATCGGGCGTTACCATAAAGGTTTTATAACCTTCTTTTTCGGCTTGTTTAGAAAGCGTTCCAATAACGTCATCGGCCTCAAAACCTTCTTTTACCATAATAGGAATGTGCATTGCTTTAAGAATATCTTGGATGTAAGGGATGGCAATTTTTATGGCTTCTGGAGTTTCGTCTCTATTGGCTTTGTAAGCTTCAAACATTTCAACCCTATCGGCACTTCCACCTTTATCAAAACAAACAGCTAAATGGTCTGGTCGTTCACGTTTTATAACATCTAAAAGCGAGTTCATAAAACCCATAATGGCAGAGGTGTCAACGCCTTTTGAATTGATTCTTGGGTTTTTTATAAAGGCATAATACCCACGGAAAATTAAAGCATAAGCATCAACTAAAAAAAGACGTTTTTGATCGGACATATTGTTTGTTTTGATAGAAAACCAAAACTACGAAAAGTATTTTTGATTTACGGTTTCGAGGCGTGTGATTGATCATTATTAAGTATAAAATTTTTAACCTTGAATATAAAAAAGAATGAATCAAACGTTTAACAGTTTCCTAAGAAAATAAAAAAGTGAAATGAGTAACTTTACGGACTAATTTTATAATTATGCTTCGTTGGATTATTTTTCTAGTTATTTATGGGATTTTAGATTTATATGCTTTTCAGGCATTTAAAACGGTTTCAAAAAATAATTGGGTACATATATTATATTGGGTAATTTCCTTTTTGGTTGTTGGTAATTTTGTGTTTAACTACTTTGGATTTAATAGAAGAGATGGGTTTTCCCATGCTCATGCCTATGCTTTTGGGTTTTTTATAGCCATTTTAGTGCCTAAAATGATTCTTTTTTTGGGGATGTTTGCCGAAGATATTTTTAGGGTGCCCCAAGCTATTTATCGTTATTTTACCGAGGGGAACACCGCCGAAGGAAATTATTTTGCATCGCGCCGCCAATTTGTTAGTCAAATAGCTTTGGGCATAGCGGCAATTCCGTTGGCTTCCATAATCTATGGCATTTATAAAGGGAAATACAATTATAAAGTGCTTAAATACACATTAACTTTTGAAGATTTGCCAGACGCGTTTGATGGTTATAAACTCACCCAAATTAGCGATATACATTCCGGAAGTTTTGATGATATTGAAAAGATAAACTATGCGGTAAATTTAATAAACGAGCAGGAAAGTGATGTGATATTATTTACGGGCGATATGGTGAACAACAAAGCAGATGAACTTTTGCCCTATATGAATGTGTTTAACAAGTTAAAAGCTAAAGACGGGTTGTTTTCGGTATTAGGAAATCATGATTACGGTGATTATATTTCTTGGGAATCAAAAGAAGCCAAACATGAAAACTTAGAATATTTAAAAACACTTCAAAGGCAAATAGGTTTCAATGTATTGTTAAATGAAAGTCGATTTATTGAAAGAAATGGTGAGCGCATTGCTTTAGTAGGTGTTGAAAATTGGGGCACAGGTGGTTTTAAGCAAACGGGCGATTTAAAGAAAGCCTCACAAAACGTAAACGCGAACGATTTTAAAATTCTAATGAGCCACGACCCAACACATTGGGAAAAAGTTGTAATTAAAGATGACTATAAATATCACTTAACCCTAAGCGGTCACACCCACGGTATGCAGTTTGGTATAGAAATACCGGGTTGGTTTAAATGGAGTCCTGTAAAATGGCGCTATAAATATTGGGCAGGTATTTATAAAGAAATGGGGCAATACATAAATGTAAATAGAGGTTTTGGCTATTTGGCGTTTCCTGGGCGTGTTGGTATATGGCCAGAAATAACGGTAATCGAGCTTAAAAAAGGCACAGCAACAGCCTAGTTTTTTATATTTTTATTATCCAAAGTAATTCCTTATTTTTATTATAATACATTCTAAACACTGTGTTTGTTGATATTTTCGAAAAAATGCGTAGGTTTGTATAAGTACATTTGACTAATAAACAATAGAGTATGTCAAAATTTGGGGAACTAATTGATGTAGAAATTCCTGTTTTGTTAGAATTTTTCACAGATTGGAATGACCAGTCCACTGCAATGCATGCCGTTTTAAGAGATGTGGCTGCGGCACTTGGAGATAAGGCTAAAGTAATTAAAATTGACGTTGAAAAAAACAACGAGCTTGCCGAAGCTTTGCGCGTAAAAACACTGCCAACATTAATTATTTATAAAGATGGCGAAATGAAATGGCGCCAAAGTGGTGAGCAAGACGCCAATACTCTTATCAGTATCATTCAGAAGTATGTTTAGTTCTTCAAATCAGTAACTTACCTTTTATTTTCAATAGTGTATTTCATCGATTTTTTTGATGAAATGAACGCTTGTTTATAAAAATTCCATACCTTTATATAGGTTGTTTTTAATAATAGCTCAGTCCCTAAATCCCTGCTTACAATGAAAATAAATTCCCTGCTAATATTTCTTGGCATTTTAGTTAGTAACCTATTATGTGCCCAAGTTGGAATTGGAACCACTACTCCCAATGCTTCTGCCATATTGGACATGACCTCAACAACACAGGGTGTTTTAACTCCAAGAATGACTACAGCTCAGAGAATAGCCATTTCTAATCCTGCTAACGGATTATTCGTTTATGATACTACCGAAAATGCATTCTATTTTTACAAATCGAGTGTTTGGATAAAATTAGATTCCAATATTAGAAATAATTATAAACTTATAAAATCTGCTGCTGATTTAAGTGCAGAACTTACGGCAGGTGGAGGAACAAAATATCTTTTAAGTTCCAATACACTTTATGAAATTAATGGAACCATTACATTGGCACAACCAATTGATTTGAATAATGCCTATTTAACAGGGCGTGATACTAATGAAGATATTTTGGTGAAATCAGGTGGTACTATGTTTACAGGTACAACAGGGGGGAATATCAAAAACCTAACACTTACAGTACCAGGTGGAACACTTTTTTCTTTAACAGGAGCTACTACACAAAATTTAATTTTCAGGGATTGTATTGTTTCAGGGTGTAATTCTATTGGTTCTATATCTGGTTTTGGAGTTGTTTTTTTAAGTGTTGTGCAGTTTTTAGGAAACACTACAGGCATAACCTATAATAACATAACAAATCTTTTATTAAGTAATGTGGCCTGGTTTGGTAATAACACAGGTACTTTTGAAACATATACGGGAACCTTCACACTCATTGAAAAGGCAAGTGGACTTTGTGATGTAAATGGAACTGCTGTTGGCATTGATGTTAGCAGCAATCCAACAGTAACTAATGGCGTTATGTTAGGTGTTAGTTTTGCAGGGTCAAGTACTACATACATCAAGAAATATACTAGTGGATCTTTTACAGGGTTTAATTTTAATAAAAACTGGTCGGTTAATTGCCCTGGAATTCCTAAAGAAAGTGATGATGTTGCTACAGGATATTATAATATGAACGGAAACGCTACTAATACTGCGTTTACAGCGGTTAATACACCAACTAAAATTTTAGGAACTACTACCCAATCTAATTTATTTAGGGTTACAGCAGCAAACAATAGACTGACATATACAGGTTCAAAGCCAAGAAACTTTGAGATCATCTGTACAGGTACTGTTGACCATACTACAGGAGGTAATAGAGTTTTTGCATATTATATTTACAAAAACGGTGTTCAACAACCTTCAATTTCTGCTGAAAGACGATTTGTAAATAATGATATTGGCAACTTCACTTTAATAGGTTCGGTTTTTATGAATGTGAATGATTATATTGAAGTTTGGGTAGAAAATCAAACGAACGATTCTTCAACCTTATTAACCAAGTTAAGTGTTTCCCTAAGGTAGAAAGTATTTGTTTTCTACTTGGTTATTTTAAAGATTCAAAGATAAAGCCCTTTTTGGTGAAATACTCCAATAACAATGGTAAAGAATATGTCATGTTTTTAGATGCTTTAAAACTATCGTGAAACACAACTATACTACCGTTTGTAGCTTTTGAAATCACATTGTTAAAACAGGTTTCTTTAGATACTGATTGATCCCAATCAAAAGAAAGTACATCCCACATAATTATTTTATAATCTAAAGCAATGAGTTCTTTTCCTTGTTTAGGGGTTATTTGTCCGTAAGGAGGGCGGAATAGATTTACGATTGACGATTTTTGATTGATGATTGATGAACTCGAAATTTGATTTTTGATAACAGTTTCGCATAGATTAACATTTTCAAGATACTCTGCAGCCTTTGTTTTCCAACCTTTAATGTGGTTGTGCGTGTGGTTTCCAATAGTATGTCCATCATCTAAAATGTTTTGAAAGATATCTGGGTGTTTTTCAATATTATTCCCAATACAAAAAAAAGTGGCCTTTGCATTGTACTCTTTTAAAGTATTTAAAGTCCAGTTTGTGATTTTGGGCGTAGGACCATCATCAAAAGTGAGGTAAATAACTTTATCATCAGTTGCGATGTCCCAAACATAGTTTGGGAACATCTTTTTGGCGACTAATGGTGTTTTTACAGGTGTTAAGGTCATGCCTTACTCCGTTGTTAAGTCTGTATTACTATCGTTAATAGGCATGTCAAAATCTGTTTGTGGTGTATCAGGTATTTCATCTTGCTCCCCTTGTCCTCCATAAAAATGTTTAAATAACATTAAATGGTTGTTAAATACATCTCCTTCTTTTTCTGCAAATTTTGGGTCGTATTTCACCAAAACATTTATCAAGCCTTTATAGCGTTCAATGTCGGTATAAATATCTTCAAACATACGCTCCTGATTTGAGGTTTTTAATTTGCTGTAATAGGTTAAATTTTCTTGGTATTTTTTAGCCACCTCTTTAAATAATTTCTGAGCTTTTTCTTTGTTGCCAACTTCATAGTAAGCACTAATGTAAGGTTCTAAAAGGGTGTAATACCCAAAATGTTCAACGGGCATATTGGTCATAGCTATATCTGCTATTTCTTCTGCTTTTTTAAATTTTTTCTCAGTAAGTAACTGCTCAATTAATCGTGCTAAATTGCCTCTATAAGTAATAGAGTTTTTACGGGTTTCAGGGTCGTGATAGATGTCTCCACCACTATTGCCCCAATCCCATTTTTTTACTTTTTCATACATCAAATCACTATCAACACGTCCCATATCAAATGGGTTTGCTCTATCTACAGGTGTTTTGATAGGTACTAACTTATAGCACATACCGTCTAATTGCAGGTAGTCTTTCATCCAAATATAATCGTCGTCTCCAAAGCTTCCTCCAGTAAAGTAAATAGGACGCTTCCATTCGTTATTGGCAACAATATCAAGCATCAACAACCTGTTTTTGTATAAAGCGCCTCCCGTTAGTTTTATATCAATGTAAGGAACAATTTTATCGGCATCTTTAGGTTTTACAATGCCAGATTTTAAAGCATTTTCTTTGTTTACAGGAATTCTTAAAACTTCCGTTGGCAAATAACTGGCCGTTAAATCTTGTTGCCTTACTACTTGCGAAATATCCACACCTTTTTGTTCCAATATGTGCTTGTATTTAGTTCTTGGGTCAGTATTGGCAATAAAGTCTAAAAACTTTTTAACCGGCAACGTGTCTTTTACAACAGGTTCAATAATAATATAGTCGTTAGTGCCATATTTATAAAGGTCGTGGGTTAGTTGTGACGGAATCGGGTCGCTTTCATAAGCTTTTCGTTTCATTTGGTCTATATACCAGTCGGTTTGGAATAGGCTGGTGTTTACCACGCGTACATCGGTTCTGTAGCCTTCAATTTCTTGGGCGTACCAAAGTGCAAAGGTGTCGTTATCTCCAATGGTGAATAAAATGCCATTTTCGGCACAAGAATCTAAATACATTTTTGCCATAGATCTGGCGGTGTATTTGTCTGATCGGTCGTGGTCGTCCCAATTGTTTGCGGCTAAAATACCTGGAACCAATATTAAACAGATGATAGAAATTGCCGGAGCTAAAATTTTAGGTGAAGCGTATTTTTTGAGCGCATCAAACAGGGCATAAACGCCAAATCCAATCCAAATGGCAAACACATAAAAGGAGCCTACTACCGAGTAATCGCGTTCACGCGGTTCAAAAGGGCGTACATTAGTGTAAACCTGAATAGCGATTCCTGTGAAAAGGAAAAATACCAAGAGAACCCAAAACAGATTTTTGTCTTTATTGAACAAAAAGAAGAAGCCTATAAGCCCTAAAAGAAAAGGTAATAAATAATAGGTGTTTCTGCCTTTATTGTTTTTTACATCACTTGGTAAATTGTCCTGCGAAAGCCCTAAAAGTTTTTCGTCCAATGGTTTTATACCGGTTATCCAGTTTCCGTGGTTATCATACCTTCCTTGAATATCATCTTGTCTTCCAGAAAAATTCCACATAAAATAGCGCCAGTACATATAGCCTAATTGGTATTCGAACATGTATTTGATGTTGCTAGCCAATGAAGGTTTTTCAATATCGATATAGCTTTTAAAGCGCTTTAAGAAGTTGTTGTAATCTTCATAATCTACACTGCCTTTAGCAACATCATTTTTGAAATTGTTGATAGCTGTACGCAATTCGTTTTCCATTTGATATTCGGGTTTTAGCTTAAAATCTAAAAACCCAGAAAACATCATGTAGTTTTCGGCGTGTTCTGAACTCCACATACGCGGAAGAATGGATGCGTGTTTGGAGTTGTAATTTTGTTTTGCTTTTTTATAATCGTTTACTACAACGTACTTGCCTTTGGCTTCGTCTTTTTCGTATTTAGGTTTATCATCTACGTACGGATTGTTTTCATCTAAATAAGCATATTGGTCGGTAAACTGAGGGCCATAAAACAAGTGTGTTTCAGGATACTGTTCTAAATTATAATACGCCAGTAATTCTCTGGCACTCGACGGATTGTTTTCATTAATAACCACATCGGCATTAGCACGAATAGGAAGCATCAACCATGTTGAAAATCCAATAATAATAAAGGTAACGCACAAAATACCCGTGTTAAGGTGAACCATGCCTTTTTTATGTGTATAGTTTAATACATAGTAAATGATGGCAACTAATAAAATGCCGGCAATAACAGACCCTGAATTAAAAGGAAGCCCAATAGAGTTGACAAAGAAGATTTCGAAAACACTGAATATTTTAAGAATGTTAGGCGCTAACAATTTAAATATGAACAATAATATAGCTACCGAAACCACATTAGCAATAATGAAATT
Organism: Mariniflexile sp. HNIBRBA6329; assembly: GCF_043558645.1. Classification (NCBI taxonomy): domain Bacteria; kingdom Pseudomonadati; phylum Bacteroidota; class Flavobacteriia; order Flavobacteriales; family Flavobacteriaceae; genus Mariniflexile; species Mariniflexile sp. HNIBRBA6329. The sequence continues at coordinate 61,842 of NZ_JBIFXS010000001.1, read as the reverse complement.
TTTAATGGTAATGGTTTTATAATTTTTGAAGTAATAAATAAGTCCAATAGCAGGAATGGTTAATAAGCCCATAAAATGTACCCCAAACGAAAGCCCAATAATAAAAGCAATTAATATAAGCCAACGGTTTCCTCTAGGTTTGTGCATATCTTGTTCCCAACGCAACCCAAGCCAAAACATAGCCGCCATAATTAAAGTAGCCATGGCATACACTTCAGTTTCAACAGCGTTAAACCAAAATGAATCGGTAAAGGTAAAAGCTAAACTACCCACAACGCCACTGCCTAAAATGGCTAAATATTTATCTTTTGTTATTTCTTTTTTATTCCCAGCTAGCTTTTTTAACAGCAAAGTAATGGTCCAAAACATAAACAAAATAGTGAAAGCACTAGATATGGCACTCATCATATTCATCATAAAACCAACTTGCGAAGGCTCTAAAGCGAACATAGAAAAGAAGGCACCAAGCATTTGAAATAGCGGTGCTCCCGGTGGGTGGCCTACTTGTAATTTAGCTGAAGTTAATATGTATTCGCCTGCATCCCAAAAACTTACGGTAGGCTCTACGGTTAAACTATAAGTAATAAGAGCGATTAAAAAAGTGAACCATCCTAAAATGGTATTCCATTTTTTAAAATTGAAATCGGTCATAAAAATTGTTGTATTTATTTACTGAGGCGAATTTAATAATAAATATGGTATTGAGTACGTTTTTAAGTAAACGTTAAGTGTTCGTAATAATTTTTCAAAAAAATGCTTGCAAAAATAAAACTTTGTACTAAATTTGCACGCTCAATTACACATTGGCTTATGGTGTAACTGGCAACACGTCTGGTTTTGGTCCAGAAGAGTCTAGGTTCGAGCCCTAGTAAGCCAACAAAAATTGAAAAAACCCTAACTGAGATATGTTAGGGTTTTTGTTTTTAAGGAGTCTTAATAGTTATATCTTAAAAGTAATTACAGGCCGCTTCGCGTGGTTTACTAAATCTTCACTAATGCTGCCATTAAAGAAATGTGAAATACCTTGTCTGCCATGAGTGCTCATTCCAATAATATCAGCGTCAATAGATTGCGAAAAATTCATAATGCCAGTTTCAATAGTCACATCGTTGTAAATATTAATCGTGTGATTTGGCATTTTTATGTCTTTAATAAAGTTTTGTATTCTATTTTGGGCATCGCTAGATGTGATAAAATGATTGGGTGTGTTCACCATAAGTAAATGCATTTTAGAACTAAACATATTGGCAAATACAATGGCTTTTTTAAATGGTTCTATACTTTCTTCGTTAAAGTCAGAAGCGAATACAAAATGTTTGGTCTTAAATGTTTTATGTTCGTTTTTAATAACCAGTACAGGAGTTTCAGAGGTGCGTACCACTTTTTCTGTATTACTACCAATCAGCATTTCTTTTAGTCCGCTAGCGCCGTTAGACCCCATAATAACCAAGTCGATATGCTTTTTTTTACAAACATGAAAAACGCCTTTAAAAATCTCATGAAATTCCACATGCTCATGTATTACCAAGTCTTTTAAATAATCTTTAGCCTTTAATTCTTCAAATCTTTTATGGGCAAGTTTCATAAAAAACATAGCTTCAGGTAAATCGTTGTATGTGCTTAATGCATCAACAGTATGTATGGGTACTTCAAGAATATGCAATAAATATAATTCACAATCATGCTTTTTTGCTAATTGTGCGGCTACCTTTAAAGCGTTTTCAGCTTGGGTAGAAAAGTCGGTAGGGACAAGTATTTTTTTCATAATTTCATAAGTAAGAATTACCTAAATTTATGAAATATTACTTTAGAAATCAATAAAATATTATATATTTGCACCGTTGAAAGGCTAAAATTAAAGAAAGAGGGGACGGAAAGTCCCCTCTTTTCATAAAAAAAATGTTTAAAAATACCGTTAAAGATTTATTAGATGCTGCGTTAATTGAACGACCAGATTTGTTTTTAATTGATTTCTCAATACAAGGAGATAATCATATAAACATTGTAATTGATGGCGACAATGGCGTTTTAGTTGAAGACTGTATGTTTGTTAGTAGAGCTATTGAGCATAATCTAGATAGAGAAGAATATGATTTTTCTTTAGAAGTCATGTCTGCTGGAGCTACATCGCCTTTAATAAACAAAAGGCAGTACAACAAGAATTTAAAAAGGGAGCTAATAGTACGAACCACTTCAGAGAAAATAGAAGGGGTACTTACAAAAGCAACCGATACAGATATTACATTAGAGTGGAAAGTTAGAGAGCCAAAACCAGTAGGAAAGGGTAAAGTGACTGTGAAAAAACAAGCGAATATCGCTTACGAAGACATTGTAGAAGCAAAAGTTATGATTAAATTTTAATTCAATAGGAGTTATGGAGAATATCGCGTTAATTGAATCTTTTTCAGAATTCAAAGACGATAAGTTAATTGACAGAGTAACGTTAATGGCTATTTTAGAGGATGTGTTTAGAAGTGCCTTAAAAAAGAAATATGGCGATGACGATAATTTCGATATTATCGTAAACCCTGATAAAGGTGATTTGGAAATTTGGAGAAATAGAGTTGTAGTTGCCGATGGCGAGGTTGAAGAACCAAACCAAGAAATTTCATTATCTGAAGCGCGTAAAATTGAGCCAGATTTTGAGGTAGGAGAAGAGGTGTCGGAAGAAGTGAAGCTTATCCATTTAGGAAGACGTGCTATTTTAGCATTGCGCCAAAACCTTATTTCTAAAATTCATGAACACGATAACACTATTGTTTTTAAACAATTTAAAGATTTAATCGGTGAAATTTATACGGCAGAAGTGCATCATATTCGTCACAGAGCTGTTATTTTATTGGATGATGAAGGAAACGAAATTGTGCTTCCAAAGGAAAAACAAATCCCTTCAGATTTCTTCAGAAAAGGTGATAATGTAAGAGGTGTTGTAGATAGTGTGGAGTTAAAAGGTGCAAAACCAACCATCATCATGTCTAGAACGTCTCCTGCTTTTTTAGAAAAACTTTTTGAACAAGAAATACCTGAAGTTTTTGATGGGTTAATTACTATTAAAAACGTAGTGAGAATACCAGGAGAAAAAGCAAAAGTGGCTGTAGATTCCTATGATGATAGAATCGATCCTGTGGGCGCATGTGTTGGTATGAAAGGTTCAAGAATTCATGGTATTGTTCGTGAATTAGGGAACGAAAATATTGATGTAATTAATTATACAAATAATTTACAATTATACATAACAAGAGCGCTAAGCCCTGCAAGAGTGACTTCAATAAAAATAAATGAAGAAACTAAACGCGCTGAGGTTATTTTAAAACCAGAGGAAGTTAGTAAAGCCATTGGTAGAGGTGGTCATAACATTCGTTTGGCAGGCCAATTAACGGGCTATGAAATAGATGTGTTTAGAGAAGGAGCAGAAGAAGATGTAGAGTTAAGGGAGTTCTCTGATGAAATAGAAGGGTGGATTATTGAAGAGTTTAGTAAAGCTGGATTAGATACTGCAAAAAGTATTTTAGAGCAAGATGTAAACGATTTAGTAAAAAGAACCGATTTAGAAGAAGAAACAATTAAAGACGTTATTAGAATTCTTAGAGAAGAATTTGAAGAATAACATATATTTGAGTATTTTAAAGGCAATTTATGGCTGACACAATTAGATTAAATAAAGTATTACGCGAACTCAATATTTCTATTGACCGTGCCGTTGATTTTTTAGAATCAAAGGGGGTTGATGTTGAAAAAAGTCCGAATACTAAAATATCAGAAGAGGTACACGCAATTCTTTCAAACGAATTTCAAACGGATGCTAACAAAAAAGTAGCGTCTAAAGAAGTTGGTGAAGCAAAATTAAAAGAGAAAGAAGTGTTGCGCGAGCAACGCGAGCGTGAACTTGAAGAAAAACAAAAAGAGGTAGCCAAGAGAGAAGAAGTCATAAAAGCCTCTAAAACACTTTCAGGACCAAAGCAGGTTGGTAAAATCGATTTAGATTCTAAAAAATCCAATGAAACTCCACCGGTCCCAAAGGAAGAAGAGAAAAAGGTAGAAGCTCCTAAAGAAGTGGTTGTTGAAAAGGAACCAGCTAAAGAAGAGTCAAAACCTCAAGTTGTTGAAACGGTTAAAAAGGAGGAAGAAACTGTACCAGTTAAAACCGAAAAACCGAAAACAGTTGAGCCTTCAGGCAAAACGGAAGCGGCAGAAGGTAAAGTAATTACCAACTCAGAAGGAGAATTAATTCCTGAAGAAAAAGTAAAAACCAAATACCAAAAACTTACAGGGCCAAAAATAGCCGGAGATAAAATTGATTTATCTCAGTTTAACAAGCCCAAGAAAAAGAAAGAAGATAAGAAGCCAGATGCTAAACCTGGTGATGCAGCTTCAGCCAACAAGAAAAAACGTAGACGTATCAGTAAAGTTGGTGGCCCGCAACCAGGAGGCGACAACAGAGGTGATTCCAACAGACCAGGTAACGACCGTTATAAAGGTAATAAACCGGGGCAGTCAAGACGTCCAATTGTTAAAGAAGATCCTAGTGATGAGGATGTTAAAAAGCAAGTACGCGAAACTTTAGAAAAACTTCAAGGAAAGTCTTCTAAGGGTAAAGGCGCAAAATATAGAAGAGATAAAAGAGATCAACATAGAGATCAAACCGAAAGAAACTTAGAGCAAGAAGCAGCAGAAAGTAAAATTCTAAAAGTTACTGAGTTTGTTACTGCAAGTGAAGTTGCAACCATGATGGATGTATCGGTTACCCAAATTATTTCGGCATGTATGTCTTTAGGAATGATGGTTACCATGAATCAGCGCTTGGATGCTGAAACATTATCTATCGTTGCTGATGAGTTTGGATATGAAGTAGAATTTGTAACAGCCGATATTGAAGAATCTATAGAGGTATTTGAAGATAAAGAAGAAGATTTAAAACCAAGAGCGCCAATTGTAACCGTAATGGGTCACGTCGATCATGGTAAAACATCGCTTCTGGATTATATACGTAAAGAGAATGTAATTGCCGGAGAATCTGGAGGTATCACACAGCATATTGGTGCCTATGGTGTAGAATTGGATAACGGACAAAAAATTGCATTTTTAGATACACCGGGTCACGAAGCGTTTACCGCAATGCGTGCTCGTGGTGCACAAGTAACCGATATTGCTATTATTGTGGCTGCGGCCGATGATGATATCATGCCACAAACCAAAGAGGCCATTGCCCATGCGCAAGCAGCAGGTGTGCCTATTGTGTTTGCTATCAATAAAATAGATAAGCCAGCAGCAAATCCTGAAAAAATTAAAGAAGGATTAGCACAAATGAATTTACTGGTTGAAGATTGGGGTGGTAAAATCCAATCGCACGATATTTCTGCTAAAGTAGGAACAGGCGTAAAAGAATTATTAGAAAAAGTATTGCTTGAAGCTGAATTGTTAGAGTTGAAAGCAAATCCAAATAAGCCAGCACTTGGTACGGTGGTTGAAGCATTTTTAGACAAAGGACGTGGATACGTTGCAACTATTCTAGTACAAGCAGGAACACTTCGAGTAGGAGATTATGTGTTAGCTGGAAGAAATAGCGGTAAGGTAAAAGCGATGCATGACGAACGTGGTAATAACGTTGTAACAGCAGGTCCTTCAACACCAGTGTCTATATTAGGTTTAGATGGTGCGCCACAAGCGGGTGATAAATTCAACGTATTTGAAGATGAACGCGAAGCGAAACAAATAGCTTCAAAACGTGCGCAATTACAACGTGAGCAATCTGTTAGAACGCAACGTCATATTACTTTAGATGAAATAGGTCGTCGTATTGCACTAGGTGATTTCCAAGAATTGAATATCATCCTTAAAGGTGATGTGGACGGTTCTGTGGAAGCATTAACCGATTCGTTCCAAAAATTATCAACTGAAGAAATTCAAGTAAATATTTTACATAAAGGTGTTGGTGCCATTACCGAAAGCGATGTGTTATTAGCCTCTGCTTCCGATGCTATTATTATTGGATTTAATGTACGCCCTGTTGGAAATGCAAGAATGATTGCCGATAAAGAAGAAATTGATATTAGAACATATTCAATCATTTACGATGCCATCAACGATCTTAAAGATGCGATGGAAGGCATGTTGTCTCCTGAATTCAAAGAAGAAATTTTAGGTACTGCTGAAATAAGAGAAATATTTAAAGTAACCAAAATTGGTAGTATTGCCGGTTGTATGGTAACTAGTGGAAAAATTCTTAGAAGTTCAAGTGTACGTTTAATTAGAGATGGCGTGGTAGTGTTTACTGGAGAATTAGCTTCGTTAAAACGCTTTAAGGATGATGTGAAAGAAGTGACCAAAGGTTTCGATTGTGGTATGCAAATTAAAAACTACAACGATATTCAAGAGGGAGATATCATTGAAGCTTTTCATCAAGTGGAAGTTAAAAAGAAACTTAAATAATTTTAAGTTCAATAAATAAAAAAAGCGACCAATTGGTCGCTTTTTTTTATGCTTCTAACATTCTATAACTCTAAAGCTCTAAGGATCTTTATTTCTTAGGTCTAAAAATAAAAGCCGCAGGAAATTTGTTTTTAATTTTTTTCAAAGCACGGTCTGCTTCTAAACGTGTTCTGTAGTTGCCAGCCCAAATTTTGAAATTAGGGGTTTCATATTCAAGCGTAGCTTTCCAATCGGTAAAATTTGAGTTGAATTCCCTTTGTGCAGATTCCGCACTGGAACGATTTCCTGAGTAAATTTGTATTTTATATCTATCAGAATCAGGTTCGTTTTTGTTCATTTCTTTTTTAACCTCAAGCAAAGTGGTTATTTTTTTGTCCTGATTTACAACAACACTTCCCTGTTGGGAAAAACAATAGCCTGTTGTTATAATAAAAGTGAGAATGCTTAATGTGCTAATTTTTAAATTCAATGATTTCATTTTCAAATATATTTATACAAATGTATACGTTAAAAACTTAATTTAGGTTGTTTTAGTTATTTAGAATCTCTCTAAATTATCAATTAACAGTTCTCTAACATTTCCCAAATCGACTTTAAGTATTACTTTTGCGAGAGATTTTTTTAACTGTATTTTTTTCAATTGTTAAATGAAAAAATCATACCAAAGTTTAGAAGTTAATTTGACCAACAATATGAGAAAGGTGATTCACCGTAAATTAAGTGTAAACATTCTTCGTGTTAGCTTAGTTTTATTATTAGCGTTTACAAGCTCGCTTTCTGCTCAAGGAGATCCGGCAAAAGGAAAATCATTATTTAATGCCAATTGTGCGGCATGTCATCAATTAGATAAAAAAATGACAGGTCCTGCTTTGCGTAACGTAGAAGCGCGTTTAGCAGACGAACAAGGTTTGGATAAAGATTGGATTTATGCTTGGGTAAAAAACAGTCCGGGAGTTATTAAGTCTGGCGATGCTTACGGAAACAAAGTGTATAACGAGTATGGTGGTGCAGCTATGACGGCATTTCCACAATTATCTAATGAAGATATAGATAATATTCTAGCTTACACTGCTGAGGTGAAAGCAGAAGTTCCTGCTGCCGCTGCTGGTGGAGCTGCAGTTGCTACAGATGGTGCTGCTTCAACAGGAGGTGTTTCAAATGAAATCATCTTAGGTGCTTTAGCAATTCTATTTATATTGCTAGCGTCTGGATTGTTTTTAGTGAACAAAACATTGCGTCGTTTTGCTCAGGCTCAAAATATCGAATTGCCGGCAGAAACAAAAAGAACACCGCTTTGGAAAGCATTTGTTCAGAACCAATTTTTAATGTTGGTTGTTGCTATATTCTTTTTGTTGTCTAGTGCCTATTTTGTTTATGGATATTTAATGCAGGTTGGTGTAGATCAAGGGTACCAACCAGTGCAGCCAATTCATTTTTCACATAAAATTCACGCAGGTGATAACGGTATCGATTGTAAATACTGTCACTCTTCTGCAAGAACAAGTAAAACTTCAGGAATTCCATCTTTAAATGTTTGTATGAACTGTCATAAATCAATTTATGAATATAATGGAGAAACGACTCCAGAGCATTCTAAAGAATTCTATGATGGTGAAATTAAAAAACTATACAAAGCAGCTGGTTGGGATGATGCTGAACAAAAATACACAGGAAATTCGCAGCCTGTAAAATGGGTACGTATTCATAACTTGCCTGATTTTGTTTACTTTAACCATTCACAACACGTTACTGTTGCTGGTGTAGAATGTCAAACATGTCACGGTCCAATTGAAGAAATGGAAGTGGTTTCTCAACATGCACCATTAACTATGGGTTGGTGTATTGAATGTCATAGAACTACCGATGTTAACGTAAAAGATAATGCTTACTATACTAAAATTCATGAAGAATTATCTAAAAAGTATGGTGTAGATAAGTTAACTGCTGCTCAAATGGGTGGTTTAGAATGTGGTAAATGCCACTATTAATAAATTTAATAAGAAGTAATTCAATTATATAATATGTCATCAAACAAGAAATACTGGAAAAGTGTTGAAGAGCTAAACGAGAATAGTTCTATTGTTGAGACGCTAAAACAAAACGAGTTTGTAGAACAAATTCCTGCTGATGAATTTTTAGGTGATAAAGATACACTGGAAGCAAGTTCTACTACACGTCGCGATTTCTTAAAATATGTAGGGTTTAGTACAGCTGCTGCTTCTTTAGCTGCATGCGAAGGACCTGTTGTTAAATCTATTCCTTATGTGGTACAGCCTCAAGAAATTATTCCTGGTGTTGCTAACTACTATGCAACAACTATTGCAGACGGATTTGATTTTGCTAGTGTTTTAGTTAAAACGCGTGAAGGTCGTCCCATTAAAATTGAAAATAACACTTTAGCAGCTGTTAATGGAACAGCAAACGCTAGAGTTAATGCTTCGGTTTTAGGATTGTACGATAGTTTAAGAGTGCAAGGGCCTAAAAAAGGAGGTGCTTCTATTTCTTGGAGTACATTTGATAAAGAAACAAATCAAAAATTAACCGATTTAAAAGTAGCTGGTAAAGAAATTGTGTTGCTTACACAAACATTTGCAAGTCCTTCTACAAGCAAGTTAATTTCTGAATTCAAAGAAAAATACGGTAATGTTCGCCACGTAGTATATGATGCTGTTTCAGAATCGGCTGCGTTGGATGCTTACCAAGCAAAATATGGAGAGCGTGGTTTAGCTAATTACGATTTCTCTAAAGCCATGACCATCGTTTCCGTTGGTGCCGATTTCTTAGGCGATTGGCAAGGTGGTGGTTTTGATTCTGGTTACTCAAAAAACAAAATTCCACAAAATGGTGAGATGTCTCGTCACATTCAGTTTGAGTCTAATATGTCTTTAACTGGTGCCAATGCAGATAAGCGTGTGCCATTAACACCAAGTGAACAAAAAATAGCTTTAGCTAAATTATATAGTTATGTAGTTGGTGGTTCTGTATCAGGAAGTTTACCATCACATATTGAAGATGCCGTTAAAAAAGCAGCAGCTCAATTAAAGAAAGCAGGAGGCAAAGGAGTTGTAGTTACAGGAATTCAAGATGTAAATGCACAAACTGTTGTTTTAGAATTAAATGCTTTTTTAAATAGTAAAGCGTTCGATCCAAAAACACCTATTAAAACAAGACAAGGTAATGATAAAGCGGTTTTAAATTTAGTTGCTGATATGAAGGCAGGTAAAGTTGGAGCCATTATTATGAGTGGTGTAAATCCAGTTTACACGTTGCCAAATGCTTCAGATTTTGTAGCAGGATTGAAAAAAACAGAATTATCTATTGCGTTCTCAATGAAAGTTGATGAAACCGCATCAGAAACCCAATACGTTGCAGCAGCACCTCATTATCTAGAATCTTGGGGCGATGTGGAATTGAAAAAGGGACATTATGCTTTAACACAGCCAGCTATTCGTCCGTTATTCAAAACCAGACAATTTCAAGAGGCTTTATTAAAATGGAACGGAAGCGATGTTTCTTATCACGATTATATTAAAGAAACTTGGGGAACGACTATTTTAGGTGGTAGTTCATTCAACCAAGCACTACATGATGGTGTTTATGTTGGAGCCATTGCTACTGAAACAGAAAATACATCGGATGCTGAAACATCTGCAGAAACACCTTCAGGAAATGTTGCTAGTGCATTAGCTGCTTCAGCTAAAAAATCAGGCTTAGAATTAACATTATATACCAAAGTAGGTATGGGTGATGGGCAACAAGCCAATAACCCATGGTTACAAGAGTTTCCAGACCCTATTACAAGAACATCTTGGGATAACTATTTAACCATTTCAAAAGCTGATGCTGATGAATTAGGTTTAATGAACAAGCACGTTGCTAACGGTGCCTTAAATGGTAGTTATGCTAAAGTTACTGTAAAAGGAACCACTATTACGGCTCCAGTAATGATTCAACCAGGGCAAGCTAAAGGCTCCGTTGGTTTAGCGTTTGGTTATGGAAAAACTAAAGGATTAAAAGAAGAAATGCAAACGGGTGTTAATGCCTATGCATTATATAAAGATTTTAACACGGTACAAAATGTTACTATAGAAGCTGCTACTGGTGAGCATGAATTTGCATCGGTACAGTTACATAATACCTTAATGGGACGTGGTGATATCATTAAAGAAACGTCTTTAGAAATCTTCAATACCAAAGATAAAAAACATTGGAACGCTGTTCCTGTAGTATCTTTAAATCATAAAGAAACTCCAGTAACATCTCCAGATGTAGATTTATGGGATGAATTTGATCGCTCCATAGGGCATCATTTCAACTTGTCAATCGACTTAAATGCTTGTACAGGATGTGGTGCTTGTGTTATTGCTTGTCACGCTGAAAATAATGTACCAGTAGTTGGTAAAACAGAAGTGCGCCGTAGCCGCGATATGCATTGGTTGCGTATCGATAGATATTATTCATCTGAAGAATCTTTTGAAGGTGATAACGAGAAAAAAGATAATATTTCTGGATTAGGAAGTTCGTTAAGCGAATTTGGTGAAATGGAACATGCTTCTGTAAACCCACAAGTAGCATTCCAACCAGTAATGTGTCAGCACTGTAACCATGCGCCTTGTGAAACTGTATGTCCTGTGGCAGCAACTTCTCATGGCCGTCAAGGTCAAAACCACATGGCTTACAACCGTTGCGTAGGTACTAGATATTGTGCAAACAACTGTCCTTATAAAGTACGTCGTTTCAACTGGTTCTTGTACAATGGTAATGATGAGTTTGATTACCATATGAATGATGATTTAGGTCGTATGGTATTAAATCCAGATGTAGTGGTGCGTTCTCGTGGTGTTATGGAAAAATGTTCTATGTGTATTCAAAAAACACAAAAAACAATTCTTGATGCTAAACGTGATGGACGTGAAATTAAAGATGGAGAATTCCAAACAGCATGTTCTGCAGCTTGTGGAAGTGGTGCCATGGTTTTTGGAGACATCAACGATAAAGAAAGTAAAGTTGCAAAACTTAAAGAAGATAAACGTATGTACCACTTGTTAGAGCATGTAGGGGTTAAACCAAATGTGATGTATCAAACAAAAGTGAGAAATACAACTGAAGCATAAATCAAGTAAAAAGTTTGAAAGTAAAAAGTTTAAAAAGCATAGTGTCTTTTAAACAAATAAGCGCTTAAACAAATAAACAAATAAACAATTAAGAAATGGCGTCTCATTACGAAGCACCTATTAGAAGACCCTTAGTTACAGGCGAAAAATCATATCACGACGTTACTGTGGATGTGGCTAAACCAGTAGAAGGAAAAGCAAACAAACAATGGTGGATAGTTTTTGGTATTTCACTAGCAGCTTTTCTTTGGGGTATTGGATGTATTTTATATACCATATCAACAGGTATTGGAACTTGGGGTTTAAATAAAACCGTAGGTTGGGCTTGGGATATTACTAACTTCGTTTGGTGGGTTGGTATTGGTCACGCAGGAACACTTATTTCTGCGGTACTTTTATTGTTCCGCCAAAAATGGAGAATGGCCATTAACCGTTCTGCAGAGGCGATGACCATCTTCTCGGTAGTTCAAGCAGGTTTATTCCCAATTATTCACATGGGTCGTCCATGGTTAGGATACTGGGTATTACCAATCCCGAATCAGTTTGGTTCGTTATGGGTAAACTTTAACTCACCATTACTTTGGGACGTATTTGCAATTTCAACATACTTATCAGTATCATTAGTATTCTGGTGGACAGGTTTACTTCCAGATTTCGCTATGCTACGTGATAGAGCTATTAAGCCTTTCCAAAAGAAAATATACTCTATTTTAAGTTTTGGTTGGTCTGGTCGTGCTAAAGATTGGCAACGTTTTGAAGAAGTATCTTTGGTACTTGCAGGTTTAGCAACACCACTTGTACTTTCTGTACATACTATTGTATCTTTTGACTTCGCAACCTCGGTAATCCCAGGTTGGCATACCACTATTTTCCCTCCATACTTCGTTGCTGGAGCGGTATTCTCAGGATTCGCCATGGTAAATACACTTCTTATCATCATGAGAAAAGTGTGTAACCTTGAAGATTATATCACCGTACAACACATCGAGTTGATGAACATTGTAATCATGATTACTGGTTCTATTGTAGGTGTGGCTTATATTACAGAGTTATTTATTGCATGGTATTCCGGTGTTGAATACGAACAATACGCATTCTTAAACAGAGCAACTGGTCCTTACTGGTGGGCATATTGGGCGATGATGACGTGTAACGTATTCTCTCCACAATTTATGTGGTTCAAGAAACTAAGAACAAGTATCATGTTCTCATTCTTTATCTCAATTGTAGTAAATATAGGAATGTGGTTTGAGCGTTTTGTAATCATCGTGACATCGTTACATAGAGATTACTTGCCATCTTCATGGACCATGTTCTCTCCAACATTTGTAGATATAGGTATATTTATAGGAACTATAGGATTCTTCTTTGTCTTATTCCTATTGTATTCAAGAACATTCCCTGTAATTGCACAGGCCGAGGTTAAAACCATTTTAAAATCTTCTGGAGAAAAGTATAAAAATTTAAGAGAGGCAGGTAATAGTTTAGTAGGAACTGGTGCAGATGCAAGAACCTCTGGAGATAAAGTAAATAACAACAAAAACGAAGCGTAGGCAATGGAAGCATCTAAAGTAATTCACGCTATTTATACCGATGATGATGTATTAATGTCTGCTGTTAAAAAGGTCAAGGCAGAAAGATATCACATCGAAGAAATATATACACCATTTCCGGTGCATGGACTAGACAAAGCTATGGGCTTAGCTCCAACACGAATTGCGATTACTGCATTTATGTATGGATTAGTAGGTTTAACGGTTGCAATCACCATGATGAATTTCATAATGATTGAAGATTGGCCTCAAAACATTGGTGGAAAACCAAGTTTTAGTTACATAGAGAATATGCCAGCTTTCGTACCAATTATGTTTGAGTTAACCGTGTTTTTTGCTGCGCATTTAATGGTAATTACATTTTATTTAAGAAGTAGAATGTGGCCATTTAAAAATGCTGAAAATCCAGATCCGAGAACTACAGACGACCATTTTTTAATGGAAATTGCAGTAGATGGTAATGAAGAAGCATTAGCAAGTTTACTAAAAGAAACTGGAGCAGTTGAAATTAATTTAATTGATAAAGCGCATTAATAATGATGAAGAGCTTAATTAAAATATTAGTACTAGCAGTCGTTTTAGTTGCTGTATCATGTAAAAAAGATACCGCACCAAACTACCAATTCATGCCAAACATGTATGAGTCTGTAGGTTATGAAACATATGGAGAAGCTGCTTTTAAAGATGGAGTTGAAGCGCAATTACCTGCTGAAGGTTCTATAGCAAGAGGTTTTATTCCTTTTGATATCGAGAATTCAACCGAAGGGTATATGTTAGCTAAAGAAATCTTGAAAAGCCCTTTAGATTCGCTTTCAGTTGATTTAGAGAGAGGAAAAGCATTATATGACATTTATTGCGGTATCTGTCATGGAAATAAAGGAGACGGCCAAGGAAATCTAGTGAAACGCGAAAAAATATTAGGTATTCCAAGTTATGATGATGCCGGTAGAGCTATAACCGAAGGAAGTATTTACCATACTATTTATTATGGAAAAAATGCGATGGGTTCCTATGCAAACCAGTTAAAAGAAGAAGAGCGTTGGCAAGTAGTTTCGTATGTGTTGGAATTAAAGGCTAATTTAGAAAAGTAAGATAGACAAGATTATTATAGATATGTATACATTTTCAAATAAATTAAAGACATTTTCTTTCATTCTAATGATTTTAGGAGCATTAGGAGTTGGATATGGTTTTATGACATCTCATAAATCTTTTGAAGAAGTTGAAACCTTACTTGCAGAAGAATCTCATCACGGTGGTGGTCATGAAGTTGAAGCTTCACATGGAGCCGCTAGTCATGATGCACATGCAGTTGATAATGGACATGGGGAAGAGTCACATGCTCAAGTTGATGAACACAAAGAACATATTGAACATGTTCAGCACCAAATAGCTAACAGACCATGGTCTGCACTATATGTAGCTGCCTTTTTCTTTATGATGATTGGTTTAGGTGTTTTAGCTTTTTATGCTATTCAAATTGCATCTCAAGCAGGATGGTCTCCAGTATTGTTTAGAGTTATGGAAGGTATTACAGCCTATGTATTACCTGGTGCATTAATAGTTTTGGCTATTGCTATAGCTTCAGGTACTATTGGCCACTACAATTTATTTGTATGGATGGATCCTGAAGTAGTAGCTCATGATAAATTATTACAAGGAAAAGCAGGATGGTTAAGCTTACCTTGGTTTACCATTAGAGGTTTGGTTTTTATAGCAGGATGGAGTTTATACCGTCATTTTGCTCGTAAATTCTCTATTGCTCAAGATACAGCAGAAGACCAAAGCAACTTTAAAAAATCATTCCGTATAGCTGCTGCATTTTTAGTATTCTTTATTTATTCTGAATCTATAATGTCTTGGGATTGGATTATGAGTGTAGATCCTCACTGGTTCTCAACATTATTTGGTTGGTATGTATTTGCTAGTATGTTTGTAAGTGGTATAACCGTTATCGCTTTAATCACTATTTACTTGAAATCTAGAAACTATTTACCATTTGTAAATGAAAACCATTTACATGATGTTGCTAAATTCATGTTTGCATTCAGTATTTTCTGGACTTACTTGTGGTTCTCACAATTCATGCTTATTTGGTACTCAAACATACCAGAGGAGGTAACATATTTCATATCTCGTTTTAACGATTACCAATTGCCTTTCTTAGGTATGGTGGTTATGAATTTTGTATTCCCAATTTTATTGTTAATGAACGCAGATTACAAACGTATCCCTTGGTTTGTTGTAATGGCTGGATTGGTAATTTTGTTTGGACATTATATAGATATTTTCAATATGATCATGCCAGCTACTGTAGGAGATAGATGGTTTATAGGTATCCCTGAAATAAGTTCTATATTGCTTTTTGCTGGACTATTCATATTTGTAGTATTTACAGCTTTAACAAAAGCACCATTACTTGTAAAAGGGTATCCTTTTAGAAAAGAAAGTGAAGATTTTCATTATTAATTAAGATATAAATAAAGACGAACGATACAAATGACTGCTTTATTAACAATTATAGTTTTAGTATTTATTTTAGTTGCCATTTGGCAAATGGTTAAGATTTTCGATTTAGCACAAGCTAAAAATGAAAACTCTCAAGTTGCCACTGACAAGGATAATACAATCAATGGGTATTTAATGATGGGCTTTTTAGCGTTCATTTATATCATTACCATTGTATGTTTTGCTAAATGGGGCGATTTGCCTTTAATGTCAAATTCGGCATCTGAACATGGTCCAACTATTGATAACTTGATGATTATTTCTATGGTTATCATCTTTTTTGTGCAAACAATCACACAATTTTTATTACACTATTTTGCTTTTAAATACAAAGGTGAAAAAGGTAAAAAAGCATTGTTTTTTGCTGATAACAATAAATTAGAAGCGATCTGGACTATTATACCGGTAATTGTTTTGGCAGGTTTAATTATATACGGTTTAAATACTTGGATTAACATCATGGGTGTTGATGAAAGTGATGACCCAATTGTTATCGAGTTATATGCACAACAATTTAACTGGAAAGCTAGATACGGTGGAGCAGATAATACTTTAGGTAAAGCGAATGTGCGTCTAATTGATATTGATCGTGCTAATATTTTAGGTTTAGATGAAGCAGATCCAAACGCACAAGATGATATCATTACTACGGAGTTACATTTACCAGTAGGCAAGCCAATATTGTTCAAAATGCGTTCGCAAGACGTATTACACTCTGCTTACATGCCACATTTTAGAGCACAGATGAACTGTGTACCAGGTATGATAACTCAATTTGGATTTACTCCAACAGTAACTACTGCAGAAATGAGACAAACCCCAGAAATGATAGAGAAAGTTGCAAACATTAATAATATTAGAGTTGAGAAAAGCCAAAAGTTAATTGCTGAAGGCGGTGAAGCTTTAGATAGATATGAGTTCGACTATTTATTATTATGTAATAAAATCTGCGGAAAATCTCACTACAACATGCAAATGAAGATTGTAGTAGAAACTCAAGAAGAATATGATGCTTGGATGAAGGAGCAAAAAGAATTCAAAAACTCTCTAGTTAATTAATTAAAAAAGATAAATACGCTATAAGATTATGTCAGCACACGAAGATACTCACGCTCACGACGCTCATGACGACCACGGACATCATCATAAAGAGACCTTTGTAACTAAATACATATTTAGTCAAGATCATAAAATGATTGCTAAGCAGTACCTTATTACAGGTACTATTATGGGAGTTATAGGTGTTTTAATGTCTATGATGTTCCGTATGCAAATTGCATGGCCAGAGGAGCCAAACGTATTGTTTGAAGCTTTATTGGGCAAATGGGCACCAGATGGTGTTATGGATGCCGATATTTATTTAGCATTAGTAACGATACATGGTACCATCATGGTATTCTTTGTATTAACTGCTGGTTTAAGTGGTACATTCAGTAATTTATTAATTCCGTTACAAATTGGAGCTCGTGATATGGCTTCAGGATTCCTAAACATGGTGTCTTATTGGTTATTCTTTCTTTCAAGTGTAATCATGGTTATATCATTATTTGTTGAAGCGGGTCCTGCAGCAGCTGGATGGACCATCTATCCGCCATTAAGTGCTTTACCAATGGCTCAAGGTGGTTCTGGTATGGGTATGACGCTTTGGTTAGTTTCTATGGCAATATTTATTGCGTCTTCATTATTAGGTTCTCTTAATTATGTTGTTACTGTAATTAACTTACGTACCAAAGGGATGTCTATGACAAGATTGCCTTTAACAATTTGGGCTTTCTTTGTAACTGCTGTAATTGGTATCATTTCATTCCCAGTATTATTATCTGCGGCATTATTATTAATTATGGATAGAAGTTTTGGAACATCATTCTTCTTATCAGATATTTTCATTCAAGGTGAAGTTTTACATTACCAAGGTGGTTCTCCAGTATTGTTTGAGCACTTGTTTTGGTTCTTAGGTCACCCAGAGGTATACATCGTTATATTACCTGCGATGGGATTAGTTTCTGAAATTATGGCTTCAAACTCACGCAAACCGATTTTTGGTTACCGTGCCATGATAGCTTCTATCTTAGCCATTGCATTCTTATCAACAATTGTATGGGGCCACCATATGTTTATTTCTGGTATGAATCCATTCTTAGGTTCTGTATTTACATTTACAACATTATTAATTGCGATTCCATCAGCAGTAAAAGCATTCAACTGGATTACAACTTTATGGAAAGGTAACCTACAAATGAACCCTGCAATGTTATTTTCTATTGGGTTTGTTTCTACATTCATCACTGGAGGTTTAACAGGAATCATTCTTGGAGATAGTGCTTTAGATATTAACGTTCACGATACGTATTTCGTAGTAGCTCACTTCCACTTGGTAATGGGTATATCTGCACTTTATGGTATGTTTGCTGGTATTTATCATTGGTATCCAAAAATGTTTGGTAGAATGTTGAATAAAAACTTAGGTTATATTCACTTCTGGATAACCGCGGTTTGTGCTTATGGTGTGTTTTTCCCAATGCACTTTATAGGTATGGCAGGTTTACCACGTCGTTATTACACAAATTCTAATTTTCCATTATTTGACGATTTAGCAAACGTAAATGTTATTATTACCGTTTTTGCTTTAATTGGTGGTGTGGTACAAATAGTATATTTATATAACTTCTTCAGTAGTATTTTCTACGGAAAGAAAGCAACACAAAATCCTTGGAGTTCTACTACGTTAGAATGGACAACACCTGTAGAACACATGCATGGTAACTGGCCAGGAGATATTCCTCATGTACACCGTTGGGCTTACGATTATAGTAAACCAGGGCATGATGTAGATTTTGTTCCGCAAAATATTCCATTAAAAGAAGGCGAAGAAGAACTTCAGCATTAAAAATAAAGATTATCCAAAAAAAGCCTTTCTATGTTTAGAAAGGCTTTTTCTTTATATTTGTTATTCCTGCTAAGACAGGATCTATTTTAAAAGTTAAACGCAGTGTCACCTTGAGAGCAGTCGAAAGGTCTTTATTATGAACGAAAACCTAGACCCAAAAAACGAAAATTTTTCTCCAGAAGAATTAGACGTCGAAAAAAAGTTGAGACCACTGTCTTTTAATGATTTTACGGGGCAAGATCAGGTTTTGGAGAACCTTCAAATTTTTGTTCAAGCGGCCAATTTACGTGATGAAGCATTAGATCATACTCTATTTCACGGCCCTCCAGGCTTAGGAAAAACAACATTGGCACATATTCTTGCCAATGAGTTGAATGTAGGAATAAAAATAACTTCAGGTCCTGTGTTGGATAAACCAGGCGATCTGGCAGGGTTGTTGACCAATCTTGAAGAACGCGATGTACTATTCATAGATGAAATCCATAGATTGAGTCCTATTGTTGAAGAGTATTTGTATTCCGCTATGGAAGATTATAAAATTGATATCATGATCGAATCGGGTCCAAACGCACGTTCTGTTCAAATCAATTTAAATCCTTTTACTTTGGTTGGAGCCACCACACGTTCAGGTTTACTAACAGCACCCATGCGTGCGCGTTTTGGTATTCAAAGCAGACTACAATATTATAACACAGAACTATTAACAACCATCGTGCAACGTAGTTCATCCATTTTAAATGTGGCAATTTCCATGGAAGCAGCTATTGAAATAGCAGGAAGAAGCCGAGGGACTCCTCGTATAGCAAATGCATTACTGCGTCGTGTTCGCGATTTTGCTCAGATAAAAGGCAACGGAAGTATTGATATAAAAATAGCAAAATACGCTTTAGAAGCATTGAATGTTGATGCTTTTGGTTTGGATGAAATGGATAACAAAATCTTAACTACTATTATCGATAAATTTAAAGGTGGGCCAGTTGGTATTTCTACGTTAGCAACAGCTGTTAGTGAAAGTGCTGAAACCATTGAAGAGGTTTACGAACCATTTTTAATACAGCAAGGATTTATTATGCGTACGCCTCGTGGTCGTGAAGTAACCGAACTTGCCTATAAACATTTAGGAAAAATAAAAGGGCCCATTCAGGGTGGGTTGTTTTGATGCTTGCATCATTCTGAATTTATTTCAGAATCATATAAAATGAATAACAAACAGTTACATACTAACCTCATAAAAACCGAAGCGAAACGCCTCGGTTTTTTATCATGTGGTATTAGTAAAGCCCAGTTTTTAGAAGAAGAAGCACCTCGGTTGGAAAAATGGCTAAACAACAACAAGCACGGGCAAATGCTGTACATGGAAAACCATTTTGATAAACGTTTAGATCCAACAAAATTGGTTGAGGATTCAAAATCTGTTATTTCTTTATTGTTGAATTATTATCCTGAAGAAACGCAAACTGAAAATAGTTTCAAACTATCAAAATATGCTTACGGAACCGATTATCATTTCGTAATAAAAGATAAACTAAAATCGCTTTTACAATTTATTCAAGATAAAATAGGCGAGGTTTATGGGCGTGCTTTTGTAGATTCCGCTCCGGTGTTAGATAAAGCTTGGGCTGCAAAGTCGGGCTTAGGTTGGATTGGAAAGCATAGTAATTTATTAACCCAACAAGTAGGATCATTTTATTTTATAGCTGAATTGATTATTGACTTAGATTTAGAATACGATTCCAAAACTACCGACCACTGTGGCACTTGTACGGCATGTATAGACGCTTGCCCCACCCAAGCCATTACCGAGCCTTATGTAGTAGATGGTAGCAAATGTATTTCATATTTCACTATCGAACTTAAAGAAAATATTCCAACAGAATTTAAAGGTAAGTTTGACGATTGGATGTTTGGTTGCGACGTATGTCAAGATGTATGCCCATGGAACCGGTTTTCAAAATCGCATAACGAACCACTATTTAATCCGCATCCCGAATTATTGTCCATAACCAAAAAAGATTGGGAAGAGATAACTGAAGATGTTTTTAGAAAAATATTTAAAGATTCCGCAGTAAAACGAACAAAGTTTGTAGGTTTAAAACGGAATATTGATTTTTTGAAATAAAATTATTTTATAAGTTCTTTAGTAGATTCTCTCTTTACTAATGCAGTCTCTAACACAATTTCTTTATAGACAATGGGTTTGTTTTTTTTAACTGCCTTCATTTCTTTATAAAGTTGTTTAAATGCTGCTTTCCCCATTTCAAATCCTGGTTGGTCAATCGTTGTTAACGTTGGCGAAATAACCGACGACATAAACCAATTGCTAAACCCAACAATAGAGATGTCTTCAGGTACTTTTACACCTTGTTTATTAAATTCAGTCAAGGCACCAATAGCCACCAAATCGGTATTTATAAAAATACCATCAACATCCTTATGGTCTTTTAATAATTGTTGTGCATTTTTCTTCCCTTCCTCAAAACTCATATCACCGCATTCGCAGATGTATACCAAAGATGGGTCGTAAGACATGTTATTGTCTAATAATGCTTTTTTATAGCCAAGAAATCTATCAATAGAGTTTTGTGGTAAAAGAGCACCTCTAAAATGGGCAATACGTTTGCAGCCCGTATCTATTAAATGCTGTGTTGCCATATAGGCTGCTTTTCTATCGTCAATAATAATTTTGGAGCATTTTACAATTTTGGCAATTTTATCGAACATCACCAAAGGCTTGTCTTGTGCAATAACTTCATTGAGATGGCTAAAGTTTGCAGTGCCATTAGCAAGTGATATTAAAATACCATCAACGCGTTGGCTCATTAATAAGTCTATTTGTTTTTTTTCTAATTCATACGATTCATTAGATTGAAGAATGATAACCAAATATCCTTTTTTTTCCGCTTGTGAAATAATACCTCTAATAACATTTGAAAAGAAATGATGCACAATTACCGGAATTATTAAACCAATGGTTTTAGATTCTTTGGTTCTTAAGTTAACAGCAAAAGTATTGGGCTTGTAGTTTAATGTTTTGGCCAGTTCTTTTACTAAAGCTTTTGTTTTTGGGCTAATATCAGAATAATCTTTTAAGGCTTTAGAAACTGTTGTTACAGAGATGTTTAATTGTTCTGCAATTTGTTTTAGTGTTACAGGTTTCATAATTTCTTTTCTATTAGAATAGATTAAATATAATAAAAAAACTAAAATCGAAAACGTTTTCGTTGTTTTCGAAAACGTTTTCGTTGCCAAATTCTTATTTTTAATATATCTTAAATATAAATTGCGTCATAATTAAACTAAAATATTATTATTTAACTAAATTTAAGACACAATGAATTCAAAAAAAATTACATGGAGTTTATTATTCCTAATGTTGTTTTCAGTATCGGCAATTTTTGCACAATCGACGATTTCTGGAACAGTTAAAGACCAAAGTGGAATGCCATTAGGTGGTGTAAACGTTATTCTTGGAGGAACAACAAAAGGTTCCGTTACTGATTTTGATGGAAACTATTCTATTAGTAATGTAGATAATGGTACTTATACATTAAATGCATCTTTTTTAGGATACAAAACCTTTACTAAAAGTATTACAGTTAAAGGTGCTGATATTAAATTGGATTTTATAATGGCAGAAGACGCTGCTTCTTTAGATGAGGTAGTTGTTACAGGTGTTGTAAATCCAAAATCTAAAATTGAGTCGAGTGTATCTGTTTCTTCAATGGATGTTAAGCTTATTGAGCAGGCTTCACCAAGAAGTGCCGGAGAGCTTTTTAGAAATGTACCTGGTATACGCGCGGAATCTTCTGGTGGTGAAGGTAATGCTAACTTCAATGTTCGTGGTGTGCCAATTTCTTCTGGTGGATCTAGATATTTTCAAATTCAAGAAGATGGTTTGCCATTGAACTTATTCGGTGATACGTCTTTCGGTAATGCTGATAACTTCTTAAGAATTGATTCTAATGTTGGTAGAGTTGAAGCTATTAGAGGAGGTTCTGCATCAACCCAAACGTCTAATGGTCCTGCAGGTATCATTAACATGATAAGTAAAACAGGAGCAACAGAAGGAGGTTCTGTTGGAACTACTTTTGGACTAGATTATCAATCAAATAGATTAGATTTTGAATATGGGGCACCGTTAGAAAATGGATTGTCTTACCATATTGGAGGATTTATGAGATCGGGTGAAGGTCCAAGAGAAATTGGATACCAAGGAAACAAAGGAGGACAATTTAAAGCAAATCTTACCAAAAAATTTGACAATGGTTATGTACGTGCATATGCTAAGTTTTTAAACGATAAATCTGTAATGTACTTACCAATGCCAATGTTGGTAAAAGGAAGCAATTCTAAACCAACATTTGACAATCTTCCAGGTTTTGATATTACTAGTGATGCTGTACAATCAGCTTATTTACAACAAAGTGCAGGAACATCTCCATTTACTGGTGAAAGACATGTTAATGACGTGAGAAATGGTAACAATCCTATTTCTAAGGCATTAGGGGCAGAGTTTTCTTTTGATTTAGGAGATGATTGGAGAGTTGCAGGTAAAGCAAGATATTCTAACAATAGCGGCCAATGGGTTGCTCCGTTTACTGCTGCAGTAGGTACGGTTTCTGAAATTGAAACAACGGCAAGAGACGCTTCAAGTGCTACGGGATCTTTAGTGTATGCTGATGGTGATAGAGAAGCTTTCAATCCTTCAAATGGATTAGCTCAAATAATACATATGTTTGATGTAACTGTTGATGATTTAAGCAACTTTTTCAGTGATGTTAAAATTTCTAAAAAACTTGGTGATAATATTGGTGTTACTGCTGGTTTGTTCAGTGCAACACAAAACACCAAAATTGGATGGCAATGGAGTTCTTTCCTATCTGAAGTTAAAGGTGGTGGAGAAGCAAGATTAGCTGATTTTGATGGTTTTTCTAGAGGCGGACAATATTCTTACGGAACACCTGTTTGGGGTAACTGCTGTCAACGTAAATACAATACAGTACATAATGTAAACTCTCCTTATGTAGGTGTTGATGCAGATTTAACCGATAAATTAAATTTTGATGGTAGTGTGCGTTTTGAAAATGTACGTGTAAATGGTAATATACAAGGTGGTCCAACTAGCCAAGGTGAATTTGATTATGACGGAAACGGAACCATTGAAGGCATTGAGCAAAGTGTACCGGTTATCATTGGTAATGCTGGTCAAATTGTAAATGACAACTATAATTTTATTTCATATTCTGCGGGACTTAATTACAAGTTCAATCAAGGCGCTGCTGTTTTTGCAAGATATAGTTCTGGTGCTTCAGGTAGAGCGGCAGACAGAAATAATTATGGAACAGATGGTAAGGCAGATGTTCAGTATGATGAAGTATCTCAACTTGAAGTTGGTTTTAAGAAAAGACTAAACAATGGGGTTCTTAACTTAACTGGATTTATGAGTAATACTGATGAAGGCTTAAGTAATGAATTAAATAGATCTGTAGGTAACCCGTTTAAAGCCCTTGGTTTAGAAGCAGAAACTGCTTTAGCTTTTGGAGAAAACTTCTCTTTTAATGGTTCTTTTACTTGGACTAAAGCTGAAATAGATGGTGGTGCTAATAAAGGAAATACTCCAAGAAGACAAGCTGATTTAGTTTACAACTTATCTCCATCGTATAATTTTGGCAAAACAAGTCAACATAATATAGCTTTAAGTGTTTTGGGTACATCAAAATCGTATGCACAAGATGATAATGATTTAGTGATGCCTGCATATGCATACTTTAATTTAATAGGAAGAGCTGGTTTAACCAAAGGCCTATCATTAGTGTTAAGTATAAATAATATTTTTGATACTGTGGGTATAACAGAAGTAGAAGGTAATGGCGATGGTGCTTTTGGTTCAGATCGTTTGGTTAGAGCAAGATCTATTAGTGGTCGTTCATCAACCATATCACTACAATATAAATTCTAAAACGGGTTAATAGCAAATAGTTTGTTTGGTTTTTAAGTGAGTAATTAGAGTTGGTGTTTTGGCAACTTGATATCAACTCTTTTACTTTAAATTTATTCTAATATGAAATATTTAGCTTTTACATTTCTTTTTTTCATGACTCTAAATAGTCAAACAAAACTGTTAAGTGATGATTTGGCACAAGAACAAAAAACCATTATTGTTTATGGTAGTGATACATGTCATTATTGTACCGATACAAAAGCATTTTTAAAAGAAAAAAATGTAAAGTTTATTTATTATGATGTAGATGTAAACTTAGAAAAGCAACAAGAAATGCTAAACAAATTAATAAAAGCAAACATTGATGTTTCAAGTTTAAGCTTACCCGTTATCGATAAAGGTGGCGAATTATTTACCAATGGAAAAGATTTTAGTGCATTTCTTAAAAGAATTATTAAATAAAATATAAAACGGCAGTTATGTTAACCAAACCTAGATTAAGCTTTTGGCAAATTTTTAATATGAATGTAGGATTCTTAGGAATTCAATTCAGTTTCGGTTTACAACAAACCGCTGTTAACCCTATATTTTCTTTTTTAGGAGCGCATCATGAAGATTTACCTTTATTAAACCTTGCAGGTCCAGTTACTGGCTTAATAATTCAACCTATAATTGGTGCTATTTCAGATAAAACTTGGTCGCCTCGTTGGGGCAGACGTAAACCATTTTTCTTAATTGGAGCTCTAATAGGTAGTTTGTGTTTATTCGCATTTCCTTTTAGCCCAACACTATGGTTTGCCGTTGGTTTATTATGGATTTTAGATGTAGGTAATAACATGGCAATGGAACCTTATCGTGCTTTTGTAGGCGATAAATTACCAAACAAACAGCTAAGTTTTGGTTACCAGATGCAAAGTTTATTTGTAGGTGCTGGAATTGTTTTGGCGAATGCTTCCATATTTCTATTTCAAGATTGGTTTGGTGGCATAGAAACAGTTACAGAAGCTGTAAGTACTATTCCAAAATGGTTGTACTATTCTTTTTTTATTGGAGCTGTATTGTCTGTTGGCACCATATTGTGGTCTGTTTTAAAAACACCTGAAATTCCACCTTCTAATGAGGAATTAGAAGAGATTAAAAAACACAATGCTTTACCGTTTTCAGACAGGGTTAAAACACCGTTTATAGAAATTGTAGAAGCTATAAAAGATATGCCCAAATTTATGTGGAAACTGTCAGGTGTTTATCTATTTCAGTGGTATGCTTTATTTGTGTATTGGCAATTTATTTCTCCCATGTTCGAAGAAAGTATGGGTTTCGATAAATCTCAGGCGTTAAGTCAAGCAGCAAAAATGAATACAACTTATAATGTTTCTACTATTGTTTTCGCATTGGCATTGGTGCCATTAGCACTAAAATTTGGAGGTAAAAAAGTATATGTGCTAAGTCTGCTTTTAACAGGAATTGCCATGCTTTCTATCCCTTATATACAAGATCCTCTCTTGGTTATTTTGCCCATGATTTTATTTGGAATAGGTTGGGCTGCTATGATGGGGATTCCGTATTCCATGGTTTCAAAAATAGTGTCTCAAGAACGACGTGGTGTCTATATGGGGATATTGAATATGATGATTGTTATACCTATGGGTATTCAAACATTAACGTTTGGTCCTATTGTTAAAAACTTACTGAATAATAGTGCGGTTAATGCCATCCTATTTGGAGGTGTGTTTTTTATGATCGCTGGTGTTTTGGCAATGCGCCTTAAAGAACCTAAAACAGATGATGACGATGAAAATGCGATTGTTTTAGGTGGTGGCGGACACTAGTTTAGAAAATCATGACTAATAAAAAATGAATTTATTTTGAAAAACAATATAAGAGATATAGATATTTTATGTGTTGGTGAAGTGCTTGTTGATTTTATTGGTCATCAAGCAGGAGTACAAATCAACAACACAAGAGATTACCACAGATATTTAGGTGGTTCACCTACTAATGTGGCAATGAATTCTGCCAGATTAGGATTGAAATCTGTTTTGGTGGCAACGGTTGGGAATGATGGTTTTGGTGAATATATTTTTGAAAGACTTGGTGAGGTTGGAGTCATAACCGATTTCATTAAACAGGTTGAAGATGAACCTACCAGTGTCATTTTTGTGTCAAGAACCGATAGCACTCCAGATTTTATACCTTTTAGAAAAGCAGATTACCATATTACAGAAGATCAAATTTCAACTGAAACACTTTCTAATACCAACATTTACCACACTACCTGTTTTGCTTTGAGCAAAAAGCCAGCGCAAACTACAATTTTAAAAAAGGCAGCCGAAGCACATCGTTTAGGTTGTAAATTAAGTATAGATGTTAATTATGCCAAAAAATTATGGGAAAGTAAAGAAGAAGCACTTAGTGTAATTAAAGCATACTGCCAGTTAAACCCATTGGTAAAGGTTAGTGAAGATGATATGTTGCGTCTTTTTGAGAAAGAATTGCCACATGAAGAGATATTTGAGTTCTTTCATTCCAAAGGGGTAGATATTGTTTGCTTAACATTAGGTAGTAAAGGGGTTAAACTATCACAAAAAGGAAAAAAAATCATTCAGTTGCCAGCTATTAAAATTGATGTAGTACAAGATGCTACTGGGGCTGGAGATGCGTTTTGGTCTGGTTTTTTGTTTGCTTACATCAAAGAAAAACCTATGGAGAAATGCTTGGAAGTAGCGTTGCAACTTGCTGCTTTAAAACTTCAAAATGTAGGTAGGTTGCCAGATAACATTAATATATTATCAGAACTTCTGTAAATTTTAAAAGCGATGTCAAAAGAGTATAAAATTAGTAACGGTGTTATGCTAAATGCATATCCGGATAGTATAGGTAGTAATTTAAATGATATAATTACTATGCTGAAAATGACTGAATTTAAGGATGTTTTTTCGTTGTTTTATGTATTGCCAACCTTTTTTAATAGTGATTTAGATAGGGGTTTCTCAATTATTGATTATAATTTAAATAAAGAATTGGTTTCAGAAGAGGATTTAAAAGCTTTAGAAGAACTCAATATTCAGTTGAAATTCGATATTGTTTTAAATCATCTATCAGTTGCTTCACCGCAATTTAAAGATTTATTAAAACATGGAAATCAATCAAAATACAAAGATTTTTTTATTAACTGGAACGAGTTTTGGGAAGGAAATGGCACTATGGGAGCAGATGGTGTTATCATTCCAAAGGAAGAATTTCTCACCAAATTGTTTATGAGAAAATCTGGATTGCCTATTTTAAAAGTGCCTTTTCCTGACGGAACTAAAAAACCGTATTGGAATACTTTTTATCAGAAAGTGAATGAGGATAACAGCTTTTTAGGTCAAATGGATGTGAATGCAAATTCACCATTGGTTTGGGATTTTTATGAAGAAACTTTACAAAAAGTTAGTGGCTTTGGCGGTAGAATATTAAGATTAGACGCTTTCGCTTACTTGCATAAAGAAATTGGTCAGTCCAACTTTTTTAATAAACCGGGTACATGGGAATATTTAGAAAGAATAAAGCAAATAGCTCAAAAAAATGATTTAACACTTTTGCCAGAAATTCATGCTGAATATGGCTTGCATTTACACGATGAGGTAGCAAGTCAAGGATATTATATCTATGATTTTTTCCTTCCAGGATTAACCATTCATACCATTGAAAACGCTAGCAGCAAGGCACTTATAACTTGGGCTAAAGAAATTATAAATAAAGGTTATAAAACAGTAAATATGCTTGGGTGTCATGATGGAATTCCTGTTTTAGATTTAAAAGGGAAAGAAGTTGATGGTGTTTACAACAAAGGTTTGTTGGAAGATGCTGAGATAGAAGATATCATGAATAAAATAATGGACCGTGGAGGTCGGGTTAAAAACCTTTATGACCCATCAGGTAATAAAATTTCTTACTACCAAGTAAATGCTACATTTTTTAGTGCTTTGGGTGAAGATGAAAAAAAGCTATTGCTTGCAAGAGCTATTCAAATGTTTATGCCAGGGATTCCACAAGTATGGTATTTAGATATTTTTGCTGGAAAAAATGACTATGAAGCTGCCGATAAAGGCGGTAGTGCAGGACATAAAGAAATTAATAGAACTACATTAACATTGCAAGATGTTGAAGCAGGTCTTAAAACAGATATTGTACGTAATCAGCTTGAATTAATACGGTTAAGAAATACGTCCAAAGCTTTCTTAGGAACAGTAACAATTAATGATTCAAATGATAATGAAATTGATATTTTGTGGATAAACCAAAACGATTCAGCACATTTAAAAGCTAATCTTAAAACTAAAACGTTTAGCATAAATTCTTCACAAGAAGGTGTCCTAAAAACATTAGAGTTTTAAATTTTTTCATTAGAATTCTATAATATTAAAGATTTTATCTTGGTCTTCTGTTTTTAGTGGAAATTGATTCTTTAAAGAAGCAACCTTTAGCCAAAAAAAGAATAGGACTTTCCCATAAAAGATTAGTGTTTACTACAATATGATTATTATCTTTGTTCGATTAGTTAACTAATTTCATTTATGAGCGAAGAAAGCAAACGTAGAGAAGCCCTTATATACCACGCAAAGCCTACACCAGGTAAAATAAAAGTAGTTCCAACCAAAAAATATGCAACCCAACGCGATTTAGCTCTAGCCTATTCTCCAGGTGTTGCTGCACCATGTTTAGAGATTGAAAAAGATAAAAACAACGCGTATAAATATACCGCCAAAGGAAATTTGGTAGCGGTAATTTCAAACGGTACTGCGGTTTTAGGTTTAGGTAATATTGGTGCATTGGCAGGAAAACCTGTAATGGAAGGTAAAGGTTTGTTATTTAAAATTTTTGCAGATATTGATGTATTCGATATTGAAGTTGATACCGAAAATATAGAAGAGTTTATTGCAACTGTAAAAAATATAGCACCAACTTTTGGAGGTATCAACCTTGAAGACATTAAAGCACCTGAAGCGTTCGAAATTGAGCGCCGTTTAAAGGAAGAGTTGGATATTCCGGTAATGCATGACGACCAACATGGTACTGCCATCATATCAGCAGCAGCTTTAATTAATGCGGTAGAAATTGCTAAGAAAAAACTAGACGAAGTTAAAATTGTAATAAGTGGTGCCGGTGCAGCTGCCATTTCTTGTTCGCGTTTATACCAAGCTTGTGGAGCCAAACGAGAAAATATGGTGATGTTAGATAGTAAAGGTGTTATTAGAAACGACAGGGAAAACTTGTCGTCTGAAAAAGCCGAATACGCTACACATAGGAGAATTGATACGCTTGAAGAAGCCATGATAGATGCCGATGTATTTATTGGTCTGTCTATGGCAAATATAGTGACTCCAGAAATGCTGTTGTCTATGGCCAAAAACCCAATCGTTTTCGCCATGGCAAATCCAGATCCAGAGATAAAATACGATTTAGCCATAGCTACCCGTAAAGACATTATTATGGCAACGGGTCGATCAGATCATCCTAACCAAGTAAACAATGTACTAGGGTTTCCATTTATTTTCCGCGGCGCATTAGATGTACGTGCTACTAAAATTAACGAAGAAATGAAAATGGCGGCTGTACATGCGTTGGCAAGACTAGCTAAAGAATCGGTACCAGAACAAGTAAATGTGGCTTATGGCGAAACACGTTTAGCATTTGGTAAAGATTACATCATTCCAAAACCTTTCGATCCACGTTTAATTGCCGAAGTGCCTCCAGCAGTAGCCAAAGCTGCCATGGAAAGTGGTGTTGCAAAAGAACCAATATTAGATTGGGAAAAATATAAAGATGAATTAAGAGAGCGCTTAGGTAACGACAATAAACTCATTAGATTATTGATTAACCGTGCAAAAACAGACCCTAAGCGAGTTGTTTTTGCCGAAGCAGATCAATTGGCGGTTATAAAAGCGGCTCAAATAGTTTATGAAGAAGGTGTTGCTATTCCTATTTTATTAGGTAGGATTGAAACCATTAAAGAATTGATGGCTGAAATTGAGTTTGATGCCGAAGACGTTATTATTATAGATCCAAAAACAGAAGAAGAAAACGAGCGTAAAGACAAATATGCTAAAGTGTATTGGGAGCAACGTAAGCGTCGTGGTGTTACCTATTATTCGGCACAGCGTTTAATGCGAGAGCGTAACTATTTTGCAGCTATGATGGTGAATGAAGGTGATGCCGATGCGTTAATCTCAGGGTATTCAAGAAATTACCCATCAGTTGTAAAACCTATGTTAGAGCTTATTGGTATGGCAAAAGGTACATCGCGTGTGGCAACTACCAATGTGATGATGACCAAACGTGGACCGTTATTTTTAAGTGATACGTCTATAAATATCAATCCTTCAGCTAGAGAGCTTACTAAGATTGCTCAAATGACCTCGCAAGTGGTTAAAATGTTTGGCATGGATCCAGTTATGGCTATGATTTCATATTCGAATTTTGGCTCATCTTCACACGAAAATGCGACAAAAGTACGTGATGCGGTTTCTCATTTGCATCGTTATTATCCAGAAATGGTTGTAGATGGTGAGTTGCAAACAGATTTTGCCTTGAATCCAGACATGCTTCAAGAAAAATTCCCATTTTCCAAATTGGTTGGTAAAAAAGTGAATACTTTAATTTTTCCAAATTTAGATTCGGCAAACATCACTTATAAATTATTAAAAGAGTTAAATGAAGCTGTTTCTATAGGACCAATTATGATGGGAATGCGCAAACCAGTGCATATTCTTCAATTGGGTGCTAATGTAGATGAAATTGTAAATATGACTGCTATTGCGGTAATTGATGCTCAGCAAAAGGAAAAAACTGAATTGGAAAAGGTGAATTCTAAGTAATTCTGTTGAAAATAAATTTATTACATTTGGTCGATTAAGGAATTGCTATAAATGATTACACATATTCAAGGAAAACTTGTAGAGAAAAACCCAACCGATGTTGTTATAGATTGCAACGGTGTTGGCTATATGTTAAATATTTCATTGCATACCTATTCCCAAATTCCCAATGGTGAACATTTAAAATTATATACGCACCTTCAAGTTAAGGAAGATTCGCATACGCTTTATGGTTTTTCATCGTTGATAGAACGCGAAATTTTTAGATTATTAATTTCCGTTAGCGGTATTGGTGCCAGTATTGCACGTACTATGCTATCTTCATTAACACCAAAACAAGTTATAGAAGGAATAGCAAGTAACGACATCGCTTTAATACAAGGAATAAAAGGTATAGGTGCCAAAACAGCGCAACGTGTTATTATAGATTTGAAAGATAAGGTCTTAAAGATTTATGATATTGATGAAGTTTCGGTCGCTAAAGGCAATACCAACAAAGATGAAGCGTTATCTGCTTTAGAAGTGCTTGGTTTCGCAAGAAAACAGGCAGAGCGTGTTGTGGAAAAAATTGTTTCGTCACAACCAGATGCCACTGTAGAAACCATTATTAAACAAGCTTTAAAAAACTTATAATAGATTTTGAATATAACTAACCTTAATTTCTATAAATCCATTAATAAACGCAGTGCTTTAGTTCTTGTGTTTTTGTTTTCTGTGACTGCTTGGTCGCAACAACCAACGCCTCAAGATTCAGTTAAAACAGGTTTTAATTTGGGAACAATTAAAACCCCAAACCCCAATAGCATCGAGTCTAAATACACCTACGACGCTTTAACAAATCGTTATATTTATACCGAAAAAATAGGTAGTTTCAATATCAACTATCCTGTCATTTTAACCCCAAAAGAATATTACGAATTAGTAGCAAAAGAGAGTGTAAAAGAGTACTATAAGGAAAAAATAAGTGCTTTTGATGGAAAGAAGGAAGGAGCTGATGATGCTCAAAAAAACCTATTGCCCGAGTTTTATGTGAAATCAGGTCTTTTTGAATCTATTTTTGGAGGTAACACTATTGAAGTAGTGCCACAAGGCTCGGTGGAAATGGATTTAGGGATACTATTTTCAAAACAAGATAATCCATCGTTTTCACCAAGAAATAGAAGCAATTTTACTTTTGATTTCGACCAACGTATTAGTTTAAGTTTAATGGGTAAAGTGGGTACACGACTGCAAGTAACTGCTAATTACGATACCCAATCTACTTTCGATTTTCAAAACCTTATAAAATTAGAATACACACCAACCGAAGACGATATCATTCAAAAAATAGAAGTTGGTAATGTAAGTATGCCTTTAAACAGTAGTTTAATTACGGGTGCACAAAGTTTGTTTGGTGTAAAAGCGCAACTGCAGTTTGGAAAAACCACGGTTACTGGGGTGTTTTCTGAACAAAAATCACAAGCAAATACCGTCGTAGCACAAGGTGGTGGTACTTTGGAAGAGTTTGAACTTTTTATTAGAGATTATGATGAAAACCGTCATTTTTTCTTAGCACAGTATTTTAGAGACACGTATGATACGGCGTTACAAACCTATCCGTATTTAAATACCAAAGGTTTACAAATTACAAGGGTTGAAGTTTGGGTTACCAATAGAAGCAATAAAACCGACAATGTAAGAAATGTGGTAGCGTTGCAAGACATTGGAGAGTCCGATCCAAACAAAGTTGGTTCAGCTGTAACCATAACTGCGGCCCCTTCGGCATTCCCAAGTAACAAAAACAATGCCTTTGATCCTACAAATATAGGTGGACCTGGTTCACAGATTACAACAGCTATTAGAGATGTTGCAACTGTTCAAAATGGTATCTCTTTGCCTAATGTGCGTGAAGGTTTTGATTATGCTAAATTGGAAAACGCCAGAAAGTTAATTGGTGGGCAAGAATATATTTTAAACACCCAATTGGGATATATTTCGTTAAATCAAAGATTGAATAATGATGAAGTGTTAGCAGTAGCGTTTCAGTATACGTTAGGTGGACAAGTATACCAAGTAGGTGAGTTTGCTAACGATGGAGTAGATGCTACCAATGTAACAACCAATACTTCAGGGCAAGTTACCAATGTGGTCAATTCTAATTTAATATTAAAAATGCTTAAAAGTAGCATCACCAATGTAACCCAACCGGTTTGGGATTTGATGATGAAAAACATCTATGATACGGGTGCTTACAATTTAAGTCAAGAAGATTTTAAACTGAATATTTTTTACAACGAAGCATCACCTTTAAACTATATAAAACCTGTAGGAACTACTGCGTTTCCAACACCCGGGTCTAATGAAGATCCTTTAGAAGAAACACCTTTACTAAGGGTTTTTAGTTTAGATAAATTAAATTACAACAACGATCCGCAATCAAAAGGAGATGGTTTTTTTGATTACGTTGAACGCATCACCGTGTTGTCGCAAAGTGGAAAAATTATTTTCCCAAGTGCCGAACCTTTTGGAGAATATTTATTTGAAAAATTGAGACTTGATGTTTCAGAAAATTACCAAGGTGATATAACGAATCCTACTGATTTTAATGAAAATCAAAAGAAGTATGTATATCGAACATTATATAAAAGTACTAAAACAGCAGCTTTAGAAGAGGTTGAAAAAAATAAATTTAAATTAAAAGGACGCTATAAATCTAGTGGAGGCGATGGTATTCCTATTGGGGCTTTTAACGTGCCACGAGGTTCGGTTCGTGTTACAGCAGGTGGTCGTGTGTTGGTAGAAGGAATAGATTACACCGTAAATTACCAATTAGGTCGCGTTCAAATTTTAGATGAAGCCTTAAAAGCATCCAATACACCTATTGAAGTTTCAACCGAAAACAATGCAGTATTCGGTCAGCAAACAAGACGCTTTACAGGTATTAATGTTGAGCATAAGTTCAACGAAAATTTTGTGATAGGTGGTACACTTTTAAATTTAAACGAGCGGCCAATAACTCAAAAAGCAAATTATGGTACCGAACCTATAAACAACACCATTTTTGGTTTTAACGGGAATTACTCCACCAAAGTGCCATTTTTAACACGATTAGCAAATAAATTACCAAATATTGATACCGATGTAGAATCGAACTTATCACTACGTGGGGAGTTTGCTTATTTAGCCCCAGGTTCACCAAAAGGTACTAATTTGAATGGAGAAGCTACTTCGTATGTTGATGATTTTGAGGGTACACAAAATTCCATCGATTTAAAATCGCAACAATCTTGGTTTTTATCAAGCAGACCTTCAGATTTAGATGGTGATGGACAAACGGATCCTGAATATGTTAATGGTATTGAAAGTGGATATAATAGGGCCATGTTAAACTGGTATAGTATAGACCCTATTTTCTATACAAGCCAAAGACCAAATGGTATATCAGACAACGATTTATCCAGTTTATATAC
Organism: Mariniflexile sp. HNIBRBA6329; assembly: GCF_043558645.1. Classification (NCBI taxonomy): domain Bacteria; kingdom Pseudomonadati; phylum Bacteroidota; class Flavobacteriia; order Flavobacteriales; family Flavobacteriaceae; genus Mariniflexile; species Mariniflexile sp. HNIBRBA6329. The sequence continues at coordinate 27,101 of NZ_JBIFXS010000001.1, read as the reverse complement.
CAGTCGTGTTTTTATAAAAGAATTATTTCCCGATAGAGATTTAGTGCAAGGACAAAATACAGTAATAAGTACGCTGGATTTAGCTTATTACCCAACAGAAAGAGGTCCTTATAATTTTCAAACAACAAATGTTGACGTAAGCAATGGTATTTTAACCCAGCCGCAAGATAGTTGGGCAGGTATCACACGCGCTTTAACTTCAACCGATTTTGAACAACAAAATGTGGAGTACATCGAGTTTTGGTTACAAGACCCCTTTCAAGAAAATCCATCAAATAATGGAGGAAAGTTAGTATTTAATTTAGGTAATATTTCAGAGGATATTATTAAAGATGGTAAAAAACTTTATGAAAACGGATTGCCAAAAGATGGAAATAAATCTTTGTTGAATCCTACAGCTTGGGGGTCGGTGGTGCCACAAAACCAATCTTTAGTATATGCATTTGATTCAACGGGTCAAGAGCGTGTCAATCAAGATATTGGGTACGATGGTTATAACGATGCCGATGAAATACAATTCACTTCTGCATTACCAGGAGGCTATAATTTATTGGCAGATCCATCAAAAGATAATTATAGTTACTTTTTAAATACCGATGGAAACATTTTCGATCGCTATAAAAATTATAACGGTGTAGAAGGGAATACTCCAGATTCTTTTTCAAATACTGATAGAGGTGCCAATACACAACCTGATGTAGAAGATATTAATCGTGATAACACCATGAACACAATTGATAGTTATTACGAATATGAGTTGCCAATTACGAGACAAAACTTACCGTTAACAGAATCAGATTTTGATAATTTAGCGTCGTCTAATAATCCTTTAAGAGAATATATAGTAGATTTTAAAAGCAGGCCTAGAGCACTTCCTAATGGGCAAAATCCAGATGTAAGATGGTATTTATTTAGAATTCCTGTTCAAGGTAATTTAGCAAAACCAGTTGGAGGTATTACCGATTTGCGTTCGGTACGCTTTACACGTTTATTCCTTAAAGAATTTACACAGCCTACGGTTTTCCGTTTTGGAACTTTAGATTTAGTGCGTAGTGAGTGGAGACGCTACACGCAAACATTAGAAGCAGATAAAGACGACCCTTCCGATGATAATACCGATTTTTCGGTAGGTGTTATAGGTACGCTTGAAAACGATGGCAGTTACCAAAGACCTCCAGGAATCGAGCCTGAAGAGTTGTATAACAACAATACGGTAGTTGAACAAAACGAGCAATCGTTACTGGTTAATGTATGTAACTTAGAATCGCAGGACGCACGTGGTGTTTATAAAAACATCGATTTAGACATGCGTCAGTTTAAACGCATGCGTATGTTCATGCATCTTCAAGAAGATGGTACGGGCATACCGAATAGTAGTACTGTTGTAGGTTTTGTGCGTATGGGTAACGACCTTACAGAAAACTATTATCAAATTGAAATTCCTTTAAAAATATCTGAATCAAAATCAAGAGAAGGACTTTGGCCTGAAGAAAATGAAATCAATTTACCTATTGATGTTTTGGGGAAAATTAAAGCTTTGGAAATAGCAAATCCAACATTACCAAATGAAGATCTAAAGTTTTATGATGTTGTTGATGGAAAATTGGTAGATACACCAGTTGATGAGTTTTCGCCGTATGTGCTTGGTCAACATCGCGTTACCATAAAAGGAAATCCTAATTTTGGAGATATTAGAACCTTAATGGTTGGTGTTAAAAATGCTGTTTTAGATGGAAATGGTGATATGCCACCAGCACCATCACCTGTTTGTGCCGAGGTTTGGTTTAACGAACTTCGTTTATCTGATATGGACAATGAAGGTGGTTGGGCAGCTGTAGTGAGTTTGGATACCAATATTGCCGATTTTATGAATATCAGCGCCACGGGTAGACAAAGTACTTCTGGGTTTGGTAGTCTTGAGCAAGGTCCTAGCCAACGTAGTTTGGAAGATGTAAAGCAGTACGATGTAGTTACCAACATTAATGTGGGGCAGTTATTACCAAAAAAATGGGGTATTCAAGTGCCGTTTAATTATGGTCAAAGTGAAGAATTGATTACGCCTAAATACGATGCATATTACGAAGATTTAACGCTACAATCTAGACTAGATGCCGCACAAACCACTGCTGAAAGAAATACAATAAAAGAACAATCAGAAGATTATACAAAGCGTCAAAGCATCAATTTCATTGGCGTTAGAAAAAATAGAACCACCGATGCTAAACCACGTTTTTACGATGTTGAGAATTTAACGGTTAATTATTCATACAACAAAGTTGAACACCGCGATTTTGAAATTGAAAACTCGTTAAACCAAACCGTGCGTGCTGGAGCAAATTATGCATTTAATTTCAACCCAATAAAAATTGAACCTTTCAAAAAGAATGATTCGTTATTTACTGGTAGATATTGGAAGCTTTTAAAAGATTTCAATTTAAATTTATTGCCATCAAGTTTTACCGTTAATTCGGATATAAACCGACAATTCAATAAACAAAAATTTAGGGAAGTAGATCTAGCAGGAGGTAATATTGGTATTGAAGAATTGTTTAGAAGAAATTACACCTTCGATTTTCAATACACCATCAATTACAATTTAACCGAATCGTTAAGTTTTAATTTCACAGCAGCTAATAATAATATTGTTCGTAATTATTTTAAAGACAATATTTTCAATGGTGAACAAGATGAAACCTTAAATGTTTGGGATGGCTTTTTCGATGTTGGCGATCCTAATAGGCAATCGCAAGACTTAGGTATTACTTATCAAATACCTTTTAATAAAATACCAACCTTTAGTTTTTTAAATGCTACGTATCAATACAGTGGTAATTTTCAATGGCAAAAAGGCTCCGATTTATATGGTGAATTGGAAATAGATGGCGAAACTTACAATTTAGGAAACACCATCCAAAATGCCAATACCCATAACATTAATACAAACTTGGATATGAATAGGTTCTACAGATATATTGGGTTAGTGAAGAAACCAATTTCTAGAGTCAGAGCAAGAACAACACCTCCAGCTGGTGGACCTCCAGGACCAAACCAGAACCAAACAAATCAGCCTAAAGTTAAAAACCAATCGGTTACCAAGTTGCTAAATGCAGGAGTGGATATTTTAACAAGCATCAAAAGAATTCAGGTTAATTATTCTGAAAATAGTGGTACATTTTTACCAGGTTATTTACAAACCCCTGGTTTTATAGGTACGTTACAACCAACAGTTGGCTTTACGTTTGGTAGCCAAAACGACATTAGGGATTTAGCAGCAAGACGTGGTTGGTTAACATTATTTCAAGATTTTAATCAGCAATTTACAACCACCAATACCAAACAATTGGATGTGTCTGCAAGTTTAGAACCTGTAAAGGATTTAAAAATTGATATCGTTGGAAATAGAACATACTATGAAAATTATACTGAAAACTTTAGAGTAGACCCAAATTCGTATGAGTACAATTCGTTAACTCCAAATACCTTTGGAAATTTCAATATTTCAACCCTTTTAATTAAAACCGCATTTAGTAAAAGTGATGAAACTACATCCGATGCGTTTAATGATTTTAGAGCAAACCGACTTGTAATTGCGCAGCGTTTAGCCCAAGAAAAAGGGGTTGATATAAACGATGTTGATGCCGAGGGATATCCTAAAGGTTTCGGTAAAAACAGTCAAGCAGTTTTATTACCGGCATTTTTAGCAGCCTATTCTGGGCAAGACGCAAGCAAAGTAAAAACCTCTGCGTTTAGAGATGTGCCAATTCCAAACTGGGATTTAAAATATACTGGTTTCATGAAATACGCTTGGTTTAAAAAGAACTTTAAACGTTTCTCGTTAACACACGGTTACCGTTCAACATATACCATCAATCAGTTTCAGTCTAATTTAGATTATGTACAACCAGATTTTAATGTAGAGTATGATAATCAACCAAATGAGGTTTTTAATCAATCTGGAAATTATAAAAACAAAACACTGTACAGTAACATCAACTTAACCGAAATGTTCAGTCCATTGGTTCGAATCGATTTTGAAATGCAGAACTCAGTTAAAATATTAGCTGAAATTCAAAAAGACCGTTTATTATCACTTAGTTTCGACAACAATTTAATGACCGAAGTACAAGGAATGGAATACGTTTTGGGCTTAGGCTACAGAATTAAAGATTTACGTATCAATTCTAATTTAGCAGGACCAAGCAAGCGCATTGTAAGCGATTTAAATATGAAGGCTGATATATCTATAAGAGACAATAAAACCATTATTAGATATTTAGATTTAGAAAACAACCAAGTAACATCGGGTCAAACCATTTGGGGTTTGAAATATTCCGCAGATTACGCGTTCAGTAAAAACCTAACGGCTATCTTTTATTTCGATTATACATTCTCAGAGTATGCTATTTCAACGGCGTTTCCACAAACAACTATTAGATCTGGTTTTACTATCAGATATAATTTTGGGAATTAACATATAATCTATTTGAATTTAGAATTTGAATAAATACATTTGCCGTAAATAAACTTAAAATAATAAAATGAACATTCCATCAGAATTAAAATACACTAAAGATCACGAATGGATAAGTATCGATGGAGATATAGCAACCGTTGGTATTACCGATTTTGCACAAAGTGAATTGGGCGATATTGTATACGTTGAGGTAGAAACCGTTGACGAAACATTAGATGCCGAAGAAATTTTTGGTAGTGTTGAAGCTGTAAAAACAGTATCCGATTTATTTTTACCTCTATCAGGTGAAATAATTGAGTTTAACACCGCTTTAGAAGACGAACCGGAAAAAGTAAACTCAGATCCTTATGGTGATGGTTGGATGATAAAAGTAAAGTGTTCAGACCTTACTCAAGTTGAAACTCTCATGTCTGCCGATGCTTATAAATCATTGATAGGTGCTTAAAAAAATTTTATTTTTAATAAGCATAATGTATACCATAACATTGGCTACAGTGTGTTTAATAAAAATAAATAATCTTCCAGATTTAGGAGTGTCTTTTGGAGACAAAATATTTCATTTTTTAGTATACACGGTCTTAGCATTTTTATGGTTTAGTTCTTTTTTTTATACATTTAAGTTCAAAGAAAAGATAGCACTATTATATGCTACACTTTTGTCAATAGTATTTGGTATAATTATTGAGGTATTACAAGGTGCACTAACAGCATCTCGATCATTCGATATTTATGATGTTGTAGCAAATACTATGGGCGTGTTTCTAACAGTAATAATTATATTTTTTAAAAATTTGATTACTATTAAAAAACAATAAACACTTGCTTATTTGATAAATAAATAGTTATTTTAGCAATCTTGAAAAACAATTTAAATTATGGAACCTAAAAAAAATCCTAAAGCAAATGTTGGGCGTAACAGTTCGCTTTATTTCGCTATTGGTTTAGCGTTAATGTTATTTCTAACAAATTTCGCTATTAATTTCAAAACATATGACAAGACCGATGTCGAAATAGGTATGGTTAATATGGAAGCAGAGTTGGAGGAAGAAATCCCATTAACTCAGCAATTACAAACACCACCGCCACCGCCACCGCCACCAGCTGCACCTGAAATTATTGAGGTTGTAGAAGATGAGGTAGAAGTAGAAGAAACCGTTATAGAATCTACCGAGTCTAATCAAGAGCAAAAAATTGTAAAAGTTGAAGCGGTAAAAGTAGCTCCAACAGTAGAAGAAGATGTAGATGTACCGTTTGCTGTTATTGAAAATGTACCTGTATTCCCAGGATGCGAAAAAGGTAGCAATGCAGAAAAAAGAGATTGTATGTCTAAAAAAATACAAGAATTTGTAAATAAAAAATTCAATACCGATTTAGCTAGTGAATTAGGTTTGTCAGGAAGACAACGTATCAACGTTATCTTTAAAATAGACAAAACAGGAGCGGTTACAGGTATTAGAGCAAGAGCACCACATCCAGGGTTGGAAAAAGAAGCAGCACGCGTTATTGGGATGCTTCCTCAAATGAAACCAGGAATGCAACGTGGTAAGCCAGTAAACGTACCATATTCATTACCAATCGTTTTTCAAGTGCAAGACTAAGAATAATCTTTCTTAATATATGAAAAACTCAAAGGCAACTTTGAGTTTTTTTATTTTATCCCTCCTTTGGAGAGGTCGAAATTGTTGTTTTACGGTTTCGGGTGAGGCATATAAAATCCCGTTACAAAATTTGTAACGGGATTTCTTTTTTGGTATACTTATTGAGACTTTATCATAATATTAACATTTAAACTTTATTTATTATGAGTAATCCAAAGAAAACTCACGAACCCATTCGGCAAAATGGAGAAATCGTGAAAAAACCTCAAAAGCATGATGCAAATTTACGAAAAAACTCAAGCCTTTATTTTCAAATTGGCTTAATTGTTTGTTTACTGGCAGCCTATGGCTTGTTAGAGATGAAATTTGAAACCAACATTCCAAAGGTTGTAGAACTCTTGCCTCCAGACGAGGTTTACATGGCAGACGTTACCGTTTTTAAACCTGAGGTAGAAGTTGTTGATGAACCTGTAAAACAGAAAGCAACCGACCCTATAGATGATTACAAAGAAGTTCCTGATGATGCCCCAGATGATTTTATTGACGAACCGGTAAAGCCAACTACACCAACTTCAACACCTGTTAAACCTGGAAGCTTTGATTTGGTGGATAAGCCTGTAGACGAAGAGCCTGTTCCATTTGAGCTTATAGAAAATGTACCCATTTACCCCGGATGTGAAAGCAAAAAAACAAATGAGGACAAACGTAAATGTATGTCAGATAAAATCACCCAATTAATCCAAAAAAAGTTCAATATGGATTTGGGTAGTAAATTAGGTTTGTCGGGTAAACAAGTAATTAGAACACAATTTAAAATTGATAAAACGGGACACGTTAAAGACATTAAAGTTCGAGGAACCCATCCAGATTTGGAAAAAGAAGCTACACGTGTTATCAATATCATCCCAGAAATGACACCTGGAAAACAGCGTGATAAAAATGTAGGGGTTATTTACTCATTGCCTATTATATTTCAGGTACAAGATTAAACCCATCACAATTTAAAAAAGTAAAAGCCGTTATATCGATGCATCGATAACGGCTTTTTTAATTAGCTATTATTAAAAATATAGTATCTTTCAACCCTAAATCAATGCTAATATAAAACCATGAAGCAATTCGTTGTTCTATTCCTACTTTTTGCAAGCTTTATAATGGGTTCACAAAATAAAGTTTATAATGAAAAACCACCAGTATTTCCAAATTGTGATAGCTTAGCAATCGATAGGTTGCAAACATGTTTTGATTCCAACGTTTACAATCATATTTACAATAATTTTAAAGTGCCTGAAAAGGTTTCAGCCGAAAACTATAAAGGCGAAGTAGTGGTGCTTTTTGAAGTTGATACCACAGGGCAATTTAAAGTATTGTATGTAGAAGCCATGTACAGCGAATTGAAAACCGAAGCAAAACGGGTGTTCTCCATGTTTCCAAAAGTTACTCCAGCTACATACAATGGCAGAAATACTTATAAACAATACACCATTCCTATCAGGATACCGTTAGTAAACCAAACGGCTGCAATCCAAGATATAGCTAAAGAGAACGAAATATCTAAACGAGAGCAACAAGCAAAATCGGAATTTGATAGTATAAACAAGACTTTAAAAACGTTTGAAGATAAAGCCTATTCCAGTCAACTTAATATTCCGTTTACGCATAGCGATTATGCGAGGTTTGATAGGCAGATGAACATGGTTGGAACCAATAGCCATACCGCATCCAAACCGTTTGTTTACGAAGATGTATCAAAATATTACGATTTTAAAGCTGAAAAAGACAAATTGCTTAAAGAAACAGATACTTGGGCAGGACGAAAACTTTGGAACGAACATTTGGTACAATTACAAGGAAATGATTATTGGTTTACAATAGACCCCATTTTAGATTTGCAAGCAGGAACAGATACTAATGCAGATTTTAATTCCACATACAACAACACACGCGGGGTTTTAGTACAAGGAGGTTTAGGTGATAAATTAAATTTTTATGCATCGGTTTTTGAAAGTCAAGGTAGATTTGCGCAATATGTGAACGACTATGCCGAAAGCTTGAAAGCCTTTGGTCCCGACCCAGCTATTATTCCAGGGCGTGGTATAGCAAAACGTTTTAAAACGGATTCCTATGATTATCCTGTGGCGGAAGCTTACTTATCGTATGCGCCAGCTAAGTTTATTAATGTTCAGTTTGGGCATGGGAAAAATTTTATAGGTGATGGGTACCGCTCGTTATTGTTGAGTGATGTAGCGAGTCCTCACCCATTTTTAAAATTGAACACCTCATTTTGGAAAATAAAATACACCAATACTTGGATGTGGTTAAAAGACGTAAGGGATGAAGTAGTGCAAGACAAAGCTTTTTTAAGCAAATACATTGCCAGCCATTATTTAAGTTGGAATGTTTCAAAAAAACTGAATATCGGTTTATTTGAATCGGTATTGTGGACCAATAGTAACGGTAGAGGTTTTGATGTCAATTATTTAAATCCAATTATTTTTTATAGAGCTATTGAGTTTGAAACGGGACAAGGTGCTGGAAATGCATTGCTTGGTGCATCGGTAAAATATAAGTTTAATGATAATGTAAACGTCTATAGTCAATTTATTTTAGATGAGTTTTCATTAAGTGATATAAAAGGAGGCGAAAAAAGCTGGAAAAATAAATATGGTTATCAATTGGGTGTTAAATATTACAGTGCTTTTAAAGTAAACAATTTATTGCTTCAGTTTGAATACAACCGCATGCGTCCATATACCTATTCGCATAATACCATTGTGCTTAACTATGGGCACAACAACCAATCGATGGCGCATTTATGGGGAGCCAATTTTAGCGAAGCTATTTTAATTGGGCGTTACCATTACAAACGTTGGTTTGCCAATGCGAAACTTATTTTTGGAGTTCGCGGATTGGATTTTAATGATGGCACCGATGATTTTAGTTACGGTGGTGATATTTATAGAAATTATAACGACCGCCCTTTTGATACGGGGGTAGAAGTTGGTCAAGGCATAAAAACCAAAACCTTTAATGGGAATTTACAAGCAGGTTATTTAATAAATCCAGCAACTAATTTGAAGATTTTTACCGATATAACCGTTAGAAACTTTAACCCAGAAGCGGAGACTGCTAGCACATTTAAGAACAATACCGTGTGGTTTAACTTTGGTATAAGAACCGATTTGTTTAATTGGTATTTCGATTTTTAATCGCTCTGTCATTCCCGCATAGGCGGGAATCTCATAAATTATAACTACAACTTTTATTTTTTTTGGCGTTACCATAAGGGTCGGGCTTTCGGCTATATCTTTTGGTTTTTTGTCATTCCTGCGAAGGCAGGAATCCACAATTAAAATTAAATCTTCTTTTTAAGATTATTTCCCTAACAAATAAAACCAAAAGGATTCTGCCTCAAATACGTAGCATTCACGATTTCAAATTTAGAATAGAAATGCATGAGTAATCCCTAACCGCAACTTACCGTAAATCAAATTAATTTTCAGTAGTATTAGTATATTAAAAATTTAGCGTATTTTTTTACAGAAATAAATTTTATATTTATGGGATATGAGTAATAAGGGTTAATATATAAGGAGTTGTAAAGCATACTGAAAAAAGAAACGAATAAACCATATCAAAATAATTGTATCTTTGAATTGTGGAAAAAATTGGTGACATAGAAATTCGAGTGATAGGTAAATCAGGCAATCAAAGTTTAAGTCCTGATAACTATGATATTAAGCATATTGCAACCATTTTGCAGAATGTTGAGGACTTGTTATATCCAAACAATAAAAAGGACAGGCCAATCATAACATACGATATTCAAGAAGGTTCAGTTCTGCATTTGTTTAAAACGACTATTCAAACAGTAATCGGATTTAGTGCTGTATTAGGACAAGTTCAAGCTAATGAATCTATAGATTTTTTAGAATTAAAAACTGCGAGAGCGATAGAAAATATTCAAAATTTATCACGTCAGAAAAATTACGAATTTCAAATAAAAACTTCTCTCAAAGACGATTATGAATTAACAATAAATCCTACTACTAAATATTTTAGGACAGAGAATATTTGGGTTGAAGCTGAATTTTACTTTTATGGTATTTTAAAAGATGCGGGAGGGAAAAGTAAAGCTAATATTCATTTAGATACTGATGACTATGGATATTTGTCCATTGAAACTGGCGAAGAATTTCTAAAAGAAAGAGAGGAAAATTTACTTTATAAGAAATTTGGAGTCAGAGCAAGCGGAAAACAAAATATTGAAACTGGCGAAATTGATACTAAATCCCTGTCATTAGTTGAGTTAATTGATTATCAGCCCAAATTCGATATTGATTATCTTAATTCACTAATTAAAAAAGCTAAAAACAGCTGGAAAAATATTAATGCTGATGAATGGTTGTTGGATTTAAGAGGCGGATATGAAGCATAGTGTATTATTAGATACAAGTTTCTTTATTCGACTTCTTAATGATGAGGATCCTCTTCACTCAAATGCTGTTGGCTATTTTAAATATTTTTTGGAAAGTGGAATTGCCCTTAAAGTTTCTACAATAACAATTGCTGAATATTGTGTTGTTGGAAAACTGGAAGATTTACCTTTAAAAAATGTGCAAATTGTTCCATTTAATTTAAAAGAAGCGGAAAAGACAGGCGAATTTGCAAAAATTATTTTTGCTGAAAATAAAATAAGTGACGAAAAATTATCACCTAGAGCTATAATTCCAAACGACTCAAAACTTTTTGCTCAATCTGATTTAGACAAAACTGTTACTCATTTTGTTACTTCTGACGTTCGTTCAAAAACCACTTTAGCCTTGTTGAAAAAAGGAACAAATCCAAAATTTGAAATAATTAGCATCGATGTTCCATATACGGAAACATTCGGAATTTTAGATTTATAAAATATGCTTTAGGACGAAGCATATGAAGCAAAAAAACAGTGACAACCAACCGAACCTACCGCCGCGTGAGGGATAGCAGTGGAAATCCTTTTTGTGAGGCACTAGCAAAAAGATTGTAACGAATAGCCCGACCCGATAGGGGCTCGCCCAAAAATTCTAACAGATTTCCCAAAATAAATTACCAATAAAAAGCATTGCTCAAAATGCTTTAATAAAGTATCTTTGCACTCGCTATTGAAAGCGGTTAAGTAAATTTACTATTGGGCAAATCAAAAACTTCAGTAACAGGGCCTTCTGTTATATCAGATTTTAAGGAAATCACTAAAATGCGATTGGCATTAAGCGTGGTGTTCTCGTCGCTTGCAGGTTATTTGCTAGGGGTGGAAACGGTTGATTTTAAAACCTTGGTTTTACTGGCGTTTGGTGGCTATTTTATGGTGGGCGCCTCTAACGCGTTCAATCAAATTATTGAAAAAGATTTGGATGCCTTAATGGATAGAACCAAAAACAGACCCATCCCTTCGGGCCGTATGAGTGTGACCACGGCGTTTGTAATTGCGTCTATTTTTACATTGTTGGGTGTTATTATTCTGTACACCATTAACAAGCAAACGGCCATGTTTGGTGCTATATCCATATTTTTATATACCTGTGTTTATACGCCTTTAAAAACCAAAACACCTTTGGCGGTTTTTGTTGGTGCCATTCCGGGTGCCATTCCGTTTATGTTGGGATGGGTTGCGGCTACCGATGATTTTGGTATTGAACCAGGAACCTTATTTGCTTTACAGTTTTTTTGGCAGTTTCCGCATTTTTGGGCTATTGGATGGTTTTTGTTTGAAGATTATAAAAAAGGAGGGTTCTTTATGTTGCCGACTGGTAAACAAGATAAAGGAACTGCGGTACAAACCATTATGTACACCATATGGACGGTTTTGGTTTCCATTATTCCGGTTTTCGGATTTACGGGACGCTTACAACTATCCATAGTTTCGGCAATTATAGTATTTGCTTTAGGGTTATGGATGTTGTACTACGCCATCCGTTTGTTTAAGATCATGACCGAAAAAGCGGCTAAACAGCTTATGTTGGTAAGTGTGTCTTACATTTCGTTGGTGCAAATAGTATATGTTATAGATAAATTTATACGATAATATGGATTTAACACAAGGTACTTTAGAAGAAAAGAATAGCAGAGCAAAAAAAATGATGCTTTGGTTTGGTATTATATCGCTTATCATGTCGTTTGCAGGGTGGACCAGCGCTTTTGTGGTAAGTAGTTCCAGACCCGATTGGTTGAAAGATTTTCAATTGCCAAATGCTTTTATAATTAGCACGGTTATTATTATGTTAAGCAGCGTGTCTTTTATTTTAGCTAAAAAAGCTTTAAAAAAAAGCAACAACAAGGCTACCATGCTTTGGTTGTTCATCACACTTATTTTGGGCGTGGTTTTTATTTTTTATCAATTTTCAGGCTTCCAACAAATTATTGATTTGGGTTATAATTTTACGGGTCCAACAAGTAATGTTACCATGTCTTACATCTATTTAATAGCCATTGTGCACATTTTGCACGTGGTTGTAGGGCTTATTTGCTTATTGGTTGTAATTTATAATCATTTTAAACAAAAGTATAAACCAACAAAAATGCTTGGTTTTGAACTTGCAGCCACCTTTTGGCATTTTATTGATATACTATGGGTGTATCTCTTTTTATTTTTATATTTTATAAGATAAATAAATTGATTATTTTTGTCCAACTTTTAAAAAACAACCAACATATATGAGTACTACAGTTGCAAACACTGGAACAGAAGTTAAAACTTGGGGAGGAGGTAACCAACCTTTAAAAGCAAGTTATGGTAAAATGATGATGTGGTTTTTCATCGTTTCAGATGCATTAACCTTTTCGGGGTTTTTAGCTGCCTACGGATTTTCAAGATTCAAATTTATTGATGCATGGCCAATTGCCGATGAGGTATTTACACACGTACCGTTTTTACATGGGCAAGAATTACCGATGATTTACGTAGCGTTCATGACGTTTATCCTTATCATGTCGTCTGTAACGATGGTGTTGGCGGTAGATGCTGGTCATCATTTAAACAAAGCTAAAGTAACTTTATATATGTTCTTAACCATTATTGGTGGTATCATATTCGTAGGGTCTCAAGCTTGGGAATGGGCAACCTTTATAAAAGGCGATTTTGGTGCTGTACAAACAAAAGGAGGAAACATTCTTCAATTTGTTGATACAGATGGGCATCGTGTAGCATTAAGGGATTTTGTGGTAGCTGGTGAGCATGAGCGCGTACAACAAGAGCGTAAAAATGGTATTTGGTTTGTTGAAGAAGGTACTTTGCCTCCTTATACGGTTGAAGAAGTTGTTCACGGTTTAGAGAAACACGAAAATATTTTAGTTAGAACACAGTTGCTAGATGAGCACGGACATAAAACGGTTTTATCTAGAGCCGAATCGTTAAAACAGTTGAAAAACAATGGTAAATTAGTGGTTGAAGGTGCTAATTTACATGTAAACGAATATGGTTCGCCGTTATTTGCCGATTTCTTTTTCTTTATTACAGGATTCCACGGTTTCCACGTATTTTCAGGAGTTGTTATCAATATCATTATTTTCTTCAACGTGGTATTAGGAACTTACGAAAGACGTAAAAGCTACGAAATGGTTGAGAAAGTTGGTTTGTACTGGCACTTTGTAGATTTAGTTTGGGTATTTGTATTTACATTCTTCTACCTAGTTTAATAAGTAAAATATTAGTTTAAAATGGCACACGCACATAAATTAGAAATATTTAGAGGTTTAATTAAGTTTAAATCCAATACTCAAAAAATTTGGGGAGTTTTGGTCTTTTTAACCATTGTTACAGCGGTTGAGGTTGTGTTAGGTATCTACAAGCCAGAAGCGTTAATGGGGCATGTTTTAGGCATGAAAGGTCTTAACTGGATATTCATTATATTAACCTTGGTAAAAGCATATTACATTACTTGGGATTTTATGCACATGCGCGACGAAACTAAAGGATTAAGACGCGCTGTAGTTTGGACAACAATTTTCTTAATTCTTTATTTAATATTTATCTTATTACAAGAAGGTGGTTATGTTTTCAACGTATACGATAAAGGCTATATTAAAAGAGATTTTTAAGGAATTAAAAATAAATTAGCACATAACAGAGTTGAAGTGTTAAATAGATATATAAAGGCGGTTTTTAAACCGCCTTTTTTTATTTTTGCACATTAATTAAAAAACAGGTTTTTAATGAACTATAAAAAAGCAGGTCGGTATTTAATTTTAGGAGTTTTGTTCTTTCTTCCTGTTACGTTTTTACTGTTCTTATACCCAGCGACACATAACTATACGCCGCTTGATATCGTAAACCAATCGGTTTTGGAAATCAATCAATTTAATTCAAAGGCTGAAGAAAAGATTATTTTAAAAGACCACATTACCGTACTCGGTTTTTTAGGGACAAACCCTATAAATAATAGTATTATGGCCTCCAATTTAAAGGAATTGGTTTATGATAAATTCAAAGGTTTTAAAAAATTCCAGGTCGTTATTTTGGTTCCCAACGGAACAGAAACGGAGGTTGAAAAGTTAAAATCTGAAATTAGTGGGTACGAAGATTTAAGGTTTTGGCACTTTGTTTTTGGAGAACCCGATGCAATTAAAACCGTGTTCAATAGTTTAAAAAGTAAAACAGATTTAAACAGCAACTTAGAAACGAACGAAGTGTTTGTTGTTGATAAGGATTTAAACCAAAGAGGCAGATTGGATGATAGAACGGATAATGAAATTTCAAAAAAAGCACCTGTTTATAGGTTGAATTCTTATAACTGTATTGAAGTAGCCGAAATAAAGAACAAAATGAGCGACGATTTACGTATTTTATTTACGGAATACAGACAAATAAGAAAAGGAGAATTTGATTCTTCAACTAGAAGAGCAAACGATTTAAAAGAAACTGCAAATTAATAAGGTTGTCTGGTTAAGTGATCCCGATAGCTATCGGGACGAAACCTAATAAACTAGTTATAATTGATAGAAAAGAAATGAGCAAAAAAACGAATTATTCATACATAGGTATTGCATTTGTGATTCTGGTTTTTGGTATTATTTTTATTCCAAAAATTGTTGATAGAATTTCTAATGACGATGTTACCAGAAACGAGAGCAGAAGCGATTTTTCAAAAGGAAGCAAAACAAAACTTTCCGATTTGGCTTTTATAGAAATTAATGGGGAAGCAAAAAAGGTTCCGTCCTTTTCTTTCACAAATCAAGATGGAAAAACCATTTCTAATAAAGATTATGAAGGGAAAGTGTATGTGATTGAATTTTTCTTTACAACTTGTCCTACCATCTGCCCAAGAATGAATGCAAACCTTATTCAAATTCAAAATACATTTAAAGGTTTTGAAAATTTTGGTGTGGCATCGTTCACTATAAACCCCGAGTATGATACGCCCGAAATACTGAAGGCATATGCAACCCAATATGGTGTAACCAACCCAAATTGGCATTTAATGACCGGTGATAAGGAGGCCATTTATAAACTTTCAAACGAAGGTTTTAATTTGTATACTGCACAGGAAGAAGAGGCCGTAGGTGGTTTTGAACATTCTGGAAATTTCGCTTTAATAGATAAAAACGGATTCATTCGTTCTAGAAAAGATACGTATGGAAATCCTATTATTTATTACAAAGGCATTGTTTCAGAATCTGAAAAGGTTGATGACGATGGTGCCCCCGAAGAAATTAGTGCATTAAAAGAAGACATTAAAAAGTTGTTAAATGAATAATCCAAACGAAGTTTTAGACGATAAAAAATACAATAAGTTAATTATAATATTATCTGTTGTAATACCCATAGCAGTAGCTGTTTTATTTGGTGTTAGGATACCTAATGTAGAGCCTTTATCGTTCTTGCCGCCTATTTATGCTACCATAAATGGACTAACTGCTGTTATATTGATAATTGCTTTCATAGCCATTAAAAATAAAAATATTGTGCTCCATGAAAATTTAATGACAACCGCAATATGGTGTTCAGTAGCATTTTTGGTGATGTATGTTGCCTACCACATGACCAGTGATTCCACGAAGTTTGGAGGTGAAGGGGCTATTAAATATGTGTATTATTTCATCTTAATAACACACATTCTATTGTCTATTATTGTAATTCCGTTTGTATTAATTACGTATGTAAGAGCCATCACCAACAACATTGAAAAGCATAAAAAAATAGCCAAAATAACATTTCCGCTGTGGTTGTATGTTGCGGTAACAGGCGTTATTGTTTATATCATGATTTCACCATATTATGTATAAAATGTCTGTTCGGGCACAGTCGAGAACTTTATAATATTAAAATGAAAAACAAAATCATCTTTTTTCTATTATCTCTATTCTTTTTTATGGATACAAACGCCCAATGCGCTATGTGTCGTGCCGTTTTAGAAAGTGAAGAAGGACAAACAGCAGCAGAAGGCATCAACGATGGTATTGTGTATTTGATGGCTATCCCTTATATTTTGGTGGGAGGCTTGGGTTACTTTATCTATAAGAAATACAAGACGTTAAAAAAGTAATAAAAAGTTTTTTATCTGTAATATGTAACATTTCTTTGTGTTGATAGTCTAAATTTTACAGCTTTACGCTTAATCAATCAAAAATAAATGTTAGAAATACGTCAGTTACACAAATCCTATCCTATTGGAGATTCCAGTTTACATGTATTAAAAGGCATCGATCTTTCTGTTGAAGAAGGTGAGATGGTTGCCATTATGGGCTCTTCGGGTTCGGGTAAATCTACATTACTGAATATTATTGGCATGTTGGATGAAGCTGATGAAGGCAGTTATATATTAGATAATGTTCCTATTAAAAATCTTACCGAAAAAAAAGCAGCTATTTATAGAAATAAATTTTTAGGATTTATTTTTCAATCGTTCAATCTTATAAACTATAAAACAGCTTTGGAAAACGTGGCTTTGCCTTTGTACTACCAAGGTATGAAGCGTAAAGAACGCCAGGAATTGGCTATGTTCCATTTAGAAAAAGTAGGTTTAGCCAACTGGTCGCATCATTTACCTAAAGAGCTTTCAGGTGGTCAAAAACAGCGTGTTGCCATTGCAAGGGCTTTGGCTGCCAATCCTAAATTATTATTGGCTGATGAGCCAACAGGTGCTTTAGATACGACGACTTCCCATGAAATTATGGAATTTATACAGCAGTTGAATGACGAAGGCAAAACCATCTTAATTGTTACCCATGAAGAAGATATTGCCAATATGTGCAAACGTATTGTGCGATTACGTGATGGTATTATTATGGAAGACAAAAAAGTAACTCAAGTAAGAGCGTCACAGTATGTTTGATTTAGACCTTTGGCGAGAAATCTTTCAAAGTATTAATAAAAACAGAACCAGAAGTTTATTGTCGGGGTTTACGGTAGCTTTTGCTATTTTATTATTTACCATTCTATTTGGTATTGCTAACGGCTTACAAAACATCTTTGCTGAAGCGTTTGTTGATGATGCTACCAATTCAATTTTTATAAATTCCGGTAGAACTACCAAAGCCAATAAGGGCTTGCAGTCTGGAAGACAAATTCAATTTAAAAACGAAGATTATGATTACATAAAAGATGAATTTGGTAACAAAGTAGAATATATAACGGCACGTATATACAATAATATACAAGCTTCTTTTAGAGGAGAACAAAACAGTTATAGTTTACGTGGTGTGCATCCAGATCATCAATATTTAGAAAAAACCAATGTAATTGAAGGTCGTTATATCAATCTAAACGATTTAGAAAACAAAACCAAAGTAGTTGTTATTGGCAGAAAAATTGAAGAAGATTTGTTTTTGAAAACTACCGCATTAGGTAAATATATAAACCTTAGTAGCATACCTTATAAAGTAGTTGGTATTTTTACCGATGATGGCGGTGATAATGAAGAACGGATTATGTACATGCCCGTAACCACGGCGCAACAAGTTTACGGTAAAAATGATTATATCGATCAAATAAACCTTACCTACAATCCTGAAATGAATTATGACGAAGCTCTGGCTTTTAGTTCATTACTAACCAAAAAGCTTAAAGACCGATTTTCAGTGGCTAGTAGCGACCAGCGTGCTGTAAGAGTTCATAACATGGCAGAAGGCACTAAAGCCGTTAGCCAAATGACATTTGGTTTAACCGTTATTATTTTGGTTATCGGTTTCGGAACTTTAATAGCTGGTGTTGTTGGGGTAAGCAATATCATGATTTTTATAGTTAAAGAACGTACCAAAGAGATAGGTATTCGCAAAGCTTTAGGTGCTACACCAAGATCCATCGTTTCTATTATTTTAATAGAATCTATTCTTATCACAGCCATTGCAGGCTATGTTGGGTTGTTAATTGGGGTTGGGGTTATTGAGCTTGCAACACCAGTTTTAAAAGATTATTTTATTAAAGACCCAGGCGTAAGTAATGGTTTGGTAATAGGAGCTACCTTAACTTTAGTAGGGGCAGGAGCTATTGCAGGTTATTTTCCGGCAAAAAGAGCTTCTAAAATCAAGCCCATTGTAGCACTAAGAAACGACTAAACATGTTTAAATTTTTATTTGAAAGCGATACGTGGCAAGAAGTTTTTGATAGCTTTAGTAAAAACAAACTAAGGTCTATCCTTACCATGGTGGGCGTTTGGTGGGGTATTCTATTGCTTATTGGCTTGTTGGGTTCTGCACGAGGTTTAGAAAATTCATTTAATAGATTGTTTGGGAATTTTGCCACCAATAGCGTATTTGTTTGGGGGCAAAGTACTAGCAAACCATTTAAAGGATTTCAGGAAGGCAAGCAAGTAAGGCTGTCTTTAACCGATGCTAAAAAAGTAGAAGAAAATGTAGAAGGTATCGAGTTTGTGCTTCCAAGAAGTCAGCAAGGTACCAGTGTTACCAGAAACTTTCTTACGGGTAGTTTTCAAATGGCGGGCGATTATCCGTTGTTAGACCAATTGCAAAAGAAAAAGCTCATACATGGTCGCTTCATCAATCAAAATGATATAGATGATAATAAAAAAGTAGCCGTTATTTCTGAAGATACCTATAAACAACTTTTTGAAAAGGATGAAGACGCCATTGGAAAGTATATTGATGTTAACGGTATTAATTTTATAGTAGTAGGTGTTTTTGAAGTAGGAAACATGAACATGGGACCTTCTACAGATATTCACATTCCATTTACAACCTTTCAGCAAATATATAATAGAGGCGATCGAATAGGTTGGATGATGATAACCGGAAAACCAGAATATGATATTAAACAAATTGAAGAAGATGTTAAGCTGTTATTAAAAAACCTAAACAACATTCATCCAGAAGATACGCGTGCCTTTGGAAGTGTCAACATAGGCAAAGAATTTAAAAAAGTAACAGGCTTTTTAATAGGTATGCAGTTTTTAACATGGTTTGTTGGCATTGCAACACTAATAGCAGGTGTTTTTGCTATTGGAAATATATTGTTGATTACCGTAAGAGAACGTACCAAAGAAATTGGCATACGCCGTGCTTTGGGTGCAACACCTTTTGAAATTAAACGCCAAATTGTGTTAGAAGCGGTGTTCTTAACCATGGTGGCAGGTGTTTTCGGGATCATTACCGGTGGTTGGATTTTAATAGGATTGGATGCGGCTTTCGGACAAGGTGCCGATGCGGTAATAGTAAACGCTTCTGTATCGATAGCAGTTGTATTTATTGCCCTTATTATATTAGTAATATTAGGGACTCTAATAGGGTTGATTCCGGCATTTAAAGCCACAAGCATTAAACCAATAGAAGCATTAAGAGAAGAATAGGCTGCTATGTAGTAAATTCCCAAAAAATAAAAAAACAAAATTCCAAAAATAGAAGAATGAACAAAACAGTAAAAATCATTTTAGTATTAGTAGTGATCATACTATTAGCGTTTGTATTAAAGTATTTTAAAGACGCCAATTCTAAGGGTATTGAAGATTTTAAAGTAGAAGAACCTTTTTATACATCCATTAATACGAAAGCAGTAGCAACAGGGAAATTAAATCCTGAAGAAGAAATTGAATTAAAACCTCAGATCTCTGGTATTGTTGATGAAATTCTTGTAGAGGAAGGTGATATTGTAAAGAAAGGTGATTTAATTGCAAAAATAAGAGTGGTACCAAACGAACAAAGTTTGGTAGGTGCTAGCAGTAGAATAGCTTCAACAAAGTTGTCTTTTGATAATGCGAAGGTTTTATATGAAAGAAATAAATCTCTTTTTGAAAAAGGCGTGATTTCAAGACAAGATTTTGAGAATAGTGAATTGGCATTCAATCAAGCTAAAGAAACATTATCGCAAGCACAAAACGATTATCAAATTATAAAACGAGGTTCTATCTCTGGCGGAAGTTCAGCAAACACCAATATCATAGCACAAATTGCGGGTACCATTTTAGAAATTCCAGTGCGTGAAGGCGACCAAGTAATTCAAAGTAACAACTTTAACGCAGGAACCACTATTGCCATTATTGCCGATATGAGTTTCATGATTTTTGAAGGTAAAGTAGATGAGGCAGAAGTAGGCAAATTAAAAGAAGGTAAAGAGATTAAAGTTATTTTAGGTGCCATCAATGAAAAAGAATTTCCTGCAACATTAACCTTCGTTGCACCTCGAGGTGTTGAAGAAAACGGCGCCGTTCAATTTACTGTCAAAGCGAATGTAAAGCTTGATAATACAACAAATGTAAGAGCGGGCTATAGTGCCAATGCCGAAATTGATATTGAAAGTAAAGACAGTGTTTTAGCCATAAGGGAAGCTTTATTACAATACAACAGAATTACAGAAAAACCTTTTGTTGAAGTATTGGTAAGCGAAGGTAAGTACAAAAAACAAGATGTAACTTTAGGTATTTCCGATGGTATAAACGTAGAAATTACCGAGGGTGTTAAGAAAGGTGATAAAATAAAAGTTTGGAACAAGGCATCAAAAGACAATGAAGATGAAGAAAGACAAAGAAGAAGATAAAATGATGGATTTTTATACATTTAAAATGAAGCAAAGTTTTGTTGTTCTAGCCTTTTTTGTGTGTATAGTATCATTTTCACAAACCAAAAAATGGACTTTGGAAGCATGTGTAAACCATGCTTTAGAAAATAATATTACAGTAAAACAAGGTGAAAACGCATTACTTACAAACGAGCAAAATATTATAGCTGCAAAAGGCAATTTTTTACCTGGGGTTAGTGCTAGTGCAGGTCATAACATTGGAATAGGGACACAACGCATAGATATTGGAGAAACCCAAGTAATTGTAGATAGAACCTCTAACAGTACAAGTTTTGGAGTTGGAGCAAGCCAAACTGTATTTAATGGTTTTCGATTAACAAATCTTTATAAACAATCGAAATTAAATTTAGAAACCAGCCAATTAGAGTTGGATAGAATTAAAGACGACATTTCCTTAAATGTGGTGAATGCTTATTTGAATGTACTGTTCAATAAAGAAAACTTAGCCACCGCAAAAGCACAATATGATTTTAGCGACAAACAATTGCAGCAAGTAAAAAACTTGGTAGATGCAGGCGTACAACCTAGAGCCAATATTTATGATGCCGAGGCCACCTTAAGTGCCGACGCCCAAAGCGTAACCCTTGCCGAAAATAATGTAACCTTGGCATTATTAACCTTATCACAATTGCTTCAAGTGCCTTTTGAGGGGTTTGATGTGGAAATAATCAATATTGAAAGTCCGACTGAAATATTATTGTATAACAATATTGCTCCCATTTTAGATTTTGCTTTAGAAAATAGAAATGAGATTAAAATAGCCGAAAAAAATATTGAAAATGCGGAATTAAGTACTGAAATTTCTAAAAGTGGTTTTTTGCCTAGTGTATCATTAGGATATGGTTTTAATACCAATGCGTTTTATACAAACTTAACTCAAAATGAAGCAGCTTTTTTAGACCAGTTGAATAATCAAAAATCCCACAGCTTTAATTTGAATGTAAATATTCCAATATTTTCAAGATTTCAAAATAAAACAGCTGTTGCCAAATCCAAAATTCAAGAGGAAAATAGTAAGCTTAATTTAGAACAGGCAAAGCTAAATTTAGAATCAAACATTCAACGTGCTTTTACCGATGCTAAATCGGCATTTAAAGCTTTTGAGGCTGCAAAAAAATCGTTGGCAGCACAGGAATTATCATTTGAAAATTCACAAGAGCGCTTTAATATTGGGGTAATGACCTCTTTTGAGTTAGACCAAGCACGAGTGCGTTTAATAAATGCACAAGCATCTTTAATAAATGCGAAGTATGATTTTGTTTTTAAGACAAAAGTTTTAGACTTTTACATGGGAAAACCTTTAACTAATTAATGTGTCAGTAATTTTAAGTATAGAAACCGCAACAACCAATTGTTCAGTAGCTATTTCAAAAGCAGGAAAAACAATTGTTTTAAAGGAAGATAACAGCAAAAACTATTCGCATGCCGAAAGTTTACATGTATTTATAAATGCTGTTTTAAAAGAAGCAGGCATAACTTCAAAAGATTTAGATGCCGTAGCCATTAGTAAAGGCCCAGGCTCTTATACGGGGTTGCGCATTGGGGTTTCGGCAGCAAAAGGGCTTTGTTTCGCTTTAGATAAACCCTTAATATCGGTACCTACTTTAGAAGCGTTGGCGCATCAGGTTAAAGCCAATGATGGTGTTATAGTAACCATGCTAGATGCCAGACGTTTGGAAGTGTATGCGGCTATTTTCGATTCAAATTATAATAGAATAAGAGAAACCGAAGCGCAAATTTTAGATGAAAACGCTTTTACAGATTATCTAACTACGGGAAAAGTCTATTTTGTAGGGAATGGTGTTGAAAAAACAAAAGACTTAATAAAACACGAAAATGCTTTTTTTGTTGAAGATAAATTGCCTTCCGCCAGCCAAATGGGTATGTTGGCATTTGATAAATATAAAAATGGCGACTTTGAAGATGTCGCTTATTTTGAGCCTTATTATTTAAAAGATTTTGTGGCTTTAAAAAGTTCAAAATAAAAAAAGACCTGTTAGCTTTAAAACTAACAGGTCTTTTTCTATCTAAATAATTCAAGAAATTTGGATAGTTACATTAACCTTTTTTCTGAATTTCAACTTGATGTGGGAACGGAATTTCAATACCTGCAGCATCAAGTGCTATTTTAGTATTTTCAGTTACTTCAAAATAAACGGCCCAATAATCTTCTGCTTTGCACCAAGGTCTTACGGCAAAATTTACCGAACTATCTGCTAATTCCAAGACATTTACTGTTGGGGCTGGTGTATCAATAACTTTTGGATGTGAAGTAATTACATTCATTAAAACTTCTTTGGTTTTCTTTATATCGGAATTATATCCTACACCAAAAACTAAATCCACACGTCTTGTACCTTCGGTAGTGTAATTAATAATATTGCCATTTGACAGTGCGCCATTAGGAATAATAATTTCTTTATTTGATAAGCCGGTTAGCTTTGTTGTAAAAATTTCAATTTGTTTTACTACACCAATTTCACCTTGAGCTTCAATTAAATCGCCAATTTTAAATGGTTTAAAAATCATAATTAATACACCTCCAGCAAAATTTCCAAGCGATCCTTGAAGCGCCAAACCTATGGCTAAACCTGCGGCAGCAATAACAGCTGCAAATGATGTGGTTGGAACACCTAAAGTGCCTAAAAGTGTAATGATGAGTAATATTTTTAATCCCCAACTAAGCAGATTTATTAGAAACTTTTGAAGGCTTTCCTCATAATTGCTTTTGGTCATTACTTTACGGGTTGCTTTCAATACTTTTTTAATAACCCAAGACCCAATAATCCATATGGCAATGGCGCCAATTATTTTCAATCCATATTCTGTTGCTAATTCAATCCACTTTTCAGCGTCAATGTTTTCTAAATTCATAATCTTTACTTTGTAATTTATTTAATGTTTGTAATATAAAATTTTGGAAACTAATAGAAGTAAACTAATAGTTAAGTTTTAAATAAAACAACTAATTAAAGCGATAATGGCAGGAACTGCCTGTACGTAAAATAATTTTATTTGCTTTGTAGAGTAAGCCCCATAAATACCTGCAATGGTCACACAAATAAGGAAAAAAGCAGCAATTTGTATGTCTTTTTTAATAATTGAAAAGACCAAGCCAGCAGCTAAAAAACCATTATATAAACCTTGGTTTGCCGCTAGTACCTTGGTATCATCGGCAAATTGTTTAGATTTTAAACCAAATATTTTAATGCCTTTTGGTGTGGTCCATAAAAACATTTCTAAAACTAGAAAATAGAAATGCAGTAACGCAACAATGGCTATTAAAATAACGGTCATATAAGGTGTGTTTTAAAAAGATGTATAGAACAAGCGCTCTGTTTTAAAACGCTTAGCTTTTCTAAATTTAATTTACTTCAAAAGTAATTTTTAAGTTTACTCTAAATTCGGTTACTTCACCATCTTTTACGCTAGCGCTTTGGTCTTGTACGTAAACGGAACGGATATTTTTAACGCTTTTAGAAGCATGTTTTACAGCTTTTTTAGTGGCATCTTCCCAACTTGTATTGGAGTTGGATAAAATCTCGATTACTTTTAATACGGCCATAATTTTATTAATTTAAGTGAAAAACCTAAAGTTAAGAAAATTATTCAATTAGCCATTTATGGCTTCAACCATTTCTACTTTACCAGGAAGCATTTCCTTTAGCATGTTTTCAATACCACTTTTTAAAGTATAAGTTGAAGATGGGCAACCACTGCAAGCACCTTGAAGCATCACGCTTACATTTTTACTTTCGGCATCGTACGAGATGAATTGAATATTGCCACCATCACTCGCTACCGCTGGTTTTACATACTCTTCAAGAATATTGATGATTTCTTTTGAAGTATCATCCAACGCTTCATATTGTGAATCTAATTGAGGTGTTGATTTTTTTAAAGTTTCGGCAGCATGAGGTAACACAACATCTTTTCCATTTTCAATATAACTTCTAATGAATTCGCGAAGCTCAATGGTAATGTCTTGCCATTCGGCCATATCGTATTTAGTAATGGATACGTAATTTTCATCAATAAAAACACTTTTTACAAACGGAAAATGAAATAACTCAGTCGCTAATGGCGATAGTTTTGCTTCATCAATTGAGGTGAATTCAAAAAGGGCTGTTACTATTTTTTTATTGGCAACAAACTTCATTACCGAAGGGTTCGGTGTGCTTTCGGCATACACCGTTACGGGTACTTTTTTCGCTTTTGCTGTTTCTTCGATAACAAGACCGCCATCGTTAAGGTAGGCTTCAATTTGCCCAGCTACTTCATCTTGTACATCGCTCCATTCTACAATGTTATAGCGTTCTACAGCAATAAAATTTCCAGAGATATATACTTTTTTTACGAATGGTAAGTAAAATAATTGTTGCGCTAAAGGTGATGCTTTAGCTTCGTCTATATTGTTGAATTCAAAACTTTGATGCTTGGTTATAAATTCATTTACTTCGAATTTAACTATGGCGTTATTTGATGTTTCTTGCACAGAAACCTTGAAAGTATTCATTTCAGCTAATTTTTTACAAAAATACTAAAAGAAAACTTTAGTTATCCATATATTTGAGTTTTGTTGCCTCTTTTTAAGAGATTGAAAAGAATAGGGTTAGCACATTGTTTTTTGTGTAATTTTTTAATAACCAGGGCATTTGTATAGTACGTAAAAAGCCAGATTGAACTTATGAAGTTAAAGAATATTTTTATGGTAGTAGTAAGCGTTTTGTGCGCTCATGTTACATATTCGCAAGAAGGGCTACCAATATATACCGATTACCTTACCGATAATTATTATTTAATCCACCCATCTATGGCGGGTATTGCCAATTGTTCTAAAGTAAGGTTAACGGCGCGCCAGCAATGGTTTGGACATGAAGATGCGCCTAAACTTTTAACACTGAGTATGAATGGGCGTATTGGAGATTCACCTTCGGCTATTGGAGGTATTTTATACACCGATAAAAATGGGTATCATTCCCAAACAGGGGCTTATGCAACCTATGCACATCATTTGATGTTTTCTAGGAGTGAAACCGATTTGAATATGCTTTCATTTGGTTTAAGCGCAGGGTTTATTCAGTATAAATTAGATGAAACTTCTTTTTTGTTTGATGGCCCAGACCCAATTATTGATGGTGTAGTGCAAAACGAAACAAACTTCAATATTGACTTAGGCTTTTCGTACCATTTCCTGGATTTTTATGTACATGGAACCATTAAAAATGTATTGGAGAACTCGGGAGTTAATAAAGATAGAAACATTACAAGTAATTTAAGACGCTATTTATTTTCTGTTGGAAATGTATTTAGTAAATATGGCAGCGAGTGGAGCTATGAACCTTCTGTAATGTTTCAGTATAGAGATGAAACGAAAGAAGCATCTATTGATGTGAATGGAAAAGTATATAAGCAAATGGAATTTGGTTCCCTATGGGGAGGCTTGTCGTACAGAAATAGTTTTGATGGAGCAGAGTACACCCAAGGAGCCTCTGTGAATAGCCAACGTTTACAACAAATTACACCTATTTTGGGAGTAAATTATAAAGAGTTTATGTTTGCTTATAATTACACCTATCAATCCAATTCTGTGGTGTTTGCCAATGGCGGTTTCCATCAATTAACTTTAGGATATAATTTTAATTGCAGACGCGAACGTTACGATTGTAACTGTCCTGCAGTAAATTAAAGAATCATAAATTTTAACCGCAAATTTGCAAATTTAAATACTTACAATTGCAATAATTTGCGAATTTGCGGTTCAATTTTTTATTCCCAAGTATATTTCTTCTTTTTTGCTTGTTCTTTAATGGCATTGGTCATGGCGTTTTCCAAACCATTTTTGGTATCCGTTTTTTGTTTTGAAATGAACACTTTACGCTTTTCGTTCAATTCTTGAATTTTATTTTGGATTTGCTCACGCTCTTTCTTTTTTTCTGCTACATAGGTTTTTATTTCAGTCTAAAAAACCACCGTCTTTGACGGTGGTCATGTTTTAAAGGCTTCGCCATTTTTTAGGTTTACC